>QWOP01000022.1 GCA_003669605.1 Planctomycetota bacterium
CGGCGCGTGGGGCGCGGATGGGTGCCGCCGCAGCACCTCCCCGACCGCGACGAGATCCGCCGCGAGACCACGCGGGAGATGGTCCGGGGGAGCGACGCGGTCGCCCCCCGTCAGAGCGCTTCTGCCGACCGTTTCGACGTGATCACCGAACTGGTCCGCGTGCTCTCAACGATCCGTCAGGATCGGGTAAAGCACCCGGAAGGGGACGCGCTTGAGCATTCGCTGCAGGTCTTTGCCCGGGTGCAGGAAGAGCGCCCGTGGGACGAGGAATTGCTCACTGCGGCGCTGGTTCACGACGTCGGACTGGCGGTCAATCGCGCCGACGCCGTCGCTGCTGCCCTCGACGCGCTCGACGGCCTAGTCACCGGGCGGACGCGGTGGTTGGTGGAGATGCTGCCGGCCGCCGTGGCGCTCCATGCCGGCACGCTCGGGCACCGTGCCCGCCACCGCCTTGAGGATCATGCCGATTTCGAGGCCCTCAAGCTGCTTGCCATGGCCGATCGACGGGGGCGAGTCCGCGCTGGCGAAGCGCCGACACTCGAGGAGGCTGTGGAAGTGCTGCGGGCACTTGAGGCGGAGGGGGACGAAGCCGGTCCGGTGTAGCAAGTGGGGGGTGGCGGGCTGTCGGCACTCAGCCGGACGGTCCGGTCGGCCCAGAGGAAAAGGCGATCCGTTCGGCTCGGCTATGCTGATCGCCTTGCCGGCCTATTTCCAGTTCGGCGAGCAATCCCCACACCGGCAGGGAGCACCATGAACGATCTCGATCGGCAGCAGCGGATCTCTGTGGCGAAGATGGCCAGGCAGCTCCGCACAGGCACTATCGACCGGCGCCGCTTTCTCCGCGCCGCCGCCACGGCCGGCTTCGGCTTTGCCTCCGCCCGGTATCTTTCGGGCCCGCCAGCCGGGAGAGGGTCGTGTCATGCGCAGTCGGCCGTGCAAACGCCCCTGGCCGACAGCGGCCTGACCAACGATCAACGGCATTTTCTCAAAAGTGTCGGCGGGGGCTACAAGGGGACGCGGATCAGGGTTGTGTCTGAGAACACGCCCCCCGGCCAGATCATCGGCCAATTGATCCGTGAGGAATTCACACCGCTGTCTGGCATCGAGGTCGACTGGCAGCCGGTGCCACTTGATCAGGTGTTGGCACAGACCGTGGCCGACACGCTGGCCGGCGCCGATGGCTCGAAGGGGCACGCCGACATCTTCTATTGGGATCAGGCTTGGCTAGCCCGGTTTGCCGACGAGAGCGTGGGAATCACCGAGCTCCTCGAGAAGCGCGATCTGGCCTATCCGGGCTACGACTTCGACGACTTCCTCCCGCAGTTGGTCGCATCGACTGCCAGTTACGACGGCCAGATCGTCGGCGTGCCGTTTGACATCCCGATCTTCATCATGATGTACCGCAAAGACATCCTCGACCAACTGGCTCTGGCTGTCCCCACGACGATGCATGAGTATCTGCAGGTGGTGAAGGCGATCGACGAGTCGCATCGCGGCAAGGGTGTTCGCGGCACGGCCGGGCAGTGGAAGACCGGTCACTTCTCGCTGCAGTGCGATGCCTCGGCGTGGATGTGGGCCCATGGTGGCCATCACTTTGACAGCGACAACCGTCCCGACTACGTCACCGAGGGCAACCGCCGGGGGCTTGAGTACATGCTGGAACTGGGGCGCCACATGAGCCCGGAGGTCCGCGATTGGGATTGGAACGGGCAGGCCGAGGCCTTTACGCAGGGCCATGCCGGGATCGTCATCTCCTGGAGCGAGTTTTTCCCAGCCTGTGACGACCCCCGCCGCAGTCAGGTGGTGGGATTGGTCGAACCGGCCGACTGCCCGCAGGAGGCGGCGCGGCTGACCGCAGCCGAGTGTGGGTTTCAGGAGACGCCCGGCATCAGCCGTCAGGGAGGATCGTGTCTGGCCCTCAGCCGGCATGCTCCCCACCCCGATGCGGCCTGGATCTTTATGCAGTGGGCCACCAGTGCCGACGTCACCGCGCGGGCCAATGCCGCGGGGGCCGACACGCCGGTCCGGAAGAGCAGCTTCAATGACCTGCGGGTGCTGGCAAAGAACGCTCCCATGGCGGGGACAACCCGGCACTTCGAGGTCACACGGCGGGCGATCGAGAGCCGGATGGGAACCTCGCCCCATCTTCCCGCCTGGGTAACGCTAGCCACCGAGGTCAATGCGGTCGAACTGGGCCGCCTCACGACCGGGAAGCAGTCTGTCGAGGAGACGCTGCGGGGAATTCAGGAGCAGACTGTCGCGTTTCTCTCCAGAGAATGACTGGGGGTAGAGACCGAGGAATCCCCCGGGCTTCCGCAGCGCGCAAGCGGTGGAAAGAAGCCGTGGCGGGCTCTCGGCGGGCTCTCGAGCAACGATTGTTTTCGCGCCGGAAAAATGGAAGCCATCCCCCGCCCTGACTCCGGGCGGATTGCCGTCGATTCACCCCTCGGTGGAGGCGGGTGTTGCTTTCGGATAGTCTTCTCAGAGGATGGCCCACTGCCGTGGGAGCCTCCGCACCGCTTGGCTGGAGAATCTCCTCATGGCTTTCCCCTCCGCCCCCGACAGCGCTGACCGCCTCGGCGACGACGACGTTGAAAAACTCGACCGCCTCCGCGAGTCGTACCGGCGGCTGCAGGTCGAACTCGGCCGGGTGATCATCGGCCAGGCCGAGACCATCGAACGGCTGGCGATCTGCCTCTTCGCCCGCGGCCACGCGCTGTTGATGGGAGTTCCGGGGCTGGCCAAGACGCTCCTGGTGAGCCGGCTGGCCGAGGCGGTGTCGCTGAAGTTCAGCCGCATCCAGTTCACTCCCGATCTGATGCCGATGGACATCACCGGCACTGATATCCTCCAGGAATCGGCCGGGGGCCGCCGCGAGTTCCTCTTTGTACCGGGGCCAGTGTTTGCCAACATCGTTTTGGCCGACGAGATCAACCGCGCTCCCCCCAAGACGCAGGCTGCGATGCTGGAGGCGATGCAGGAACAGAAGGTGACGGTGGTCGGCAAAACCTCGCGCCTCGACCCGCCATTCTTCGTGCTGGCGACGCAGAATCCGGTCGAACAGGAGGGGACCTATCCGCTCCCCGAGGCGCAGCTCGACCGCTTCATGTTCCTGGTGGAGGTCGATTACCCGTCGGAGGAGGAGGAGGTGATGATCGCCCGGACGACGACCGGCGACACGCTCCCCGAACTCGATCATGTGCTCTCCGCCGACGAGATCATCGACTTCCAGCACCTCGTTCGCCGCATTCCAGTCCCCGACCATATCTACACCTTCGCCACGCAGTTGGTGCGGCGGACGCGTCCGCAGGGATCGACGGCTCCGGAATGGCTCAAGCCACTTGTCTCTTGGGGGGCCGGCCCCCGCGCGGTGCAGTATCTGATCCTCGGTGCCAAGGCGCGGGCTGCCCTGACCGGTGGATACATGGTCCGTCTGGAAGACATTCAGGCCGTGGCGGCGCCGGTCCTCACCCACCGCGTGCTGACGACGTTCGCGGCCCAGGCGGAGGGAATCGACTCGCGGAAGATCGTGGAGCGGCTATTGGCGGAGGCGATCCACAAGCAGAACGGTTGAGCCATGTCCACTGACCGCGTCGCGCGGACCTTCCTCGACAGCAGCGTGCTTGCGCGGCTGGCCGCTGTGCCGCTGCTTTCCCGCCGGCCGATGACCGGCGGCGTGTCGGGCAGGCATGAGAGCCCGCACCGCGGCTCGAGCGTGGAGTTTGCCGAATACCGTAAGTATGTTCCGGGGGACGATCTCCGCCGCCTCGACTGGCGGGTGTATGGCCGCACCGACCGCAACTACGTCAAGGAATATGAGGCCGACACCAACCTGCGATTGTGCCTCGTGGTCGATTCGAGCGGCTCGATGGGATACGGCTCCACCGGGATGACGCGGATTGATTACGCCCGCCGTCTGGCCGGCACACTCGGCTTCCTGGCCAGTCGGCAGGGAGACGCAGTGGGGCTTTCCTGCGTCGCCGATGCAATTCTCCGGCACCTGCCCCCACGGCGCAATCCCGCCCACCTCCGCCTCGTCCTCGACGGCCTCGAGGAGATGCGGCCTCACGGCACGAGCCGGTTGCCGCAGGTGCTCCACGAACTGGCCGAGACTGTCCCGCAGCGGGCAATGATCGTGATCGTCTCCGATCTGTTTGTCGATCCCGGGGAACTTGCCAGTTGCTTCGGGCATCTCCGCTTTCGCAAGCATGACGTGGTGGTCTTCCATCTTCTCGATCCACAGGAGATGGCCTTCGATTTCCGTCGTCCGACGAGATTTCTCGACATGGAAGGGGGCAGCCCGCTGTTCGTCGATCCCCTCGACATCGCCGACCGCTACGCCCAGGCACTGTCGGCTTGGCTGGGGGCACTGCGATCGACTGTGCTCGAGCAGGGGATCGACTACCACCGCGTGCTCCTCGACGAGGATTACGAGAAGGTGCTGGCCCGGTTTTTGATCAGCCGGGCGTCAACTCGGGGGAGGCGCTGATGTTCCTCCAGCCCTGGCTCCTCTTGGCCCTGCCGCTGGTCGCCCTGCCGGTGATCATCCACCTCATCAACCGGCAGCGGTTCCAGTCGGTCCCGTGGGCCGCGATGATGTTCCTGCTCTCAGCGCAGGCCCTTTCCCGTGGTTACAGCAAGCTGCGGGCTTGGCTGGTGATGTTGGCTCGGATGGCCGCCGTGGCGGCGGCGGTGCTGGCGGTCAGCCGCCCGCTCTCGCAGGGCTGGATGGCAGTGGCAGGGGGGGGCAGGCAAGCGACTGCCATCGTCCTCCTCGACCGCTCCCCGAGCATGTCGCAGGCAGCGGTGGCCGGCGGCGAATCGAAATTGACCACGGCGCGGCGGCAGGTGGCACTGGCCCTGGAGACCCTCGGCACCGAACGGGTGGTACTCATCGACAGCGTCTCGGCACAGCCGATCGAAGTCTCCTCTCCGCGGGGATTGCTTGAGGTGCCCGAAGGGGATCCGGCCGCCGCCGCCGCCGATCTTCCCCTCATGCTGCAGGCGGCCTGTGAAGAACTGACGGCCAATCGGTCGGCCGCGAGCACGATCTGGATCTGCTCCGACCAGCGGGCCAACGACTGGAAGGTGACTGACGGCGCCTGGCCGGCGATCCGCGAGGCGATCGGAGTGATCCCTCAGTCGGTGCGTCTGACGTTACTCGCCTCCAGCGACTCAGCCGCCGACAACCTCGCCGTTCGCGTGACCGGGGTGGCGCTGCATCCTCGTGAAACGGGCTTTGAACTTCGGCTCGAGATCGCCATCCGCCGGGAGTCGGACACCGGCCCTGCCAGCGTGCCGGTGCTGATTGAACTGGGGCCGGCCCGATCGACCGTGATGGTGGATCTGACAGGTACCGAGGCCCTGCTCGCTGGCCATACGATTCCCATCGACATCTCCGCCCTCCAGGCGTTGTCGGGCGATGCCGGGCTGCCAGCGGCCAGCAATGCCGATCCCGCGTTGGCATTGGGATGGGGGCGGGTGTCGATCCCCGCCGACACCAATCCGGCTGACAATGACTTCTATTTTGCCTTCGGCCTGCCACCGCTGCGGCGCGTAATCGTGGTGGCGGAGGAGTCCCAGACGCAGCGCACACTCGAGTTAGTGGCGGGCATTACCCCCGAGCGGTTGCTGCGCGGCACGGTGGAGACGGTGGCCGCAGAGGCCGTCGTCGGTCTGCCACTGGAGGAGGTGTCGCTGATCCTCTGGCAGGGAGCGCTGCCAGAATCTGGGGCCGCGGAGGCCCTTACCGGCTTCGTGGCCCGGGGTGGCCAGGTGATCTTCCTGCCGCCGGAAGACCCCACTCCCGCGGCCTTCGCCGGAATCTCTTGGGGGGCGTGGTCCGCCCACAGCCCGCCGCTGCGGCCGGCCTCGTGGCGGGCCGACGAGGGGCTGCTCGCCTCGACCACCTCCGGCACCGCGTTGCCGGTGGGCGAATTGGAGATCGGGCGGACGTGCGCGATTCTTGGCGAGGCGACGGCGCTGGCGGTTCTCGCCGATGGCTCGCCAGTCCTCACGCGCGCGGCGAGCGATCATGGCGGCGTCTATTTCCTCGCCACCACGCCGCAGCTGCGTGACTCCGATCTGGCAGCCAACGGTGTCGTGTTGTACGCGATCGTGCAGCGGGCGATCGACGCCGGCTTGGAGGTCGTGGCTGGCGCGCGGCTGGTTGATGCCGGCGGCGGAGTTGCCGCTGCTCGTCAGGTGCGCGGGCCCCAGCCAGAGCCTGCCGCCTTGAGCTGGCTGCAGGTTGCCGGGCCCCCGGCGACGTCGAGCGAAGCGGGCTTCCATGAGGGGATGTTTGCGAGCGCCGGGAGACTGCTGGCGGTCAACCGTCCCGCTGCGGAGGATGGTGCCAGAGTGGTCGCCGACGAGGATGTCGATGCGCTCTTTGCAGGACTCTCCTGGAGCCGTTTCCAGAACCGCGCCGGTGCCGTGAAGGGAGTCGTTGAGGAGGTTTGGCGACTGTTTCTGGTCGCAGTCCTGCTCGCGCTGATTGCGGAGGGATTGCTCTGCCTGCCGGCGCTGCGGCCCCCTGCGATTGGCCCCAAGATCGGAAAGGTCATCGCATGACGCTGCCCTTGGAGCCGGTCACCATCGCCAGTGGACTGCGTTTTCACCCCTCGCTGTGGTCGGTGGGCATTTCCCTGTTGCTCCTGGCGGCGATGGCCGCGGTCTGCCTCCTCGGTTGGTGGCGGAGCGGTTTTCGGCCAGCCGTCGGCGGGCTCGAACTGCTCCGGTTGGCCGTGGCGGTGATCGTGGCCCTGCTCCTCAATCAGCCGGAATGGGTGACGCAGCAACGGCCCAGCGCAAAGCCATCAATCGCGGTCCTGCTGGACGACTCACGGAGCATGGACACCATTGACGCGGTCGAGTCGAGCGTGGGGGATCGCGGGGAGGGCCCTGTGGCGGTGTCGCGGAGGGAATCGGTGGCGGAGATCGGTGAGGCGTCATTCTGGAAGCCTCTCGAGCAGCGGTTTGAGATTCATATCGAGCCTTTTTCTCTTGTCAACGCGGAGGGGGCAAGCGGTGGCTCTGACCTTTTCAGCCCGCTCGACGCGGCTCCCAAGCGGCATGCCAACCTGCGGGCGATCGTGCTGGCATCCGACGGCGATTGGAACGCAGGACAGCCGCCGGTGCGGGCCGCGACAGCGCTGCGTCTTTCCGGCGTGCCGGTGTTTGTCGTCCCCGCTGGCAGCACCATTCCACTGCCCGACGTGTCGGTCGCCAGTCTCGACTGTGCCGTCAGCGGCGTGGTCGGAAAACCATTCCGTATCCCCTTCACGTTGCAAAGCACCCTTCCCCGCGAGGAATCGCTGACGGTGGCCGTGGACACCTCCGACGGCCAGTCGTTCACCAAGCAGGTTCGACTGGCGTCGATGGGGCGGTCGACGGAGTGGATCCATTGGACGCCAGCCTCGGTCGGCGACTTCACGGTCACCATCCGCGTTCCCCCCCAGCCGGGCGAACTCCTCGCCGACAACAACCAGCGCACGGCGCCGGTGGTCATCCGCCGGGAGAAATTGCGGGTGCTGGTGGTGGAGAGCCTGCCGCGCTGGGAGTACCGCTACCTCCGCAATGCGCTGTCGCGCGATCCGGGGGTGGAGCTCTCCTGCCTTCTCTTTCATCCGGGGCTCTCCCGGGTCGGTGGCGGCAACAAGGATTCGATTCAGAAGTTTCCCGGTTCGCTCGAAGAGCTCGCGGCCTTCGACGTGGTGTTTTTGGGGGACGTGGGGCTCGATGACGGGCAGCTCACCGCCGAGGACTGCCGGTTGCTGAAGGAACTTGTTGAATATCAGGCTTCTGGGGTGGTGTTTATGCCCGGCTGGCTGGGAAAGGAGATGTCGCTCGGGGAGACGCCGCTGGTCGATCTGCTGCCGGTGGTCCTCGATGAATCCCGTCCGGAGGGGACGGGAACCAGCCTGCCGGGGCGGTTTGCTTTGACTGACAAGGGGCGCGGTAGTGTGCTTGCGCGACTGGCCGATTCGGAGGAGGAGAACGTCTCGGTCTGGGAGTCGCTCCCCGGCTTCCAGTGGTACGCCCCTGTGCTCCGCGCCAAGGCCGGAGCCGAGGTGCTTGCCGTCCACGACGACGCCGCCAATGAATATGGGCGGATTCCGCTGCTGGTGACTCGGTCGTTTGGAGCCGGCAAGGTGCTTTTCATGGCCACCGACGGAGCGTGGCGGTGGCGGAAGGGGGTGGAGGACAAATACCACTATCGCTTCTGGGGGCAGGTGGTGCGTTGGATGGCCTACCGACGCACCATGGCCAAGGGTGAGCGGATGCGCTTGCTGTTCTCGCCGGAACAGCCTGAGGTGGGGCAAGTGGTGTCGCTCGACGCCAACGTCAGCGACGGGGTGGGTGAGCCCGTGCAATCGGGAACGGTGACGGTGCTGATCACAGCTCCCTCCGGCGCCACCGAGACGGTGCGGCTGTTTGCGCCTGGGGAGCAGGGAGCCTGGGGGGTGTTTTCTGGCTCATTCACGCCGAGAGAGCCCGGCAGCCACACCATGGTGCTTGCCTGTGCCGAGACCGGCGACCGGCTCGAGGCAGGGCTCTTTGTGCAGGGTACACCGGGCGAATCCCCCGGCGGCGCTGCTCGCCCGGATGTCCTCGAGGAAATTGCCCGGCTGACGCACGGTTCGACGGCGACCCCTGATGCTCTGCAGGAGTTACTGGTGAAACTCAGGGATCTCCCCGAGAATCCGCCTGATGTCCGCCGCGAGCGCCTCTGGGCCCATCCGCTGGCTCTGGCGACTGTGGTAGGGCTGCTGGGTCTGTTCTGGGTGGGGAGGAAGTGGCAGGGACTTGTCTAAAGGGAACGATCAGTGGGAAGGTGATTGCAGACTGTGGAGTGAGAGTCCGCACGATCTGCACGGCCTGGAGAGAGTGCCCGGGCGGGAGGAAGAGTGCGGATGAGAAGTGGCAGACACCTCTTGGCGGGGCGGGGCATGTTCAGCGATTTGCAGTCCAGAAACGCGATCCCGGGAAGCCTCGCGCTTCCTGACGCTCTGCAGCGGCAGTTGCAGCGCTTCCGCCGCACCGTCTGGGCGATCAAGGCAGTGGAAGCCATCTGCGGGCTCCTGTGCGGCGTCCTCGTCGCCTGGCTGTTGCTCTTTCTCCTCGACCGGGTGAGCGATCCCCCCACCGCGGTCCGCTGGATGCTGTGGGGAGTGGCGGTTGCCAGTTGCAGTCTGATTCCGCTGGCCGTGCATCGATGGATGTGGGGGCTCCGTGGAATTGACCAAGTGGCCCGGTTGATCGCCAGGCGGTATCCGTCGCTGGGGGACCAGCTCCTCGGGATCGTGGAGATCGTCCGTCACCAGGGGGATCAGCGCTCGTCACGGGCGCTGCGTCAGGCGGCAATCCGGCAGGTGGCCGATTCGGCAGGCAGGCTCGACCTTTCCCAGGCAGTGCCCCGGCCGCGGCACCGCGCCTTTGCCTGGATGGCAGCTGGGCCACTGTTGCTTGCGTGTCTGCTGCCGGCGCTCTTTCCGGGCGCGGCTGCCAATGCCTGGGCGCGGTTCCTCTTTCCGTGGCAAAGCGTGGAGCGGTTCACGTTCACGCGCGTCGGCAGGCTGCCAGATTCAATTGTCATCCCGCACGGCGAGCCGGCCGAGCTCGCGCTCCTCCTCGCCGCTGACTCACAATGGCGACCGGCGCAGGCCCGGGCACAGGTCGGCAGCGCGGCGTCGATCACGGCCGATCGCGATGGCGATGGCTACCGGCTTGGGCTGCCTCCGCAACTCGCCACCGTGCCATTACAGATGACAGTCGGAGACGCCCGGCAACGGGTCACGCTGCTGCCGACGTTGCGTCCAGAGATCACCTCCGTGGCAGCCACGGTGCAGTTGCCCGACTACCTCGGGCGCACCGCACCACTGGAAAAGGAGCTCCGCGGAGGCGGAGTGGCGGTCGTCAAGGGGAGCCGCGTGACCGTGATCGCCACCGCCAACCGGGATCTCTCCACAGTCACAGTCGACGGCGTTGCGGTGGAGCCAGCAGGGGCCACCTTTACCACTCCAGCGAACGTCGTGGATGAGTCGCGCGAGATCGCGCTCGACTGGAGCGACGTGCTGGGGCTCGCTGCCGGTAAGCCACTGGCAATTCGTCTGACCGCCCGCGATGACGATCCCCCCACAATCTCCGTCGAGGGTCTCTCTGGCCGGGGGGTGATGCTGGAGAGTGAATCGGTCCGTTTCACTCTCCAAGCGCGGGACGACTACGGCGTCCGCAGGGTGGGGATCGAATGGGTGGGGAGTGAGACCCAGCCGGGGAAAGAAAACCGGTCTGACGTCAGCGATCGGGCCCGCGGGGAGAGTCTGTTGGTCTCGGGTGGACCGGAGGCTGAGGTGCTCGATGGCGTGGGGACGTTCTCGCCATCTGCCCTGGGAATCACGCCGCAGACGATCGAGGTCCGGGTCTTCGCCGAAGACTACCTGGAGGGCAGGCCGAGGGTTCGCTCGAGCCCGGTGGTCTTTGTGGTGATGAACTCCGCCGACCATGCCCTGTGGATCAACGAGCAGATCGGACGCTGGAGGCAGCAGGCCGCGGAGGTCCGCGACCGCGAGTTGGAACTGCTCGCCAGAAATGAGGAGTTGCAGCAACTTCCCGCCGACGAGCTCGATGCGCCCCATAGCCGCCGGGCAATCCGCGACCAAGCCGCCGCTGAACGCAACAACGCCCGTCGGCTGGCCCGATTGGCCGACAGCGGTGCCGAGTTGGTCCGTCAGGCGGTGCGGAATCCCGACTTCGATGCCGAGATGCTCGAGCAGTTGGCCCAGAACGTCGAGGATCTCAAGGAGATGGCGGAGTCGAGAATGCCTGGAGTCGGCGAACTCCTGCAGGCCGCCGCGGAGGCCGCCGCCGGAGAGCCGGCCCCGAAAGTGGGAAAGGATCAAGGGAAGCCGGCGCCGGGCAAGGAAGGCGCCGCCACGCCGTCGCCACCGCAGGTCGTTGACCGGGAAAGTGCGGTCGACCGGGGAGAACCGCAGCAGGAGCCTGTCGCCGGCGGAGGAGGCCAAGGGGGGCGGCTGGGGTTGCCGACGACCACCATTGGCAACTCCGCAGCCAGTCCTGCCGGCCCGGCTGCGGCTCGTCCTCAGGGGGCGTTGCTGGCCGATGCGGTCGAGAAGCAACGGCAACTGGTGGCCGATTTTGCCCGCATCGCCCAGCAACTGGCCGACGTCATGGCCCGGCTGGAGGGGACGACGTTCGTCAAGCGTCTCAAGGCCGCGGCACGCAGTGAGTCGAAGCTCGGCGAGGGGCTGGCATCGCTTGTAGCAGGCGCTTTTGGCAACTCGCGGGCTGAGCCGCAGGCGTCTCCGCTGAAACAAGTCAAGGCAGTTGCCAAGGGCAACGACGACGTGGGGAGAAAAGTCTCCGCGGTCATGGATGACCTCGACGCCTACAGCGAACGGCGTCCGCAGGCAGCGTTTCGGACCGTGCTTGAGGAGATGAAAGGGCTCGATGTCCTCGGCAGTCTCAGCCAATTAAGCCGCGACATGCGCCGCGAAGCGGGGCTGTCGATCGCCCAGACGGAATTCTGGTCCGACACGCTCGACCGCTGGGCGGATGAACTGGTGCCACCTCCCCAGCCGGGAGGCAGCGGGGGAGCGGGGCCGCCGCGGGAGAGCCTCCCCCCGGAAGTCGTTCTCGAAGCGATGCTGATCCTGGAAGCCGAGGCCGATCTCCGCGAGGAGACCAGAGTCGCACAGCAAGTTCGGCCGGCGCTCGATGGGGCGAAATTTGCGATTCGTGCTACCACTCTGGCCGAGCAACAGACCGGACTGGCCCGCCGCCTGGCGGGTCTCGCGGACAAACTCACCGACTTGCCTGATGGGCCGGTGCGGTTTGAGGACGAGATCGCGCGGATGAAGCAGGGGCTGCGTCCCAGTGGCAAAGAGCAGGGGAAGTTCGCCGTCGAGATTCGCCTTTTCAAACTGGCTGAGGGGGTGATGCGGGAGACAGCCGGGATTCTCTCGAGCCCCGACACCGGGCGGAGGGCAATCGCCGCCGAGACCGAGGTGATCGAATTGCTCCTCCAGTCGCAATTCGGCGGAGGTGGAGGGGGGGGCGGTGGTGGCAGCCCCGGCGGGGGCAGCACCGGCGCCACGCGCCGCGCGGCGCTTGCGCGACTTGGGCAGGGGATCAACCGCCATGCCAGGGCCGAGGCTCCGGAGGAGGAGCAGGCCATCGATCGCAGCGCCAGTGGCTGGCCGGAGGAGTTTCGCGACGGTTTGGATGCCTACTTCAATGCCTTTGAACGCGGCCGTGACCGGGAGGGGAGAGCGCCATGAGGATTGCAACTGGAATCCCGCCACGGCAGAGATCGACCGGTGGCGTCATGTGTCGCCAGGTCGCCTGGGGGGTGCTCTGTGGCGCGGCCTGGTGGGCTCTGGCGGGGGGGGCCGTGGCGGATGATGTGGCACAAGCCGAGGATGGGGTCGCCGCGCCGTCAGACGCGAACGCACAAGCCACCAACCCGGCCGCCAACCCAGCCGCCAGAGATCCGCTGGAAGAGCAGATCGCGATCCAGGCAGTCCAGTTTGAGGGGGGATTCACCAATCTGCTTTACGGCGAATTGGAATCGATCCGTTCGCTC
>QWOP01000058.1 GCA_003669605.1 Planctomycetota bacterium
CACGTATCTGAAACTGGCCCGGGAATTCGCTGCCGACGACGAGGTCCGCCAGCGGCTCGATGCCCTCGCGGCAGCCGAGGCGGAGATCATCGCCATCGGTGAACCGCAGGCCCGGATGCATTCCTGAAGGGACAGAAGCAGATGGCGGCGAGTCGTTCTCCCCCGACGGCTGGAGTGGCCGGTTTGGAAGCCCCTGCCGGCAGGGGCTTGTCGCTCCACGAATGGATCGCCCTTGGGGCCCTGGCTGCCCTGGTGGCCTGTGGTGTGCAATCCTGGGCCGGCCTGGGCGCGGTGCCCATCCCGGCGCTTGTGGGCATCTGGCCAGCCTGGTATCCAGGCCGGCCCCCGACGATCGCCCAAATACCGCTGGTAGCGATGCTGGTGCTCGGCGGCGTGCTCTTGGTGGGTGATCTGGTGGCGAAAGTCCTCGCCGGCACGTTCGGCTCCGACCTCCTGGCAGGGATGGCGATTGTCACCAGTGTCCTCCTCGGGGAGTGGCTCGCCGGAGTGCTCGTGGTGCTGATGCTCTCCGGTGGCGCGGCGCTAGAGTCGCGGGCGGTGAGCCGGGCCGGCAATGTGCTCCATGCCCTGGCGCGGCGGATGCCGACGCTCGCCCATCGCCGCACCGCTTTGGGATTGGTCGATATCCCGTTGGCCGAAGTGGCGATCGGCGACCTGCTCGTGGTGCTGCCGCACGAAATCTGCCCCGTCGACGGGGTCGTCGAGGCGGGGCACGGCTCGATGGACGAAAGTTACCTCACCGGCGAGCCCTACCGGATGGCCAAGGCTCCTGGCTCAGGCGTGCTCTCCGGTGCCATCAACGGCCAAGCGGCGCTTGAGGTCCGCACCACCCGCGTGGCCGCCGACAGCCGCTACGCCAAGATCATGGATGTTCTCCGCGCAAGCGCTGATCGGCGGCCGAGGCTGCAGCGCCTGGCCGATTCCCTCGGTGCCCTCTATACGCCGCTGGCGCTGGTGATCGCCGCGGCGGCCTGGTTTGCCAGCGGTGAGGCCACCCGTTTCCTGGCGGTGCTCGTCGTCGCCACCCCCTGCCCGCTGCTGATCGCCATTCCGGTGGCGATCATCGGCGCAGTCTCGCTGGCGGCTCGGCACGGGATCGTGATCCGCGATCCGGCGATCCTCGAACGGCTCGACACCTGCCGGATCGCGATCTTCGACAAGACCGGTACCCTCACCTACGGAGCCCCCCAAGTCACCGAGGTGGTGACGCTTGAGGGCGCCCTTCAGGGGGAAGTGCTCCAGGTGGCAGCGAGCTTGGAGGCATATTCCAAACACCCCCTGGCACTGGCCGTGGTCGAGGCGGCCACCGCCGCGGGGATCACGCTTCTCCCGGTGGAATCGCTGGCAGAGAAACCAGGCCACGGGCTCACCGGCCGCGTCCATCCCCCGGGCGGCAGACCGGCCCAGGATGTGATGATCACCAGCCGCGGCAAACTTCTGGCCACGGGAGCGACTGCTGCCGACCGACTCCCCGCCGCTGCCGGCGGACTGGAATGTGTGGTGGTGATCGAGGGCCGCACGTCGGGATTGATCCGTTTCCGCGACGCCCCCCGGCGAGACGGGGCGTCGTTCATCGGCCACCTCGGCCCCGCCCACGGCTTACAGCGCGTGATGCTCGTCTCCGGCGACCGCGAGAGCGAGGTCCGGTGGCTTGCCGACCATGTGGGGATTACGGAGGTCCATGCCAGCGTGCCCCCTGAGGGGAAACTGAGATTTGTCGAGGAGGCCATCCGGATCGCGCCGACACTCTTTGTCGGCGATGGCATCAACGACGCCCCGGCACTGGCGGCGGCCACCGTGGGAATCGCGATGGGAGCCGCCAGTGACGTCACCAGCGAGGCTGCCGGTGCGGTGATCATGGACTCGTGCTTGGAGCGAGTTGACGAACTATTCCACATCGGGCGGCGGTTGCGGACGGTGGCGATGCAAAGTGCCGTCGGCGGCATGGCCGCGAGTCTGGTGGGGATGGGGTTTGCCGCCGCCGGCTGGCTGTCGCCTCCGGCCGGTGCCTTGGTGCAGGAGGCGATCGACGTGGCCGCAGTGCTCAACGCCCTTCGGGTGGCCTGGGATACCGGACCGCTCTCGGATTACGGCGCCGAGGGGAAGAGTCCGTCGGCGGCGGCGGCTGGGCCCGCGGCGGCCGTTCCGCCGGCCTTGGATTGACCAGCGAAAGAGCCTTTTTCTGCCGGTACTCCGTCTGCCGGTACTCCGTCTGCCGGTACTCCGTCTGCCGGTACTCCGTCAGATCGCCGGCGCACCCATTCAGCCATCCCCACCGCGGCCGAACCCCCCAGCCAGACAGCCGCACCGGCCAAGGCTCCGGTGACCATCGCTGCCGGTCCTCCGGCGGCCGTGGCCACAGCACACACCGCGGCGCTGGTGGCCAGTCCGGCCGATTCGCCCGCCGCCCGGCTCTGGGCCGCTGGCCGGCCGGCCTGATGTGCCGTCCATTCCGCCACCAGAGCCACCCCTTCGGCCGCGATCGTGGCCGGGAGGAGTGTCCGCAGGCCGAGTCGGACGGTCGTCCCCAGGGCTGTCCGCACCGCCACCCGCTCGGCAGCCCCGACAGCCATCCGGGCTGCCACGACCGCCGCCACCCGCTCGGCGGCCCCGGCGGCCCGGCCGAGAAGAATCCCCACCTGATGGCTGGAGGGCGCGCCGGTGGCGCACCAGGTGGCAAAGTGCTCGCAGTTCTCCACCACCGGGCAGTAGCCGTCGCGGCCCACCATCGACAAGGCCCTTGCCGCGACCTCGTCGGACGAGAACCGGGCCGGGGGATCGGTGACAAAGCCGACGCGGGAGCCGGAGGCGAATTCCCCCCTTGTTGCCAGGCAGACCCGCCCTCCCTCAAAGATCCGCTCCGGGTCGTCCGGGCGAGCGTGGACCACCGTGCCGTCCCCCAGATCGATGCCGTGGTGGGTGTAGGTGACGCTCGTTCCCGCAAACGTCCGCTCCGCTGTGATCCTGTCGCCACGTGCCATTGGGATCTTCCTGGAGGTGACGGAGACCAGAGGCCGGGGGGGGGAGAACCCGCCGCTTCCGGTAACGAGCCGCTTGCGGTGTCTCTATCAGGGGCTCAAGCGCGCCAGGCATCCTACGCCGCCGGCGGCCGGCAGGTTCGCTTTGGCCGCCATGGGGCGCATGTCAGTCGGCCCGCATCCGCTGCCGGAAATATTTGAGCCCCGGCACGAAGAAGCAGGCTGCACTGACTAATCCAAAGAGGATGTGGGCGTGGGCGGGCACCAGACACATCACCAGCGCCGTGGCAAACAAGGCGGCAGCTTGGATGTAAAACGCCCCCGAGAGGACCCCCGCCTTGGCGAAGAACGCCTGCCCGGCCAGGAGGGCAAGCACCGGCGAGAGGGATAAAACGGGCAATCGCAACAGCCCCTCCACCCAGAAGAGCATCACGCTGGCGATCACGCTCCCCCCCCAGATGTGGGCGATCTGCCTCTCCACCGCTGTCACCGGTCCGGTGCGATGCCGCAGTGCCCAGAAGATCGGCGCCCACAGCGCCAGGCCGCCGGCCCAGAGCACGAGATAGGGCCAGCGGGTGGTGATCCCCTGCCAGGCGAGAACATCGGTGGTGACCGACAGCGCCAGCAGCACCACCGAGTGCCACATCCAGAGCAGCCCCCAGTTTTCCAGCACCACCGCATGGTGGGTTTCACTAAACAGCCGGGCCACCACGTCGGCCAGTCCTCCGCTGCGCGCGGCGACAAGCTCGCCGGCGAGGAAGGCCCGCAGGTCGGCGGCGAGGTTGCCGGCCGAGCGATAGCGGAGGTCGACCGGCTTTTGCAGGCTTTTCAGCGCGATCAGTTCTAGATCGCGATCGACGCGGCGGTCGATTGAACGGGGCACCGGAGGATCCGATTCGAGCACCGCCAGCAGCGTGTCCATGGGACTGCTGGCCTGAAACGGCGGCCGCCCGGTGAGCATCTGGTAGAGGATTGCCCCCAGACTCCAGACGTCGCTGGCGGGGCCGACGTCGCCACGGCTCCCGGCGGCCTGTTCCGGCGACATGTAGCAGGGGGTGCCGAGGATGGCGCCGGTGTGTGTCACGGAACCATCCGCCTCGATGCGCTTGGCGAGCCCGAAATCGGAGACCCGCGGAAAACCGTCGGCATCGATGAGAATGTTGGACGGCTTGAGATCGCGATGGAGGACGCCGCGGTCGTGTGCCACCTGCACCGCTTCGGCGACCTGGGCCAGGAGGGTAGCGGCTTCGCGGGCAGGCATCGGCCCGGCTGCCAGCCGGCGGGCGAGCGTCGTCCCTTCGACATACTGCATGGAATAAAAGGGATGGCCGTTGCACTCCCCCACCTCGAACACCGACACGATTCCGGGATGGTCGAGCCGGGCCGCGGCCTCGGCCTCGCTGCGGAAGCGGATCAGGTCGGCGGCGCTGGCCAGATCGCGGCGGAGGAGCATCTTCACCGCCACGGTGCGGGCCAGGCTCCGCTGCCGCGCGCTGTACACCACCCCCATGCCACCACGGCCGATCTCCTCAAGCAGTTCGTAATCCCCAAATGCCGCCGGCAGAGGGGATGATCCAGGGACGAAGCCATCCGTGGCCAGTCTCGCTGCGAAAGCCTCGGGGTGTTGAGCCGGCCGGCTGCTGGTCCAGGTGCGGTCGTGGTCGAAAGGGAGCGCCGGAGTGAGAATCATCGATTCACTCGCCACAGCCTCGGTGACGAGGATCGCCCCGAACAGTTCGCGGAGCTGAGGGCCGAGATCGGGATGGGCCAGGGCCAGAGTTTCGAGCCGGCCACGCGACTCGTTCCCGGTCGATTCGGTGAGGTCTTCAAGCAACTCTGCCAAACGCTCCTCCTGCTCTGTGGAGAGCGGGGTATCGAGAGCGCGGCTGGGGCGACCAACCGCATCAGTCTTGGCCATCGGCACTCTCCTCCCCGGCCGAACTGCAGCCGTCGAGCAGGCTCCGCAGTCGGCGCATAGCCCGCAGGTAGCGCATCCCCGCCGCGGGCTTCGACAGCCCGAGGATTTCAGCCGCCTCGGCGGTGGAGAGGTGTTCGAAGTGCCGCAGGAGAACGATCCGGCGGTCGTCCTCGTCGAGCCGTTCGACGGCTGCAGCGAAGCGGCGTTCCAACTCGTGCCAGGTCGCGGCGGCCGCCGGAGTCAGTTCCCGGTCGGCCACCTGTGCCATGCCGTCGTCTGTCGAATGGTCCGATGCCGATGGGCCGGCCAGCGGCACCTCGCGGTCGAGGCTCCGCGTGGTCGCCACGCGATGGCGCCGGTGGGCGTCGATGAGCCGGTCGCGGGCCATGTGCCGCAGCCAGATCTGAAACGGCATCGTGGGATTGGCGAGGTAGTCCCCCAAGCGGCGGTTGGCCTCTAGGAGCACATCCTGCACGATGTCACTGGCATCGACGCGGCGCTGTATCACCCGGTCCATCCGCCGGTCGATCATCCGCCGGATCGCCTCGCGATGGCGGGAGAGCAGACCGTTGATGGCGTCGTCGTCGCCGCGCCGGACCCGGTCGAGGAGAATCTCCGTCGGCTGGCCGTCCCGCGGTGGATGGGTGACTGGATCGGAATTGCCGGGGGGGAGAGTCATAAGGTTTTTGCCGCTCTCTCGTGCAGAGCGGTCTGGAACACTCCGGCCGTAACGCATTCATCGTACCAACGTGTCGTGCCGTTGACCGCCGCCGTTGACCGTATGTTTTTTTGACCGGTCAGATTCCGTGATCCATAATCGCGAGCGGTTGAAGGACAGACCGCTGCATGCCGCCAGGGGACGCGGCCCTCCACCAACGGACTGCTCTTCGTGAACGTCGCCCTCCTACCGGCGCCTTCGGTTTGCAGTCGGCAGACAGTTTTTTCCAGACTGCTGCCGGTCGCAGATCGGCTCCCCCAACCGGCACGGCTGGGGGGTCGGGTGGCATGGGGGGTTTTATGTGCCTGTGCCGTTCTTGCCGGCGGAGCGCAGCCGCTGGAGGCCCAAGGCCCTCTGCAGAATCAGTTTCAGGGACCAGCAGCATACGCCGCTCCCTCCCTCCTCTCGGCGCCATTGGGATTCGGACGGTCGGCTGGATCGAGCAGTGCCGCCACGGCAGAAGTTGCCCCCGAGCCCGATCCGACAACGCTCCCCGACTTGCAACTCAAGGCCATCGCCCCGCTCGCCCCTCCAATTCCACAGGCTGGAGTTCCGCAGGCTGGAGTTCCGCAGACGCCTGGAGCCCAGTTTGCCCCGCGGAATGTGCCCACCGTGGCCCTGCCAGTCCAGCCGGCGGTGCAGGAAAAGCCCCCCACGCTTGCGGTGCCGAGCGCGAACCTCACCGGAGGTGATGTCACCGGCCAGGTTTTGGCACTCCAGCAGCAGCAGCGCTGGAGCGACATCGTGGCGGTCTGCGAACCGCTCGCCCGGCAAGGGACGCTCGTGCCGGCGGTGCACGACGGCTACGACTTGGCAAGGCTGCACTGCGACCTTGTCCGCAGACACTCCGAAGCAGCCTTCCGCCAGCGGCTTTCCGGCCTCTCAGAGGCTGACGGTCGGCGGCTCCATGCGGAGGTGCTGGCCCGGGTCCGTACCCACCATGTCGATGCCCCCGATTTCGGGCGGATGGCGGTGCGGGGATGTCGGGCGATGGAGGTGGCGATTGAGCATCCCCTGTTCCTCTCCCTCTACGCCCCCCAAGCGACTCCCCAGCGGCGCGGCGCCTACCGCGAGCAAGTGGCCCGGCTGACGGCCGGCAGGGCGATTTCCTCGCAGTCCGACGCCGAGACTGTGGCGGCTTGGGTAGCCCGGATCGGCCACACCACCCTTGGAATTCCACCGGCGGTGAGTCTCGTGGAGATGACTGCGGCGGCGATGGGGGGCCTCGACGAGTACTCGGCGTTTCTCACCAACGGCCAACTCGACGATCTCTACGCCCAGATCGAGGGCAATTTCGTGGGGCTGGGAGTCGAACTGAAATCCGCACCCGATGGCCTGCTGGTGGTCCACGTCATCGCCGGCAGCCCGGCGGAGCGCGGTGGCATCCGTGGCGGCGACCACCTCGTGGCAGTCGATGGCCGGCCGATCGGTGGCCTGTCGGTGGACGAGTCGGCACAACTCCTTCAGGGGCCGGAAGGATCGGGGATCACGCTCGATGTTGTCCGGGGAGGAGAATCCCCCCGCCGGATCCCCCTCCGCCGCGAGCAGGTCGAGGTCCCGAGCGTCGAGGACGTGAGGATCGTCGATCAGGCTTCCGGCATCGCCCATCTGAAGATTTCGTCCTTCCAGAAGACCACCGCCGCCGACCTCGAAGCGGCGCTGCGTCGGCTCGATGCCGCGGGGATGCGGTCGCTGATCATCGACCTCCGCGGCAACCCCGGCGGCTTGCTCTCTTCGGCAGTCGATGTCGCCGACTTGTTCCTGGAACGAGGCCTTGTGGTCGCCACGCGGGGCCGCAGCCCCGAAGAAGACTTCAACTACTCTGCCAGTCGAGCAGGCACCTGGCGGATGCCGCTGGTGCTGCTGATCGACGGCGACTCGGCCAGTTCCAGCGAGATTTTTGCCGGAGCGATCCGCGACCATGCCCGCGGCACGCTGGTGGGCAGCCGTAGTTTCGGCAAGGGTTCGATCCAGGGGATCTTTCCGATGGATGTCGGAGGCATCGGGTTGCGGCTGACGACGGCCAAGTTCTTCTCTCCCAAGGGGCGGGCCTACAGCCGGGTTGGGGTTGAGCCCGATCTGCAGGTGCAGGCCACCGCCCGCCCAGTCAGCGGCCCGGGGCAGGCGACAGCCAGCGACGGCCTCGGACTGGCAGTTCCCCCCGCCGACCCGGCCCTGGAGGCCGCTGTTGAAGCTGCCCGCCGGGCCTCTGTCCGCCAATCCACCCGGCCGAGCGGTCGCACGTCCGCGTCTCGCTGAGCCCCCGTCCGCACTCCCCGCTGCTTGAACTTCCCCTTCCCGCTGGCTAGGCTGCCCGACAGAGTTTTCAGCCGTGACACCGCACGATTTCTTCTTCTGGCTGCGGTCCACGTCCCGGCTGCACACGGCGGCTGCAGATCCCCTCTGGATGACATTCATAAAACGGTTCCGGTGGCCAGGGAGGAAGGGCATGGCGGTGCCCAACCATCCGGTGTCCCGGATCTGTTGTCATCCCGGCGGGCCGGCAGTTGTCTGTGAGCGGTTTTTTTCCTCGATCCCTCGTGCTGCCTAACCCGCCGTTTCCCTCGGCGCCTCCCAGCCGCAGTCGGGAACGATGCTCGGCATCGTTCCATGGCGGTCGGACCGGCGTCCCCACGAAGAAGGACCACTCGATGACCAGTGCCCGTGCCAGCGCAATCGCCGCCATCAACAACTACAAGCCCACCGGTCAGGCCTGGAACTTCCGCGAGACGCCGACCAGCGAGATCTTTGGCGCCAATGTCTTCGGCGATTCTGTCATGAAGGATCGGCTGCCAAAAAACGTCTACAAGGCGATGCAGGCCACGATCAAGCAGGGCAAACCGCTCGACCCGACAATCGCCGATGCCGTCGCGCTGGCCATGAAGGACTGGGCCATCGAGAAGGGGGCCACCCACTACGCCCACGTCTTCTACCCGCTCACCGGATTGACTGCCGAGAAGCACGACAGTTTCCTCACCCCCACTGGCGATGGCGACGCGATCTTCGAGTTCTCGGGTAAGGAACTGATCCAGGGGGAGCCGGACGCCTCGAGTTTCCCCTCCGGTGGCTTGCGGGCCACGTTCGAGGCCCGCGGTTACACCGCCTGGGATCCGACCAGCCCCGCTTACATCCTCGACAACCCCAACGGCACCACGCTGTGCATCCCCACCGCGTTTTGCTCGTGGACAGGGGAAGCGCTCGATAAGAAGACCCCGCTGCTCCGCTCGATGCAGGCCCTCGACAAACAGGCCCGGCGCGTGCTCTCCCTCTTCGGCCATAAGGATATTGGCCAGGTGTCGGCCTCCTGCGGACCGGAGCAGGAGTATTTCCTCATCGACCGCAACTTTTACTTTGCCCGCCCCGATCTGGTGATGACCGGGCGAACGCTGTTCGGCGCCAAGCCCCCGAAGGGACAGGAGTTTGAAGACCAGTACTTCGGCGCCATCCCCGAGCGGGTGCTGGCTTTTATGCTCGAGGTGGAACGCGAACTCTACAAACTCGGCGTCCCCGTCAAGACCCGGCACAACGAGGTCGCCCCGGGGCAGTACGAGATCGCGCCGGTGTACGAAAACGCCAACATCGCTACCGACCACCAGCAGTCGATCATGCAGACGCTGACCCGCGTCGCGCAGAAGTACGGGATGTCGTGCCTGCTGCACGAAAAGCCATTCGCCGGAATCAACGGCTCGGGCAAGCACGTCAACTGGTCGATGGGCTGCCGGCTGGGCAACCTGTTGGAGCCGGGCGAGACGCCCCATGCCAACATGCAGTTCCTCGTCTTCTGTGCGGCGGTGATCCGGGCCGTCCACCTCCACGGCGACCTGCTCCGCGCGGTGGTTGCCCACAGCGGCAACGACCATCGCCTCGGTGCCAACGAGGCTCCCCCGGCGATCATCTCGATCTTCCTCGGCGAGCAACTGGCCGATGTCTTTGAGCAGATCGAGAAGGGGAAGGCGACCAGTTCCAAGTCGAGCGGAACGCTCTCGGTCGGGGTGCACACCCTGCCGCCGCTGCCGCAGCACGCTGGTGACCGCAACCGCACCAGCCCCTTCGCCTTCACGGGGAATAAGTTCGAGTTCCGCGCCGTTGGTTCTGCGCAATCGATTGCGGGGCCGTTGGTGGCTCTGAACACGATCGTGGCTGAGAGCCTCGACTACATTGCCACGGAACTGGAGAAGGTGACTGGCGGAGACACCGGCAAACTCCCCTTGGCTGTTGAGCAGCTCCTGCAAAAAATCGTTTCTGAGCACAAGGCGGTGATCTTCAATGGCAATGGCTACTCGCAAGAGTGGCACGACGAGGCGAAGAAGCGCGGCCTGCCGAACCTCAAGGCCACTCCGGAGGCTCTCGGTGTCCTGGCCTCGCCAACCAACATCGCCCTCTTCGAGAAGTACGGCGTGCTCTCCGAACGCGAGCTCCGCAGCCGCTACGAGATCTACATGGAGCGCTACTGCAAGGACATCAACACCGAGGCCCAGTCGGTTTTGCAGATTGCCAAGACGATGGTCCTCCCAGCCACCTACCGCTACCAGGGCGAATTGGTCTCCATCGCCTCCAAGCTCAAGAGCCTGGGAAAGACCGTGCACATGGGCACGCTCGACAAGTTGACCGGACTGGTCGGCGAGTTGGAGGGGGTGATCGAGGCCCTCGAGAAGACCCTCGGCCACCACGGTGGCGGTGATGTGGCTGCGGAAGTGTCGCACTTCTACAAGGATGTAATCCCGGCGATGGGGGCGGTCCGCGAGGTCGCCGACCAGATCGAGGTCATCCTCCCAGACGATCTCTGGCCGCTGCCGACCTACCGCGAGATGCTGTTTATCAAGTGAACCTCTCAACCCCCGTGGACACTCCCCTGGGACTCGATCCGGAAGCACTCGCGCGGGCAATCCGCGGCGAGTGTGACCGGTTGTCGTTGGCCGTGCCGCCGGGTTGCGAACGGGGCTTGGCGGCCTACGCGACGAGTGTCTGGAAGTGGAACGAGCGCATCAATCTCACCCGCCACACCGACGTCGAGAAATATGTCTCGCGCGATGTCGCCGATGCGATGGCGATCTTGGCCCACTTGGCACCACGGGAAAGGGTGCTTGATGTCGGCACCGGTGGCGGTGTCCCGGGAGTGTTGCTAGCGATTCTCCAGCCGGGACTCTCCGTCGAACTCTCCGACAGCGTCGGCAAGCGGGCCCGGGTGGTGCGGGAGATCGTCGCGGAGATCGGGCTCAAGATCTTGGTCCACGAGAAAGCGGCACAGGAAGTTGTCGCCCAGGGAGAGGCGAAAGACCGCTATGACTCCCTCGTTGTCCGGGCTGTGGCGCCGCTCCTCAAACTTCTCACCTGGTTTGAGCCGCTGTGCGACCGCTACGGCCGGATGTTGATCGTCAAGGGGCCGCGGTGGGAGGAAGAGAAGGGGGAGGCACGGCACCGTGGGCTGGTGAAAAAGGTGACGATCCGCCGCATCGCCGCCTGGCCGATCCCAGACAGCGACAACGAGAGCGTGCTGTTGGAAGTGAAGCACCGGGGTCTGGCGACGTGAACGACAGGCCCCGCGGCCGGACGATTGTCTGGACATGCTGGGCATGCTGGACATGCTGGGCATGGGTCTGGGTGATCGGGGGAGGGGGCGCTTGCCTGGCGCTTGCCGACGACCATCCCGGTGCTGCCATCTACAGGGAGCACTGCCTACGGTGCCACGGCGAGGGTGGTGTGGGGACGGCTGCAGTGCCAGCGCCACTGGCCGGCGAGCGGTCGATCGATCAGTTGGCAACCCTCATTCACGACACCATGCCGGAGGACGACCCGAGCCTCGTCACTGGCACCGAAGCCCGGCAGGTGGCGGAGTGGATCCACGCCGATTTCTATTCGGCAGTGGCCCGCGACCGCAACCGCCCGGCTCGGATGGCGCTCTCTCGGCTCACGGTCCGCCAACACAAAAACGCTATCGCCGATTTGCTGGGCAGTTTTCTGGGACAGGCCCCCGCGGTGACCCCCGAGCGCGGCCTCCGCGGCGAGTATTTCCGGGGGCGTGACTTCAATCCCCAGGCCCGCGTTTTTCAGCGAATCGACCCCAGCGTGGCCTTCCATTTCGGTGTCGAGGGCCCTGACCCGGAGCGATTTGAACCGGGGAGGTTTGCGATCCGCTGGCAGGGCTCGGTCGTGCCACCCCAGACGGGCAGATACGAATTCATCGTTCGCACTCCGCACGCCGCCCGACTGCTGGTGAATCATCCGTCTTGGGAAGGTCCGCCGCTGATCGATGCCTGGGTGAAATCGGGGGATGAGAGCGAGTACCGGGGAACGATCGAGCTCCTCGGCGGCCGGGCGTATCCGCTGCGGCTGGAGTTTTCCAAGGCCAGCCAGGGGGTCGACAATCCGCTCCACGAACGTCTCCGGCAGGCGTCTGTGGAACTGTTGTGGAGGCCCCCTCAGGGGGTCGTGGAGACGGTCCCGCCGCGCTGCCTGATTCCCGCCGGCAGCCTTCCGACCTTCGTGGTCACGACCCCCTTTCCCCCTGATGACCGCAGCATCGGCTACGAACGAGGCAGCAGCCTCTCCAAGGAGTGGCTGGCGGCGGCCGAGGGGGCGGCGATCGAGACTGCCGCCGCCGTTGGCGAGAGGATCGAGAGGCTTGCTGGGGTGGGGGCCGACGCGGCAGATCGCCGCGCCCGGCTGGGCGATTTCGCCGCCACGTTTGCCGCCCGGGCATTCCGCCGGCCGCTCGACGAACCACTCCGCGAACTGTTCGTCGAGCGACCGTTTGCCGAGAGTGCCGATGCCGACACCGCCTTGATGCGGTCGGTGATCCTGGTGCTCTCCTCCCCGCGATTCCTTTTTCGAGAACCGTTTTCGAACCAGCCCGGGCCACTGTCCCCTTTCGACACCGCCGCCCGCCTCGCCTTCGGCGTCTGGGATTCGATCCCCGATCAGCCGCTGCTCGACGCCGCCGCCGGTGGTGAATTAGCCACCCCCGAACAGGTGGAGCAGCAGGTGCGGCGGATGCTTGGCGACAGGCGGGCGCGGGCGAAGCTGCGTGGGTTTCTGCTGGCATGGCTGCACGTGGACCACGGTCCGGAGATCATCAAAGACCCAGCGGCCGAGCCAGGATTCTCCCCCGCGGTGGCTGCCGATCTGCGGACGAGTCTGGAATTGCTTCTGGAGGATGCTCTCTGGGGGGATGTCTTCCCACTGGATGCAGAGCCCGCTGCTGCCAGGACAGCCGACTACCGCCGGCTGTTCACCGGCGACGAGGTGTTTCTCAATGGCCGGCTGGCGGCACTGTTTGGTGTCGATCTGCCGCCGAGCGCCGATTTCCGGCCGGTCCGGCTCGACGACGGCCGCCGGGCTGGCGTGCTCACCCATCCCTACATGATGAGCGTGCTCTCCTACTCCGCCAGCAGTTCGCCGATCCACCGTGGCGTCTTTTTGGCCCGGAGCATGCTTGGCAACGTCCTCCGGCCACCTGCCGAGGCGGTGGCGCCGCTGGCGCCGGATCTCCACCCCGATCTGAGCACCCGCCAGCGGGTGACGCTGCAAACGAGCCCTGTCTCCTGCCAGACCTGCCACGCCATGATCAACCCGCTCGGCTTTACGCTCGAAGAGTTTGACTGTATCGGCCGCTTCCGGACCACCGACGGCGGCGGTGGGGAGCCGGCCCCGGTCGACTCGAGCGGGGGCTACCAGCCCCGTGATGGGGAAAGAGTCGACCTGCGGGGCAGCCGAGACTTGGGAGCGTTTGTGGCAGCGAGCCGGGACGCGGAAGAGGCCTTTCTTCAGGCCCTGTTCCACGCGCTTGCCAAGCAGCCGCTGGCGGCCTGGGGGCCGGGGACGCTGGCACGGCTGCGGACTGCGTTTGAGACCCATGCCTTCGACATCCGCGAGGCGGTGGTCGATAGTATGGGGGTGGCGGCATTCCCGCCGGCGGCTGTCGGACACACTGGGGAGAGAAACGATGATCTCACGCCGTGAACTGCTCCGCCGGTTGGGGGTGGGGGCAGCCGTCTCTCCCTTCCTGGCGAACCTCCCCAGTCTGGCCCGGGCAAGTGCTGCTGGACCAAAGCAGCGACTGGTGATCGTCTTCAGTCCTGATGGCACGGTGCGGGAGAATTTCTGGTCCCCAGCGCCAGGGCCGTTTGCGCTTCCCGCGGGTGCCGATCCTGCCACCCCGGTGGCCGGGCTGCGACCGATCCTCGCTCCCTTGGCACCGTTTCAGGATCGGCTGATGACGATCAAAGGGGTGGCCAACAAGATCCGCGGTGACGGCGACGGTCACATGCGCGGCATCGGCTGCCTGCTGACCGGAGTCGAACTTTTTCCAGGCAACATCCAGGGGGGAAGTGATACACCCGCTGGTTGGTCGAGCGGACCGTCAATCGACCAAGAGATCGCCCGCTTTCTCCAGTCGCGTCCAGACACCACCACCCGCTTTGGAACCTTGGAGTTCGGTGTGCTGGTGCCCGACCGGGCCGACACCTGGACCCGGATGGTCTACGCGGGGCCGAATCGACCGGTGGCACCGATCGACGACCCCTACCAGATGTTCGCCCGGCTCTATGGACGCCTCAACGACCGAGAGAGCGTGCAGAGCGTCCTCGACGAGCTCCATGAGGATTTCGCGCGGCTCTCCGCGGCGCTCCCGGCCGAGGACCGGCGGATCCTCGAGGAGCACGCCGGACTGGTGCGGGATTTCGAGCGGGAACTGGCGGGCCACCACGAGGCTTTCGCGCATCCGGTACCGGAGCTCGAACCGGGGATCTTGGAACAGAACGACCAGATGCCGAAGCTCAGCCGCATGCAGATCGACCTCTTGGTGGCGGCATTGGCGGCGGACTTCACCCGTGTGGCGACGCTGCAGTACACCAACTCCGTCGGCCAGCCCCACATGAAGTGGCTGGGAATCGAGGAGGGACAGCACGACCTTTCGCACGAGCCCAACAGCAACGGGGAAGCGCAGGAGAAACTGACGAAGATCAACACCTGGTATGCCGGCGAGGTCGCCCATCTGGCGACCCGCTTGGCCGCCACTCCCGAGCCGGGTGGGGATGGGTCGATGCTCGACCACACCACGATCCTCTGGACGAACGAACTCGGCGAGGGCAATTCGCACACCCGCGAGGACATTCCCTGGGTGTTGATCGGCGGTGGATTGGGATTTGCCTCAGGCCGGGCCCTTGAATTCCCCTCGGTGCCGCACAACCGCCTCCTCCTCACGCTGGCCCATGCCTTCGGCCACACCGGCCTCGACCGCTTCGGCAATCCCGACTTTTGCGGCGACGGCCCGTTGTCGCTCAGTTAGCTGCCCGTGGAAAAAGTCATCCCTGACCTTTTTCCACTTGGAAAACCTCCGGTTTTCTCGAGTGCTACCCACTCGCGACTGCCTCGTGCAGTCGGACCGGCAGTTTATCCACAGCCTGTTAGCCTCCGCCATCACGAGCCTCCGGGACCACCCAAGCGAGGAAACATCCGCTCGGCCTCGTGGATCACGACCAGGCTGTCGGCACGGTGGGCCAACCGCTCCACCACCTCAGGCGCTGTGGCGTGGCCAAATTCCAGTTCCTCGATCACGGCCCCCTCCAGGTCGGAGAGGATCACCAGCCGCCTGTCACCCAGGGCACGGGCCAGGAAACGGGTCTGCATGGCATCGCGGATCAGGGTCTGATCGCCGCTGGCGAGGGCCTCTCGTACCAGGGGACCGAGGGCCGTCCCCTGCCGCCAGCGGGTAAGCACGATTCCCGGCGGCTCCGACATCCTGCCGGCGATGCAGATCGTCCCCTCAGGATGCGTTGTCCTGGCCGCTGCCGCCACCGCCCGCACCAGCACCGCCATGCCCCCGGTGGGGTTGGCGAGCGAGGCAATCGCCAGCCGCGCCGTTCCGGCAACGTGTGGTCGCCAGCCCGCGGCGAGCCTTCGCGCCTGGCGGCCGGCGGCCTGGGGGATGCCAAACACGGCGCCCCGGAGCGATCCTCCGCCGCCCGGCACGACACGCAGGCTGGCGATTGCTCCCAGCTGCCACCCCACCTCGTCGGCCATGGCCCGCAGCCGATCGCGGGCCTTGCGGCCGCTGCGGGCCAGGAGACGGACCGCTGCCTGCCGTGCGGAGAGGCGGGCGAACAAGGGCCACAAGCCGTCGTCGAGTGATTCGCCCCCCAGCGCTGCATCCCAGGACCAGCCGCCGACCGTGACCACGACATCAGCATCGACCAGCGCCCGGGCGATGTGGAGCGGTTGGCCATCGGCGTCTGCCGCGATGTAGGCAGCACCGGCCTCATCCCCCGGATCGAACGCGTGCTCACCGGGAACCGGCTCCGCCACCGGAGCACCCTCCTCAAGCGGTGGAGCCCGGAGGATGCAGATGTCGTCCTCGGCGACCCCGGCACGGACGATCTGCAGCCGGACCGCGGCGATTACAGCCGCCACCTGGGGCACGGCGCCCGCCACGGCCACCGCCACCCGGTCACCCGGTACCACGTGCGCGGCCAGCGGCGGACCGCTCGGCGGACTGCAAAGCGCAGTCTCCACCGCGGCGAGGGCTGCTCCTCCTGTCACCCCTGCCGGGCTCCTGCAGTCGAGCACCGAGGCTCCGGCAGACGGTTCGAGGAGGAGCGGATCGGAGGCTCCGTAAGGAAGTGTGATCGGTTTCACGCGCGAATCTGCCCGGGTGTCTGCGGATCACCCGTGGGCCGTTTCCGCGGGGGACACCGATTGTCGCCAAGCCGACCCCCATCCTCCAAGCACGGCCGCAGTTCCCGCGGCGGGAACGCGATTGGCACAACCCGCACCGCCGGCAGGCTTTCCCAGACCGTCATGCGCATACCTGGCAGGTGCCACGCTCATCCCCGGAATCCACGGACGACGATGCACAACCAGCATCACACCACCCCCGGGGCCACACGCCGGTCCCATGCAGGAGACGCCGTCATGCCGCTTCGTCGCCCGTTCGTCCACCACCTCGCGATGTTGGGAATGCTCGTTGGGGCGTTGGTCTCCTCCTCGAACGGAACGCAAGCCCAAGAGGGGTATGGGCGCGGGGTCCCGGTGATCGGCGGACCGGCTCCTGGAGATTGTGAGAGTTGCCGCTCGCCCCAGCGGCCACCTTGGCACGGCACCGTCGCCGCTGGGGCGATGGGTGGCGGCATGGCGGGCCGTGGTTCGCTGGGGATGGGCTACCAGTCGGCCTCCCCCTGCATGAGTGGCGCCTGTGGGCCTTCGGCGGGCTATTCTCCATCGAGCCCCTGCCGACCTGCCGGTGCCTGCCCGAAGTGTGGACCTCCTGGGGTGTGCGGTGCCACGGGGGCCTGCCATCCGCCGCTGATGGGATTGGGAAAAAACCCCGGCTATTCCCTCCCCCCCTGCCTGCCCCGGCTGCACGCGATGTGCCGCGAGGGACTTGTCCTCTCGCCGAAACCGCTGGCGATTCCCAAATGCCATCAGTGCGGGGCGTTCATCGAAGGGGGATTTTAATTGCCCGTGGGGAAAGTCATCCCTGACCTTTTCCCACATCGCCCAGTGGTGAAAGCGACAACGACTGTCGCGGCCGGCAGGGAGCGCATCCCGCCATCCGTCACCGGACCCACAGCCTGCTCGACACCACCAGCATCGCCAGCGTGATCACCACCGCGCCGGCGATGTCGAGGAGGAGGCCGGCCCGCATCATGTCTTTGAGTGCGATCCGGCCGGTTCCGTAGACGATCGCATTGCAGGGGGTACTGACGGGCATCATAAAACCGAGGCTGGCGGCGAACGTGGCCGCCAGTGCTGCCGGGAGCGGGTCGCCGCCGCTGGCAGCCGCCAGTGCCATCGCCACCGGCACCACCATGTTGGCGCTGGCGGTGTTGCTTGTGAATTCGCTGGTGACCACGGCCACCAGCGTGGCCGCGGCCACCAAAGCCACTCCAGCTCCCGGCCCTGTCGGCAGCCAGGAGGTGAGGCTGGTGCCGATCGCTGCGGCCAAGCCGGTGGAGAAGGCGAGTTCACCGAGGGCCATCCCGCCTCCGTAAAGGAGGATGATCCCCCAGTCGATCCCCGCGGCCTCCTCCCAGGTCAAAGCGCGGCGCCCCAGACCGCCGGGGAGCACGAAGAGGAGGATCGCCCCTACCAGGGCAGCCACCCCTTCGGGCATGTGCCGCGCCATCCAAACAGAAACCGGATCCGCTGTCCCCAAAAGGAGCCCCAGCAGGCCGGGGAGCGTCCAAAGGATGACGGTGGTAGCGAAGGCGATCGCCGTCGACACCTGCCCTGTTGACCATTGGCCCAGTCGTGCCCGCTCCCGCGCCACCAGCGATTTGACCCCCGGGAGGCTGTCGACTCCGGCTGGAAAGAGCCACGCGAGCACCGCCACCGCCACCGACGTCAGGACGACAGCGACCGGCACGCCGATCGCACACCACGTCAGAAAAGAAATCTCGATTCCCAGTTCGGCGCGGATAAACGCCAGGCCGATGAGGTTTGGCGGCGTACCGATGGGGGTGGCCAAGCCCCCGATCGAGGCCGCAAACGCCACGCAGAGCAGCAGTCCGGTGGCGAAGCGCGGATCGAGAGCGCTTTTGCCGGGGGGCATTCCGTCGCCTGCCGGTGGCGATCCGGGCTCCTGGCCGGCATCCTCGATCGCCGCCAGGATGCCGACGGCAATCGCCACCATCATCGCGGTGGTAGCGGTGTTGGAGATGAAGGCGCTGATCGTTGCCGAGACCAGTGCCACCGCCGCCATGATCCGGCGCGGTCGTTCTCCCACCCAGGGAACGCCGAGGACAGCGAACGCCAGCCGCCGGTCGAGACCGTGGACGCGGATCGCCTCAGCGAGCATGAACGAGCCGATGAACAGAAACACCAGCGGTTCGGAGAAGGGGCGGAAAACCTCCTTCGCCGGAGCCACGCCAGCTACCACGCAGGCCACCACGCCGGCCAGCGCCGTCACTGGGAGCGGGAGGGCCTCGGTGACCCACAAGCCCACCACCCCCACGAGGATCACGGCCAAGCTCTGGGCCTCGGGGGTGAGTGGCATGGTATGTGTAAAAAAATTCCCCGGGGGAGCCCGCGCTCCCCCGGGGACGAGAAAATTGTCAGTAGGTCTTGCCGAGGGCCGCCTGGGCCGCCGCCAGCCGGGCAACCGGCAGGCGGAACGGCGAGCAGCTCACGTAGTCCAGGCCGAGATGGTGGCAAAAGAGCACCGAGTGCGGGTCGCCACCGTGCTCGCCGCAGATGCCGAGCTTGATGTCGGGCCTCGTCTTCCGCCCCTTTTCGACGGCGGTCTGCATCAGCGAGCCAACGCCGGTGACGTCGATCGAGGCGAACGGGTTCGCCTTGAAGATCCCCAGGTCGGTGTACTTCTGTAGGAATGAACCCATGTCATCGCGGCTCATGCCGAGGCAGGTCTGGGTGAGATCGTTCGTGCCGAAACTGAAGAACTCGGCGCTCTCGGCAATCTCGTCGGCAGTGAGGGCGCCGCGCGGGATCTCGATCATCGTGCCGACGAGGTATTTCACCTTCACCCCCGTCTCCTTCGCCACCTGGGCCGCCACGGCGTGGACGATCTCCAATTGGTTGTCGAGTTCCTTCTTGAAGCCGACCAACGGGATCATGATCTCCGGCTTCACTTTGATGCCGTCCTTCTGCACCTTCACGGCCGCCTCAAACACGGCCCGCGCCTGCATCGCTGAGATTTCCGGGTAACTGACCCCCAGGCGGCAGCCACGGTGGCCGAGCATGGGGTTGAACTCATGGAGCGCCTCGACGCGGCGGTGGACGAGGTCAACAGGGAGCTTGAGCTTCTTCGCCAGATCGGCCTGGGCCTTCTCGTCGTGTGGCACAAACTCGTGCAGTGGCGGATCGAGAAAGCGGATCGTGGCCGGGCGGCCTTCGAGGGCCCGGAAGATCCCCTCGAAGTCGTCCCGCTGGTAGGGAAGGAGCTTGGCGAGCGCCTCGCGGCGGGCGTCGAGCGTCTCGGCGAGAATCATCTCCCGCATCGCGTCGATCCGGTCACCCTCAAAGAACATGTGCTCTGTCCGCGTCAGGCCAATCCCCTCGGCGCCGAAGGCGATGGCGTGCCGGACCTGCTCCGGGGTGTCGGCGTTGGTGCGGATGCCGAGCTTCCGGTATTTGTCGGCAAGCTTCATGATGAAGGCGTAGTACTGGTAGACCTCCGAGTCCTCGGGCTTCATCGTGTTGCTGACAAGCACCTGCTTGAGTTCGCTGTCGGCGGTCTTGATGCTGCCGGCGAAAACCTCGCCGGTGCTGCCGTTGATGGAGACGTCCTCGCCTTCGCGGAGCGTCGTCGAGCCGCAGATGAGTGTCCCCTTGGCGTAATCAATGGAGATCGCACCGGCACCAACCACGCACACCTTGCCCATCTGCCGGGCGACGAGGGCCGCGTGGCTCGAGACACCGCCGCGACTGGTGAGGATGCCCTCAGCGGCGATCATGCCGCGGAGATCCTCAGGTGAAGTCTCGACGCGGGCAAGCACGACCTTCTTCCCCTTCTCGGCGAGTTCCTCGGCCTTGGCGGCTGAGAACACCAGCAGCCCGGTGGCGGCACCGGGACCGGCGGCGAGGCCGGTAGTGAGGAGGTTGCTCGACTTCTGTGCCTTCTCGTAGTCGGCCCGGTCGAAGATCGGGGCGAGGAGCTGCGAGAGGGCGTCGGGATCGGCGCTCTGGATCGCGTGCTCTGGGGTCATCAACTTCTGCTTGACCATATCGTGGGCGATCTTCACGTAGGCCAACGCCGTCCGCTTGCCGTTGCGAGTCTGGAGCATGTAGAGCTTCTTCTTCTCCACCGTGAACTCGAAGTCCTGGACGTCGCCGAACTTCTTCTCCAACTTCTCGCGGACCTTCTCCAGCTGCTTGTAGGTGCTGGCAAACTCCGGGTCGTTGGCCATTTCGACGACCGGCTTTGGGGTCCGGACGCCGGCCACGACATCCTCTCCTTGGGCGTTGATGAGATACTCGCCGTAGAAGACGTCTTCTCCGGTGGCCGGATCGCGGGTGAATGCCACGCCGGTGGCGCAGTCGTCACCCATGTTGCCGAACACCATGCTCTGGACGTTGACGGCGGTGCCCCATTCATCGGGGATCTTGTACTTGCGGCGGTAGATGATCGCCCGCTCGTTCATCCAGCTGCCGAAGACGGCGCCGATGGCGCCTAAGAGTTGCTCGAACGGATCCTGCGGGAAACTCTTCCCGGTCCGCTCCTTGATCAACTTCTGGTAGCGGCGGACGAGTTCGTGGAGATTCTCCTCGGTGAGGTCGGTGTCCTCGTGGACCTTGACCTCAGCTTTGAGGTGCTCCATCACCTCTTCGAACGGATCATGTTCGTTCTCATGGCGCTTCTGCACCCCCATCACCACGTCGCCGTACATCTGAATGAAGCGGCGGTAGGAATCCCAGGCGAAGCGGCCGTTGCCGGTGGCCTTTTGGAGACCGTCGACGGTTTTGTCGTTGAGGCCGAGATTGAGGATCGTGTCCATCATTCCCGGCATGCTGTCGCGGGCACCGGAGCGGACGCTCACCAAGAGCGCCTTGGCTGGGTCACCAAACTTCTTTCCGGTCTCCTTCTCGAGCATTTTCACGTAGTGAGCGATGTCGTCCTCGAGCCCCTTGGGGAATTTCTTCCCCGTCGTGTAGTAGTCGATGCACATCTGGGTCGTGATCGTGAACCCCGGGGGGACGGGGAGGCCGATCTTCGTCATCTGCGCGAGGTTGGCCCCTTTGCCACCGATGATCGCCTTCATGGTGCCGTCGCCGTCGCAGCGGGTGGCGCCGAAGTAATAGATCATCCGCCCAGGCTTGGACGCGGCTCCCTTGGATGCGGCTCCCTTGGCGGCGGGCTTCTTGGCGGCAGACTTCTTCGCGGACGATTTGGCCATGGGGGCGCTGTGACCTTTCGAGGTAGGGGAAACCAGCGGAGAAAAGGCGGAGAACCGCGTCGAATCTACGTTGACGCTGGATGGGCGTCAACGCGGCGCCAAAGCGGTCTGCCGGCGCCGTGCGGAGGGGACTTTCGCCGGGAAAAACAGGCCGAACCCTCCGGGGCGACCAGGGGGCCCACGCGGGGGGGGCAGCGAACAGCGCCTCTGGAGCGGTCAGCCTCCGCGTTCCTCCTCGAGTCTTCCTGCCGCGTCGGCCCTGCGGATCGCTTTTTCGACCATGGCCGCCGTCACCGGAAACGGTTCGTTGTGCGTCACTTCCCCAGGCTGGACCGCCCGCGTTGCGATCTGCGTGAGCATGGCCCCGTCGATGGCGCCGAGGCCGATCTGGCCGAGCGTGACCGGCAGCCCCACCGACCGGCAGAAGCCGAGCACCTTCCCGATCTCTGTCGCCGGTGCGTCTTCGAGGAACAGCTGCGAGAGCGTTCCGAATGCCACCTTTTCCCCATGGAGCGCCCCATGGCAGCCAGGGGCCACGGTCAGACCATTGTGAATCCCATGCGCCGCCGCCAGCCCCGCCGACTCAAATCCCAGCCCCGAAAGAAGCGTGTTGGCCTCGACGATCCTCTCGAAAGCTCCCTTGTTGCTGGCCGTCAGCATGGCGGACCCGCCCCCCTCCCCCGCCCGATGGGCCGCGAGGGCTGCCGCGCCGTCGGCGAGGAGCGTGTTCCAGCAGAGTTCGGCAAGCGCTTGGGCTGCAAGGGTCGTCGTCCCCCCGCGGCTGTTGGCAGCGCCTGATCGGGCGCAGGCCCGGGCCTCAAACCACGTCGAGAGTGCGTCTCCCATCCCCGCCACGAGGTAGCGCTTTGGCGCCGCCAGAATCACATCGGTATCGACAAGCACCAGCGCCGGATTTCGCGGATGGAGCTGCACCTCCTCGACGACCCCCGCAGCGCTGTAGACGATCGAAATTGCACTGGTTGGTGCGTCGGTTGAGGCGATCGTCGGGCAGGAGACGACTTCGAGGGCCAACTCCGCCGCCACCGCCCGTGCGGCATCGATCGCCTTGCCGCCACCGGCCCCGAGGACCGTCCGCGCCGAAAGCCCCGCCGCTGCGGCCACTCCCGCCGCGATCTCGCGCTTTGAACATTCGCCGCCGAAGGGATGCACCGCAAAGGCATAGCCCATTGCGGTCAGCGATCGCTCCCACGATGCTCCGAGCTGACGGCGCGCCGAACCGCCGGCGATCAGGAGCACTGGCCCTTCCAGCCCCAGTCGCCGGATCTCTGATCCAAGGAGGCCCGTCACTCCCGCCCCTTGGAGATACCGCGACGGCCCCGCGAAGACCTGTGCCATGTCCAAAACTCCGTGAGAGGTCCTGCCCGCTACTCCGACGTGCCCAGCCAGCGGTCGATGATGGTGTCGATTGCACCATCCTCCTTCATCGTGAGGATCACCGCGTTGATGCGCTCGCGGAGCGGGCTGCCTGTCGGCAAGACGATTCCGAAATCGAGCGATTCAAACACCGGCCCGACGAGACGGTAGTCTGACCGACCAGGCCGCGAGATCGCATGCCGCAGTGTCTGGTTTTCGGCGATCACGGCCTCCGCGTCACCGGCGTCGACCGCCACGAAGACCTCGTCGAGCGTGCGGAACTCCAGCGGAATCCCCCCCCGCGATCGGATTGCCGGTCCACCGACACCGCTGGCCTGGGTGCCGATGACACGCGCTGCGATGTCACGCGGTCCGCGGATCGTGCCACCGATCCGCTCGGCCGTCAGCGTGGCCGCAAGTGCTCCGGTAAACAAGGCGATGAGCACCGTCCCGACGAGCATCCACACCGTCGCCAGGATTCGCCCCGGCACCGTGTCGACATGTTTGTCATCGCAGCCGCTGGCGATCAGCGTGCTGATTCCCCACCAGGTGCCCTCCCACACGCCGCGCTGCCAGGAAGTGGGGAAGCTCTTGGCGTTGACGCCCCGTTCGCACCACCAGAGGAGGTGGCCGATGAGCACCGTCAAGACCGCGAGGAGGAGGATCAACCGCAGCGCGTCGGCAGTGAAGAGGATCGACAGCGCCCCGAGCCAGGGGTCGTCGGAAGTCTTTCGGATCGCGATCCGCAGCCCGGAATGGAATACCGAGTGGGTGAAGTCAAAGAGATCCTCGCGTTCCCGGGTCATCGCCACCGACCCGAGGAACAGATCGACCTCCCCCTGCCGCACCGATTCCAGGGCCTCGCGGATGGAGTCGCGGGGAACGTATTGGCTGACGACTCCCAACCGGAGGGAGAGGTCTTCCCACATCGCGGCCGCAGGGCCGGTCGGCGCGCCCTCAACGACGTCAAGCGACACCCCGACCGGAGCGATGGCCACCCGCCACGTTTCCTCTCCCCTGCCCTCACTGGCGACCAGACCACCTCCTACCAGGCTCGTGACGAGCAACGCCGTCTGGAGTGAGGCCCGGTGGCGGCCACGCGTCGAGACCGCCACGAGTGTCGCGCCGACACCGAGAGAGCCCAGGGCCGCCAGCAGCATCCCGGGCGGGAGCCGCGTCGACTCCCCGGTCGCCAAGTCGCTCAAACCCCCATCTGCCACCCCGCTCCCAGCCAGCGCCACCAGCAGCAGCGGCATGCTGTTGTGCGCTGCGTGGAGGACGATCGAGGGGAGGATGCTCCCGGTGGCCACGCGGAGGCAGCCCGCCACAAGCCCGAGGGAGAACGTCGCCGGCATGCGCTCTGGCAGCAGATGCGCGACTGCAAACAGCAGCGCCTGGGTGACCACCGCAGCGGCCAGACGCCTCCCTGAGGGCTTGTCACCAGCGAGGCCTGATTGCACCCACCCCCGGAAGAGGAGTTCTTCGGCCACCGATGGAAGGAGGGCCATCAGCGTCCACGAGATCCACCACGGATACTGCTGGATCAGGCCGATGAGGCGTGCGGAGAGGCTGCGGATCGCCGGGGAGACCTCCGTTCCACCAACCGCCAGCATGATGGCGGCCGACGTCACGAACAGTCCGGCACCGAGCAGCGCCGCCCCCACAGCCGAAAGGAGCGTCTTGGTCCACTGCGCGGGCAGCGCGAGGCCCAGCGTCTGCCTGATTGCGACCCGCTGCCAACAGAGCATTGCCAATAGCGGAAGCACCACCGCGATTCCCTGATGCACCGGAATGCCGAGGAGGAGGTTTGTGGGGGTGAAAGCCTGCACATACCACAGGCCCGCCAAGCCGGCCACGACTGGCACGACCGCCTGGAACACGCTGGGCACCATCCGCGGGGCAGGCCGGGCAAGCACGCCGCTGGCAGCGTCGGGGCCGCGGAAGAGGATCTCCTCGTCGGTGAGGAGCTGGGCTGTCCCCTTGAGCAGGAGCCATGTGAGGGCGGCTGACGAAAAGAGCGACAGCACCAGCGGTAGCAGGGTGTGGATGATCCCCACCGCGGCGTCGCTCGATCCAGCGCCACTGAGGGCGTCGCGGGAGAGCATCACTTGGCCGGTGAATGGCACCAGCGCCAAGGCGCCGTCGCCACGAAGGCCTGGTACGAGCGCCATCCCGGCCAGCGCCGCCACCAAGAGGATGACTGGAGTGAGCGTGTTTTGCGCCTCCTTGCCGCTCCTTGAGGCCGTGGTCACCGCCAGGCAGGTGGCCGCGGCAATCGCTGCCAATCCCACGAACGCCACGATCGTCACCGCCGCACCGACGCCGAGCGACGGGAGCCGCGAGGCCGCCCCGGCGGGGAGGTAACGCAGCCCCACGGTGCTGGTGAGGGCGATCGACAGGCAGTTTGCCGCGAGCGTCGCCAGCGTGACTGCGTAGACAGCGAGGAACTTCCCAAACACGATGCTCCCGCTGCTGCAGGGGGCCATGAGGAGTGTCTCGATCGTGCCCCGTTCCTTCTCGCCGGCGATGGCGTCGATGGCCGGATAAAAAGCACCTGTCATGGTGAGCACAGCCAGCAGCACGAGGATCGCTCCGGAGAGCGTGGGGAGGAGGTTTTCAGTGGCCACCGACTGCGGTCCGGTCGGCTCGCCAAGATAGCGGAGGTTGATCGGTCGCAGGAGGGTGCGTGGCAGTCCGGCAGCGGCGATCCGTCGGCTGCGCGATTCCTCGGCGACGCGAAGCATCACGGCAGTGAACTGCTCGCGCGCCCGGCGGTCGAGGCTCCGGGTCATCGGCAGTTGGACCACGATCTCGGCGGTGCCTGGCTGGTCGAGTGCGGCCATCAGGCCGGCGGGCACCAGCAGCCAGGCGTCGGCGGCGCCAGACTCAATCGCTGCCCGCGCGCTGTCAGGATCGGCAATGAGGGAGGCGACCCCCGACGGCCAGGCCGTTCCGGTTGCCGTCTCGGGGCGTCCAAGGTCGACAGCCTCGCCGATCCGCTCTGCCAGTCTGGGGGCGTCGGGGCCGCTGATCGCCAGGCGGAGTTGCGTTGGCGCCTGCCGCGACTCGAGGTCGGTGACGGCTGTCCGCACCCCCAGGGCGCTGGAGAGGGCCACCAGCGGATAGGTGACCATAGGGAGGAGGAGGGTGACAAACAGCGTCCGCCGGTCGCGGACGAATTCAAGCAGGTCGCGGCGGGCGATCGCCACTGCCGCCCGGAGCCCGCCGATGCCGTGCCCAGAATCGTTCATGCCGGCTCCGCCCCGGCCACGGCCGCGAAAAACGCCTCCTCGAGCCCGGCATGACCTGCCACCAGCGCTTCCCGGGTGCCGGCAGCGACGACGCGGCCGCCATGAATGATCACAAAGCGGTCGCAGCGGGCCTCGATCTCGTGGAGGCGGTGGGTGGAGAGGAGGATCGCCCGCCCGCTGCCGCGCAGCTCTGCCAGGAAGCCGAGCAGATCGCGCGAGCCGAGCACGTCGAGGGCGCTGGTCGGTTCATCGAGGACCATCGCCGGCGGATCGTGGACCAGGGCCCGCCCCACGCTCACCCGCTGCCGTTGCCCCGACGACAGCCGGCCGGCGGGGCGGTCGGCGCAGGAGGTGAGGTCGAGGATCCCGAGCAGGGATTCCACCCGCGTTTCAAGCACGCCGTCTGACAGTCCATGCAGCCGCGCGAAGGAGCGGAGGATCTCGCGGGGGGTGAGCCGGTCGGGGACTCCGGTGGTGGCCGAGACGTAGCCGAGTTGCCGGCGGGCACCGACGGGATCGGCGACCACGTCGCAGCCCCCCACCCGAGCCGTGCCAGACGTGGGGCGCAGCAGCGTCGCGAGCATCCGCAGGGTCGTTGTCTTGCCGGCGCCGTTGGCGCCCAAGAGCCCCACCATCTCCCCTGCCCTGACGGCAAACGACACCCCCTCGACCGCCCGGACGATCCGGCCATCCCCTGCCCGGTAGTGCTTCACGAGGTCAACGACGTCGATCACGTCAGCTCTCCTCGCTGGGGGGGAACTGCCGCCACTCGAGGATCAGCACGGCGACCAGCAGCAACACCGCGGCGAGGATGAAGACCGCCGTGACCTGGATCCATGGCGGGTTAGTGTCGATGAGGAGCTGCATCTGGATGGGGACTTCCCGTCGCCAGCCCATCCATTTGACCAGCAGGCTGCGGAGCCTTAACGAAACGGTGAGTTGGTTGATTACGGCGGGGATGAACCCGGCGAGATACTCGACGACCAGGGCCACGCCCACGCTCGCCACCAGCGCCCGCTTGGGCACGATCACCGCCGGGAGGGCAAACAGCGCCCCGCGCCCGATGCACGAGAGGAGAATCAGCCCTATCAAGACCGGGGCAAGCGAAGTGCCGTCGCGGATCACTCCCAGCAGGAGGGCAACGATCAAGGCAGACATCGCCACAGCCGCCGTCCAGCCGATGGCGGCAAGATAGGTGCCCAAGAGCAGCGATCGCCGTCCACCGGGGCGGACGGCAACGTGCACCCACGTCCCCCGCTCCAGTTCGTCGGCGACGGCCGGGCACATCGTCATCAGCAATCCAAGCATGCACACCGCCTCGGGGATGAGTGCATAGAGGATCATCGCCCCGGCCTCGCGGCTGAGGCGGTCTTCCGAGATCGACTCAGCCGCCCACAGGACCGCCGCCGGGAAGACGACCCCGAGCGCCGCCAGCGCGAGCCGGGGCGGAGTGAGCAGCCGGCCGATCTGGAATCGCGCCACCGCCAGCACCGACCACAGCGGCCAGAGACCGCCGCGGTCGGCGGCGGGCATGGCATCTGGGGGGATTGTGTTGACGGTGTTGATGGTGGTCATGGTGCCACTCCCCGGTGCAATTGCACCAGCCGGCCGAAGATCCCCTCCAGGGAGCGGTCGCCGGGAATCAGTTCCCGGACGAGGATCCCCTCCTCTCGGGCTGTGATACCGATCCGCTCGGCCATCTGCTGCGGATGGCGGGTGCCGACCACAAAGGTGTCGTCGCCGATGAATCGCAGCGTGTCTACGCCAGGGTTTCGGCACGCCACCTCCGCCAACCGCCGGGCGTTGGTGGAGACCACACGGACCTCCGAGGGGAGGGTGTCGATCAGCCGGCGGAGTTCCTCTACCGGACCGCTGGCAACGAGCCGGCCCCCGAGGATCACCGCCAGGCCGGCGTGCAATGCTTCCACCTCGTGGAGCAGATGGCTGGCGACCAGCAGGCTGCGGGTCTGCGACCAGGCGCGGACGAGTTCGACCAGTTCGTATCGGGCGACGGGATCGAGCCCGTCGAAAGGTTCATCGAGGACGAGCAGATCGGGGTCGTGAGCGATGGCGCCGGCAAGTTTTGCCCGCTGCCGCATCCCCTTGGAAAGTGTCCCCAGCGGACGTCGGGAGGCTTCGTCCAGTCCCACCTGTTCCAGCGCCCGCCGGGCGCGGATGGCGGCGGCTGCCGGGGTGAACCCCGAGAGTTGCACGAGGTAGCGGACCCATTCCTGCGGCGTGGCATTCCGCTCAGTGAGATCGGAGGCGGGGCAGAAACCGATCCGCCGCAGCACGCGGGCGTTGAAGAACGGCCGCTCGCCGAAGACCAGCACTGTTCCCATCGAGGGCCGCAACTGTCCGGTGACGAGCCCGAGGAACGTCGTCTTGCCGGCGCCGTTGGGGCCTAAGAGTCCGTAGGCCCCGGTGCCCAATTCAACAGTCACGTCGTTGACGCCGATCACGGAGCCGTAGAGCTTCGTGACATGAGTAAGTGCGATCATACGATCTCGGAGCAGTGGCTGCGGTGCGGCGATCGAGGGAGGAAAGAGAGCGTCGCGGAGAAGGAAAGGAAGGGACGGTGCGGCGGAATGGTCAGGCCCGCGCCGGAGCATCGACGCGCCACCAGAGGACCACGGCCGAGACCACCGAAACCAGAGTCAGTGAGAGCAGAGGAGGAAAGACGGCCTGCCAGCGGGTTTCGATGCCGAAGATCCACGACTGGATGACGCCCAGCGAGTGGTAGGGCGAGAGCCAGGCCCAGCGGTCGATGGTGGTATCGAGTCCAGCGGCCTTCGAGAGCCAGCGAAACTGACGGAGATTGCGCCCCGGCGGCCGGCCGCCGCGGCGCGGCCCCTGTTCCAGGAACTCATCCATGCGGGAGTCGAAATCGCTGAAATCGACCCCGGCTGCCACCGCCACGCCCGAGGAGTCATCGGCCCGCATCAGGTCGGCGGTGGAGAGAGTGGTGTGAGCGATCCAGCAGGCGGCCCAGGTGGCAAACCAGGCAAAGCTGGCGATTCGGCTCTCGGCCGTCACCGAGGAGTACGCCAGCGACATCAGCACCATCGGGACGGCCAGCGCCAGGCTGGCAACGATGATCCGGACCGGCAGATCCCAGGTGGTGACGGCCACCCAGATGCTGGGACTGACGCCGACCCCCATCAGCCACAGCGCCAGCGCCGGCAGCATGGTAATTGTCGCCACCAAGAGGCCGAGGATCAGCATCTTGCCGAGAATGTATTCGAGTTTCCCCACAGGCCTGGTGAAGTAGATCAGCCACGCCTTGGCGCGGAGGTCGCGGGAGATCAGCGACGGCGCCACCAGTCCGATGACGACGGCCAGGAGCACAGCCTGCGGAACCCGCATGAAGGCCAGAAGAAGCCGCGACCAGACTGTTCTCCGGGTTTGGTCGACGGCGTTTGCCCCTCCATGGCCGGGCCCGGTCCCCCCAGCCTGCTCCACGGACCCCTGTCCTGGCTTGCCGAGCGTCTCGGCGAGAATCGAGCCGAGGATCCCCACGCCATCGAGGTCGCCGCCGGAACGGGCTGTGTTCCGCAGCGCCCCCAGCCGTCCTTCGTCGGCGGCCTGCTCGAAGGCGAAGAAACTCCCGGCGAACAACAGCGCCGGGCTCCAGGCGAAAAACACCGCCCGCCGCAGCCAGCGGCTCGTCCAGGCCAGACGGATGCCGGTGGTGGCGATCACCGCGACGGTGCTGGCCGGCCCCGTTCGGACTCCCTGCCAGGGGCGGTAACCGACATCATGGAGCGGCATCGTGGGATTCTCCATCGGCGATGGCCGCCGCGCGCAGCGTATCGATGAACACCTCTTCCAGCGGGCGGTGCGCCGGTTCCAGCGACCGCACCGTGACCCCCAGATCCGCCGCCTCCACCCACACCGCGCGGAGTGCTTCCGCGCCTTGGGATTGGAAGAGGATCGTACCCCCTCCTGGCGGTGCCGGAAGTTCGGAGGGGCTGGGGATAGCGCGGCGGGCCGGGATGCCCCGGGCGGTGAGGCGGCCGATCAACGCGTCGATTGGACCAATCCCCTCCAGGCGTTCCTCGGGGATCGCAGGGTGCGTCAGTTCGCGGATTGTCCCCGCGAGTCGGACGCGGCCGCCGGCGAGGACGACCACCCGATCGCAGACCGACTGCACATCGGGAAGAACGTGGGTCGAGATCAGGATCGTTTTGCCATGATCGCGGGCGAGCGTGGTCAGCCGGCCGAGCATTGCCCGCCGCTCGATCGGATCGAGTCCATTGGTCGGTTCGTCGAGGATCACCATCCGCGGGTCGTGGACGATCGCCGCCGCGAATGAGATCTTCTGTCGCATGCCGACTGAAAGAGTTTCCACGGCGCGGTACCGCTCCTGGCCAGCATCGCACCAGTCGAGCACCTCATGCGCCCGGCGGAGGGCCTCGGTCCCCGGCAGTCCGGAAAGACGGGCGGCATACCGCACCATCTCCACTCCCGAGAGCCCTGGGATGGAGCATTCATCCTCGGGAACGACTCCCATCATCTGGCGGACCATCCGCGACCGGCGGCGGGGGTCGAGGCCGAAGACACGCACACTCCCCTCGGTGAGGTGCACTAGCCCCAGGATGGCCCTGACGAGCGTGCTCTTGCCGGCGCCGTTGGGGCCCACCAGGCCCGTGATGCCAGGGGGGACGTCGAGCGTCACTCGGTCGAGGACCGTCCGCCGGCCATAGCGCTTGATGACGCCCCGGACCTCCACCGGCATCTGCGCGGCACTCGGGTGTGTGGCGGCCCAGCCCGGAGCGCGGGCCGTGGCGTCCGCGGGGTGGGCCATGTTCAACGCTCAGCCCTCCATCACTTCCGCTTCCTTCACCCGTGCCAGATCACCGACTTTGGATTCGTAGGTCTTGGTCAGTTCCTGGACCTCCTCCTTGGTGGAGTCGCAGTCATCCTCGGTCATCGTGCCGGCTGTTTTTTCGGAGTCTGCTGCCTTGTTGGCGTCGCGGCGGACGTTGCGGATCGCCACCTTTCCCTCCTCCGCCAATTCCTTGATCCGCGCAGTCATCTTCCGGCGGACGTCGGTCGACAGCGCGGGAACAGTGATCCGGATAACACGGCCGTCGCTTTGCGGGTTGAACCCCAGGTCGGATGCCTGGAGGGCCTTCTCGATGTCTTTGATCGTGCCGGGGTCGAAGGGGCGGACGACGATCTGGTTGGGCTCCGGGGCACCGACGCTCGCCAAGGCCTTGATCGGCGTCGGCGAGCCGTAGACCTCGACCCGCAGGGAGTCGACCAGCCCGGGATTCGCTCGTCCGGTGCGAATCCCGGTGAGGGAGTGGCGGAACACGTCAACCGCCTTCTCCATCCGTTCCTCGGCGTCCAATAGGATCACGTCGACCGGCATGCAGACACTCCTTCGGCGGGGCGATGGCCGGCGGACGAATTGTCCGCCGCTCCCCCGGGCGTCACAATTCTCGCGGTGCCGCTGAGGGCACGCAAGCGGCCGGTCTGTTTCGGCCGCACCCCGGGGGGAGGATTGCAGGGAGCCCGTCGCGGTGACGCCAGCCCCGTTCCAGGAGAGTTCCATGCCCATGATCCCGCCTGCCACCATCGCCGTCACACCAAACCCCGTCGCGGCGGCCCGCACAACGGCATCCCAACGTCGGTGGGGAGTGTTCCTCGTGGCTCGGTTGGCAGGGTTGTTGATAGCCAGCCCGGCGGCGCTGGTCAGCGCCGCTTTGCCGAACATCGTCATCATCACCGCCGACGACCTCGGCTGGGGCGATCTGGGCTGCTATGGCCATCCCTCGATCCGGACCCCACACCTCGATCGGATGGCGGCGGAGGGGGTGCGATTCACCGACTTCTATTCGGCGGGCGAGGTCTGCACGCCGAGCCGGACGGCGCTGCTCACCGGCCGCTACGCAGCCCGCAGCGGCATGTGCCACGATCGCTTCCGGGTGCTGCGGGCCAAATCGCTCGGCCACCTGCCAGAAGCGGAGGTGACGCTTGCGGAACTGCTCCGGGAAAGAGGATATGCGACGGCCTGCATCGGCAAGTGGCACTTGGGCTCGTTTGCCAACAATCCGGCCGGCCATCCGCTGCGCCACGGGTTTGACAGCTTCTTTGGCCTGCCCCATTCCAACGACATGGATCCCACCCCGCAGGCGCCGCAGGGGGCCCCTGGGCGTGCCGACCAGGATCCTGCCTGGTGGAACGCGCCGCTGTGGCGGAACGAGACCCTTGTAGAGCAACCGCTTGAGCAGTCACTCCTCACGCAGCGGACGATCGACGAGGCGGTGGGATTCATCGATGCAAAAGCGGGTAGTCCGTTTTTTCTCTACGTGCCGCTGTCGTTCCCGCATGTGCCGCTGTTTGCCTCAGAGGCCTTCCGAGGCAAGAGCCTCCGCGGGCAGTACGGCGACGTCGTCGAAGAACTCGACGCTGGAGTGGGGCGGATCCTCGCGGCGCTTTCCAACCATCAGATTGCGGAGAACACCCTGGTGGTGTTCACCAGCGACAACGGCCCCTGGCTGACGATGGGGAGCCAGGGGGGATCGGCCGGGCTGCTCCGCGACGGCAAGGGGAGCACCTGGGAGGGAGGGATGCGCGTCCCGGGGATCGCCTGGTGGCCGGGGCGGATCCGGCCAGGGCGGGTCCATCGCGGCGTGGCAACGGCGCTCGATCTGTTCACGACATCGGCCCGGTTGGCAGGCGGTGAGGTACCAGCAGACAGGGCTGTGGATGGCGTCGATTTGAGCCCGGTGCTTTTTCATGATGGCCCCGAGGAGCCGGCAGGAGTCGCCCGGAAGGCCTTTTTCTACTACCGGGGCCAGCGGGTATTTGCCGTCCGCAGCGGCCGTTGGAAGGCGCACCTCCTCACCCAAGGGGCCTACGGCGACCCGGCGGCGGTGGCCCACGACCCGCCTCTCCTTTTCGATCTCGCCGCCGACCCAGGCGAGCGGTTCAACCTCGCCGCGGAGCAACCCGAGGTGGTGGCGCTCCTGGTAGCGCTCGCTCAGGAGCAGGTGGCATCCTTTGCACCTCCCCCGTCGCAGCTGGTGGCCACGACTGACGATCCGGCGAAGCCCGTGCCACCCACGGCTGGCGGAGGCGAGCGCCGTCTTCCTCCCAAGGCCCCGCCGCTGGAGGAGCTCGTTGCCCAGCTCGACGCCGCCCAGCGGGCCGCCTGGCAGCGTGTTCCCGGCCGGCTGGAGCGGGTCCTGAAGCGGGTCGCGCAAACCCAGTTTCCCGACGCGGCAGTCCGGGCGGAGGTAGAGGTGTTTCCCAAGGCGGTGCAGTATGGAATTGCCTGCGGCGAGTGGTGGGAACCGTCGCACCTCGAACGGGCCACCTGGGCGCTCGACGAGGCGGAGCGTCGGCTCGACGAGGTGGCGATGGGCCGTACTACCTGGCGCGAGGGGGGCTTCGTGCCCTTGGCCTACCGCTCCTCCCTCGACGGCTCGGTGCAGCCATTCGGGATCATTGTTCCAGAGGGGCTCGACCGCTCGCAGCCAGTGCCGGTGTGGATCTGGCTCCACGGCCGTGGAGAACGCGACACCGATCTCCACTTCCTTTGGCAGAAGTCGCGGAAGTCGGGGGAATTTTTCCCCGCCGACGCCATCGTGCTTCTGCCTTTTGGCCGCTACTGCAACGGCTGGAAGGGGCCTGGTGTGAACGATGTCTTCGAGGCCCTCGACGCTCTGGCTGCCATCTACCCGATCGACCGCGACCGAGTCGTCCTCGCCGGATTCTCGATGGGGGGCGCGGGAGCCTGGGAGATCGGTGCCCGGCGCAGCGATCGGTTTTGTGCTGTCCACGGCGGCGCCGGTTTTGTCGACACCGAGCGGTTCATGGGGATCGCGCCGGAGGATGTCCCGTGGTGGGAGGCCCGGCTGTGGTTGCTGAGCGATGTGCCACCGGTGGCCCGAAACCTCCTCAATCTCCCCGTCATTGCCTACTCAGGTGAGAAGGACACGCAGCGCGCGGCTAGCGAGATCATGGTGGCCAGCCTCGCCGCCGAGGGAAAGGTGATTCCCCATGTCATCGGTGCCGGGATGGGGCACCAGTACGACGACCCGTCGCGGCAGGCGATCGCGGCCTTTCTGGCGCCGGCGGTCGTCGCCGGCAGGCCGCGGAATCCCGCCGTGGTCCACTGGGCGGGCACCACGCTGGCCGATGGCGGAATGCACTGGGTGGAGCCAGTGGGGCTGGCGGAACACTGCGCCAGGGCGCGGGTCGATGCGGAGCGCTCCGAAATCGGCAGCGGCGCGCGGATCTTGGTCGGGACAGAGAATGTGACCGCTGTGGCGATCAAGGACGTGCCGGCGGGGTGCAAGGTTTTGATCGATGGAGAAACAATCGATCCGGCCGGCAGCGGAGGCACGTTGACGCTGGCCCGGGCGGGGCTGGCTGCGACGGGGGCGTGGGGGATCGTCGATCCGGAAAAACTCGCGCCGCGCCGCAAGCGGCCTGGGCTCACCGGACCGATCGACGAGGCGTTCAACGCGCCGTTCATCGTTGTGCCTCCCTCCGGCCCGGGCATCAATGCCCAAGTCGACCGCTTCGTGCAGGGGGAGTTTGAGCACCTCAGGCGCCGCTGGCATGACCTGTTCCGCGGAGAGTTGCCGGTGGTGGAGGCTGGCGCCGTGACCGCACAGATGCTCCGCGACAAGCACCTCGTCCTCTTTGGCGACCAGCGGTCGAACGCGCTGGTGGCCCGGGTGCTGCCTGGTTTGCCCCTGTTATGGAACTCCGACACGCTTTCCATCGGGCCCGGAACGCCGGCCGAGGGGCGATTTCCAGCAGCGCATCATGTGCCGGTGCTGATCCATCCCAATCCGCTCTCGCCACCCACCGCTGACGGGCCTGGGCGGTACGTGGTCCTCAACAGCGGGTTTACGTTCCGCGAGGAGGATGACAAGAGCAATGCCCTGCAAAACCCGCGGCTGCCCGATTGGGCGGTGATCGACCTCTCGGTGCCCCCCGACGGCCAAGCCCCCGGTCGGGTGGTGGCCGCCGACTTCTTCGACGAGGCTTGGGAGATGAAGCTGCCGCGATAAGGGGGGGAATCGTCCCGCTCATCCCACCAGCACCGAGGGCCGGCGGGCGGGATCGGGCACGGCTTTCTCAAGCAGATCGAAGACCACGTTGGGGATGTCCCCCTGACCGAAGAGGAGGAATTCGAGGGCCAGTTTGATGCTGCTGCCCTGGCTCCATCCAAAGACCACCTCCAGCGGCGTCCCCGACTTGCTCATGTCGATGGCGATCTGGGCGATGGTGTGAGAGACACTGACCACGTCCTTGGCGACGATGATGAACCGTTCCCCCTCTTGCTTGGCGGAGAGGATCGGGGCGTTGTGGAACTCGCTCGTATCGCCGTAATGGACCTCGAGGAACACCAGGGGAACTTCTGCCGGGATGCGGTGGCGGCGGCGGATCTCCGCCTCCTTCTCGCCGAGCGAGCGGTGGCCGGGACGGTGCGGCACGAGCACGCGGAAGGCCCCTTCGGCGCAGATGTCGGTCCAGAGCATGCGGGCAGAGTCGTCAGCAAAGCGGAATTCCTTGTGGCGCAATTCCTGGCTCCGCCAGACCCGTGACACGATCGAGATCAGCAGCACGCAGCCGATGAACATCGAGGCGATGATGATGCCATCGGGGCGTTCGGTGATGTTGGTGATTGTCGTGTAGATGAACACCAGCGTGATCAGGGCGAAGGCGATCCGCTTCCAGGGGCTGTGTTCGCCCCCGTCTCCCGACTCGTGCTGCATGTGCACCAGCGACGCGATGCAGGCACTGGTCATGAGGACGAGGACGCCGGTGGCATAGGCGCCTCCCTGGGCCGTGACATCGGCGCGGAAGGCCCATGTCACCAAGAGGTTGATGATCGTGAAGCCGATGATGAGGGGGCGGTAGGCCGAGGCCCACTCCGGGGCCATGCCGTAGCGGGGCAGATACCGCGGCACCATGTTGAGCAGTCCGGCCATCGCCGAGGCTCCCGCGAACCAGAGGATGAGGATCGTGGAGATGTCGTAGATCGTGCCGAACAGCGGGCCGAAGAGGGGGTTGATGGGGTGCGGGCTCTCGCCGTGGGCGACGTAGGCCAAGGCTCTGTCGATCGCCTTTCCCTTGAAGGTGATCTCGCCATCCTCTGCCGTCTCTAGGCTCAGTTCCGTGGCCGGGATGATGGTGTTGGTGCCGGTGACCAGCGACGATCCGATGAGAAAGAACGACATGATCAAGGCGGCGCAGAGCATCAACTTGCGGGTGTTGGCGACGCGGGCCTTCTCGTCGTGCGGATTGGCTTCGGTACCGCGGACAAGGTGGATCAGGAGGACGCCGGTTTCGAATCCGGAAAGCCCCAGCGCCAGCTTGGGGAAGATCAGGCAGGAGATGCCCAGTGCCACCCACAGTCCGTGACCGGAAAGCGGCGCCTCGTGGAGGTGATAGGTGCCTGAAGCGATCTCGGAAAACCAGTTCTGGAGCAGCACTGGGTGGGTGAGCAGGTACCACAATCCGCTCCCCACGATCAGGAAGGAGAGGCTGAGGAAGGCCACCACGAGCACGGTGGCGATCCCCACCACCTCGGAGTAGCCCTTGAGGAACATGGCGCCCAGGAGGAGCAGGAGCACAGCAGCCATCATCACCTGGTTGCTCAGCCAGGGGGGAGCGTGTTCCTTGAAGAGCGAGTTGCTGATCAGGTGCGCCGCGGCGTCGGCCGCGGAGAGGGTCTTGGTGATCACGAAGTCGGTGGCGGCGAAACCGATCAACACCAACACGCCAATCTTCCCCCGCCAGCCCCCCACCAACCGCTCGATCATCCCGATCGAGCCGACGCCGTCGGGCGTCTGCCCGGCGACGTAGGAATAGACGGGATAGGCACCGAAGAGCGTCACCAGCACCAGCACCAGCGTCGCCAGGGGAGCGAGGGTGCCTGCCCCCTCGAAGGCGATCGAGGGCTGGTAGCCAAGGGTGCTGAAGTAGTCGACGCCGCACAGGCACATGATCAGCCACCAGGCGTAGTGGTGATCGCGGGAATCGTGGCTCACGTGCGGCTCAGGGCTCCAGCAGGGAAGGGGGAAACCGACCGCCGCGAAGAGTCGCGGCGGTAGCAGTTACTTCATCGTGACAGCCTCGGCTGGCGGCCGCAACCGGCCCCCAGCAGTGTTCAACGCCACTCCGGCAGGTCGACCCCCCGGGTCTTGGCCTTGGCGAGAATCGCTGCGGCGTAGCGATTGAAGAGTTTCAGCCGATCGGCATCGGCGGGGGGCTGTTGCTTGCGGCCGTCGTCGGAGCGGGCCTGGGGGGAGAGCCCAAACCGCAGTTTGCGGTAGGCGATCGTGTGGTCGATCCCCAGGTCGGCCAGCCTGGAGCGGTCCCCCTCTGGAGCGGCGAAGAAGGTGTCGATCGCCTCGTCACGCGATTTTTGCCAATCATCATCGAGGGCCTTGCGGGCCTCTTCAAGCTGAGTCTTGGTCATCTGATCGGCATTGCGGATCACTGCCGCGATCGCCTTCTTGCCATCGGTGCCACTGACTTTTCCGTCGAGCAGGGTTCGCTGCAGCGAGGCTGTGGTGCCGAGAAGATCGGGCTTGCGGCCCAGCGATATCCAGGCCAGCCCCCCTGCAAGGAGGGATACGAAGATCATGCCGATCGCCACCAGGGCCACCTTCGCGCCTGAGCCAGTCGGGGGCTGAGAGGGCTGTTGCTGGTGCGCTTGCGGCGCGGTGCCACCAGCCGCCAGTGGCGGGACGGCGCGCGCCGGAGCCCCCCCCGCCGCGGTCCGGGGGGCGGAGGCGGGGGGGGGCTTTCCTTGGGCGATGGCCCGGGCGGCCGCGAGGCGGGCCTGGGCTTCAGGAGTAAGGCGTGCCATGGGGAGTCTCCATGGGGCGCCGGCGGCTTCAGGTCCCCCCTGTCGCGCCGTCGGAGGGACGGGTGGGATCGTTGCCGTCGCCGATCGTCGACTGCCAGCGGAGGATGTCGATGTCGATGTCCGGCGAGAGCCCCTCCACGTGGCCATCGAGGAAGACAAAGTTGACGGTGCCGGCGGCGTGCCGGCTGCCAAACTTGCGATTATTCGTGTCGTTGGGACCGCTGGCCAAGCCGCGAGCGGTGTCGCGGAACAGGCAGTGGGGGGTGTCGGCACAGAACATCGAATTGTCCCCCTGCTGGTAGTGGATCATGGTTGGCGACCACGAGGGGTCAACCGGCACCAGATGCCGCTCACCAACGGCGAAGGTCTGGCTCAGCCCGTCGGTCACCCAAGCGGCCTTGACGGCCGAGAAGGTGTAGATCGGCCCAGCCTGACGGGGATCGGCACCGCTGCCGTTCTCCGTGCTGTAATTGAAGTAGGTGCCGGCGTTGGCCGAATAATCGCCGCCGGCCGCCACGCCGAGGACGAAAGGCTCGGTGTTGTTGTTATCGAAGTTCCGGGTGTTGTTCGGCGGCCGGCGGCTGGGGCAGAAGAAGGCCGAGACAGCGGTCCGCATGGCCTGGGAATTGACCACATCGTCACAGCGGGCGGCAGGAACGTACGACTGGGTGATCGCTCCTTCTTCCATGTAGGGGAGAATCCGGAAGGCCCAGGAAACCCCCATTGGATCGCGGGTGTTGCGCCCCGAGGGGAAGGTCTTCTTGGCGTCGTGATGGAGGGTGATCGCCAGGCCGAGTTGCTTGAGATTGTTGTTGCAGGCCATCCGGTTGGCGGCCTCGCGGGCCGCCTGGACCGCCGGGAGGAGGAGACCGACGAGGGTGCCGATGATCGCGATCACGACGAGGAGTTCGACGAGGGTGAACCCGGCCCTGCGGGCCTGCATCCTTTGAACGTGAGCACCAGCCACCGCACGGGATGGGATGGTTCGAATTCCGAGCTGTCTCGAGGCAAGCATGGCGGTCATGGCGGTCATGGCGATCATGGTGTTCCACTCCGGGCCGGATCCGTCCCGGAGCCGACAAGGCAGAGGGACGGGAGGGCCGAAAGGGTGCCATTGTCCGCCGATTGGCGGGGTGGGTCAAGGATTTCCCACCGGGAAAAACCACCCAAGCCAGCACATACCACCCCGGCTGCCCAGTGTGCCAGACTGATGGCGGTCTGGGTGGGAGGAGTGATCCGCAGATCACTCCAAAGGGGGGATTACCTAGCCAGCCGGTGACCGGGAAAGGACCGTCCCGATCCGTTCGCCGGCGATGGCGCGGACAATATTGCCCTCGCGGCGGTAGTTGAAGACCAGGATCGGCATGTTGTGTTCCATGCACTGGGAGATCGCAGTCGCATCCATAACTCGGAGGTTCTGTTCGCGGACCTGCTGGTAAGAGAGCTCGCGGTAGAGCACCGCGTGGGGGTTCTTCTCCGGATCGTCGGAGTAGACCCCATCGACGCGCGTGGCCTTCATGAGCACGTCGGCCCCCAGTTCCAAGGCCCGCTGGGCGGCAGCGGTGTCGGTGGTCACAAAGGGGCTGCCGGTGCCGGCGGCGAGGATCACGATCCGTCCCTTCTCGAGATGGCGGCGGGCCCGGCGGCGAATGTAGGGCTCTGCCACCCCATCCATGCGGATCGCCGTCATCAGCCTGGTCTTTGCACCCAGGCTTTCGAGGGCATCTTGGAGAGCCAGGCCATTGATGACAGTGGCCAGCATTCCCATCGAGTGGGCCGTCGCCTCTTGGACGCCGCTGTTGCCGGCGGTGAAGGAGGCCCCGCGAAGAATGTTGCCCCCGCCGATCACCACGGCCAGTTCCACGCCACGGGAGGCGGCCAGAAAAGTCTGGCGGGCCACCAGGAGCACCTCGTCCATGGAGATACCGCGCTCGCCGGGGCGGACAAAACTCTCCCCGGAAAGTTTGAGCAGCACCCGGCGATAGACCAGTGGCGGTGCCACCGTTGATCGAGCAACGTCAGTCAATTCATCCATCGCCGGTATCCTCTCGACGGACGGAAGTCAGTGCGCCGGCTGGACTGGGAACCAGGTGTCCATGTGGTCCGGGAACCACGCGGTCCGGGCAACACGCGGTCCGGGAACCACGCGGTCCGGGCACCGAGGAAGTGTGTGGTTAGCCGCCCAACTTCCAGTTCTCCACCCGCTTGACCTCGAGGCCCGCGTCCTTTGCCAACTGTCCGACGGTCTGCTTGTCGTCTTTGACGAACGGCTGCTCGAGGAGGACGCACTGGCTGAAGAAGTTCCGCAGCCGTCCCTCGATCATCTTGGCGATGATGTTCTCAGGCTTGCCCTCGCCGCGGGCGGCCTCGGTGAGGATCTCCCGCTCCTTGGCAACGGCGGCCGGATCGAGATCGTCCTTGGTGATCGCCTTGGGCGCCAGGGCGACGACATGCATGCAGATGTCCTTGGCAATCGTGGCCGTTTCCGGGGCACCGGTTTTGCCAGAGATCTGCACCAATGCCGCCTTCGAGCCGTCATGGTGTGCGTAGCCGCCGCAGGGGGCGTCGATGCGGCAGATCCGCGACAGTTCAAAGACCTCACGCATCCGGTTGAAGAGATCGTTTTTGAGGTCTTCGAGCGTCCGCTCGGGGTGGGCGTGGCTCTTCTGGACGAGCAACTCGGCAGGCGTCTTGGCTCCGGGGCCCAACGCCAAGGTGGTGGCGATGTCCTCGGCGAGTGCTTTGAAGTCGGGACTATTGGCGACCGGCGCGCTCTCACACTTCAGTTCGATGATGGTCCCCACCCCCTTGGCGGAGTCGGCGTACACCGCCAGCCGTCCGGTCGAGGTCTCGCGGTCGGCACGGAGGGCTTGGGTCTTGATGCCCTGCCTCCGGAGCCACTCCATCGCCTCATCGGTGTTGCCGCCGCACTCGAGGAGGGCTTTTTTGCACTCCATCATCGGCAACCCTGACTTGTCGCGCAGCGCCATCACCGCTGCTGCCGTGATCTCTGCCATGGGACATTCTCCTTGGTGGTGGTTGGGTGGGGTGACTGGTGTTGCCGCGGGCGTCCGCTCGGGCGGGCGTCATCGTCGGGCGGCTGGCCAAAACCAAAAAGGGCCTGGGCGAAAATGGCATAAGAAGAGAGCGTACGACGCGACCGGTCAAACGGCCGCCTCGATTTCATTCCAGGCGACCTTTTGAGGCCGTGGGAATGGACGTGTCCACACGATCGATCAGACCGTCGGCGGGTTGATCAAACAGGTGGACAAGGACGGACGCTCCCCGATCAGGCCTTGGGTGGCCGGGGAGCCGCCCGCTTCGCCACGTTTGCGCGAGCCTTCGGGGGAGTCTTGCCCCCGTCGACATCGGCACCTTCGGCGGCAGCCTGCGCGTCAACGGCAGTGTTCACTTTCCCCTCGAGGATGGCATCCGCCAAGCGGGCAGCCACCAACTCAATGGAGCGGATCGAATCGTCGTTGCCGGGAATCGGCAGGTCGATGAGATCGGGATCGCAGTCGGTGTCGATGAGGGAGACCGTGGTGATGCCCATCTTGCGAGCCTCGCTGACGGCGTTCTTTTCCTTCTTGGGATCGAAGATCACCAGACACTCAGGGAGCCGCGAGAGGGTGCGGATACCGCCGAGATTCCGCTCCATCTTGCGAAACTCGCGGCGGAGCGAAGACTGCATCTTCTTCGAGTAGGCCCCGAATTCCTCCGACGGCATGAGTTTCTCGAGGTGCTCCAGCCGAGCCAAGCGGTTGCGGATGGTGCGGAAGTTGGTCAGCGTGCCGCCGAGCCAGCGGTCGGAGACGTAGGGCATGCCACAGCGGGCCGCCTCGCGGGCCACCGCTTCAGCACCCTGTCGCTTCGTGCCGACAAACAGCACCAAACTCCCCGTCGAAGCAACCTGTTTAAGGTACTTGCGAGCACGGAGGAGACCGCGGATCGTCTCGCGCACATCGATGATGTGGATGAGATTACGGCGCCCATGGATATAGGGCCGCATTTTCGGATTCCAGCGGCTGGCGCGATGGCCGAAGTGCACGCCGGCTTCGATCAGTTCCTGAGCCAGAACGTTCGACACGCTGATCACTCGCGGGGTGAGCGGAAAGGGGCAGGGCAGCCTCAACGAGCCGCCAGCGGAGTCCCGCAGACTATTCCTAATTTACAGGCAATGTCAACGCTTCCTTCCGTTCTTCCGTGGTTGGGGGCCTTCACGACCCATCACCGCTTGAATCTGGCCCTCCGGCCGAACTACACTCCTGCCAGCGTGACCGGGGCTTTTTTCCCCAACACGACGCTGTTTTTCCACTTTTTTGGGTTCTGCTCAGCCCCCGCCCAGCCCCTTGCTCAGATTCCTCGGCCCAGATTCTGCGGATTTGGGGACGACCCCTCGACCCCCTGCCTCCGCGATACCTTTGCCCTCCTTCCCAGCCCTCATTCGTCCCGCTTCTTCCCCTTCACCCCCCCAATCGAACCCCATGCGTCACGTCATTTCGGCCACCGTGCAGAACGTCCCGGGGGTTCTGGCCCACGTGTCGGGCATGCTCGCCTCCCGCGGCTACAACATCGACAGCCTCGCCGTTGGTGAGACTGAAGATCGGGGATTCTCGAGGATGACGTTCGTGCTCCGGGGGGATGACCGGGTACTCGATCAGGTCCGTCGCCAGCTTGAGAAGATCGTTACCGTCGTCCGCGTCGACGACATTAGTTCCCGGAACTACGTCGAACGCGATCTGGCATTGATCAAAGTCGCCGCTGTGGCCGGTGCCGCCCGGAGTGCAGTCAAGGAGTTGGCCGAGGTCTTCCGGGGGCGGATCGTCGATGTGGCTGTGGACAGCGTGATCGTCGAAATCTCTGGCGCCGAGGACAAGATCGAGGGTTTCATCGAACTGATGCGGCCGCTGGGGATCATCGAGCTTGTCCGCACCGGCCGGATCGCCATGGTGCGGGGGAGCCCCCCGACCCGCGAACTCACCGAGGCTGCTGACGGGGCCCGGCCGGCAGACTCTGCATCCGCCAGTGAATCGTACGCCTGAGGCATTCTCCTCGGGCTCCCTGCCAGGGCCACCGTTCTTCCTCTGCCCGTTTTCCTCCGCCCGGTGCGTGCCGGGGGGATCGCTTCGATTCTGATTTTCATTCCGCCTATTTCTGTCTGAGGAGCCTCCCTTGCCCGCCACGATCTACTACGACACCGACGCCGATCTCAAGGCCCTCGCGGGCAAGACCATCGCCATCATTGGCTACGGCAGCCAGGGGCATGCCCAGGCGCAAAACCTCCGCGACAGTGGGCTGAAGGTGGTCGTTGCTCAGCGGCCGGGGGGCCCGAACTTCGATCTTGCGAAGAGCCATGGATTCGAGCCTGTGTCGGTTGAGGAGGCGGTCAAGCAGGCCGACATCATCAACATCCTCCTTCCCGACGAGCTGGCAGCCGACGTCTACAAGGCATCGATCCGGCCGAACCTGAAGAAGGGCGCCGTGCTGATGGCCAGCCACGGATTCAACTTCCACTTCGGCCAGATCGAGGCTCCCCCGGGGCACGATGTGATGTTGGTGGCCCCCAAGGGCCCTGGCCATCTGGTCCGCAGCGAATATGTGAAGGGGGGGGGCGTGCCGTGCCTGATCGCGCTTGGCGCCGGTGCATCCCCTGAGACCAAGAAGCTTGGTCTGGCCTATGCGAAGGGAATCGGTGGGACGCGGGGCGGCGTGATCGAGACGACGATCGCCGAGGAGACCGAGACCGATTTGTTCGGCGAGCAGGCGGTGCTTTGCGGCGGCGTCTCGGAGCTCATCAAGGCGGGGTTCGACACGCTCGTCGAGGCGGGTTACCAGCCTGAGATGGCCTATTTCGAATGCCTCCACGAGATGAAGCTGATCGTCGATCTCTTCTACCAGGGTGGCCTTGAGTACATGCGTTACAGCGTCTCCAACACTGCCGAGTATGGGGATTACACCCGTGGCAAGCGGATCATCACCGACGAGACCCGCAAGGAGATGAAGAAGATTCTCGAAGAGATCCGTTCGGGCGAGTTTGCCCGCGACTGGATCTTGGAGAACCGCGGCGGTGCTGCGATGTTCAAGAGCACGCGCCGTCGCGAGCGTGAGCACAAACTCACCGAGACTGGCCGCGGCCTCCGGCGGATGATGAAGTGGATCGAGTCGAAGGAGGTCTGAGTGCACGCCTGCGGAGCCATCACCGGCCTTCGCGGGGGTGGTGTCTGACGACGCCCAACGAGAGGAATGCGATGACTCCTGAGGAATACCAGTCGCGGACGCTCTACGAGCAGCTCCTCCCGGGTGACCGGGTTGAGGTGGTGCATGGCGTGCAGATCGGTTCGAGCGCGAACTGGAGCACGACCACAGTGGGGAAGGTGCTGCGGCGCGAGCGTCGCCGGCACGGGCTCCACTTCCGCCGCAATCCCGACGACAAAGTGTTCAGCGACGTGCTGATCCTTTCCCGTGACGACGGCGAGATGACCACCGTCACCATGGACGAGTACACGCGGTTACGGAAGCTTTAAGAGTGTGCCTCAGGGCCGGAGGCCCGGGTGTCGCGTCAGCGGGCGGACGCCCGCCGAGCGAACACGAGCCGGACGCTCGTGGTTCGCGTGAAGCTCCCGAGTACACGCGGTTACGGAAGCTTTAAGAGTGTGCCTCAGGGCCGGAGGCCCGGGTGTCGTGTCAGCGGGCGGACGCCCGCCGAGCGAACACGGGCCGGACGCTCGTGGTTCGCGTGAAGCTCCCGAGTACACGCGGTTACGGAAGCTTTAAGAGTGTGCCTCAGGGCCGGATGCCCCCGGTCCCTTGCACTCATGAGCATCGGGGTCGCCCGTGCCCCGTCGCCGGACGCTCGCTCCGGGCATCCATGCCCTCCGCTCTCTCCGCGCCGCTGGCGCTTTCGCCCTCCGG
>QWOP01000037.1 GCA_003669605.1 Planctomycetota bacterium
ATGAGCGGTGCGGCAAGTCAACCGTCTTCATCACCGCCAAGATCAAGCGGGGGGGCAAGAAGAAGGAGCCCGAGCAGTCTGGCGATAACTTCGCGCAAGGGGGCGGCGGAGGACCTCCGGGGGGCGGCGGAGGACCTCCGGGTAGCGGCGGAGGACCTCCGGGTAGCGGCGGCGGACCTCCGGGTAGCGGCGGCGGCCCTCCGGGATACGCTGGCGCCCCGAACGGTCCCCCAGGATCGACCCCTCCCGGATATCCTGGCGGGCCGCCGGGATCGGTGCCGCCGCAGGGTGGGCCTCCGCCGGGATTCGCCGGTTCGGCACCCCCCTCTGGCTATCCCGGCGCGCCAGGTGGCGCACCGGGTGGCCCTCCACAAAGCGGTCCTCCGCCTGGGTATCCGGGCGGTCCCCCAGGTGGCGCACCGGGCGGCCCTCCACAGAGCGGTCCTCCGGCTGGGTATCCGGGCGGTCCCCCAGGTGGCGCACCGGGCGGTCCTCCACAAAGCGGTCCTCCGGCTGGGTATCCGGGCGGTCCCCCGGGTGGTGCACCGGGTGGTCCTCCGCAAAGCGGTCCTCCGGCTGGGTATCCGGGCGGTCCTCCGGGTGGCGCACCGGGTGGTCCTCCACAAAGCGGTCCTCCGGCTGGGTATCCGGGCGGTCCCCCGGGTGGCGCACCGGGTGGTCCTCCGCAAAGCGGTCCTCCGGCTGGGTATCCGGGCGGTCCTCCGGGTGGCGCACCGGGTGGTCCTCCGGGGCCACCGACCGGCTCGCAATCGCCCCCTCCGCCGCCGGGAGTCACACCCCAAGCGCCCCCGCGGTGAGTGATTGAGGTTGGATAGAAAGGCCGTGAGCCCAGTCCGCACAGAGGGCTGGTCGCTTAGGCCAAGACCTCGTGGATCACCTTTCCATGGACGTCGGTGAGCCTGCGGTCGATCCCGTTGTGGCGGAATGACAGCCGATGGTGGTCGAGACCGATGAGGTGGAGGATGGTGGCGTTGAAGTCGTAGAGGGGATGGATGTCGCTCACCGCCTTGACCCCCAAGTCGTCGGTCACGCCGTGACTGACTCCGGGCCGGACGCCGGCTCCGGTGAGCCAGCATGTGAAGCCATCTGGGTTGTGATCGCGCCCCTGGGCTCCCTTTTGGAAGAAGGGCATCCGACCAAACTCCGTGCACCACACGACCAGCGTGTCGTCGAGCATCCCCCGCGCCCGCAGGTCGCGGATCAAAGCGGCAGCCGGCTGGTCGAGGATTGAGGCGTGCCGGTCGTACTGCTCCTTGAGTTTGCTGTGGCCGTCCCAGTTGAGTTCGCCGCCGCTGGCGTAGGCGCCATTGAACAATTGCACGAACCGCACCCCCTGTTCGAGCAGCCGGCGGGCGAGGATGCAGTTCCGAGCGAAGGCCGCCTTGATCGGCTGCGACGTATCATCGGCCCCGTAGTCGCGCAGCGTGCTGGCAGACTCGGTGGAGAGATCGGTGACCGCGGGCACCGCTAACTGCATCCGCGCGGCCAGTTCGTAACTGGCGATGCGGGCAGCCAATGCATTGTCGGTGGGATCGCTGGCCAGGTGACGCCGCTGCCAACGGGCGAGGGCCGAACGGGCGGCGCTGTCCGCAGTACCGGCCACTCCACCGGGCGGCGCCAGGTGACGCACCGGTTCTGCGGCACTGAGACACGTTCCCTGAAACTCTGCCGGGAGAAAGCCGGGGGCCCAGTTGTTGATACTCGCCTGGGGCACCCCACGCGGGTCGGGGATGGCGACGAATGCCGGCAGGTCGGCGGACTCCGATCCGAGCGCGTAGGTGGTCCAGGCACCGAGGCTGGGGAAACCATCAGCGGCGAAACCGGTGGAAAGGAAATTCTCGGCCGGGCCGTGGGTGTTGGTGCGGCTGGTGAGAGAGTGGATAAACGCGATGTCGTCGGTGAGTTCCGCCAAGTGGGGGATCATGTCCGAGACCATCTTGCCGCTCTGGCCCCGGGGGCGGAAGGCGTACTGAGGACGGGCGAGGTTGCCAGCCGGGCCTTGAAAGGTGACCGCTGGGCCGCCGGGGAGTGGTTGGTTGTCGTGCCGGAGCAGTTCCGGCTTCCAGTCCCAGGTTTCGAGTTGGCTGACCGCACCAGCACAGAAGATGACAAGCACCCGTTTGGCCTTGGCAGGGAAGTGCGGCAGACGGGGCGCAGAGGGGTGTGCCGGATCAATCAGTGGGCTCGATGCCAGCGGTTGGCCATCAGCCAGCCCGCTCCTGGCGAGGAGATCGGCGAGGGCCATTCCGCCCAGCGCTGTGCCGGCGTTTCCCAGGAAACCGCGGCGATCGAGGAGGCTCGCGCCGAAAGCGGAGAGTGTGTTGATCGATGCCATAGGGATAGAAACCGGGGAGATAGCGGGAGTGGCTCGCGGTATGTGCGTTAAGGCATCGAGACGAATTCGCTCGTGTTGTAGAGCACCCGACAGAGTGCCGGCAGGCCGTGATCGCGGACAAGTCCGACCGCATCAGAGAACTCCTCCGCAGACGGACTCCGGCCGAGTGCCAGCCACACCGCCCGCTCCACCTGGCGGGGGGTTGGATCGCCGTCGCCTGCGAAAGTCTCCTGCGCCACGCGGGCGGCGAAGGCCTCTGATTCAGCGATTGTGAACGGACTGTTGAAGAGGTTGAGGGCCTGGATGGGGGTCATCGACTGACGCCGGCGGGGAGTGGAGAGGCCGGCATCGGGGCAATCAAAGGCCCCGAACACGCTCTCCTTCTCCATCCGCACCTTGTGGGCATAGATCATCCGCTTCAGTCCGTCGCCAGAAAAGGTCTCGATCGGCGGAAAACCGTTGAGTCCTCCGCGGGACTTGAAGAGGTCGAATCCGCGGCCCCCCATGGTGAGATCGAGGCGCCCGCTGACGAAGAGCATCGAGTCGCGGATCGCCTCTGCCTCCAGCCGGCGGGAAGGAAACCGCCACAGCAGTCGGCTGCCGGCATCGACCGCCAGTCCTTCGGGGCGGATGTGATGGGCCTGTCGGTAGGTGGCCGAGAGCACGATCTGGCGGTGGAGCGCCTTGAGCGACCAGCGCTTATCGACGAGCTCGCCGGCAAGCCAATCGAGGAGTTCAGGATGGCTCGGGAGTGTGCCAGAACGCCCCAGGTCGCTGGCGGTCTCCACCAGGCCGGTGCCGAAATGCCACTGCCAGATCCGGTTGACGATCACGCGGTGAGTGAGGGGATGAGAGGGATCGACGAGCCAGCGGGCGAGGGCCAGCCGTCGTGCCTGTTCGGGCTCGTCGATGGGCAGGTCGATTGCCAACAACCGGTCGTCGAAGGCCACCGGCGAACGGGGGCCGACTTCCTCTTGGGGCTGTTCGGGGTCTCCCCGGTGGAGGATGCGGGCTGGATCGGGGGTGGTGAACCGTCCTCCGAAGACGGTCATCCCCACCTCGAGGGTGGCGATGAGGCCACGGAGCCTGGCAGTTTCCCTGTCGATTGTGGCAAGTGCATCGCGATCGGCGTCCGAGACCCCGTCGGCGGTGGCGGGAGTGCCGGCGTCCGCTGGACTCCCGAAGGGGATGCGGTCCGATTCGTCGGCCACCTGTTGCCAAGGATCATCCCCTCCCTCCGATCCGGCCAGTTCGATGCGGTAGCCAGTCGCCAGCCGATCGGAGTAGATCCCCTTGCGATCCCGCCCCCAGACGATGCGATCGACCAGCGCCGGAGCAGCGAAGGCAATCTCCACCCAGCCGCCGCCGACCATGTCGGACATCCAACTCCGCTCGTTGCCGTACTGTCCGTCGTTGAGGAACGGAAGTTCGTGCCGGCCCGGATCGACACGGTTCCCGGATGACGTCACCGTGGCCCCGGCAGCGGCGCTGGCGACATTCCGTCCGTTGGTGTCGAAGACCTCGAACTCGTCGATGCACGGCTCGAGGGTGTTGGTGGCGAGGATCGTGAAGCGGACGCCCGTCGCCATCCGCGGTTCGATCCGATCGACGTTCAGCAGCCCAGACACCGCCGGCCGTCTGGCCCCCGTCCCCACCAGGGGCGCCCGGGCCGTACGCTCTGCGGCGAGCGCCGCAATCCTCCCCTGGAGCGCGGCAATCTCAGCCTGGCGGGCCAATACTGCCGCCGATTCAATGGCCCGGTCTTCGTAGAGCACTCCGCTGAAAACCGCCTGCAGGGAGTGGTAGTCGCGTTGGGAGAGCGGGTCGAATTTGTGGTCGTGGCAGCGGGCGCAGCCCACCGACAGGCCGAGGAACGCCTCGCCAGTGTTGATGAGGATGTCATTGAGCGCGTCCTGCCGGGCGAGCCGCTTGGAGACATCATCGGCGCCGATCTGCCCGGGGAGAAGCACGGCGGCCGTCACTAGAAAACCGGTTGCGGCGTCATTCCCATCGGCGTCCCCGGCGATCTGGCTGCGGACGAATCGGTCGTAGGGGAGGTCGTCGTTGAAGGCAGCGATGCACCAGTCGCGGTAGGGCCAAGCGTTGGGACGCTCGGTATTCACCTCATAGCCGTGGGTGTCGGCATAGCGGACGACGTCGAGCCAGTGCTCTGCCATCCGTTCGCCGTAGCGGGGGGACGCGAGGAGGGCATCCACCACCCGCTCGTAGGCCTGGTCGTCTTGGTCGGCAACGAACCGCTGCACTTCCTCCGGGGAAGGGGGCAAGCCGGTGAGGTCAAGCGATACCCGCCGCAGCCAGATGGGCCGGTCTGCTTCCGGGGAAGGAGCGATGGCGGCGTCCTCCAAGCGGGCCAGAATGAAGCGGTCGATGTCGCTTTTCGGCCACGCCGTATCGCGGACCGGCGGCGGGGCAGGATGCGTCACCGGGAGGAACGACCAGTGATTGCGGCGGTCGATGAGGTGTGCGGAATCGATCCCTTCCGGCCACTTTGCACCGGCATCGACCCAGGCAGCCAGCAGCAACGTCTCAGCGACCGAAAGCGGGGGAAAGCCGGCGTCAGGCGGCGGCATCCGCAGGTCGTCGTCGCCGCGGACAAACTGCACCAAAGGACTGGCATCCGACCGGCCGGGAACGATCGCCGCCCCGTGACCGTTTCCCCCCCGGAAGGCCTCTGAGCGGATGTCGAGCCGCAGACCGCTCTTCGCCTGCTCACCGGCATGGCAGCCGGTGCACGACCTCGCGAGCAAGGGGCGGATGTCCCTTTCGAAGTCGATGTCTGCGGCCGGGATCGCGGGGAGTGTCAGTGCCGTCAGCACCATCACGCCGAACGCTTGAGCGACTGCTTGAAGAGAGGGCTGCATGGCCGGGATTCCATGGGCGGCGACGGGTGGTCAGGCAGGAGGGGGCTGACGGCAGCCGAGATCGGCCATGATCTGCGCTGTGGCCTGCTGCGCTTCGGCCACCCATTCCACGATCCGCTCAGGCTGTGGCGAAAACTCCAGTTCGATGCTCACCACGCCGTCGTAGCCGCTGTCACGGATCGCGGCCATGTAGTCGCTGATCGGCGTCACGCCGCGGCCGGGGGGAAGATCGCCGTGGACCCTGCCGTCGCAGTCGCTGACATGCACATGCTCGATCTTTCCGGCCAAACGGGCGACGTCGGCCGGGGGAGTGCCGACGAGATGGAGGTGGGAGATGTCGCAGTTGGCCCGTACGGTGTCGGGGAGCCCGACAGCGTCGAGGAAGGCGAGCATCGAGTCGATCGAGTTCACGACCGAGAGCCGAAATGGTTCCAGTTCGATGGCGATCTTGAGGCCGCGGTCGGCGGCGTAGCGGCCGAGTTGCCGGACGGCATCGACCCCCAATCGCCATTGCTCTGCTGGCGGGATCACCTCCTGTTGCCAGACATACTCGCCGAGGACGAGGAGCAGGTTGCGGCAGCCGTACTCGGCGGCGAGGTCGAGGTGCGCCCGGCAACGGTCGAGGTGAAAGCGGCGGACCGAGGGGCTGAAATCGATCAGCCCCAGCGCCACGCAGCACAGGCTCACGATTGGCAGTTCGAGCTCGCGGCAGGTGTCAGGGATCAGTCGGCGTTCGTCCGCCGACATATCCAGTGGATCAGCGAGCAGGTCGACGACGTCGAACCCCAGTTGCTTGGTCTGCTCGAGGCCGAAGCGGGTGCCCCTGCCGGCCTGGGCAAACGCCGAATTGATCAGTCCCAGCCTCACGCGCTTCTCCTCCCAGGAACCGACAGTTTCAGCCGGGATTCACGTTCCCCGGAGCCCGGGTATAGAGTATCACGGAGCGGGGGAGGGACTGGAGTCCGTTTTCGTTCGCACCCCCTCCCCGCGACTTGGCGCGCCTGCCTCCGTCGCGCCCGCTTTTCCATTCTCAGGGAACCACCGTCATGCACCTCCCCAACCGCTCCCGTCTCACCCGCCGCGGTTTGCTCAAAGGAGGCCTCGGGGCAGGGATGGCCAGCGGACTCTCGGCGGCGGGATGGTCGCGCGTTTACGGCGCCAACGAGAGGGTGCGGATCGCGTCGATCGGCTGCGGCGGCAAGGGGTGGTCGGACCTGCTCGACACCGCGGCCGCCGAGGCGGCCCAGGTTGTGGCGCTTTGCGATATCGACGAATCGATGGGGCACTTGGGTCAGGCGGCCGAGAAGTACCCCGAGGCGGAGCGATTTACCGACTGGCGGCGTCTTCTCGACAAGCCGCAGGCGTTCGACGCGGTGATCGTCTCCACTCCCGACCACATGCACGCCAGTCCCAGTCTGGCGGCGATGCATCTTGGCAAGCATCTTCAATGTCAGAAACCACTCACCCACACCGTCTTTGAAGCCCGGCAGATGCGGCAGGCCGCGGAGCGGTTCAAGGTCGTGACGCAGATGGGAAACCAGATTCAGTCGCACCCCGCCTACCGCACGGCGGTAAAACTCGTCCATGACGGCGCGATCGGCAAGGTGAAGGAGGTCCACGCGTGGCAGCCCGGTGCAATGGGCTGGCGGAAGGTCGATGACCGTCCCCAGGGTACAGCCGATGTTCCGCCGACAGTCCACTGGGACCAGTGGCTGGGCGTGGCGCCTGCACGCCCCTATCTCCCTGAGATCTACCACCCCTTCAATTGGCGGGCCTGGCAGGATTTCTCCAACGGTCAGCTCGGCGACTTCGGCTGCCATATCCTCGATCCGGTGTTCATGGCGCTGGAGTTGACGGCGCCGCGCACGGTCCGGGCCTCGGCCCCAGCGATCAACCGCGAGGTCTGGGCGCCCCGATCGCTGGTCGAATGGGAATTCCCCGGCACGCCGCGCACCGCAGGCCCGACGGTGAACGTGACTTGGTACGACGGCGAGGGGCATCTGCCGACACACCAGCGGCTCGGTCTGGCCGCCGACGTGCCGCTGCCCGGATCGGGTTCGGCAATCATCGGCACCGAAGGGACGCTGTTGGTGCCACATGTGGCGATGCCCTACCTCGCGCCTACGGAGAAGTTTGCCACCTTCGAAATCCCGGTGCAGGAGGGGCGGAATCACTATGTGTCGTGGATCGAGGCGATCCGCGGCAACGATCACACCACGAGCCACTTTGGCTACTCAGGCCCGCTCACGGAGACCGTCCTCTTAGGGACAATCGCCATCCGCCATCCGGAGACGCTCCTCACCTGGAATGCCCCCGGGTTTGTGCTCTCTGGCGTGCCGCACGCGGCGGAATTGCTCACCAAGCCTTACCGCGGTGGCTGGATGCCGGCCTGGGTGTGAGGCCGGAGTGCGGTCCTCGATGACACCTTGATCTCGGCGACGATCTCCGCGATGCGGGCTTTCTGAACGGCGTCGAGGTGTTCAAACCACGCCGCCGAGGTGTCGCCGCAGATCCCGAGCACCGAGAGCGCCGCTTTGACGCCGACAATCACGCGGCCGGGCTGCGTGCCGACGTCGTAGAGCCTGCCGAGGGCGAGGACTTTCTGCTGCAGACCAGCGGCCCGGGCCTCGTCACCTCGCTCCAGGGCCGCCTGGAGTTCGACAAACAGTTGCGGGTGGACGTTTGCCCCGCCGCAGACGCCGCCATGGCCCCCGAGGGCGTGCGCTTCTGGGAGCATTTGCTCCGGTCCGATGAGGAGCGACCAGTCGGGGCGAATGTCGCGGACCAGCCGGGCATAGCCAGCGAAGGTCTCCAGGTCGCCTCCGGAATCTTTGAGGCCGACGATGCCGGAGAGATCGGCGAGGCGGCCCACAGTGCCGCTGGCGAGCACTCCTTTCACCATCTCTGGCATGTTGTAGAGGAGCAGCGGCAGAGGCAGCTTGGTGACCAGACTTCGCACCCATTCCTCGACCGCTGCCTGCCCAAAAGGGAAGTAGTACGGCGCCGCGGCCACGACCGCGTCGGCGCCGGAGTCGGCGGCGAACTGGGCCAGCCCCACACTCTCGGCGAGGACGGTGTCGCTGATCCCCACGAGCACCGGCATCCGGCCAGCAATCAACTCGATGGTCCGCTGCACCACCTCGCGGCGGACCGCCGGCGGGAGCATCGGCGCTTCTCCGGTCGTGCCGAGGACGAACAGCCCATGCACTCCGCCGCCGACAACATGCTCGACGAGCCGCTCGAGGCCAGCGACATCGAGAGTGTCGCGATCGAGAAGCGGTGTCGCCAGCGGCGGAATGATGCCGTGGAAGCGCGGGGCAGTGGTCGTCATAATCGGCGCCGTGGAGGGGAGGATGTTCAGGGGGATCAGGGAGTCGTTGCTGGGGAGGAGCGGCGGGTGAGAAGGAACGCGCCCGCAAGCAGCCCGGCACAGACGAGGTACACGATCCCGCCGGCGGCGATCGCCCGACTCATCGCTTCGACCTCGCCCGCCTTGCCGGCGGCCGCGGTTGTCCAGCCAACGAACACCGGCCCGAGGGCCCCACCTCCCCAGCCGATTGTGTTCATGATGCCAGCAGCGCTTGCGCGCGCCCGCGGCTCCACCTGGTCGAAGAGCGAGGCGAAGATGCCGGAGTCGTAGCAGCCCTTGCAAAGGCCAAATGCGGTCATCGCGGCGATCAGCACCGGCGTCGTTGAGCAGAGGCCGACGGTGGCGACGAAGCCGGCGCCGACGAGGAGGCCGGCGGCCTGGACGAGGATCCGCCCGCCGGGAAAGCGGCCCGCGAGCCGGTCGGCCGCGATCCCCGCCAGTGGCGCGGCGAGGGCGCTTGCCAGATGGATGAAGAGCGTGCCGTTGAGGCCAGCGGCGCCGATTTTGTAGCCGAACTTGTCGTGGAGAAAGGTGGGCGTCCAGATGAGGAAGATCGTGGCGACGAAGTTTGCCCCGAGGAACGCCAGCATGAGCAGGAGCACCGCCGGACGGCGAAACACCACTGCCGCGGTATCGGCGATCCCGAGCGGCTCCGCGCCGACCGTCGCGAGAACGTGCTGGCCGCCGATGGCCACGTCGTCTGCTCCTTCGGCGCGATCGGCCGCCCCCCGGTCGGGCTCACGGAGGAAGGCGTAGAGGATTAGGGCGACGACGATCCCGGCGACGCCGAACACGAAAAACCCCGCCCGCCAGCCATACCGCTCCCCCATCACCGCGCCGAGCCAGCTCCCCAGGATTGTGCCGGCATAGACACTCGACTGATGGAGGGCGAAGGCCCGGCTCCGGGTCCTGGGCCCGTGGTAATCGGCCGTCAGTGACATGGAAGCGGGGAAATAGAACGTCTCCCCGAGCCCTTCGGCGGCTCGGACGACGATGAACTGCCAGAACTTTGAGCACCAGGCAGTGGAGACGGTGACCACACTCCAAAAGATGCAGCCACCGAGGATCAGGTGGACACGCTTCACGCGGTCGGCGATGAACCCGGCGAATGGAGCGCCACCGGCGTAGACCCACATGAACGCCGAGCCGATCAGCCCGAGTTGCAGTTTGGTGAAACCGAATTCCTGCTCCAAGAGCGGGAACACCGCGTAGATCGCCTGCCGATCGGCGTAGTTGAAGAAGCAGACCAACCACAGCATCCCCACTACCTGCCAGCGGTAGTTTGAATGATTCCGCGCGTCGTTGGTCGTTCCCCGCATCGCGTCCCTCTCCCCTCGTGCTGCAGTGAGTGCCACCGTGTGCGCCGCGCTGTGCGCTCCAATCAGAATGCCGTTCTCCGCAGCGTCCGGTCGAGTATGCCACAGGTGGGAAGGGGAAGCAGGAAGCAGCCGCTTGAGGGTCGAGGGACTGGGATGCCCGCAGCGCTGCAGTGAGGCCTATACTCATTCCGAGCGTCGCGCTGTCTCTCGCAGTGGAGAGAGGCCGGTCGGGGGGCGCAGCGGAATCTCGCAGACAATCGAGGGGGAGCAGACGATGGTGCGCACACTCAGCCCGCGGGATCGCCTGGTCGGCTGTTGGATCCTTGTGTTGCTCGGGGTGGCAGTGGCTGGGCACGTTGCTCTGGGGGATGAGCCGCTGCTGCCAAGTTTTGCCGGGCTTGGTCATGAGGCGGTGATGCTCCGCGAATTCGTGATCCCGCGTGGCTGGCCGACGCCGTCGAGCCATGCCAGCACGATCGTCGAGACCGCCCCTGGCGAGCTCGTTGCTGCCTGGTTCGGTGGCACCGACGAGGGGGAGAGCGATGTCGCAATCTGGATGTCGCGGCGTGGCACCGCGGGGTGGAGCGCCCCGGGAATTGTCATTGATGGCGGGCAACCCGACGGGACGCGTCACCCCTGCTGGAACCCGGTGCTATTCGTCGGTTCGGCACGGGCGGCAGAAGGTAATCCCCAAGCGCCGCTGTTTCTCTATGCGAAGGTCGGGCCCTCCCCAAGTACCTGGTGGGGCGTCGTCCGCGAGAGTCACGACGGTGGCCACACCTGGGGAGCGCTGCGCCGGCTCGATGGTGATGCGATGGGGCCGGTGAAGAACAAGCCCTTGGTCCGGCGCGACGGCACGGTGATCGCTGGATCGAGCAGCGAAGACAACGGCTGGCGGGTGCACTTCGAGCGTTCGGTGGATGGCGGCCGGACGTTTGTCCGTGGGCCCGCGGTGCACAGCGCTTTCGATACCAGGGGAGGTGTCGCAGTCGCCGGGCTGGTGAGCGCGATCCAGCCCTCGATCCTCGAACTCGGTGCCGAGCGGTTGCTGGCCGTGGGACGGACAAAGGAGGGGCGGATCTTTGAGATTGAAAGTGACGACGGCGGCACGACCTGGGGCGCGATTGGTCTCGGAGAACTTCCCAACCCCAATGCCGGCACCGATGCGGTCACGCTTGCCGACGGCCGCCACCTCCTCGTGTACAACCACACCGCCCAAGGGCGATCGCCGCTCAACGTGGCAGTCAGTAGCGACGGACGATCGTGGCGGCCTGTGGTGGCGCTCGAAACCAAGACCGGTGAGTTTTCCTACCCGGCGGTGATCCAGTCGACCGATGGCCTTGTGCACATCACCTACACCTGGAACCGGGAAGCGATCGCCCACTCGGTCATCGACCCTGCCAAACTGCCCTGAAATGGTCTATCGGGTTTCTTTTTCCGTCGTCGCAGGGGCCTCTGCGTCTGGCGAGCCCTGCGTCTGTTCTGCAGCCAGGGCGCTGCCGGCGAGGCAAGCCATCACAAACCCAATAAGCGCCTTGCGGCTGGTGGTGCTGCAGGTGGCACCTGAAGACGTGCCGCGGCGAGCCTGATTCCAAGGCATCTTTGCCAGCATCATCGCCATGGTGCAGGTGTCGGTGATCCCGGCGAACACCAGCCCGGCCCCAATGAAGGCCGAGAGCCCCATCCAGACAGGGTTTTTGAGGAACCAGGCCAGTGCCACTCCGAGAACGACCAGCGCCCCCGCGCAGATCCGCACCTGTCTCTCCAGCGACATCGCTTTCCGGCCGCGGATCACCGGCACCCCGGCGGCTTCGCAGGCCGCCGTGCCCCCCTCTACGCTGGCGACGTCGGTCAAGCCGGCGCCGATCAGTTTTTCGCAAGCCTGCCGGCTGCGTCCCCCCGACTTGCAGACGACATACAGCCTACCTGGGGCCCCGGCACGCTCCGCGGCGATGCCCTGCGGGTCGAGCCGGTCGAGGGGAATGTTGCGTGCACCCTCAACATGCACCTCGCCGAATTCAGCTGGCGTGCGGACATCGAGGACGTCAACTGATTGGCCACGGCGGCGGAATTCAAGGAGCACCGCGGGGGTGATGGTATCGACCAAACGAAAGTCTCCTTCGCGGGGGAGTGGGGGGGAGGGACTTGAGTGGGGAGGTTTGAGCCTCTGAGTCCAGCGGCATCGGGGATGAATTCTATGCGATTGGCTATCCCTGGCGGATAGTCTTCCGTTCCCGGCGCAGATGCGGATGGATTGGGGACGTGGCAATTTTGCGGCGAGGGCCCGATCCGATACATTGCCCGCCATGCAATGGAATGTCACCCTCACCGCCCGGGCGTCGTTCGACGCCGGTCGCCAGGCCCAGGAACTCCTCCGCGACGCCGGTTGCCGGGTGACCGTGGCGGATCCGTTTGGGCCGCTCGATGTCACCGCCCTGCGGCGCGTCCTCCGCGGCGAGCAGGCGGTGCTTGCCAGCTCTGACGCCTACAGCGCCTTGATGTTTGCCTCCCCAGAGTTGGCCGATTTAAAAGTCGTCTCCCGCTGGGGGGTGGGGCTCGACTGCGTCGATTTGCCGGCTGCCACCCGGGCGGGTGTCGTGATCTGCAACACCCCCGGGCTCCTCGACGAGGCAGTGGCCGATTACGCATGGGCGCTGCTGTTCGCGGTCGCCCGGCGAGTCGATCAGGGGCAGGCGCTGCTCCGCGCCGGCGAGTGGTCGGTGGCCTGGGGCAATGATATCCATGGGAAGACGCTGGGGATCATCGGCTGCGGACGGATCGGCCGCGCCGTGGCCCGCCGCGCCGCGGGGTTTGGGATGCGGGTGCTGGGCCACGACCCGGCCTTGGCAAGCGGCCGCGTCGACGGCATCGAAGCAGCGACGCTCGAGAGAGTCTTAGCCGAGAGCGATTTTGTCACCCTCCACGCCGCCCTCACCCCCGAGAACCGTGGCTTGGTGAATGCAGCGCGGCTCCGGTTGATGAAGCCCACCGCCTATCTTGTGAACACCGCTCGCGGGGCACTGGTCGACGAGGCGGCGCTGATCGGGGCCCTCAGTCGCCGGGAACTCGCCGGTGCCGCGATCGATGCCTTTGCGGTTGAGCCGCTCCCTGCCGACAGTCCACTGCGCAGTTGTCCGCGGATGCTGATCACCCCCCACCAAGCGTTCAACTCGGTGGAAACAGGCGAAAAGGTGAGCCTTCTGGCCGCCCAGGCGATTGTGGATTGCCTCCAAGGCCGTCGACCACAGTACGTGGCCAACCCTGATGTCCTCGCCTCCCCGGCCCTGCGGACCACTCTCTCATGAGACGCAACACCATTCGCGAGAAGCTCCGCCGCGGCGAGCCGAGCATCGGCACTTGGCTTTGCCTCCCCGATCCGACTGCCGCCAGACTGATGGCCTGTGTGGGGTTCGACTGGCTGACGGTCGAAATGGAGCACGCGCCGGTGACGATCGAAACCGCCGCCCAGAGTTTCGGCGCCATCATCTCGCAGGGAACAATCCCGCTGGTGCGGGTGCCGTTGAATACCACAGAGAACATCAAACGGGTGCTCGACAACGGAGCCTTTGGGATCGTCGTGCCGATGGTCAATTCGCGTGCTGAAGCAGAGGCCGTGGTGGCTGCCGCCCGCTACGCTCCGCTCGGCAAGCGCTCCGTCGGCGGCTTCCTTCATGCTGTCAACTTCGGCACCGATCCGGCCACCTACTACGAGCGGGCCAACGACGAGATCCTTGTCGTGGTTCAGACCGAGCACATCGACGCAGTCGAGCGGGCCGATGAGATTCTCTCAGTCCCTGGCATCGACGCGTTCTTTATCGGCCCCAACGATCTCCTCAAGTCGATGGGGCGCAAGCCGGCGATGGAGAGCGACGACCCGGCCTTTGTGCAGGCCCTTGAGCATCTGGTTGCCACGGGCAAGAAGCACGGCGTGGCGCCGGGGATCCACACCGCCGACGCGGCCGCTGCAAAGCGCCGCGTGGCCGAAGGCTTTCAGTTTGTGGCCCTTGGCAGTGACGTCTCGTTGATGCTTGCCAAGGCGCAGGATGAGCTTTCCGCCCTCGGTCTCGGCGGTGCAGGGCAGGTTGTGCGGTATTAGTCCGCATTTCCCAGATGACTCCTCTGACTCCTCTGACTCCTCTGACTCCTCTGACTCCTCATGCGGTCGGCTGACGACCGGTGCTTGTCCGGAATCGCGTCGGCAGTGACCTCCTGCAACTGTCGGCGATCTATTGGCAAAGTTCGCTCTTGGCTCATCGGCACATCGAGTGCGGCTTGGCTCATCATCGCCTTGGTGGCATGGTTTTTATTCGACCCTGATGGTGGCCCCTCTCGTACGGTTTCCTCGTCGCCACCTATCGCCCGTGGGTGAGCGTCTCGAAAAAGATGTTCCAGTCGGAGTTGCCACGACGGCGGACCTGCTCCAGGATCAGCCGCTCGGTGTGGGGCATGTCGATTCCCAGTCGGTGGTGGTAGTGGTTGTAGCCGACGGAGAACGTGTCGTAGAGGTCGCCGGTCGTGGCGTCCCGATCGGCACCGCAGCACCCGAGCATCGAGCCTTCGAGGAGCTGGCGGGCGAGCAATTCCAGCGCCGGGACAAAGCGCTCACGCTGTTGAAAGTAGACATCGATCCCCTGCTGCCAGGCGACCTCGGCGGCGTGGAGCGCCGACGCCAGCCCGTACTGGGCATGATGGCCATTGTCGCGGCACGACTCCTGGGTGAGGCCGTCGGGCCATGTCGCCGGCTGGCTCCAGAACGCCGCCATGTCGCCGCCGTCTCCAGCGATCGCTTTCACGTTGGGCGCGTCGGCCATGAGATGAAAATAGGCGGGGCTGCGCCGGCGGAGGCGCTCGAGCCCGAGCGTGAGGAGGCGCTGGTCTTCACAGAAGACGGCGATGTTCATGAGGGCGTCGATCTGCGTGAGATCAACATTGCCGTTCCATTCGCTCATCCGTTCGAGCGCCGGGGCGAAGGCCGTCGTGAACATCCCCTTCACGCGCTCCCGGTCAGCCGGCTTCCAGTCGGGATGATCACGAAGGAGCTCGGCAGCCGGCCCGAGCAGCGCGCCGATCCAGCCGGCAACGAGGAGATTCTGCCCCTCGGCCGGCAGGTAGCCGGCAAACGTCCGCCCCCACACATTGAGGATCGCGATCGCCCGTCGGGCAGCCGCCTCGTCGCCGGTGGTCGCCCAGAGGAGGGCGTTGGCATACGCCTGCCGGGCATGTTCCTTCTGGTCTGCTTCACCGGTCGGCGCTGTGGCGAATCGTCCCTCGATCGCCACTCCGCGGAGCTTGTCCAGGGCACTCGTCCACGGCTCGTTACCGGCGGCAATCCGCTCCCTGACGAAGTCGAGCTCAGCCTGCCCGACGACGCCTCCAGGATGGACAAAGGCGTGGGGCTCCGCCGCCGCGGCCGGCGCAGGGAAGCGGGCCCACAGGGCCCACATGGCCACCGTGACCACCGTGACCACCGTGACCATGAGGGCGATCGCCCCAGACCAGAGCCGGGGCCGGTTGTGCTTGCGTGTCATGGTTGGATATTCCATCGTGAGGCTGCCAAACGGCCCGGCGATCGTGCCGAGGAGGCCCGAGGAGAGCTGCTAGCCCGACAGGTCGTCTGTCGCCCCTGACGGCCAGCAGTCGAGGGGCTCCCAGTCGAGGAGATTTTTCGCAGGCACCAGATCGAGCATCTCGATCTCCACCGGTTTGCTGGACGCATAGAGAATGTGATGCCCCGGCGGGAGCGGGTGCTCTGCGGCGGCGGCGAAGAACCTACCGGCGTCGCGCGGGGAGAGGTAGCAGTGGGGGCCGTGGAAACTGGCGGCCAGTTCCTCGGCATGGTCACTCGTCCGCGGGCACCATCCCAGGCGTACCGAGATCACGGGAAAGCCGCTGACCCTGGCGTGGATCTGCCCGGCGGCTTCAAGCGCTATCTTGGTGATCGCGTACCAGCCGCGGGGGGTGAGCGGATCGCCGACGCGAACTGGCCAGGGGCCGTCGTTTTGCTGGCCAAAGTTCACCTGGCCCGAGCTGGCAAGGATCACCCGCGGCACCTCGGCAGCGCGGGCCCCCTCGATCACGTTGTGGAGGCCGAGGAGGTTGTCGGGGAGGAGTCGGGCGGCGAAGTCGTCGTCGTCGGGGGTGGCGGCGAGGTGGACCAGCGCGTCTGCACCGCGTAGCGCGGCTGCGACAGCGCCCGCATCGGCGAGATCGGCGACGATCGACTCACCAATCGGCGATGGACAGCGATCGAAGGCCCGGACATGCCAGCCGCGGGAAGTGAGTTCGCGGCAGGCAGCCCGTCCGAGCCGACCTGCGGCACCGGTGACGACGACGGTGCGGGACGGGGTGGACGGCATTCAACGACTCCAGGCGGCGAACGAAAACCTGTCGGGCGCTCTCGACCAGGGCGCTATCCTAACGATCGGTCATCCCCCCTGCTTGAGTCTTCGGGGCCGTCGTCATGCCCGGTATGGAGGGGCGAGAAGGTGCCGGTTCCGCAGACTGTGCCGCCTCGGCGTCGCGAATGCACGGGCACGGTGGGGATGTTTCGAAGAACGGATGGATCGCGACCGGATTGCCACTGCCCCCCAGGAATGCCCCCATGACTCTTCCGACCGACTCCGTCGCCGCGGCGCTGGTGCGTGCTGGAATCACGATTCCCGCGGTGCCCAAACCGGCCGGGGCTTATGTCGGCGCGATCCGCACCGGCAACCTCGTCGTCACATCCGGCCAGCTTCCTTGGGTCGACGGGAAGCTCCTCCATGTCGGCCGGATCGGTGCCGACGTGAGCGAAGCGGAAGGGAAGGCCTGTGCCCGCGTCTGCGCGATCAATGCCTTGGCGCAGTTTCAGGCCGCCATTGGCGACCTCGAATCGATCCGGCGGATCGTCCGCGTCGAGGGCTTTGTCCACTGCGCTCCCGGTTACCGCGGCCATCCCCGCGTTCTCGACGGCGCTTCGCACCTCTTCAACGAACTCTTTGGCGACCGTGGTATCCACACTCGCGTGGCCCTGGGGATCACCGAGATGCCCTTTGACGCCCCTGTGCAACTGGTCATCTGGGCCGAGGTGACCTGACCGCTGGCAAGCGTGCGCAAGCAGGCTGTGGATAAACTGCCGGTCCGACTGCACGAGGCCGTCGCGAGTGCGTAGCACTGGAGAAAACCGGAGATTTTTCACGTGGAAAAAGGTCAGGGATGACTTTTTCCACGGGCTGGCAAGACAAGACAACGACACCGCCCCGGAGCAGCGCCTGCCCCGGGGCGTTTTCGTGAGCAACCAGCGGCCGGTGAGGCCGGCCCGGTTCAGTGGCCCTTGCCGGTGGCGACTGGCTCGCGCTCTGGGATCCGCATGCAGTAAAACGAGCGCCAGACGAAATAGAACGCCACGAGGAGCATCACCACTCCGACGATGCCGGTGTAGTCAAATGGCTTGTCGGCGCCGGTAAGGTGGTGGCCGGCCGCATCGCTGGGGTGGCGGATCTTGACTGCAATCTCCACTGCCAAGAGGCCGAAGAGGGTCGAGAACTTGATGATCGGATTCAAGGCCACGCTCGTCGTGTCTTTGAACGGATCGCCCACCGTGTCGCCGATCACCGTGGCGGCATGGAGTGGCGTGTTCTTCTCCTTGAGATCGACCTCGACATACTTCTTGGCGTTATCCCAGGCGCCGCCGGTGTTGGCCATCGAAATCGCCTGGAAGAGTCCGAAGATGGCGATCGAGATCAGGTAGGCGACGAAGAAATTGGGATCGAAGAGAGCGAAGGCCAGCGTGATCGTCATCAGGGCGATGAAGATATTCCACATCCCGCTCTGAGCATATTCGGTACAGATGCGCACCACCGTTTTGGAGTCTTCGATGTCGGCCACGGTCTTGGTGAGGTCCATGTTGTTTTTGATGTACTCCACCGCCCGGTAGGCCCCGGTGGTCACGGCCTGCATCGAGGCACCGCAGAACCAGTAGATGACGGCGCCGCCGCAGATAAAGCCGAGGAGAACGGGGGCGTCGGTGAGGCTCAAGGCCAAGAGGCCCTCTTTCTTGAGCGACAGAATGATTGAGAAAATCATCGTCGTGGCCCCGACGACAGCCGTCCCGATGAGCACCGGCTTGGCCGTGGCCTTGAAGGTGTTGCCAGCCGAGTCGTTGGCTTCGAGGTAGTGCTTCCCCAACTCGAAGTCGGGCTTGAAGCCGAAGTCGCGCTCGATCTCCTTCTCGATCCCAGGGATCTTTTCGGTCTGTGCCAGTTCGAATACCGACTGGGCGTTGTCGGTGACTGGGCCGTAGCTGTCGACGGCGATGTTCACTGGCCCCATGCAGAGAAAGCCAAACGCGACCAGGCCAAAGGCGAAGATGGAAGCGTATTCCCCCATCACCCGGTCGAGGCCGAGTTGACTGACGACAAAGGCGCCGAACATCAGCCCGGCGATCAGCATCCCTTTCCAGAAAGCGCTGTAATAGCCGGCCACGAGTCCGGAGAGAATGGTCAGCGAAGCTCCCCCCTCGCGGGAGGCCGTCACGATCTCGTGGACGTGTTTGGAGTGCGAACTTGTAAACACCTTCGTGAACTCAGGGATCAGCACCGCGGCGAGCGTGCCACAGCTGATGATTGTTGCCAGTTGCCACCACAGTTTGGGCAGCGGCGTGCCGCCATCGACGGTGATGTCGCCGATGAGGAGATAACTCATCAGGTACGACATGCCGATGCACAGAATCGAGGCGATCCAGATGAGGCGCGTGAGCGGCTCCTCGAAGTCGAATTCCTTGAGTCCCCGGTACTTCTTCTCGGAGATCGCCTGGTTGAGGAAGTACGACGCTCCCGACATGAAATCCATGAGGAACCGCATGAAGAAGATCCAGACGATCAGTTTCGCCTGAATGTCTGTGCTGGGAACGGCAAGTGTGATGAATGAGATCAGGGCCACGCCGGTGACGCCGTAGGTCTCGAAGCCGTCGGCCGTCGGGCCGACCGAGTCGCCGGCGTTGTCGCCGGTGCAGTCAGCGATCACGCCAGGGTTGCGGGGATCGTCTTCTTTGACATTGAAGGCGATCTTCATCAAGTCGGAGCCGATGTCGGCGATCTTCGTGAAGATCCCGCCGGCGATGCGGAGAGCCGAGGCGCCGAGCGATTCGCCGATGGCGAAACCGAGGAAACAGTAGCCAACGATGTTGCGCGGCACGTAGAGGAGGATCACCACCATCATGATCAGTTCGAGCGAGATCAGGAACAGGCCGATCGACATCCCCGCGCGGAGCGGGATGCTGACGACATCCCACGGCTCGCCCCGGAGTGATGCGAAGGCGGTGCGGGCGTTGGCATAGGTGTTGATGCGGATTCCGTACCAGGCCACCCAGAACGACCCCCCGATGCCGACGATCGAGAACAGGAGCACCAGCAGGAGCGTGGAGAGCGGTTCGCCTTTGAGGATGAGGAAGTAATAGGCCATCGCGGCGGCAATGAGAGCGAAGAGGAGGCAGAGAAACTGCGCCTGCTTGAGGAGATAGGTCTTGCAGGTCTCGAAAATGATGTCCGCTACCTTGAGCATTGACTCATGCGCCGGCAGGGCCTTGATCTGGGCTCGGAGTGAGAGGGAGATGCCGAGCGTGCCGAGAATCACAAACGAGCCGTAGAAGAGGAGGTCGTGGCCACTGATCGAGTCGCCGAAGAACCGTGCCTCCTTGAGATCGGGAATGAGGAGATCAGCCTCGCCGGCAGCGACCGGCCCGGCCGCAAGGACGGTGACCACGACGGCCATCAGGAGAGTGAAGACTCTGACGCATGATGCCGATTGGCTGCTGAGCCAGACCCCTCTGCTGGCGCGGCCGCCAGCGTTCCTCGATGACGAAACGATGGACCGTAGGTATGCCAACATCAGAAATCCTCCCCCGGGACACGGACAGACCCAATCAGGCCGGGAGTGTAACGGATGGGATGGAAGTGGCAACCGCTGCCAGCAGGCGTCCGGCTGGCGATCCTATTTTGGACAGTAGACTTCAGGGGGGTGGCAAGCGGACGCTTTTTCTGGGGGCGTGGGAATGAAAACAACGGCATCGCTTCTGCAGGGAGTTGTCGCCATGGCGCTGCGTTCCTGCGCCAGGAGGTGGAGATTCGTGCCAGTTGCGGGGCTGGCGCTGGTGGTGTCGCTCTGTGCCGCGGACCAAACCACTCGCGGGGCGGAAGTGGTGCTGCGCGGGCATGGGGGGGCAGTGTTCGCGGCACTTCTCACGCCCGACGGGACCCGGGCTGTCACCGGGGGAGCCGATGGCACCGCCCGGCTCTGGGATGCCGCTACGGGACAGGAACTGCGCCAGTTCACCGGCCACACCGGCCCGGTGACGGCGCTTGCAATCAGCGCTGATGGTCGGACGCTTGTCACCGCGTCGCAGGATAACTCGTGCCTGGTGTGGGAGGTTCCGCGAGAGCGTCCGCTGGCGATCTGGCCGGCACATCGAGCCGGTGGGGTCGTCGCCGCCACGGCGGATGGAAGGGGGCTGCTCACCGGAGGCCTTGATCCCGCGGCGCGACTCTGGGATGCCGCGCGCCTTGTGCTGCCTGCTGATCCTTCTGCCCCGGTCAATCAGCCCGCCAGCGGCGTGGCGCTGAGCGATCATGCGCTTGAAGTGCGGGCCGTGGCTTGGCGCCCCGACGGCGGGCAGTACGTCACCATCGATGACGGCGGCCGGATCGTCCTCCGCACTCCGTTTCTCGACGCGCCACTGGGTGAGTGGGGAGTTCACGGCGGTGGCGTGGCTGCCGCGTCGTTTCTACCGGGTGATGCGCTCCGTCTCCTCACCGCCGGCCGTGATGGGACGCTCCGCTTCTGGGATGGGCCGCCGGTTGCTGGCAGGACGATGCCCGTGCCGGCCGGCATCCGCGATCTGCTCCTCCTCCCCGGAGGCAGCCTGGCCGTGGCGTCGCGCGACGACGGCCCCCTCCAGGTGATCGACGTGGCGACCCTCCAGCCTGTGCGGGATCTCCCCGCTGTTGCCCCGGCGCGGTCGCTGGCGGCGGTCGGTGACGGCTCCACCGTCGTCGTCGGTGACGATGGCGGACGGATCCGCTGGGTGAACGTCGCCGACGGGAGCGAGCGGGGAGTCGCTGGTGGTCATGAGGGCCCCGTCCTTGACGTGGTTGTCACCGCAGACGGTGGCACAGCATTTTCGGCTGGGGCCGATGGAACGCTTCGCCAGTGGGCGCGTCCGCCAGCCAGGGTCGCACTCGACGGACACTCCCTGGCCGTCAAGGCAGCAGTGGCTTCCAGCGACGGCCAGTGGTTCGCCACCGCCGGCGACGACCAGACCGTGCGAGTCTGGAACGGAGCTGGTCAACCGCTCCGCACGGTGGGGAATTCTCCCCAGCCGCTGACAGCCCTGGCGGTATCGGCGGACAGCCGCCAACTCGTCGTCGGTGATGCGCTCGGGGGGATGGCGTTCTGGAACCCTCAGGATGGCGCGGCACTCGGCGCGGTCGTGGCCCACCGGGGCGCTGTCCGGGCGATCGCCCTCGATCGTGAGGCACGTGCCGCGTGGAGCGCCGGGGCCGATGGGACTATCAAACGCTGGCGGCTGCCCGTTGCTGGACTGCGGCAGTTCGCCGGACAGACACAATCTGCGCGTTCGATTGCTGTCAGCCTCGACGGGCGATTGGCCTTCAGCGGCGGTGCCGATTCAGTGGTTCGCCAGTGGGAGATCGCCTCCGGTCAGCTGACACGGACGTTTGGGGAAGGGAGCCCTGCCGGGGGAATTACGGCCGTGGCTGCCGGGCGCGATGGCGCGATGGTCGCCGCCGTCACCGAGACAGGTTCCGTGCGGGCCTGGGCCGTTGCCGACGGCCGCCTCCTCCTCGACGCCACGGTTCCCAGCGTTGCCCAGCGGAGCGTCGTCCTCATTCCACTGGCAGGGCGGCTCCCGCGCCTCGCCGCGATCGGCGACGACCAGCAACTTCGGCTCTGGGACATTCCACCGGAGCCCTCGGGCAATCCTCCGCCTCTGGCCATACTTCCTCTGCCGGAGGCTGGAACCGACCGACTGGCACTCTCGGCCGACGGTGCTTGGCTTGTCTCCTGCGGCGCTGGACGGATCGCACGCCGGTGGCAGGTCGTCGCTGACGGCTTGACGCTGGCCGAGGGGGGAATCACCGCCGCTGCGGCTCGCGTTACTGGCATCGCGTTGAGTGCTGACGGTCGCTGGTTCGCTGCTGCCGGCGAGGATGGCAGGACGGGGATCTGGGACGCGCGGCAGGTCGTGACGGCCACAGGAGATCTGCCACCGGCACGGGTCCTGGTCCAGCAGGCGGCCGTCCGCGGCGTCGCTTTCCAAGGCGGCCCATCCTCGCGGTGGGTGGTCACGGCGGCCGATGACGGAGTGCTCGTCGCCTGGGACCCAGCGACCGGATTGGAGATGGAGCGGGCGCAATTCGCCGGGCCGCTGGCAGCTCTTGCGCTGACATCCGAGACGGTGTTGGCGAGCGGAAGTGATCCTCTCGTCCGCGCTTGGACCCCGGCGGTCGAAGCGGTGTTTCCGGCCGGAGAAGGGGCGCCTGGCGCTGTCGGTCCGGCGGCGTTCGCGTTGGCTGTGCCGGCAGATGGGCAGGGGATTGTGGCCGGTGTGAGCGGCGCGGTGGCATTGAAGCGCTGGGATCGCGATGGAAATCCGCTTCCGCCACCAGTTACCGCCGACGAGGCCCTCAGCAGTCTGGCAACGACGAACGATGGTCGCCGCGTGATCGTCGCCACCGCGTCTGGAAAAGTCTGGAAGTGGCACACCGATCAGGCCCAGGCCGGAGAGCCGGTGGCGGTCGGTGCGGGGGTGACGGCGCTGGCAAGCTGCGCCGATCACGCAGCCACACAAGTGCTCATTGCCGACGGGCAAGCCAGGCTGCGGGCGATCGATCTCGACACCGGACGGACCGTCGAGGAGGTGGCGCTGCCCGCGCCGGCCACAGTCCTCCTCTCAACGGGTGCGGATGGCACCGCTCCCGCGGGCGTCAGCGCCCTGGGGCGCCACTGGGTGGCCTTCGGCGCAGCACCGCAGGGGAGCCTTCAGCCCCGCGCCTGGGTGCGCACGGTTCTCGCGGCTCCCAGTCCGCTTCAGGCGCTTGTCCTCTCCCCCGATCTCGCACGCCTTTTCGCCGCCGGTGATGCGGGGACAATCACTGCGATACGCGCCGCCGATGGCCAGCCGGAACGGACGTTCGGCGGCAACACTGCGCCGATCCGTGAACTGGCAATTGTCCCCAGCAGTGGGATGATTGTGGCGGCCTGTGCCGACGGCGTGGCCCGGGGCTGGGACTCCGGCGGTGACGCGCCGCGGCTGGTCCTTCCTCATCGCTCGCCGCTGACGGGGATCGCTCTTTCCGCGGATGGCCAGAGGCTGGTGACGGCGGCGGAGGATGGTCTGATGACGCAGTGGCTGGTGGCGACTGGGGTCCCCCTGCAGACTTTTCCAGGCCATCAGCCCGGGAGCACGAGGGCCCGCTTCCTTCCTGATGGTCTCTCGGTGCTGTCTGGTTCCGCTGATCGCTCAGTGCGTCTGGTGAAGTCCGCCGTCAGCCAGTCGCTGCGACTTTCCGAGTCGGGGCTGGTAGCGATGGCAATGCTCGGCGGTGGTGAGGCGGTGGTAGCCGGTGAGGATGGGGGGGCGTGGCGGATTCCTCTGTCCGCGACGACCGCTCCCCAACCGTTCGCCACGGGGCCGAGAGGCGCGGCCGCGGTGGCCTGCCGTGGTGATGGCCAGTCGATCGCCCTTGGCACCTCCGATGGACGAATGAGACTGTTCGGTGCCGCCGATGGCCAGATCAAGGGAATGTTTGAACTCGGCGGAGCGGTGACGGCATTGGCGTGGTCGAAAGGCAGGCTGGTCGCGGGGACTGCAAAGACCAGCGCCGTCGGACCGGCAGGTGTGGGGCTCGGGGGTGCGGCAGGAAGAATCGTCGTCCTCGATGCCCCGCCACCAGGATTGACGCCACCGGGTTCACCGGCTCCGCAGCCGGGCACGCTCGTGGTCCACCAATCCATCGACGTCGATGCGGCGGTCGATTCCTTGGCGCTCGACGACGAGCGTCGGATCGCTTGGAGCGTCCACTCCGACGGCACGCTGCGGGCCTGGGCGTGTGCGGGCCTGGGGGCGGTGCGGCGCCTCGACACCGGCGCGGCCGTGCTGGCAGTGGCGATCAGCCACGACGGAGGGACGCTGGCGGCGGGTGGCGTCGATCAGTCGGTGCGGCTGTGGGAGACGGCCACAGGCCAGCAACGGGCGCAGTTGACCGGCCACACTGCCCCGGTCCTTTCGCTCGCGTTCACCCCCGACGACGCGATGCTCGTCTCCGCCTCCGGCGACCGGACACTCCGGCTCTGGGACACAGCCGGCGGTCGGGCCCTCAAGCAACTCGCTGCCACCGATGAAGCGGTATACTCAGTGGCCGTCGATCCGGCTGGACGGATCGTGGGGGCTGGGGGAGGGGACCGTTTGATCCAACTCGTCGATCTCTTGACTGGATCGGTGCAACGCACGCTCGCCGGGCATACAGACTTCGTCCACGGCGTGGCGTTTAACCGCCAAGGAACAAGGCTCCTGTCGTACGGCTACGCAGGACAGTTCAAAATATGGAATCCGGCCGATGGCGCTCTGCTCCAAGAGGGGGTTGCGGGACGGATCGGTAACTCGGCCGCCTGGGGGGCGGAGGTGGCGGGGGCCAACGGACAGTTCGGCAAGACCGACGATCGAATCATCGTGGCATGCGGCGACGCAACGGCGCGGATCATCGAGGTTTCCGCGCCGGCGCGATGAACGCTTCTGGGAGTGGCGTGGTGCGAACTCGTTCAATTCAGAGGAGATTCTCCATGAGCGCAGCGAGAACGATGGCCCCCGTGACCGCCCGTTCGCTCCCTCCAAGGCCACCAACTCAAGCCCCTCGAGGGAAAGGATTCAGAGCACTCCACATTCCGGGGATGGTGGTCGGCGTGGCGATGCTGGTGGCAGGAGTGGGGGGAGTGCCACTGCTGCGTGGCGATGAGGCCACCGTGACATTGTCTGCGGAGGAGTCTGCGGTGATCGCTCCCCCGGTGATCGCTCCCCCGGGGCTCGGCCCCCGTGGCGATCTTGTGTCACTGGAGATCGAGCCGGGCGGAGTGCCTGTGCTGCTGGGCTCGGGCGCCCGTCGCCAACTCGTGGTCAGTGGACTCTACACATCCACTCAGCGTCATGATCTCACCGGTGAGGTCAGTTGGGAGGTCAGTCCGGCAGGTGGTGCGAGAGTCGATGCCGGTGGGCTCCTCGTGCCACTCGCCGATGGCACGCTCTCGATCACGGCGCGCGCAGCAGAGGGACCAAGCACGTCGGTGACGCTCCGTGTGGAGCGGTTTGGCGAGGATCTCCCCATCAACTTCGCCAATGAGATTGTGCCGGTGTTCACCCGATTGGGATGCAATGCCGGCGGATGCCACGGGAAAGCCGATGGCCAGAACGGATTCCGCCTCTCCCTCCTCGGCTTCTATCCCGAGGAGGATTACGACTTTCTTGTTCACGAGACGCGTGGTCGCAGGATCTTCCCCGCCGACCCCGAATACAGCCTCCTGCTCACCAAGCCCTCCAATACAGTCCCCCATGGTGGCGGCAAGCGTCTGGCCGACGGTTCTTTTGAACGCGATCTGATCGTCCGCTGGATCCGGCAGGGGGCGCCCTACGGAAGTCCGGAAGATCCGGTGCTGAAGCAGATCCGTGTCATCCCCGAGATGCGGGAGATGGCCTTCGGCGGTCGGCAGCATCTGGCGGTCGTCGGCGAGTACAGCGACGGCAGCTTTCGGGATGTCACTCGGTTGGCGACTCTGGAATCGAATCAACCCGAACTGGCTACGGTCGACAGCCAAGGGCTAGTGACCGCGAAGCGACGGCCGGGAGAGGCGGCGGTGATGGTTCGCTTCCAAGGGGCTGTGACGGTGTTTCGGGCTCTGTTGCCGCAGGGGCTCGAGGTAACCGCAACGCCGCCGGAGCGGAACGCCGTTGACACCGCGGTCATGAATCGACTTCGCCGCCTCGGCATTCCCCCGTCGCCGGTCTGTGACGATGCCACGTTCCTCCGCCGGGCAACGATCGACATTGCTGGCCGGCTGCCGGCCGCAGAGGAAGTTCGCGCGTTTCTCGCCGACACCTCCGCCGATAAACGGGATCGGCTCGTCGACCGGCTCCTCGCCAGCCCCGACTATGCCGACACATTCGCCGCCAAGTGGTCGGCCCTGCTGCGGAACAAACGCCGTAACGGCAACGACACGATCTACACCTTCCGCTTCCACGATTGGATCCGTGACGCCCTCGACCGCAATCTCCCCTACGACCAGATTGTCCGCGGCGTGCTCACTGCCTCGGGCGATGCCGAGGCGCATCCGCCCGTGCAGTGGTTTCGCGAGGTGTCCCAGCCGGGGTTGCAGATGGAGGACACCGCGCAGCTCTTCCTCGGCATGCGCCTGGGATGCGCGAAGTGCCATCATCATCCGTTCGAGGTCTGGAGCCAGCAGGACTACTACGGTTTCGAGGCCTTTTTCACGCAGGTGGGCTTGAAGAACAGCCTCTTCAACCCGCAGCAGAATCAGCCCGATATGGTCTATCTCAAGGATCTCGTGCCGGCGTCGACCAACCCGCGAACAGGCAAGCCTGTGCCGCCGACGCCACTCGGCGGGGAGCCGCTCGACGTGCCCGCCTGGGAAGACGCGCGGCAGCGACTCGTCGATTGGATGGTGTTGCCGAGCAACCCATTCTTCGCGCGGGCTTTGGTCAACCGCACCTGGAAACACTTCATGGGCCGCGGGATCGTGGAACCGGAAGATGATCTCCGCATCACCAACCCTCCCACCAATCCAGAACTCCTCGACGCCCTCTCGGCCCGGTTTGTTGCCAGCGGGTACGACCTCAAGGATCTCGTCCGTACGATCTGCACCTCTTCCACCTACCAGCTCTCGTCAGAGGCGACCGACGCCAACCGTCTCGACCGGCAGAATTTTTCGAGTTTTCAGCCGCGGCGGCTGACGGCGGAGGTGTTCTTCGATGCCATCAACAGTGCCATCGGCTCCCCGACCACGTTCGCCGGGCTGCCGCCGGGGACGCGTGCGGTGCAACTTCCCGACAATGGATTCGACAACTATTTTCTCCGTGTCTTCGGCAAGCCTGAGGCTTCGAGCGCCTGCGAGTGCGAGCGAAATCCGGAAGCGAATCTCGCCCAGTCGCTCCACCTCCTCAACTCGCAGGACGTCCAGGGGAGGCTGCAGGGGGGGAGTGCTCTGCCAGCGACCTACTCCAAGGATGCCGAGGCGCCGCTTGCCGACCTCGCCGCCGACCTCTACGTCCGTGCCCTGGGACGGTATCCGACCGAGGCGGAGACGGTGCGTATCTGCAGCCACGTCCAAGCCGCGTCGAATCGCCAACAGGCCTGGGAGGACGTCCTCTGGGCGGTGCTTAACGCCAAGGAGTTTCAATTCGTCTGGTGAGCGGTGGAGTGGGTGACTGGTTCGGTCGCAGAGACGTAGCCTCGGGCGGAAGGGGTCGGGAAGATGATGAAGCCATGCTCAATAGGACGACGCTCCGCCGGACCACGCCGCCACAGTCGGGCGTTCGCGCTTCCGATCGGCGCGGTCTGTGTCGCTGGGCTGTTGTGGCTCGCTCCCCAGGTCGGGGCACAACTTCCGGCGGCTCGGCTCGAGGCGCTGGTGCCCGCTGGGGGGCGGCCGGGCACGACGGTCGAGATCACGATCCATGGAGCCGATCTCGACGACGTGACGGAACTGCGGTTCACGCATCCGGGGATCGCAGCCAAGCCGGTAATGCTTGAGTTGGGGCCGTTTGATGCGCCCCCCTTCGGCAGCGGACCGCAGGTTGCGGAAAACCGATTCGAAGTCTCGATCGCGGCCGATGTTCCCCCGGGAGCGTATGGGGTGCGTGTCCTGGGGCGTTACGGAGTATCGGCGCCGCGGACCTTCTTCGTTGATTCCCTGCCGGTCGTGCTTGGCGTGGAGCCTGACGGACCTGGAGAGATCCCGATTATCCCCGTGCCGGGAATCGTCGATGGCGGTTTCGGTGCGCCGGGAGACGTCGACCGCTACTGGGTGGATGCCAAGTCTGGGCAGCGGATTGCGATCAAGGCGGTTGCCCGGCAGATTGACTCGCGGGCTCGGCCGGTGCTGTCACTGGAGGCCGCAGACGGCCGTGTGATTGGCACGGCGCGCCCTGAAGGAGGGGCCGATCCGGTCCTCGCCGCCACGGTGCCGAGCGACGGCCGGTACACGATTCGGCTGCAGGACGAAATCCACGGCGGCGGAGCCGATCATCCTTACAGGCTCGTGCTCTCCGACGCGCCGTGGCTGGCCGCGATCTTCCCGCCGGCTGGACTGCCGGGATCGAACGACGAATACACCCTCTTCGGACGCAATCTCCCCGGAGGCAACAAGGGAGCGACAATCCTCGATGGCGCAGCGCTTGAGGAACTCCGCCTCCGGATCAGCATCCCGGCTGACATCACCGGTCGGATGGTGTTTGACGGCCGATTGGAACCGGCCCAGTTCGCGATCGATGGCGTCGGGGTGCATGTCGATGGCCCCGGAGGGAGGTCGAACGAACTGCTGCTCTCGGCCGCGTCGGCTCCGCTGGTGCGCGAAGCGGATGCCAACGACCGCCCCGACTCCGCTCAGAAGCTGATTCCTCCCTGCGAGGTGGCAGGGATGTTCCACCCCCGGCGCGACGTGGACTGGTATACGTTTGAAGCCAAGAAAGATGAGCGGCTCTGGATCGAGGTCTGGTCCCACAGGATTGGGGCCCCAGTCGATCCGGCACTCGTCATCCAACGGGTGGAGCCTCCGGCGGAGGGGGCGGCGATGGAGAAGGTGACAGTCGTGGCGACGATCGATGACGCCGGGCAAGCGGCCGGCATGAGCGACATCACCCGTCGCCATGGCGGCCGCGAGTTCGACCAGCGGTCGTTCGATCCGGCCGTCCTCTTCACGGCACCGGCAGACGGAACCTACCGGCTCCTGATTCGCGAAAGCCGCTCGCAGATTCGCGACGATCCCCGCCTCGCCTACCGGCTTGTGGTCCGGCCTCCGCAGCCCGACTTCCGGATTGTGGCAGTTCCGGTCGATACCGCCGGCGCCGTCCTGCTCCGCAAGGGAGGGCGGGAGATGATCCGGGTCGTCGTGGCGCGTCTCGATGGCTTCGACGGCGAGGTGACCGTCTCAGCCGCTGGCTTTCCCGCCGGGGTGACCGCGGCGGAAATCGTCATCGGCCCCGGCAGCTCCGTGGGCTATCTGACCCTCTCGGCCGATCCGGCGGCGGCAGCGGCGCAGGGGGCGATCGAGATCAGCGGTCGCGCGACAGTCTCTGGGCAGGTCGTGACTCGCGGGGCCCGTATCGGCACGGCGCTCGATTCGCTGCAGTTCGTTCAGCCGGATGGTCAGGGGCCGAGTTCGCGGGCTCGCCTCATCGACCGGCTCGTGGTCAGCGTCTCGGCTGACGAAACGGCCAAAGTGACTCTCGGCATCGGCGATGGAAAGGTCATCGAGACCAGTCGCGGTGGGATCGTCAAGGTGCCGTGGACGGCGACCCGCCAGGATGGTGCGGGGGGAACGATCAATGGATTCGTGCTCGGCTTACCAGCCGGTATGACTGCGCCCCAGGTGGCGATTGGCGGCGGAAACGCTGGGGAATTTGAACTCCGCCCTCCGGCCGCGATCCGGCCGGGAACGTATTCGCTGATTCTTGCAGGCTCGATGACGGGGCTTCAATACGCCCGCAACCCTGACTCGGCGACCAAGGCCAAGGCACAGGCCGACGCGTTTGCCGCAGTGGTCACCGAAGTACAGTCTCTGGCGCAGAAGTCTCAGCAGGAGTCCCAGGCCGCGGCTACGGCGCTTGCCAGCGCCACAGCAGAAGCGACATCGATGCAGCAGGCACGCACCGCAGCCGAACAGGCAGCGCTGCAGGCGGCCGTGGCGCTGACGACGGCCGAACAGGCCCTGGCCGCGGCTGCGAAGCAGGCAGAGGGGATGCCGGGCGATGCGGCCCTTGGAGAACTTGTCGTCAAGGCCAGAACGACTCGCGATGAGGCGATCGCCAAGGGGAAAGTCGCCGCCGCTGCCCTCGAACTGGCCACGATGAAGCGGGACGAAGGCGCCGAGAAGCAGCGGGTGACGGCGGCCACGAAGGAGACAATGGAGTTGGCGGCTCAGGAGGCGCTCAAGCGGATGCAATTGGCTCTGCAAGAGAAGCAGCGGCTTGATCAGAAGTCGCAGCAGACACAGACGCAGTCGGCCCCACGGGGGGTCAATCTCAACATTCCTTCTCCGCCGGTGACGGTGAGAGTCGCCGAGCATCCGCTCCAAGTCAGCGGCCTGCCCGATCGCCTGCAAGTCAAGCAGGGGGACATGGTGGAGGTGCCATTTCGCGTGGAGCGGCTCTATGGTTTCACCGGCGATGTCTCACTGCAGTGCCAACCCCCTGCCACGGCCAGTGGTTTTCCGCAGGCAGCAGTCAATCTCCCCGGCGCGATGGCTGATGGAAAAATCGTCGTGTCCCTCCCGCCGACGGCGACGTCTGGAGAGCACACCGTGCCGGTGAGGTTCTCGCTGAACTTCAATGGTCAGCCGCTCTCCTTCGAGAAGCCGGTTGTGTTTGCCGTCGAGCAGGTCGCTCCTGCAACGCCGAAGTGAGTTCTTGACAAGTGAAGTGAGGTGCCGATGCCGATGCCGCGAGTCTCTAGCAGCGTCTCGATGGGAGTCTTCGTCGTCCTCGCGCTGCCGTGGATGGCCATGACGCAGGCCGATCCGATTCCCGTGGCGGAGATTCGCCGCGATCAGCCGGTGATGTTTGAGACAGACATCCTGCCGATCCTGCAGAGAAACTGTCTGGCCTGCCACAGCCGGACTGAGCGCCAAGGGGATCTGGTGCTGGAATCGCGCGCCGAGATGCTCACTGGGGGGGATACCGGACCGGCGCTCATCCCAGGCAAGGGGGAGGAGAGTTTGATCGTGGCACTCGCCGCCCACCGCCGCGATCCGGTCATGCCTCCAGCCGGCAACGAGGTCGCCGCCGTGCCGCTGACCTCCGACGAACTCGGGCTGCTGTGCGCATGGATCGATCAGGGGGCGCGGGTGGCTGGGAGTGGCGGCGGACCGTCGCCGATGCGCTGGCAGCCAATCGCCGGGGCCTTCACTCCCGCGCTCGCTGTGGCCCTCGCGCCGGACGGTCAGATGGTGGCCTCGGCGGTTGCCAATCGGCTGCGGCTTCATCATGTTGCCACCGGGGGGTTGATCAGTGAATTGGTCGATCCTGCAGTCGGAGCAGATGCTGCGCACCGCGACGTGATCGAGGCGCTGGCGTTCGATCCAACAGGGGCGGTGCTGGCGACCGGCGGATTTCGGGAGGTGAAACTGTGGCACAGGCCGCGCGATGTGAAAGCCTGGCAGGCCACCGTGGGGGGAGCGTTGCCGCTGATCGCAGTCAGCCCCGATGGCATGACTGTGGTCACCGCCACGGGGCCGACCGTGAAGACCTCCGACGCAGCCACGGGGGCTCCGGGACGCGATTTCTCCGGGCATACCGAGCGGGTGACGGCCCTGGCATTCCTGCCAGATGGGAAGACGCTCGTCTCGGCATCGATCGACGGGATGATCAGGCTCTCCGGCGTTGCCGACGGGTTGGTGCGAGGCGTCGTCGAGGCACCGGGAGCGGTGACGGCGATCGGCGTCGTCTCCGGTCCGGCCGCAACTCCTGGGGAATGGCTTGTCGTCGGAGGCACCGACAACCAGTTGCGGACCTTCAGCGTGCCGCAGCGTGCACCGCAAAAATCGATCGTCTCGGTCGCCGCCGATCGACGGGCCATGACGACAGCCGACCGAAGGTGGATGGCGGTCGTCGAACCAACTGACGGGAACGCGACGCGCATCGAGGTCTTGGCGGTCGACGATGCCGGCCGTACCGATCCCCGCGCGTCGTGCACCGTACCTGGTTTGATCTCAGCGTTTACGCTCCTTCCGGGGCTCGCTCGAGATGCCGTGCCGCAGATCGTTGTCGGCATGCTTGACGGAGGGTGCGCGCTGATCGAGCCGGCTGTCGCGGTCGGCGACGCGCGCGTGCTGCGGCGCTGGCGCGGGGGGACCGCGAAGGTGACGTCCCTAGCTGCCGCAGGGGATGGAAAGCAAGTGGTCTGCGGACTTGAGAATGGCCAGGTGACGCTCTGGCGGGGGATCAGCGAAGGGCTTCCGGTCGCCGTGGCGGATGCGGGGACCACCGCTGTTGGCGTCGTCGCCCATCATCCATCACGGCGATTGGCGGCGGTCGCCGGCAGCGCTGATGGTCGACCGGTGATCCGAGTCGTGAAGCTTGACGGTGGAGTAGTGGCCGCCACGCTTTCCGGACATGAGGGGGGGACGACCGCCATCGCCTTTTCCGCAGACGGGAACCGGATCGTGTCTGGTGGCGCAGACGGGGTCGTCCGGCTCCTCGATTGGTCCAACGCCGCGGCTCCTGAATTCAAGCGGTTCGAGTCGGCGGTTCCGGTGACTGCCGTTGGTGTCAGCCCCGATCTGGCGCTGGTGATCGCGGCTGGTGCTGACAACAGCGTCCGCACCTGGACGGTCGCCGATGGCATGCTGGGGGTGGAACTCAAGGGGCATGGCGGACGCGTGATGGTGGTCGGCTTTCTGGCGGGCAACCAGCCCTGGTCAGCCGGTGCCGATCGGGGAGTGCGGTTCTGGAATCTGCCCGACGGTCGGCAGACCTCTGCCTGGGAGCTCCCCTCCCCCCCCACGGTGCTTTCCCTCTCGGCTGACGGAGCGACCCTCGTCGCTGCCGGCGAAGACAAAATCATCCGCACGCATGTTCTGAGCAATGGGCAGGTCCAAAAAACGTTCACCGGCCACAGCGGTCTGGTTGTGGCGGCCAGTCTCTCCGTGGACAGCACGCGCCTCTTGTCCGTGGAGCGCAGCGCCGCAGCGGAGGGGGTCTTTGGGTGGGATGTGGCGACCGGTCGATTGACCGAGGCGGTGGAGAGAATTCCCGCCGTGCCTCCCGCCGAGCTCGCCCCATGGGTGGGCCTTCTGCTCGACGGCCAGCCAGACCGCAGTCTCATGGTTCTGCTCAATGGACGGATTGAAGTCAGCCAGCGCTGCTTCTGGCGGAGTCTGGACGCCGGACAGCAGCCTATCAGTAGCCTGGCGTTCATTGGCAATGGGCAGCAGGTGATTACAGCTTCGGCGGATGGCTCGATCCGTGGTTTCCAGGCCGAGTCGGGGCAGGCTGCCTTCACGACTGGCCATGGCGCGCCGATCCGGGTACTGGCCGTTGCCGACGACCAAGCGTTTGCCACCGGAGCGGTCGACGGGTCGGTGCGTCTCTGGCAGGCCGGTGGCGGGGCGTATGGCATCCAAGGGATCAACGGTCTCGGCGGGGAGGTGACGGCACTTGCTTGGTCGCCCGACAAGGGACGGATCCTGACAGCGGTCGCGGCACCAAGACCGACAGTGTTTGTCCACGATACGTCGACCGGTCAGCTCTTGGAACGTTTCACCGGCCATGCGCAGCCCGTCACCTATCTGATGAGTGTTGGGGACGGGGCCGGCGGAGCAGCAGACAGCGCGCGCTGGGGAATCTCCGTAGCGGCCGATGGTGGTTGGCGCTGGCCGCTGGTGGCGGGGCGGCAGACGCCCGGCCTCAATCAGAATCCCGTGCATGGTGGCGTGGTGACTGCGGTAACTGCGTTCCCCGGGGACGGAGGGGAAGTGCTCACCGGCTGTGCCGACGGCGTGGCGCGGCGCGTACGGCTCGTCGATGGCCAAGTGGTGACGCAGTATGCACACGGTGCAGCGATCGCCGGGATCGCGGTGGCCAGTGACGGCCAGCGCCTGGCGACGGTGGGGGAGAATAAACTCGCACGGCTGTGGCAGGCCGGGGGGCAGCAGGTGGCTGAGCTGCGCGGCGACGTGCGGCTGCGGACGGCAGTGGCGGGGCTGACGCGGCAGCTCGCCACCGCCACCGATCGGGCGACCCGCGCGAAACAGCTTCTCGAAGCGGCCGAGAAGGATGTGCCGGTGAGAAACGACGCCTTCGCGAAGGCGACAGCGGCGCTGGCAGCGGCAACGGGCGATGTGCAACAGAAGATGACTGTCCTCACGCAGGCCAGTGATGCCCGGATCGCCGCCGAGAAAAGCTCGATCGCCACATCGGTTGAAGCTCGGTCGATGCAGCAAGTGAAGGCGAAAGCTGATCTGGCGGTCAAGGAAGTGGGAGTGGAGTTGCAGGTGGCCCAGCAGCGCCTCGCTCAGCGGCAATCAGCGTCCACAGCGAATCCGGCCGACGCCGGCCTCAAACAGGCGGTGGTTGAGGCAACGGCAGCCGTTCCCTTGGTGCAGCAGAAGCAGCAAGCGGCGCAGGGCGTTGCTCAGACCGCGGCGCAGGCACTGACCAATGCCGTCAACGTGGCCAACGAGGCGGCGCGGAAGGCGATTGAAACACAGAAACCAGCCAGTGACGCTGCGATGGCGCTCCGGACGGCCGAAGGGGCCAAGCGGCTGACGATGCAGCAGGAGATGATCTTCAAACGCGAGTTTGAACAGGCACAGGCTGCGGTACCGACGGCACGCGAATCGCTCCAGCGTGCCGAGGGGACACTCGCCGAGACGAAGAATCGACTCGACGCCGCCACCGCCACCGCCACTGCTGCCGAGTTACCGATCCGCCGAGTGACCTTCTCGGCCGACTCCCAGAGCCTCGTAACGATCGGTGATTTCCCCGCCGTGCATCAATGGGATGCGACGACCGGGGCCGCACTCTCTTCCTACGCCGGTCACCAAGGGGGAATTGTGGGCGGAGGATTTCTGGCTGGTGCCCGGCTGGTAACGCTGGGAGCCGATGGAGGGGTGATCGCCTGGGAGACCAATCCAGCCTGGAGGCTCGCGGCGACGATTGGGGGAGCCGAGCGGCCCGATCTGATCGCCGATCGGGTGATGAGCGTCGATTGGAGCGCTGACGGCACGCAGCTGCTTGTCGGCGGGGGCGTGCCGTCGCGAAGTGGAGAATTGGCGATCTTTCAGGTTGCCGATGGAGTGCGGACGTTCCATCTCCCGCAGGCCCACGACGACGTCATCCATGCGGCCCGGCTGTCTCCCGACGGACGCCGGATCGCCTCGGGGGGGGCCGACAAGTACCTGCGAACGTTCGACATCGCATCGGTGAAGCAATTGCGACGCTTCGAGGGCCACACCAATTATGTTCTCGCCGTGGCCTGGAAGGGAGATGGCGTCGAACTTGCATCTGCCGGGGCCGATGCCGCGCTCAAAGTCTGGGACGCTGACACGGCAGATCAGAAGCAGTCGATCGTGGGGTTTACGCGGCACGTGACGGGGTTGGAATACCGCGGAGCGACCGACGAGATTGTCTCCACCTGCGGCGACAAGCAGGTGCGGATACACAACGCGACCAATGGTGGCCTCGTGAGGACGATGGCGCCAGTTCTAGCCTGGCTCCACGGCCTCGACGTTGCTCCGGCTGGCGACGTCGTCGCGGCGGGGAGCGCTGATGGCACCGTGCATCTGTGGAATGCCACAACCGGTGGAGTGCTGCTGACGATTCCCTCCGGCCGAGCCGATCTAAAGAAGCCGGCGGCGACGGCGGAGTAAGACGTTTCTGTCTGCTGCCTGTTAGACTTCTTTGTGGCATCGCCCGGCACGGCACGCTTGAGCGCACGCGAGCGCCACTTTTCCACATGGCACTCCCACCTAAAACCCCATGAACACCTCTGCCCTGCGCAGCCTGCGCCACAAGCTCTCCCAAGACGAACCGGTGTATGGACTCTGGATCACACTGGAGTCCACGGCCATCACCGAGATGGCTGTGGCGCTGGGCCTCGACTGGATTGTGATCGATGCCGAGCATGGCCATCTCGACTGGAAGGACATCGCCAACCATTTGCGGTCAACCGTCCGCAGCAACACTGTAGCGCTGGTCCGGGTGGCGGAACTCAACCGTGGACTGATCAAGCGGGCGCTCGACATCGGTGCCGACGGAGTCGTCATCCCATGGATCGAATCTGCCGAGCAGCTTGCCCAAGCGGTGGCGTTTTCGCGGTATCCTCCCGAAGGCCTGCGCGGAATCGGAGCCGAGCGGGCCACCTGCTGGGGTCAATGTACGGTTGAGCACACTGCCGAGGCCAACGACAACGTTCTCGTGGTGCCGATCATCGAAAGCGTGGCGGCCGCCAGCCAGGTGCCGCTGATGTGCCGGCAGGACGGAGTCGAACTGTTTTGGTTTGGTCCCGCCGATTTCTCCTCCAGCGCCGGCTTCCGCGGACAGTGGGAAGGGCCTGGGATCGCGGAGCAGATCCTCGGACTCAAGGAGACGATCCGCCAAGCAGGGCATCACTGTGGCGTGATTGCAACGGGCAGCGACAACCTGGAAGAGCGACTTTCGCAAGGTTTTCGCGGAATTGGTATCGGGATCGATACTGGCCTGCTGCTGCAATCGCTCCAGGAAAGACTCGGACTTCTCGGCCGCAGCCAGACCATTCGCGCCTCGTTGATCCCTGATCGTCAGGCGCCGCGTGGAGCGGCAGCCCCGCTGGCTCGGCCTCCAGCCACCATGCGTCCTGATCGCCCAGAGCGGATGAGCGATGTGGGGCAGGGGAAGACGACCGAAATTGCTCCGGGGGTTTATTTCGACTGCCTGGTCGGCAGCCACAATGAAGCCAGGAATCTCACCACTGGCATCGTGACAATCGCTCCGGGCGCTGTGCTCCCGTATCACACGCACGGATTCACTGAGTCGATCACGCTGCTGGGCGGAACAATCGCGGCCGACGTCGAAGGCCGTCGCTATACGCTTGGGAAACTCGATAACGCAGTCATTCCAGCCAGGCTCGCACATGCGGTGACAAATCTCTCCCCCACGCAACCGGCTCTCGTGCATGTGGCGATGGCAAGTCATACTCCGAGCCGGACGCTTGTCGAACAGACGTTTTCCTGCTGCGAGATGCCTGCCGATTCGCCGGGGGGTGTCGGCGCCGAGCGGGTGAATCGTTTCGCATCAGCGGCCCGTAGTTCGGCAGGCCCGAACACGGAATTCATCGATTGTTTCAACAGCGCACTGATGCCGGGGATCGAAATCAGTGGCGGGTATGGAATGTTTCAGCCAGGCGGCCGCCTGCCAGCCCACGTGCACGACTTTGACGAATCGATCTGCATCATCTCAGGCACCGCCACCTGCATTGTGGAGGGGCGGAGGTATTCGATGAGCGACTACGCGACAGCCCTGCAGCCCCGTGGCAGAGTCCACTATTTTGTCAACGAATCGGATCGCCCGATGGAAATGATCTGGGTGTACGCCGGCCCCATTCCCGAACGGATCATTGTGGCGGAATCGTGTGCAACCTGTGAAGGAAACCCTTGGCAATGACCCCGTCTCCGTTTCGCGTTTCGTTGACCGCCGACTTCTTCGATGAAGCCGGCCAGACAAAGTATCAGGACATCGGCCTGGGTCTCTTTGACGGCGATCGCCGTTTCTCAGTCGGCCGCTTTGACGAGCACCATGCTGAAATCAATTCCCAACAGCTCTCCGGCGTCAACGGCGTTGTCGTTCTGACTCCGCGCGTCACCGATCGCAGTCTGTCGCTCAGTTCGGATCTGTTGGTCGTCGCCCGCTTCGGCGTCGGCTTCGACAGCGTCGATGTGGCGGCCTGCACGGCTCGGGATGTGTTGCTCTGTATCGCGACGGGCGCGGTCGACAGGCCTGTGGCCGAAGCGACCGTCGGCTGGATGCTTGCTTTGACGCATCACGTCCTCACGAAGGACCGCCTCGTGCGGCAGTCACGGTGGGGCGATCGCAGTCAGTACATGGGGTGTGAACTCCGTGAGCGTACGCTCGGGGTGATTGGTTTTGGTGGTATCGGCCGGGCGCTGGTGAAACTGCTCTCGGGGTTCGGGATGAATCCGCCGCTGGTCTACGACCCCTACACCACCGCGGCCACCGTGCAGGAGCATGGTGCCACGCTCGTTGGCCTCGATGAACTCCTCGCCCGAGCGGACTTCGTCTCCATTCACTGCCCGCTCAGCGAGCAGACGCGTCACCTGATTGGAGATCGCGAGTTGTCCTTGATGAAGCCCACCGCCTATCTGATCAACACTGCCCGAGGTGGAATCGTGGAGGAGGAAGCGCTCTTGAAGGCGCTCAACTCACGGAGTATCGCCGGGGCAGCACTCGACTGCTTCGTTGACGAACCGCTTACCTCGGCAACCATCTTTGCGGAGTGTGAGAATGTGGTCCTGGCGCCGCATTGCATCGCGTGGACGAATGAGATGTTTCGGGATATCGGGCGGACCGCATGCCAATCGATGATCGATCTGGCGGCGGGAGTGACTCCAAAAGGGATCGTCAATCCGGAAGTCTTGAACCGGCCCGGATTTCGGGAAAAATGGAGCCGAATCCAGCATCGGATGACGTGAGTTCTCATCCAGCGCCTGTCGTGTGAATTGCCCCCCGATCGACATACAAAGGAATTCTCAATGCGGAAGTCTGAATTCATCAGGGGTGTCATTGGCAGCGCGCTGCTTCTTGGTGGGATCGTTGCGACGGTGACCGGCGTGCGGCAGGCCTCTGCGGAGACTCCCATCGTCGAGCCCGGGGCAGTGGTGACAAAACTCTTTGAGTCGAATGTCCTCACTGAAGGGGTCTCGGTGGCACCTGACGGAATGGTCTATTTCAGCGAGATCACGTTTTCACACCGTTCGCGGGACGAAAATGGAGCCATCGAGGCGGGTCACATCTGGAAGTACGATCCGTCGACGCGAAAAGCGTCGATCTTTCGCTCACCGAGCGGGATGTCCAACGGGATCAAGTTTGATGCCGCAGGCAATCTGATCGTCGCTGAGGGGGCTGATTATGGTGGGCGACGGGTGACACGGACCGACATGAAGACGGGGAAGACGAGGATCCTTGCGGGGTTGTTTGAGGGTCAGCCGCTCAATTCCCCAAACGACATCACCATCGACGAGAAGGGGAGGATTTATTTCAGCGATCCACGGTACGCCGGCCACGAACCGATTGATCAGCCGATTGTGGGCGTCTATCGGATCGACACGGATGGCTCGCTCCACCGGATCATTACCGATGCCGGGAAGGCCAACGGCGTCTGCATCTCACCAGATCAAAAGAGCCTGTATGTGGTGAGTAACGAAAACGGTGGAACCGCGATTGAGCGCTTCGGCAAGAGTGGTGCACAGGCTGACAAAGGTACAATTCCCCTGCGGAAGGGACTGATGGCGCTGCTGGCGTATGATCTCCACGCCGATGGAACGGCAACCTTCCGCAAGACACTCGTCGACTACGCCCCCTTTGACGGCCCCGATGGCCTGGTTGTTGATACCGAGGGCAATCTGTACGTCGCGGTTCGCGCTGAGAATCGCCCCGGGATCTGTGTCTATTCTCCCGACGGAGTCGAACTGGCGTACATCCAGACGGAGGTTCCCACGAATGTCGGATTTGGTCGTGGCAAGGATGCTTCGCTGCTCTACATCACGGCCGGTGCGAGCCTGTATTCGATTCGGATAAACCGCGAAGGCTATCAGCTCCCGCCGACTGAGTAAGGCTTCGCTCAACCGAGAAATCAGACGAGTTCTTCGATCGGGCGCCCCTGCTCGATCATGTAGACGGGCCGGCCGGCTTGGTTGACATACTGAACGCGGCCCTCGATCCCCAGGACCTGGAAGATCGTCGCCATCAAATCCTGCGGGCTGATTGGCGCGGTTTTCGGGACATCGACCTTTTCGGCCGATTCGCCGATCACCTGCCCCATGGTCAGGCCCCCGCCGGCCAGTGCCAGCGTGCTCAAAGGGGCCCAGTGATCGCGTCCCGCGCCGCCATTGATCTTTGGTGTGCGGCCGAATTCGCCGCTGACGACCAGGAGTATTTTCTTGTCGAGTCCGCGCATCGCCATGTCTTCGACGAGCGCAGCGACAGCGCGGTCGAGGGCCGGACCGAGATTATCCATAGCGGCCTTGATGCCGGTGTGCATGTCCCAGCCACCGTGGCTGACGGTCACGAATCCACAACCGGCCTCGCAGAGACGACGGGCTTGAAGCAGTTGCTGGCCGAGGCCGGGGCCGTAGCGATCGACGACTCGCGGGTCTTCATACTTGAGGTCAAAAGCCTGCTGGGACCGGCTGAGAATGATGTCGAAGGCCTGCTGTTCGAAGGCATCAAGGCCGTCAACCAAACCACTGCGGTCGACGGAACGGCGGACAGTGTCGATTCCTTCGAGAAGGTCGCGGCGGCCATCGAAACGGTCCTTACCGACGACGAGCGCCATGTTTTGCCGGGCTTCGCCGCCGGGATCGAACGGCCCGTAGGCGGTGCCCAGGAAGGAGGGACCGTCGGCGTAGATGCCGCCGATGCGGACATAGGTGGGGATGCCGGTTTGCGGGTGGTTGGTGCCGCGTTGTCGGGCGAGGATCGAGCCGATGCCGGGACGATCGGGGACGGCACCGTTGTCGGCGAGCCGATTGTCGTAGCCGGTCATCACGTAATGGGTGCCGCCGCCGTGGCCGCTGTTGGTGTGGGCAAAACTGCGGACGATCGCCAACTTGTCGGCGATCTTGGCCATCCGTTCAAAGTTGCCGCCGAAGGAGACGCCGGGGAGGTTCGTCTTCACTTCGCCAGTCACGCTGCGGTATTCGGCTGGTGCCGTCATCTTCGGATCGAAGGTCTCGACGTGTGTCGCGCCGCCGCCGAGCCAGAGCCAGATCACTGAGGTGTCTTTCGTTGCCAAGCCTGCATCGGCCCGCGCGGCGCGGGTCCGAAGAAGCTGGCCGAGACCAAGCCCACCAACGGCCGGAGCGCCCAGTCCCCAGGCACCCAGGCCAAGCGAACCGACCTTGATCATGTCGCGGCGGGCGAGGCCGGCGCAGTTGCGGTGCAGGCGCCCGGTGGGAATCTCAAGCATGATCGCTCCTTGTCAGAGAGAAGGGTCGTGCAGGCTGGCGAGAAGGGGGGCTCGTGAGAAAAAAGGGTCTGGGGAAAACGTCACTCGAACGAACTCATCCCCTCCCCCCCCATTGCATCGATGAGCACCGCCATGAAACCGTAACAATTCTAGACCATTTCCTCCGGTTGGTTCAATTGGGTCCCCGGCCAACCGTACCGTGGAACGGCGTGTGATCCACTGCCGGAACGAGTGGTACGAGGCGGTCGCGAGTGGGTGGCACTTGCGAAAGCAGGCCGTTTGTAAGGCCGAAAAAGGTCAGGGGGGCCTTTTCCACCCTGTGCTCAGGGGCACGGTGCCCCCGAGAATCGCGACGCCGGGATGGTAGTATCGTCGGGCCCGCCGTGGTGATGCGTTCGGCGGCCGCGGGGGCTCGAGTCAACCGATGGGCGGTTTTGTGGGAATCAGCAAGAGAGGATTCGATCCGATGAAGAAGCGTTGCGATGGGATGCTGCCGGGGAGTGGGCGATGGCGTGCGCTTGTCATCGGGGGGCTGATGAGTGTCGGTCTCTCGTTGATCGCCGGTGCCCAGGAGCCGGCGAAGCCTGCAGCGGATGCGCCTGCGGAATCAAAGCCGGTCGACACCGTGACGGCGGAGAAAGGGAAGTTCGAGGTCGTCTTCGAAGCGAAGGGGGATTTCGATCCTGTCGATTCGACAGTCGTGCAGTTGAAGCCTGAGCAGTGGGCGCAGCCGCTGGAAATCGTACGGATCGTTCCGCACGGCACTCGTGTCAATGCGGGCGACGCGCTGGTCGAGTTCGACACCGAGAAGCTCGACCGAGCGATCGCCGACATGGATCTCGACCTCGCCATCGGAGAAAAGACGCTGGAAATCGGCCGCCGGGAGTTGCCGGTCACCGAGGCGCTGCAGCCGCTGGAGCTTGCCGATGCAGAGCGCGATACGCTCGCGGCTACCGAGGATCTGACGCGGTTCCTTGCTGTCGGCAGGACACTCGCCGAGGATTTCGCCCGCTTCCGCCTCAAATCCTCTGAGGAGCAGTTGAAGTACTCCCGCGAGGAGTTACGGCAGCTGGAGAAAATGTACAAGGACAAGGATCTCACCGAGGAGACGGAGGAGATGATCCTGCAGCGAACCAGATTCGAAGTGGAGTCGGGGGAGTTCAATCTCCGCCGTGCCGGAGTCGACACCGACGCGGCGCTCCAGTTCGAGGTGCCGCGGAAAGAAGCTGCGCTCAAGGATGCGGCGGAGAAGTCGCGGCTCTCCCTCGAGAAGTCGCGGGCGACGGCTGCACTGGTCATCGAACAGAAGCGACTGGCACTGAAGAAGGCCGAACGCGATCGGGTCGAGGCCCTGCGGAAGATGCGCGATCTCCAGCAGGATCGAGCGGGGATTCCTCTCAAGGCGCCGCGGTCGGGAATCGTCTATTACGGTCGTCAGCATGACGGTGTCTGGACGACGGCGGCAGTGGCGGCAAAGGCGGCTGTCGGTCAGGGAGTGCCGTTGGGGGATCTGGTGTTCACGGTCGTCGATCCCGATCGGGTGGCCTTCCGGGTGAAGGTGGATGAGAAGGATCTCCATCTCCTCTCCCCCGGGCTCAAGGGGCGCGTGGAGCTTTCCGGTTTCCCGGATGCTGAGGCGGCGATCGCCATCGAATCGGCAACGGCGGTGCCACGCGATGGCAAGGTTGACGCCCGGTTTGCGGTCACGGTGCCGGCCGGCGCCCCCAAACCGCTGCCGGGGATGACGGGAAGTGCCCGCTGTCAGCTGTACGCTCGGCCCGATGCGGTGACACTGCCTGCGACTGCTGTCTTCCGGGATGACGACGGAAAGAAAATTGTCTGGCTGCCTGGCAAGGATGGGGCCGCAGCTGAGAAGCGCGTCGTCAAGACGGGACGGACATCCGGAGGGCGGACGGAGATCCTCGAAGGGATTGCCGCGGGTGATGTGGTGCGATCGAGTCGGCCCTGAAGTCGATCGACCGGCGCGGATGGGATGGGATGGGATGGGGTACCGACCGACTCTGAGGGACGAGCGATGACAATGGCACGGTCCGGAGTGGTGTGGGTTGCCTGGCTCGTCGCGGTGGCGACTCTCCCATGGGCTGCGAGCGCGGAGGCGCCGACGGCTTCTGATGCGACGGTGGAACGCGATCTGATTCCGCGGCCCAAAGGACCGGCATCGATATCGCCGGCTGAAGTCGACGGGGCGCTCGATCGGGGGCGGAAGTTTCTCGTCGGCATCCAGAACGCCGACGGGTCGTTCGGGAGTCCGGAGAACACCAAAGATCTCAACATCATCGCTGGGGTCGGTTCGCATCACGGTTTCCGCGTGGCGACGACGGCGCTGTGCGTGCAGGCGCTGATCGAGGAGCACGACGGCTCGGACGACCTGACGCGGGCCATCGAGAAGGGGGAGGAGTGGCTCTTTGAAGAGCTCCCCAAGGTCCGCCGCGACAACCCGATGCTGATCTACAACGTCTGGGCCCATGGCTACGGGATCCAGGCACTGGTGGCGATGCACGGCCGCCTGCCCGACGACGCAGCCAGACGCGAGCAAATCGCGGGGCTGATCCGCGGGCAGTATGAAAAACTGGAGAAGTATGAGTCCGCAGAGGGGGGCTGGGGCTACTACGACTTTAAGAATGGTACGCAGCGGCCGGCCTCATCGTCGATCAGTTTCGTCAACGCCATGGTCCTTGTCGCCTTTGCCGACGCCCGTGGCATCGGCGTACCGCCGCCGGAGAAGATCACGAAGCGTGCCGTTGCCGCGACGGAAATGCAGATGCTCCCTGACTTCAGTTACCTGTATGGCAGCTACCTGCGGAACAAGCCACGCCGCGATATCAACCGGCCGGCGGGGAGCCTCGGTCGCACTCAGGCTTGCAATCTGGCGCTGCGGCTGTGGGGCAACGAGAAGATCACCGATCAGGTCTACGAAGACTGGCTCGACCGGCTTGTGACCCGAAACGGCTGGCTCGATCTGGGACGCAAGCGGCCGATCCCCCACGAATCATTTTTTCAGGTGGCGGGTTACTTCTACTACTTTGGCCACTACTATGCCGGACGGGTGATCGAACAACTGCCGCTCGAGCGGCGTCCATTCTACCAGGATCACCTCGCTCGGATCGTCATTGATGTCCAGGATGCCGACGGTTCGTGGTGGGATTACCCGCTCTACAACTACCATCAGCAATATGGCACGGCCTACGCCATCATGACGCTCCACCGCTGCCGGAGGCCGCCGGAATAACCAGGCCTGCGGTGTGCGAGGTCATTCAGCCTCTCGCCGCCTGGTAGGACGCTTTCAATCAGCGCTGTCGGTCTGCCCTTGTTCAGCAACGACGCTCAGGCGTTGATTCTGGCTCGCGGAGTGGTGGGCCGAAATCGTACCTCCAGAATCCTTGTGCCAAAACTCTTTTCGCCAAAACTCTTTTTGGTAGAGGAGGAGCGAGTGGATGGGGCTGGCTGGGAGGTCAATCAGGTCTGCCGATTCAAGGTGATTGCCGACAGGATCGAGACTCACCGCACGGAATCCGATCGGACCGGATTGGCCAGTGGAAAGAGTTGTGATCTCGGCCCGGTCGACCGGGATCAGACGGGTCCAGAATTCAGTGCTGAAGCGAGGGCAGGCGGCGGCATCAATCCCCGGTCCGTG
>QWOP01000038.1 GCA_003669605.1 Planctomycetota bacterium
AGAGAAACAAGTGGCTACGAGAGAAACAAGTGGCTACGAGAGAAACAAGTGGCTACGAGAGAAACAAGTGGCTACGAGAGAAACAAGTGGTTTGGTGTGGGGGCCGATCAGTTATTTCGGCATCTGACCCTGCCGAAATTCTACAAGGGAGCGACAGAGCGGGCAACATCGGGGTCTGAAGTCGCCATCCCGGGCGGTAGAGTCGGCCTTCCCTACCCCATTCGCCGGACTGTCGTCACCCCACGGCAGATGATGGCGGCCGCCGCGACGATCTCCTCCTCGGTGGTAAACCGCGAAAGGCCGAAACGGAGGCTCGTTCGGGCCTGATCGTCGTCGAGCCCGAGGGCCTGGAGCACATGGCTCGGCCGCGGCTGTTCCGAGGAGCAGGCGCTGCCGGAACTGGCCGTCACCGCATCGGCGTCGAGCGTCGCCAGCAGGGTCTGCCCGTCGATCCCCGGCAGTCGGACATTGAGGTTGTTGACGAGGCGGAGGAGCGTGCCGTCGGCCGACAGGGCGTCGAGGGGGGGGCCGTTGAGGACCAGCCCGTCGATGCCGGCGGCGAGCAGGGACATCAGCCGATCGCGCAGCCGCCGCATCCGCGGGGCATCGACTGGCAATTCCGCCACTGCCAGTTCGGCCGCGACAGCCATGCCGACGATTCCGGGAACATTGTGCGTGCCACTCCTCAGGCCCCGCTCCTGTCCGCCGCCGAAGACGAGTGGATCGATCCGCACTGGCCGGCCACGGCGGCGGACCCACAGGGCTCCGGTTCCCTTTGGACCATGAAACTTATGGGAGGAAAAACTGGCCAGGTCAGCCCCCATGGCGGCGACATCCACGGGCATCCGACCGAGGGCCTGGGCGCAGTCGACATGGAGCAATCCCCCCCGGCTGTGCACCACCTCCGCGATCGCGCCCACATCCTGGACGACGCCGATCTCGTTGTTGGCCAGGAGTACCGACACCAAAAACGTGTCGTCGTCCCAGGCCTGATCGATGACAGCCGGATCGATCCGTCCGGCCATCCCCGGTCTCGACTGCGGCACGACCGGCACGCGCCTGATCGCGTGCCCATGGCGGCCGAGATGGTCGAGGGTTTCGAGCACTGCTGGATGTTCGGTGGCGGGAGCGAGGATCAAGCCGGGCCCGCGGCGGCGCAGCGCCGCCCCCTGGAGCGCCAGATTGATGCTTTCAGTGGCACCGGAGGTGAAAACGATCTCGCGTGGATCGGCCCCCACCGCCCGCGCCATCCGCCCCCGCGACGCTTCCACCGCGTCACGGGCCTCGCGCCCCATGCTGTGGGTGGCGCTGCCGGCGTTGCCGTAGTGTTCGGTGAACCAAGGAAGCATCGCCTCAAGCACGCGGGGGTCGAGCTTGGTGGTGGCGTGGTTGTCGAGGTAGATCGGCATGGAGCGGGTGCCGGGCGGAGTCAGGCGAGTCGGCCGGCTGCCAAGGCATCGAGCGTGATCTGCGACCAGGTTTCGAAACGATCGCGGTCGGCCAGCAGTTCTTCGAGAGTCGCAAACACGCAGTCGACGAGATCGGCCTCGCGGCTCGAGACATCAGGCCGCTCCAGGTCGATGACGTGGACGATCCCCAGATGGACGCTTCCCACGGGCGTGGCGTCGTCGTTGATCAGCCCCACGCACCGGGCAGTCCAGCCGCCGCCGATGGTGATCTCCTCGTCGAGTTCACGGCGCATGCCGGAGTCGTAGGAGGCATCATCGCCGTGCTCGCCGTCGGTGCTGGCGATGTGGCCGCCGATCCCCACCGAGCGTTTGGAACGCAGCCGCGCCTCTCCCTGACCGCCGCCCCGGGTGTAGGCGAGAAAGCGACAGACACCATCATCCCCTCGGGAGGAAAGGACGCAGTAGGGGATGAGTTGCTTGAACGACGGATCCTCCTCGACGCTCCCCCGCGGGCGCCAGCAGGTGTTGGCGGGGTCGAGAAGCAGCGGCAGATAGGAGGCTGTGTCGGCGGAAAACCCCTGAAAGACTCCCGCCCGTTCGAAGACTGCCCGCGGCACCACGAGCACTTCTTCCTCATGCACTGCGGCCATCCCACACTCCTCGCTTCACACTCTTGGGGCTCTGCTTGCCAGTCGCACCGGGTTATAGCCGATCCGCCCTTCCTCAGGCAGCCTCTGCCGCTCACTCCAGCAGCATGCAGTCGCCGTAACTCAGCAGCCGGTAGCGTTGCCGGATCGCTTCGGAATAGGCCCGTGCCACAAGCTCACGGCCGGCAAAGGTGCTGACGAGCACCAGGAGCGTCGTTCGCGGCATGTGGAAATTGGTGAGCAGGCAGTCGACGGCACCGAAGCGGTGCCCTGGTCGGATGAAGAGCGACGTCGGCCCGCACCACGGCTGGATCGCGCCGCCGGCGGCGGCGGTCTCCAGGGTCCGCGCGGCGGTGGTCCCCACGGCCACCACCCGCCCGCCGCGCTGCTGGGTGGCCAGCACGGCGGCGACCGTCTCCTCCGGGCAGTGGCACCATTCGGTGTGCATGGGGTGGTCGTCAAGGCGTTCGACCGTGATCGGCCGAAAGGTGTCGATGCCGACATGGAGCGTGACGCCGGCCCGCTCCACCCCCCGGGCAGCCAGCGACTCCAGCAGGGCCGAGGTAAAATGGAGACCGGCGGTGGGGGCGGCGGCAGAGCCTGCCAGCCTGGCAAACACGGTCTGGTAGTCGGCGGTGTCGTCGGCCCGTGCCTCGCCGCCCCGGATGTAGCCGGGCAGCGGCACCCGGCCGACGGTGGCCAGGAGGTCTTCTGCGCTGCCGGCGCGGTCGGGCTGGGCCAGCCAAGTGCCCCCGGCCCCGCGGCCGACGAGTTGCAGCCGGAGTGCCTCTTGGTTGTCGCCGTCGACAAGCGCGATCGACTCCCCAATCACGGGCCGGCCGCGAGTGTGGGCGAGGATTTGCCACGGCCCCTCCGGGGTGGTTCGCAGATAGAGCCCTTCCCAGCGGCCGCCGGTTGCTACTCGCCTGCCGATCAACCGAGCGGGGACGACGCGGGTGTCGTTGACCACCAGCAGATCGCCGGGGCGGAGGAGATCCGCCAGATCGCGGACGTGGTGGTGGGCGAGGCTGCCAGCAGCGCGGCGAACGTGCAGCAGCCGAGCGGCCGAGCGGTCGGGGAGCGGTTCCTGGGAGATCAGGTCGCTGGGCAGGTCGTAATCGTACTGATCGGCTGCGGACATGGCCCCAATCCTACTCCTCCGCTGCCGGGGTGGGAGCATGTGCTACAAAGCAGGCTGGCAAGACCGGCCACGTGTCGGTTCTGTAGGTTCCCATTCCTGTTTCCCCCTCACCCGATCAAACCCAAAGCCCGCCGGGCGCCCGATGGCCTCCACGATTCACAAGAGCGTCATGCCTGCGGAAGTGCTCTCGTACCTGGGCCTCAAGCCCGGCGACCGGGTGGTCGATGGGACGCTCGGTGGCGGGGGCCACACCCGTTTGCTCGCCGAGGCCGTGGGCCCCACCGGCCAGGTGATTGCGGTCGACCGCGATCCCGGAGCGATCGCCCACGGGGCTGAGATATTCGCCGGGCTGCCGGTGCGGTTTGCCCAGGCCAACTACCGCGATATCCCCGAGGTGCTCGATGCGGTGGGGGTCGATGCGGTCGATGCGGTTCTCCTCGACGTCGGTCTCTCCAGCGATCAGTTGGCCGATGCCTCGCGTGGTTTCTCCTTCGACGCCGATGGTCCGCTCGATCTCCGCTTCGATCCCACCGAAGGGGAACCGGCCTGGCGGCTGGTCAACCGGCTGCGGCCGGAGAGCCTTGCCGATCTGATCTACGAATTTGGCGAGGAGCGTTTTAGCCGGCGGATCGCCCGACGGATTGCCGCTGTCCGCGAGAAGGCGCCGATCCAGTCGGCCCGCGAGTTTGCCCGCGTGGTTGCCTCTGCGATCCCCAGGCAGTATCCGCCGCCGCGGATCCATCCCGCCACGCGGACCTTCCAGGCGCTGCGGATCGCGGTCAACGAGGAACTGAAGTCGTTGCAGATCGCTCTGGAGCGGACCCCCACCCGGCTTGTGCCTGGAGGGCGGATGGTGGTGATCTCGTTCCACTCGCTGGAGGACCGGCTCGTCAAGCAGGCCTTCCGTAACACGCAGGTCTGGGAGTGCCTGACGCGGTCGCCGGTCGATGCCTCCGAAGAGGAGACCTCCCGCAATCCGCGAAGCCGCTCGGCCCACCTCCGCGCGGCGCGGCGTCTCCCCGAGCCTGGCGACGCGACTTCCGCCTAACAGGCAGCTTTTCCGCTGACTCAAGTCCCGCTGCGCATCTCTCCGCAGAGCCTTTAAGAGCCTGCTTTGCGCACGCCTCCGGCGGGATCGTCAACCACCGGCAACTGGTAGAATCAACCGCTTCTGGGGGATTGGACTGGGGAAATCCAGACACCACCTCTGAGCGATCACCACATCGCCATGGACCGCAGCAAAACCGCCACCGTCTCGCCGTCCACCGCCACCATCGGAACGCTCGTGGACGACGCCGGGGTTGCCATCGGCCTCACCGCCAGCAAAGGCGGATCTTCCGTACCAACCCACCGCTTGGTCGATCTGCTCGGTCGCGTGAACGAGTATTTTCTCACCCGTTTTGCATCCGCCGATGGTCCTCGTCGACGATCCCATCCGATGATCATCGGCACTGGGCGAAAGGCGTCGCCTGAGAGCGGGACCGAGTCTTGCCTCGGCGACGTGCGCGAGATGGACCGCGCGGAAGACGGCGGCGGCTCGCCGCCCAGAAGCACCACCCTTCAGGCGGACCAGAGAGAGAAAGAGGCATCCTGCGGCAGCTGTCGGTAAAGTTGCGGTTGATTCAGTAACCCCGTCGCGAGAGCCACCGCAGGATGCAACTCATCGAAGCACTGATGACACACTCCGCTTACTTCGCCTTGAGTTACTTCGCCTTGAGTTACTTCGCCTTGAGTTACTTCGCCTTGAGTTACTTCGCCTTGAGTTACTTCGCCTTGATTTACTTCGCCTTGAGCTTGCCACTTAGCTTCACGTACTTCTTCGTGAGTTCTTTGAGAGTGTCCTTGGCTGTGTTGAGCTCATAACTGGCGTCGCAGATATCGTCATACAGCGACTGAGCTTCCTTGTTGCCTTTGATGACTGTGCGGTCGTAGCCTTTAAAATCGCGATCCAACCTCTCCTGGACTTCTTCGATCTTCGAGATCGTCTCGGCAATATTGCGGGGGCCATCGAATGACGCCTTCTCGAATTTACCGTAACTCTCTGTAACCAGTTTATCGGATGCAACTGCTCTCTTGCCCCGTTGCTCCTCAGCGTTCATGAACGCGAAGTTGAGCTCACCGAACTCGTGCTCCCTATCAAGGACCATTTGATGGCAACTGGCAGCATCGCGATGAACCCGTTCGAGAAACATTCCCAGGCTGTCCTGCATAAACTGCTTGCTATCGAACCCCCCCTTGAGGGCAGCGGCCGCGGTCACGACAAGCGCTTTTGACTTGCTGACGAGTTCCTGAGTTTCATGGCTCTTGTCTTCTATATTGTTCACGAGATTGTACGGTTTATTCGTGGCATACTCGAAAGTTTTTTCGCCACCCAGAAGGTCGATCAGGTGTTTCGATTTCTTAAACTCTTTGAGTGAGCCGTCGTACTGTTTCCGAGCCGCGGCATCGCTCTTGGCAACGCGACCGGCGATCGTGGAGATCGTTTTGCATGGTGCCGACAAGCCTGCAGCTGCTTTCTTCGCGCCGGCAGCGTTATGACTAGCAATAGAGACAACAGTGCGAGTGATCTTGCCACATTCCTCATAGGCCGTTTTCGCTTCGACGACCGAGGCACTTACACTGTAAAACTGCTCTTCAAGCGACCGGCGAAGCTTCTCGACATCAGCCAGCAGATTGTCGGCCTTGGTACGAAATCGGTCGTCGGCGGCTGCGAGGAAGTCCGCCAAGATCCGATCCATGCCGCGGTCCAATTCGGTGAGGGCCGCATTGTAGTTTTCCCCCTTATCCTGCCTGCTGGCCGCTTCGAGCAGATTGCGATAATTACTGCTTGTGATCCTGTATTTCGTGGTCGCCTTATCGATCTCTTTGGGGTCGAGCTTCTGCAGGGCGGTATCGAGCCCCTTGGCGACATCTTCCATCCCCGATGATTTGCGAAAAACAAGGAGAAATTTCTCGCTCGGCTTCTTGCCCGCCTTCCCCTCGAAGGTCCGCTTGCAAATTTTCCAACTGTCGAGATAGGCCATGGCAACCTCCTCCGGATATCGAACTCAAAAAGGGGAATGCAAAGTAGCGAATCTATCAGATTCCCTCAATCCAAAACCCATCTTTACGGGGGAGGCATGGCCCCACGCAAAGAGCCTCTGTTGGCTAACCTGTTTTGGCCAACCTGTTTTTATTTGATCGCGGCTTTTCTCTGCTTCGACATCCGCCGCGAGGCAGGTGCCACTCCGTGGGGGCAATGGCGGACGCTCCCTGGCCTGACCGGGAAACTCCCGGAAGCCATCTGGGGAAAGTGGCCCCTGCGGCCTCCGACCGATCTGGCAACGGCTGGCCGATTCCTGGACAATCCTTCCTCCGCCAATTGATCGAAAGTCAATTCCAGGCGTACCGAGGCTTCCTGGAGATACCGGCGCCATGGATGCGATCGAGCCTTCCCTCACCCCCCGCCTACCGGGCGAACTTGCCTCACCGCGGCTGCCGGCCGCCCCCCGTCGCGATCCATCCCCGCCAGGGCCGTCCGCTCCCAGCAGCCCACCGCGCAGCGGCGTCGTGCCCGCCACGACCCCGCCCCCCCGGCCGAAGGCCCGGCGCGAGAAGACGATCCTTTTGGGAATGCTGGGAACGCTCGCCGGAGCATTTGTCGGCGTCCTCTCCATGAAGCTCCTCGTGCCTAGGCCTCCGGCAGGCACCGGGCCCGATGTCCATCTCGAGCAGGGGGTCCACAATGGATTCGACTTGGTCGAACCCCCTGCCTTGACCACCGCCGGGCCACCCCAGCCCTCGCCCCACGATCCCTTCCGCGGTGCCACGCCTCCGGCCGCCGCTCCCCCCGACGACCAGGCTGCCGGCGCGGAGCGGTTTCCGCGATCGAGGTTTGCTGCGGAAACAACTCCCCTCGCTGCGGATCAGGCCACGACCGGCCGGTTCGGCGCCCCCCCCACCGACGACGGCCTGCTGGTGGCGCCGCCACCCGATCTCCAACCGGTCCCCGTTGAGGCCGCGCCGCGGCGGGCGGCCACCGCCGCCACGACTCCCGGTGGGGCTGGCAATCCCTTGCGCCGTGGCCCGGTGGCTCCCCCGCCAGCGGAGCGGGAGGGAGCCGCTGCGGCGTTCCTCCCCCCCAACGCAGGCTTCGCGGCCGCGGCTGGAGGTTCGGCCGTCCTCCCCGCGTCGGCTGAAGTGCCGCCGAACCCACGCGGGCCCGGGGCGGAAAACGCGGCTGAGAGCTATGTCGTTCAGAACGGCGATTCCTGGTGGTCGATCGCCGAGGGAACCTACGGCGACGGCCGCATGTACAAGGCGCTCTTCGCCTGGAACCGGGCCATCGATCCCCGCGTCAGCCTGGCGCCGGGAACGCCCTTGGAACTGCCTGCAGAGCCCCGACTCCGCGCAGCCTGGGGACGGTTGATCCCCGTCGACTCTCCCCCTCAAGCCCGTTGAATGACTTGCCTGCCTCGCAGGCTTCGAGCCGGTGCCGGCCGCATCCTGGCCGGGCCGTTCTTCTTTCTCCCCGGTTGGCCCGGGGTCGCGGGCCGTTGCCCATCGGTGTCTCAGATCACCCGCCGCGACCTTGCCCCGCGACGCGGGGGGACAAGCGTCTGAGGTGACGCTCACCCCCCGAGGGGATCACTTGACCCCAAACTTGTAGGCGGTGTTCTTGGGATCGAAGTCGGCGTCGGTGAAGCCGTTGTTGATCTTCACGTTCATGTAGGTGTACTCCTCCATGAGCTGCGGCTGGCCAGCGGCCTCGAGCGGCCAGTCGTACGATTCATAGCGAATCGGCACGGTCAACTCGTCGTCGATAAAGACGCGTGCCAGATGGAAGCGGAAGTTCTTCCGCGGCACCGGATGGGTGACTTGGATACAGGTGCAGACCCGTCCGTTGACTTTGGCGTTGGGGTAGAAGTTGACCTCGCACTCGCCAAACTGCGAGTCGTGCCGGGCCACCTCGACGAGTCGCTTGGTGAGGTTCTCCACGCCGAGTTCCGTAACCGGGTACCGCTGCCCCGCCATCGCCAGCATGCTCTGCGGCTTGAGCGACACCGTGCCGACCAAGGCACGCACTCCGCTGCCGGCATGGGCCATCATGTTGCCGTCGTTGCGGCCATCGACAAACAGCACCTCTTGCCCCTTGACGCTGTCAGGGCCGAGGAACGAGAGATAGACGCTAAAGGGCTTCTGGCGGATCTTGGCAAACATGTACTCGTGCTCGCCGAGCTTGCCGTCGATCCGCTCCCGCTTGACGACGGTGGCGGAGTAGTCGCTGATCGAGGTCTGGATGCCGGCGAGCCCCCGCTCGGCCAACTCAAGGGCGGGCTGGAGCGGATTGACCCCCACGGTTGCGGCCGGGGCTGCCGGTGAACCGATGTTGCCCCGCGGCAGTCCTCCGTTGGGGAGGAGACCGGGGCCGAAGTCGCTGACCTGCTGGCCTTGGACAACGGCCGGTGCCAGGAAGGCGGCCAAGAGGACGATCCCCAAGCGGGATCGATTCCGCCCCTGGGCCATCGACCGAGAGTTGCATCGAACCCAAGCCATCTCAATCCCTCCGTAAATCTGCAACCAATATCTGCCGGTCGCGCGCCGCACCGATTCCGTGTACCACTACAATCGCCGCCCTGCGAGGCCGGCATGAGGGCCCCGCGGCCGATCCGCACCGCCGGCAAAACCAGTCGGCTCCGCCAACTCTCAACCGGGCGGAATCGGGCCTTTCAGAGACACCAGCGGCGGGAGTTTAGCCAGGGGCCGAGCGCGGAACCATGCCATTTCCAGCCCGTTCGGCGGGAAAGAGGGGCCGTCTTGCCCGCTCCCCGCCCCGCAACCATGCTCGCAGAGAGCCGTTTTCCTGCGCTCTCGCCTCACCGCCGCCGCTTCCCCCCCCGCCCACCTGTCCCCATCCCACCATGGCCGTCATCGATATTCTCTTTCCCTCTCCTGGGCTGCGCGTGGCCCGGATCGAGTCAGAACCCTTCGCCGAACACAGTTACGTGGTCGCTCCGGTGGGGGCCAAAAAGTGTCTGGTGATCGATCCGGGGTTTGAGCCGGAGGCGATCATCGACTGGATCCGCACGGAGGGGCTGGTGCCCGAAGCGATCCTCCTCACGCACGGCCACTCCGACCACATCGCCGGCAACGAGGCGCTCCGCGCGGAGTGGCCCAGTCTGCCGATCCTGATCGGGCGGGGCGACGCCGGCAAACTCATCGATCCGATGGGGAACCTCTCCGGACTCTTTGGCTTGCCACTTTGCAGCCCTCCGGCAGACCGGCTCCTTGATCATGGGGAGCGGCTCACCGTTGCCGGCGTCCCCTTGATGACGCTCGAGATCCCTGGGCACTCCTCGGGGCATGTGGTCTACCGCGTGGAAGATTGCCGGCCGCCGGTGGTGTTTGGTGGCGACGTCCTCTTCCACGAGGGAATCGGTCGCACCGACTTCCCCGATGGCGACTTTCAGGCCCTGGCCACCGGGATCACCACGCATCTGTACACCCTGCCGGCTGAGACGGTGATCCTCCCTGGACATGGCCCCACAACCACCGTGGGGCACGAGCTGCACTCCAATCCCTTCGTCAATCGCCGCGGTAGCCAGGGGAATGTCGTTTGACCATGCCCGCATCCGGCCTCGACAATCACCCCATGCTGTTCCCCGCTGACCAGTCCCCTGCCGACTCTGAATACCGGCCCCCCGCCGAGGGCCAGGGGAAGGTGCGCCCGGCGCGGCTGACCGCTGCTGCCACTCGGCCGGGGCCGCGGCCGTCATCGGCCCGTTCCACCCTCTGCCGCGCAGCGGGATTGTCGCTGGCAGCACTCGCCCGCCTGCTCAGCGGGGCGAGCGTCCGCTGGATCGCCAGCCAGCCCGACGCCTGCCAGCGCGTCTATTTCGCCAACCACACCAGCCACCTCGATGCGCTGCTGATCTGGTCGTCGCTCCCGCAGCCGGTCCGGGAATTGACCCGGCCGGTCGCCGCCAAAGACTACTGGTCGCGGGGCATCGTCCGCCGCTGGCTGGCCGAGGAGGTGTTCGACGCGCTGCTCATCGACCGCACCGACATCAAGGTCCACCAAAGCCCTGTCGACCTCATGCTCCGCGAGATCGGCACCACACGGTCGCTGATCGTCTTCCCGGAAGGGAGCCGGAGCGTCACCGGCGAAGTGGGGGATTTCAAGAGCGGGCTCTACTACTTGGCGAAGAAACGGCCCGACATCGAACTGCTCCCGGTGCACATCGACAACCTCAATCGTGTCCTTCCCCGCGGCGAGTTCCTCCCGGTGCCACTGCTGTCGTGCATCAGTTTTGGACCCCCACTTTGGCTGGAGAGCGGAGAGGCCAAGGTCGACTTCCTGGCGCGGGCCCGCAAGGCTGTGCTGGCGCTGAAGGAATGAATCACCGGCCATGAACGACACCCGCACCATCGCCCTCATTGCCGGCGTCCTCCTCCTCCTCACCGTGGCCACGGCTGTCGGGCAGTTCCTCAAGCGGCACCCCGACCGCGGCCTCGATCCGGCCGCCGTCAACACCTTCAACCTCCGGCTCCGCGGCTGGTGGATCATGTGCACGGTGCTGGCGGCCGCCTTCTGGCAGGGCCCCACGGCGACGGTCTTGCTCTTCGGACTGGTGTCGTTTTGGGCGTTGCGGGAATTCATCACCCTCACCCCCACCCGCAAGGGCGATCACCGGGCGCTGTTCTGGGTGTTCTTCCTGTTCACCCCGCTGCACTACGTGCTCGTGGGATACAACCGCTACGACATTTTCAGCGTCTTCCTGCCGGTCTACGGAACGCTGTTCGTGCTCGCTCGCGTGGCGATCGCCGGGGACTACAAGCGTTTCCTGGAGAGGACGGCGAAGATCCAGGCCGGCCTGGTGGTCTGCGTCTACTGCCTGTCATTCGCAGTCGCGCTGCTCCAGATTCCCATCAGTGGGCAACCGGGCGGCGGCAGCGCCAACTTCCGCCTCCTCTTCTTCCTCATCCTCTTGGTGCAGTTCGCCGACTGTATGCAATACGTCTGGAGCCGGATGCTCGGCCGCCGCTTGGTGGCGCCGGAGGTCAGTTCCAACCGCACCTGGGAAGGACTCCTCGGCAGCGCCACCAGCACCGCCCTGCTGGCGGCGGTCCTGTGGTGGGCAGCACCCCCCTTTGAGCCCTGGCAGGCAGCCCTGGCTGGTTTTGTGGTCGCGGTGATGGGCTTCGCCGGCGGGATGACGATGTCGGCGATCAAACGCGATCGCGGCGTCAAAGACTACGGCACGCTCGTGGTCGGCCACGGTGGCGTGCTCGACCGGGTCGATTCGATGTGCTTTGCAGCGCCGGTCTTCTACCACCTCACGCTGCTGGTCACGGGGGCCGGCCCGGCCCCCTAATACCGCCAGCATCAGTCCCCCCGAAAAAAGTCTGCTGTCGCAGCAGAGCTTCCCTCACTCGGGAGCGGCGTCATCGGCCGGGGTCTGGTGCGGCGGCTGGTCTGCCAGCGGTTCGCCATTAGGCACGCGCCGGGCCTGGAGCGCGTAGATCGATCGCCTGCCAGCCACCGCCGCCACGGCGGGCGCGGCTGGTGCCGGCGGCATGGCGGGCAGCGGCTCCGGACTCTGCCCGCGGACCGCGGAGGCCATCGAACTCACGGGGCCTGCCGGATTGCTTGGGGCAGCAGCCACCAGCGCCGCCGGCGGTGCCGGACAGCCCTGCCGCACCCAGTCGAGCCACACCTGCTGGAGTTGTGCCGGGCCAGGCATGCGATAGTGGCGGTTGAGGGCACCGGTCCAATCGTCGCTCGTCAGCCCATCCCCCACAAACGCCACATAGCGGCGGCGACCACCGCGCTCGATGAGGTAGCGGGCCAGCGAATAGCCCTGCGAATAGAGAGGGAGCACGTCGGCGGGGTATTCACGCATCGCAAACATCTCCGGGAAGGCGATGCCGCGGCCGGTGGTGAGGTGTTCGATGAGGAGGCGGTGTTGACGGGCTCGTTCCACCGGGTGTTCGACGGTGGTGCAGGCTCCTTCGTCGGCCCAGCGGGGGAGCGGACGGCGGTAATGGCTGGCGAAGATGGTGTGGGTGATCTCGTGCGGGAGGACCGAATCGATGATCCGCTCCTCGCTCCCCTGGATGGTCATCGTCCAGCCAAAGACCTCGCCAGAATCGAAGACGAAACTCGTCGCCCCGCCAGCACCGAGCTGCGGTGCCACCTGGGCTTGGATCGGACACGGCCTGCTCCAGCGCGGCAGCGGGCCACCGAGCCATTCCACCGCCAGATCGTGGCGGTACTGTTCGGCGGCGCTGCCGATCCGGCGGGCGAGAGCGTCGGTGGGCGCCTCGATGATAAAATTGGCGGTCCGGTGGCCGGCAGCCAGGGCCGTGGGGGCGAGGAGGCTGAGCGTGGCGATCACGATCGCCGCAACGCGGTGCACGAAGAGTCCGTCCTGCATGACCGATCCACCTCCGTGGGAACCCGGGGGCGATGCCAGAGGAGCGGCTCGGTGCCACTCCTTCGGGTGCGGTCCAAATGTCAGGATCGCCACGGGGGGGCGGACACTAGCGAAGGCCCACACGCCGGAGCCAGACCGCTTTCAACCCGTGGAAAGAGGCGTAAACAGGACAGTTCCGGAAAGCGTTGGGTGAGGCTGGGGTATGGAGGGACACCGCGGCCAATGGTCAACGACCCGGTCGGGCGGTCGAACCAGACGACTCGGGCGGCCGCGGCAGCCGGCTCGTTGGCGAAAGCCAGACCTCCTCGTCCCCCGGCTTTGCCTCGGCGGTCGGCAGCCACCGTGTCACCGACCCCGCTCCCGCACGGCGCTCCACCGGAGGATCACCGCCGCTGCGCAGGCGCCGGGCCCACCACCCCCACCAGCCGGGCGATTGCCGAACACACAGCGTCGCTGCGCCCCAGACCACCAGCAGCCACCCCGGCCAAGAGGGGACCAGCGAGACGATCCATCCGCTGCCGATGATGAAAGCCGCCAGTGGAGCGGTCCACCAGGCGGCGGCCAGCCGGGCCACCAGTCCAGCCGCCGCTGGCCAGCGGCGGCGCAGTTCGAGCAGTGCCGCCGCCGCCAGCAGCAGTATGACAGTCACGAGCCCGCGGCCGGGGAGCGAGCGGTCGAGACCGCCGATAACCGTCAACTGCAGCGGACGTGGATCACCCCCTTCCAGAAGGTGCACCGGCGGCGCGAAGGCCGTGGCGCCGATCCGATCCCTCGGTTCGGCGTGTGACCACGAAGCAGGGAGCGTCAGGACCGCCTCACGGCGGCGCTTCTCGACAAAATCCTCCAGGCGGCGGGCCTCGTCTGGCGATGCCCGGGCCACGGCCCGGGCAAACTCCGGGGCGAGCCGATCGAGTGCTGCGAGGCGTTCACCCGCAATCACCCCAGCATCGACGACGCGGGTCGGCGGCGCCACTTTCAGCACCTGTCCCACCGGCATCTCCAGCACCCAGGCCGTTCTCAGGCAGGGGAGACCAAACACGGTCGGAGGTTGGATCTCCAGGATCCCGTTGCGCGTGTCGGTCTCGGCGAACTCACCGGCATACACCGCCAGGATCGATCGCGGCCAGCCAATGTCGAGCAGCCGCACCTCCCAGGCATTGTCAGCCACGTTCGACCGCGCGGGAACGGCATCGTTGGCGACGCGACCATCGACGAAGACGTCGAACATCCGCATCCCCGCTGGCAACTGGAGGCGAATCAACGTTTCGGCCGCCACAACGTCGAAACGGGACACGCCCCACACGCGCCCCCGGGAATCGAAGGCGAGATGGGTCTCGGCCAGTTCCACCCGCGGTCCAACCGGGCTTGCCTCGGTGGTTGAGAGCAGCGCCGCACCGGCGGCGGAACCCGATTCCAAGTGGTTGCCCGTCTCAGCCTCCGGCAACGGTTCGTCCCCCGTCCCATCGGGCGCAGCGTCCTCGATCCTGTAGCCGGGGGGCGCCGAGTCGCTGGCGACATCGAGCGAACCGCTCGCGGTCGCTCGCGTCCGATCAGCACCGTCGTCCAGAGAAGAGGCGACGGCCGCAGCGTCGGTGATCGCGGGCCAAACACTGGCCACGCGCCCCGGAGTCGTCTTCCAGCTGACCGTCTGCTGTCCTGGGGCATCAAACAGGGCCCGCATCAATGGCACACTCCCGACAGGGGCCAAGGGACCGGGGATCCGTGCCTGCAGTTCCAACTCGAACTGCCCCTGCCGCGGCTGCTGCACGACGACGTCCACCCGCCCGGGGGCGGCACGGTGCCAGCGGACATCGAGGGCCTCCGCCGTCTTCTCCTCCCCTTCCGTATTTCCCCGGAGCACAACCCGCTCGATCTCGGCCGCAGCAGGCACCTCCACCGCCAGCGTCACAAGCGGCACGGCAGCATCGATCTGCGCCGCCAATCGCATCCGCAACTGCTCGTCCCCCAACACCACATCCAGACGTTGACTGCCACGCAGCGGTTGGCGACGGCGTTCGATCGTCGCCCGTGGTGGGCCAGTCCGCGGCACAGGGAGCATCGTGGTGGGAGCATCGACTGCCGACAGTGCGGGCTCCGTGGCTCGTGTCGACGCGGCTGCCTCAAATCGCCACGCCTGCACCCCGACCAGCCCCTCAGCGCCGCGGACGGCAACCGGCAGGGCGTCGTCGGGCGGAGTGATCTTCATGATCAAGTCGGCCGCGGGGGCGATCTGCGCGGTGCGGATGTCAGACGTCGCCCCCTCCAGCCAGGCCTCGGGCAGATCGAAGACCCCGACTGGGTCGACCAGCGGCATGACCATCGCCACCTCGATACGGCGTTTGCCGCGGCGCGGTTCCGGCAGCTCGATGCGATACCGCCCCCCTCCCAAACCGCCCCACGATACGTTTGAGGAGATGCTGGTATCGGGCACGAGCCTTGGATCGGAACGGATCTCGATGCCGCGGATGATCGCGTCGCCAGGATCGACGTCAAACGTCGCCTGCAGGCGGCAGGCACCATCCCGCCAGGTGAGGTCATTCCGGCTCTCCACCATCGGCATCACGTCGGCCAGTCGCGTCCGTCCATCGCCGGCCCACGAGAGCCGTACCGCCGTGGCCCGACTGATATCGAACAGCCCCCCCGCCGCAGCCGCGTCGGTGGCTTTCAGCGGCGCCCGGGAGAATACGGCTCCGACCGCCGCCGCCTCGCATTGATACGGCACCACCGTCCCGGCGGACGCCGCCAGCGCTCCCTCCACCGCCAATTCGGCTCTCGGTACGGAGGGAATGAGGGCCACCACGCTCTCGATCTCGCCATCGCGACTGGGCGTGACTGCCAAGTCCGCCTCGATCCTGTGCCGCCCCGCGGAGGGAAACGCCATCAGCAACCGGCGCGTGTCGCTGCCGACTGCGGGTTGGACCTCGATCCCATCAAGCCTCGGCCAGCGGTTGCCCCAGGCCGCCGAACGACCGTCCTGTGCGAGGGCCAGCAGCCCGCCGGCATCGCTGTCGACATCGACGACGAGTTGCCAGGGAGCGGTCGAGCCGGGGCGGGCCGTAACCCGCGCAGCCAGCAGACGCACGCCAGACTCAGCACGCCGGCCAGCAGCAGCGGAGAGCACCCTGAAGAGGCGTTCTGGAACCAAGGCTGTTTCGCCATCGGTTGCCCCCAGTCCGGCCACATCGGCATCCCCTTCCTGGAGGCTGGGCGCGGCCGTATCGGCACCGTCGGGACCAGGAACGATAAACACGGGAATCGATTCGGAATCGCTCCCAGCCATTCCCGGCTCGGCTGCCGATCCGCACGATACCGGCCAGACAATCAGCAACGCGACCACAAGAGCCATCACCACGCGCCGGCCGATGGCCCACCGGATCGCCAGCAGGGCGACAGTCCCCCACAACCCGGCCCGGGCCAGTCCATCCAGCGGCACCGGCAGCCACAGGGCCGCGATCGCCATCAAGACCACTACCAGCAACCGCCCCACGCGGCGGCGGATAAAGAGGGTGGTCCCAGCCGCCATCAACCCCACCAGCAGCGCGGCGGCCCGGAGCCATCCTCCGCGGACCAGTAGCAGTCCCTCCTGCGGCCCTCGTCCCGAGGAGGCGACAAACCAGGCCTCCCGAAACCCGGCCTCGATGGCGCCGGCCGTTGGCTGACGCGGGGGCGACGGAGGGAGCGCTTGGGCGACACGGGGACGGACCGTCATCGGCAGCAACCGCTCCAACCAACCCGGCTCGTCCTCCCCCACTCTCCGCAGCGAGTCGGGGATCGACGCGATCTCCACACCGTCGGGCAACAAGACCCGCCAGGTGCGCTCAAGCACCGGCACGTCGATCGCGGCACCAGCCACGCCGATTCTCCACATTCCGGGGCCGGTCGTCCCCTCGGCGACGGAACGAACGACGAGCCGCACGAAGCGCCGATCGGCGGGGAGGTCAACCTGCAGCGCCCCCGTCTTGGCGTCGAGTTCCACTGCCGCCCGGGCGCCGTCGAGGAGCACTCCCTGCGAGATGACTGCCATCGGCGCCGCGATCGCCACGCTCGTCCTCCCATGGTTCTCGATGTCGAAGCGCGTCTCGTACTCGGCGACGCCGGTGGCATGGCACCAGCAACTCGTCTCCTCGCTCCACACCCAGGCCCGGGCGTCCTCATCGCGATCGCGACTGCCGGGCAGCAGTTCGGCGGCAGGCGCGACCGCAGGGAGCGATCCGGTTGCCGGCGTGAAGGCGAACTCCGCGAGAATCCCCTGGGGAGTCTCCGCAAGGCCTCCATCGTTGGCCGGGGGCAACTCCTCAAGCCGGCGGTTGATGATCAGTGGCCGCCGGCGTCCGGCATTCACCACCACCACGTCACCGTTGTGCCGTTGGCTCCCCTGAACCCATGCCAGCGGCACCGGCACTGGTCCCTGGAATGGCACCACCCGGCTTGCACGGATGCTGACTTGATCGCGGAGCGGCGGTTGGAATTCGATCAGCCACGACTCGCCACTCGACTCCGCAGGACTTCGTTCTCCGCCTGCCTCCATCCGCCTCACCGCCAAACTCGCATTCGCCGGAGGCAGCAGCGACCACTCGAGCAGATCGTCCATCGGCTCGGAGAAGTGCACTACCACCGCATCCAGCGGCGAAGCCTCCGGACGGCAGACAAACGTGAACGATTGGGAAAGCCGATCATCGCGGGCAGTCAGCCGGATGCTCGCATCGGCCTCCAGTGGCGGACGACGGCGGAGAAGACGGGCAGTCCCGGCGGCCACAGGCCCATCGACCGGCAGCCAGGCCCGGATGGCGGTTGGATCCAAAAGCGCCGCCAAGCGGGGAGGAATCTCGGCGGGAACGGCAGCCGCAGCCGGCAGTTCGATCGTCGTCTCCGGCTGCGACTTCATCGCCAGGACTGCAGCGCCTGCCTCTTCTCCCTCCAGACGCACCATGTCCATGTCCGCGCAGGCAAAGGGCACGTCGGTGCTGACCCCCTCCCGGTGGCCGCTGATCCGCAGCGCCACACTCCGGCCGGGAGAGGCTGCCGACGGGAGTCCGATCCGCAGCATGTCGCTGCCCCGATCGCGGACGACTCTCCACTCCACCGACTCGCCAGCGGTGGCGGGCTGCGCGGCACGGCCATCGACACTTCCGAGGCGTCCAGACACCTCTTCCACGCCATCGATGAACCAGCCCGGCGTCACCCGGCCCACGATCTCGAACGTTGCCCCCCGCCGCACCTGCACGTCACAGACAGCCCGTCCGAGGACTCCTGCCGCGGAGACGTCCACGGTGGTCACGCGGGCCACGTCGAGTTCGGCCACCCGGACCTCGACAGCCAGCCAGACCCGGGCCGCCGGCCCCTGCTCCTCAACGGCAAACAGCGCTCCCAAAGTGGTGTCGGCTGTGGCTCGCTCTGGCGGCGACAGGGGCCAGGAGTCGGCTGCCGCTGCGGGCACCGCCTGGCAGTCCTCCAAGTCCACGTCGACCACCACCAGCCCAGGCTCACAGGCCACCCTCAAGCCCCCTCCGGCCCACGCTGAGGGCTGGAGACGCAGCGTCGGCAACCAATCTGGATCGCCGAAAGCCACGTGTGCCACGCCGTGGATCGTCAGCGGCGCGGTCGTTCCCAGGAGCGCCTCGGGAAGCACCACCTCCACCATGCCCCCCGCAGTGATTTCCCAGAGTGCGTCATGGGCCACGGCCTCTGCTCCGCTGGGGGCACCCGCGGCGGAAAACCGAGCCGGGAAGGTGGCCGATTCCAGGATCAGCCGCGGATCGGCGTCGAGTTGCAGTCGGGCTGCCCGCCATGGCGTCTGGGGCACCAGTGTGGTGGCCAGGTGGATCTGTCCGCGGGCGATGTCAACCCGCTGCCAGGACTGGAGACGCAAGCCCGGATCCCGTTCCGGAACGACGCTCACCAGGAGCTGCTGGAGCGGCCCAAAATCAATCCGCCACGCGGCCACTGACGACGTGCCGGGATTCACGGCGGCCACCGGACGGGCCTGCCTTGCCCATGGCGACCCCACCACCAGCGGTGCAAATCCGCGCGGAAGCTCGAGGACCAGGCTGCCCCTCCCAGCAGACATCAGCGGGATCACAAAACCCCCGGCAGACTGTCCCGTGCCAGGGCTTTGCGTCCAGCGGCAGGTGTACCTTCCGGCCCGAGCGGCCATGAGGATCGTGTCGCCGTTGCGGCCATACAACGACACAAGCCCGTCGCCACCCTCCACCGACACCGTCGCCCCCTGCACAGCGAGCCCCAAGAGCGGCACCTCCACCGGAGCCACTTCCGGTTTGATGTCGAACGAGAGCGTCCCCTCGAGTTGACCGTCGGGCGTCCAACGGGCCTCGTACCACGACTCGGCCACCGGCTGTGCCGGGGGCTGGGGGGCTGCATGCTCCCGCCGATCCCCAAGCGCCGCCACGGCATCCTCGAATTCGCTCCGGGGGATCGGCACCAAGCGGCCATTCCCCAAAGGGATGTCGGCTAACCTCCCCCGTGGAACCTGTACCCGATGAAACCGCAACACCTCTCCCGTGCCAGGCCCGGTGACCGCCGGCAGGTCCTCCGCCACGGTCCGGGGTCCGCAGGCTAACGCCACCAGACACAGCACCACGGCGACGTCCCAGGCTGCGGTGGGCCGGCGCGAGCGTGTCGTGGGCCGTGGGGCTGGACCGGGCATCGACAGCCTGCTTCGCAAAGGAGCCATCAAGTGAGCCGTAACGTGAACCATCAAGGGAGCGACCTGGGAAGCACCCGGCCGGTTCCAGTTCCCGATTCCTGGGGATCGGGAATTGGCGATCCCACCAACGACGACGAGATCACGAGCCTCGTGGAGGAGCCCGAGACCCTCCCCTCCACTCCGCCCGACGGGTCGGCATGCGGGGTGCGGTCGGTGAGCACGCGGAGTCCTCCGGCCAGCAGCGACAGTGCTACTCCGGGGAGCGACGCCTGAATGACCAGTGGCGAGAGCAGCGGGAACGCCGCCACCGCCAGGACCGCCGGAAGTAACAAAGCAAGCACCGCCGGTGTCCTCCGCCACGTCGGCCGGTAGGCCATCAACAATCCGACTCCCAACACCGGGCCGGACGCCATCAGAACCAGCAGCCACGTGGGTGCCAGCCACACCCGTCCCGTCCCCGGGTTACCGGTCCCGGCGAACACCGATCGGCCTGCGGCCAACGGCGGATCGATGGCATTTGCCGGCCGTCCCTGATCAGCCGCCACGCCGCCGCGTGGCTTGGCGGTCCGCACCGAACCGACCAACCAGTCATTGAGGACGCCACGCGACACCACGGAATCACGTTGCATTCCCAGCGTGCTCCATTCCCAGCGTTGCTGGGGGGTCCAGCGGACCGGCGCCACCAAGACGTGTTCGTCATCGGCCAGAAGCAGTTCCCAGTAGAAGCGCCGCTGCACCGTTCCCTCGGGGAAGACCGGCGACTCCAGCCGCAGCGGCCCAATCACACCTCCTGCCACCCACGCCACCTCGTCCCGACGCGAACGACTCGTCGCGATCCGCACCAGCGATGCAGACCGCGTGCCCGCGGCGGGGCGGGGAATGTCGATCTCGACACGGCCGTCGGCCCCCACCGCTCCGCTGAGGGGAGCGCCGTCCAATCGGACATCGACGCTTGCTCGATCGGGGACGCCGTCGCGGAGGGGAAGGAATGCGGAGGGCAAAACGATGGACAATCTCCGCCCGGCAGTGGTGATGGAATAGTTGAAGACATCCTCACGGCGATCGGGGAAGAGGCGGGTCTCGATCCAGGTCGCCTCAACGACCGTCTCGCCGGTCCCATTGCCACGCTGCGACACCAGCGCCAAAGGCACGCTGTCCTGGGGCCTAGCCGCCACCCACTGCCGCTGCGCCGTCACTCCAACCGGCACCGAGTCCCGTTTCCATGCGTCGCCGCGAACGTCGACTGTGACGGTGTCGTCCGAAACCAGCGTGAACGACTGCCTGGTGATCCGCGCTTGGCGGGGCATCACCAGCGGAAGATTCACCGCCGCACTGTTGACCTCCACGGCCGGCGTGGGTGTTACCCAGCGGAGGGTTACCTCTCCGCTCCCCAGCAACGGGGCAGCAAGGAGGCTGCGGAAAACCACCGCATCGCCGCTGGCCGATGCGGACTCCGTCTTGGGCAGGGGGAGCGGGTTGAGGAGCTGTGATCCTTGCCGGAGTTCGAGCGTGCCGGTGGCGGCGATCTCCTCTGGCACCTGCAGATCGACCGACTCCATCGGCACATGGGCGACGTCAAAGCGGATCGATTGTTCGACGACCGTCTCTTGGTCGTCGATCGTGGCCTGCGTGGCGACCACCGCCTCGACACGGCGCAAGAGAAACCGGCGGGTGGCGGAGAATTCACCGCCACTCCCCTCGACGCGGTAGACGAGCAATCCCCGCTCCGCCTCACCGCGGCGGGCCGCTGGCACAACCTGTCGCGCCAACCCACGGATCTGGTCGTTATCTGGGAGGATCTCGATGTCGGTGTCGGCGGCCACCGTAACAGTCGCCGCGCCGACGAGATCGGCGCGGGGCGCTGGCACCGACCACTCCAGCCGCTCCTCGCCCCGTTCCAGCCCGCGGCTGGCGCGGAGTTCCACCACGGCATCGCCGGAGAGGGGCTGGAGAAAGGGGATCACAAACTGGCCGGCGGCAGGACTCACCGCCGCGGCATCAACCAGACCGGGCGGGCCGACTTCGTCGACGTTCCAGCCATCGAGATCAATCACCAACCGCGACACCGGCGCTCCCCGCACCGAGACCCGGAACTTCGCTTCCAGGCCGACGCGGGTGGCGGCGATCGAGTAGCGGTAGTCCGGCTCCACCACCACGCGGCTGGCGCGGGGACGGATGCGCATCGGCAACGTTGCGGGCTGCGCCTCGTAGGCAAATGAGGCGACAAATCCCGGCAGCCGGGCCGCGGGGGGAGGATCGACGCGGCGGTTGGCGCCCGGGTCGTCCCAGTCGAGTTGCCACTCGCCCGCCACGACGAGCGATGTCCGTCCTCGCTGCCGCCACGCCGGCACCCCCTCGAGCTGGAATCCGAATGGCTCGAACGCCGAGTTGCCGGTGGGGTCAACGGGGCGCTCGCATTCCAACTCCACCACCGCCGTGCCGTCAGGTCGCCGACCAACCTGGACGTCGATCACCGTCTGATCATCGCTGCCGGTGAAGCCAGCACTCGATGCCGCGGTCGTGTCGGTCGTGCCGGTCGTGCCCTGCAGAGCGGCGCTTGCTGGAGGAGCGGCGCTGCTTCCCGGAGGAAGGAGGACCGCCGGTTCGCGGACCCGCGACAACGTGCAGCGCGGTGGCAGCGCCACCCGCACCGTGCTCCGCTCCCGGGGAAACTCATCGATCCGCAGCCCAGCGTCGAACAAGGCCACGCGACCGTCGATCCGGACCACCGTCTCGACCGTCACCTGAGGCAGCACGCCGTTGGTGGCGGCCCCCGACTGACGGGCCCCGATTCGGATCCGGGTCCTCCCTCCGAGCCCCTCGCAGACGATCTTGCTGCCGGCCCCCGATTCGAGGGCGCTCACCTGTGGCGGCAGCGCCGCAGGCTGCACCGAGACCTCCGGATTGTCGCGCAACGAATGGATCTCCACCCGCGACGAGGTGGCCATTGGAAGATCGATGGTAAACGCTTCCCGGGCCGCCGACGCCTCGACGGCCAGCCGACCGGTGAGGGTCACGGTGTGACGGTCGTCGCGGCCCCCCGACAGCCAGCCTGTGTATCCCACTTCAACCGCTCCCACGGCCGCCTGGGGAGCGTGTCCCTCGAGAGTAAACCGGCCCGGCCCGGCATATCCGGGGACCGCGGTGAGGATCATCCCCGCCAAGCGAATGGGCAGATCGACCCATCCTTCACGGGTCTGATGGAGGTCGAGCCTGACGACGACGGCGCACGTCCCGTCCGCGGTGTCGTCGAGCCGGGCATCGACGAAAAGGTCATCGATGACCACTGCCGGCGGACGTGGCGATCCCGGCAGCCCTTCTTTGAGCCTCAGCAGATCGAGAAAATCGCGGTAGCGGAATCCCGGCACCGGAACCAGTCGGCCGCGTTCGTCGGGCAGGTAATAGATCTCCGGTGACTGCTCTACAGCCAGCAGTTCCGCTCGATCACGCTCCGCAGCAAAAGGCGCAGGAAGAGCCCCGGGGACAAACTCGACCGCAGGGGGAAGAACGCTCCCTTGCGAGGCTGGGGCTTGCGAGGCCGGGCTTTGAGCAACCGGGCTTTGAGCCACTGCCAAACCCATCGGCACGCGACCGACCATCACTCCCAAAAGCAGGCCGCAGAGGCAGACTGCCACCGCCCCCCTCCGTACCGGGGGTGCTGCCGCAGCGATTGAGGGCGTGTGATGTGACATCAGTCCGTAACGCGCCGGATTGGCAACTCGAGACCCCGCCCCCGGAGAGGCGCATCCTTTCGACAGTACCTTGCCGGTCCCCGACCGGCACGTTGAATCCCCCATCTGCTCCCCCGCTGCGGAGCAACTGGCCCGAGCGGCCGTTCCAGTCGTCATGGCCGTCATGCCCGTCACAACCGCTCCTCCGTCCGGCCATCGGTCCCGGCCTGAGGAGCTTTTGTCTCCGCTGGGGTAAGCGCTGGCGTTGGTCACGTTGCGTGAGGCGGCAGCACCCGCTGTAACGCCTCCAGAAGGCTCGGCGTGGCGGCAGAGATGAAGGCTGGAACATTGAGATCGAGACCCGGCCCACCAACGAATGATCCGATGCTTCCACCGGCCTCGGACACCAGCAACAGTCCTGCCGCAACGTCCCAGGGTTGGATCCTCCGCACCCAGAACCCATCAAACCGGCCGCAGGCGACGTAGGCGAGGTTGATGGCCGATGAGCCGCTGCGACGGATCGCCAGCGCATGCGGCAGCACCGCAAGAAAATCCTCGACCGCAGCCGATTCGGCTGTGACCTGCGGAGGAAAACTCACGGCCACCACCGCCTCCGGGAGGTGCACTGTGCTGGCTGTCGTGATCGGCCGGCCGTTGAGCCAGGCGCCTCCGCCCGCCCTGGCAGTAAAGCACTCATCCCGGAGCGGATCGTAGATCGCCCCCACGAGGATCTCACCGCCGCGGGCCAGCGCCACCGAGGTGCAGTAGGCAGGGATCCCTTTGATGTAGTTGGTCGTGCCATCCAACGGATCGACGATCCAGCGGTATCCGCGGGGATCGGCGGTGGCCTGACCGGGGATCGATTCCTCGCCTTGAAACCCATGCTCCGGAAAGGCATCGAGGACGATCCGGCGGATCTCGTTCTGCGCCGCCAAGTCGGCTTCCGTGACAAAGTCTCTGGGGCCCTTCGTGCTGACGGCGAACCGGCCCACCCAATCCAGGAGCACCCGCCCCCCTGCTCTGGCGGCGGTTTCACAGACCTCAAACGGATCGGGCATCGAAACTCTCCGCTGGTGGCTGGCAGGCGGTGGAATAGACTGGTTGCACGAGGCAATCGCGAGTCGGCAGCCCTTGGGCGCAACCGACTTTTTGTCAGGGGAACTTTTTGTCAGGGGAACTTTTTGTCAGGGGAACTTTTTGTCAGGGGAACAAAGGTCGGGTCGGGGAGGACTTTTTTCAGCAGCGGCCCGATCGGCGACGGGCCGCCGTCACACTTCCCGCAGTTTCGCACATCGAAGTCACCAGGGAAATTTTTTTCCCCCTGCCGGCACTGCCCTTCCATCTCCGGTGGCGCCGGCCGGCAACACCAACGGTAAACTCTTTCCCCGGCCTGCGAATCTCGCCCCCGGCTCGCGTCGGGGCGCTGCGTCATCCAACTTCCCTCGCACCGTCACCATGCCAAACACCCCCCGTCCCCCCGTCGGCCCCGCCACCGGGTGGACCATCTCCGGACACTCCGCCACCGCCACTGCCGCAAAATTGGATCTTCACCAGCCGGGTCACGGCCTCACGACCAGCCGCGGCGAGCGGTTGCTGGGGCTGGATCTCACCTGTCGTGGCGCTGCGGACAAGACCCTCCTCGGTCCCAGCGAGTACTGGGCCAGGGGATCAGATCTGACTGCCATCTACGAACCGGCCGACTGGCGCCATCTGCGGACGACTGCCATGTGGCGGGAGATGAAGCCCCATGGGGCCGACTCCGCCTGGGAACTGATCGCCTCGGCACAGACAAGCCTCCTCCACAGCGACCCCCAGTTGACCGTCAACTCCGATATCGCCGGCGACGAGATCCTGTGTGGTGGCTGGCCAGCGAGCCCGGCGCTCCCGGGAATCATTTTCACACCTGGCACTGGCGGGGAGTGTCGTGCGCTGCTCGTCCGCAGCGCTTGCGCCCCAACTGTTTTGGTCGTCGTTCATCCTCGCGAACAACGACAGCAGCCCCCTCCGATCGGAAAGACCGCCAGCCAGCCGGTCCTCACAGCAGCCCGGCACGGTGGCCGGATCAGCATCTCCTGCGAGTTGTTCCCCTGCGGCGTGGAAAAAGGCGTGTTGCTCCGGGCCAGGGTGCTGGCGGCCGTTGGTCCGTTTCAGGGCGACATCGAGTGGGCGACCCGATTGGCGGAGGTGTTTGCGGCTTCGCCGCCAGAACTGGCCACCTGAGTTGTCCCGGAGGCGAAGCCAGCGGATGCGAAGACGGTTTTTGCGCTGGAGCCAGCGGGCCACGCACGGTACATTGCCCCCATCTTTCCTGAATTGACGTGCCACGGATCGGCGACGGGATAGCCCCAGAGGCTCTTCCGGGAGACGAGGCTTGGCACGGCTGCAGCACCCACCCCTGGAGATGGATCCTGGGAGTCGGGCTGTGGAACCATCTCCTCTCGTGAGGGACCCGCCGTGGCAGACATCGTCTTCGCCTTCGACGCGGCACTCGATCGACCGATTCCCCTTCCGGCAGCGGCCCCTCCCACGGTGATTGAGTTGCTCGCGCGGGCGCCGTGGGAGGCCTTCGAAGCCGCCGTGACAACCGCGCGGCAGTCGCGGGCCGCGGCCCTCGTGCTCTTCGGATCCTCGCTCGATCCTGTCCGGGCGAGCCCCGCGCAGGCGGCACGACTCGCTGCCATGATCATCGAATTGGCCGCCGATGGCTGCCAGACGATATGGATTTCGGACGATGCCGCCGACTGCGCCAATGTCGCCCGGGCCCTGGCAGAACCGGCAGGGTTGTCGTTCGTAACTCCCGTGGCTCCGCAGCGACTCGACATCCGCGGTCTCTCGGTGGAGATCTGCTCTGCCCGCGGCCCGGCGTTTGCTACCACGGGAACTGGCCAACTCCTCCCCTCGTTCGCCTCCGCACACTCCTCGCTCCTGCCGGCACAGCGGCGGATCGTGGTCGGTTGGGACGACGCCTGGAGCACGCTGCACGCTGACGGGACGCCGGTCCTCCATGGCCTTCACGCCCCCCTACCCGGTGGTTCGACGCCGGCAGCCGGAACGTTCTTCGTGTGGGGATCGCGGCGTCTGCAGGCAGTGCCGGCCGGAGTCCATCCCCTCCCCGCACTCCAGGCCCGGGCTGGCAACGAGGCCGCTGCGGGAGCCTGCGGCGCACTGACGCTCACCAACCTCGGCGGCACCGCGTCGCTGGCGAGCAGCTATCACCCTGTCCTACCGGTGGCCGCGCCGCATTCCCCGGCGACAACCGCGATCCATTCGGCCACCGCCGCCGCCTCGCTGGCTGCCGACGGCAGGGCCGCTTGGCGTGAGGTGGCCACGCATCGCGTCGCTTGGCGGACCCTCGCGCTGACGTCGCTCTCTGGAGGCGACGAGGAACTGGCCACGGCCATCTGGGGGGCGCTTGAGTCGCTGACTCCCGATCCCAACGGCCCGCTGCAAATTGTCCGCTGCGCGATCGATTGTGGTGGCAGTTTGACCCGACGGGTCCATGTCTCCGAGATCTCCGCGGAGACTTTTGCCCGGCTCCGGCAACTGTTTGATCCCCAATCGTTTCGGATGTGGTGCCAGGATCTGGAAGCCGATCGGAGCGAAGGGGTGGAATCGCTCGTGCGGAATGCCTCGTCGAGCAAATCGGGGGCCACCGCCTCATTCGCCTCGCTGCTGGCAGAGCAGGTCCTTGAGGCCGAAAAATCGGGGGCTGGGACTGCCCCCCGCGAGGCTGCTTGGCTGGCGCTTGAACTGATGGAGTCAACCTAACCGCCCACCGACTTCGCGGGCTCACTCACCGGCGCTTGCCGCATGTGGGATGCCGACGCGAGCGAGGAGTTCCGACTTTTGAAGGGACGTTCTGCATGATCATCGAACGGATCGACATCGACCGCTTTGGCGCGCTCTCTGGGACCACGGTCGGAGGGCTCGGGGCTGGTGTGGAGGTCCTCCACGGCACCAACGAAACCGGCAAGACATCGCTCCTCGAATTCGTCCGCGGCGTGCTGTTCGGATTTGGGGGTCTGTTCCGTCGGGGAATCCTCGATCCGCACACTCCGTGGGGAGGCCGATTGCAGGCCCGCGCCGGCGTTGACGGCCGACGGATCATCATCGAGCGCCGTCACGACGGGCCCAATCTGGAACGTCTCTCACGGGCCGATTACACGGCAGAGAAAGACCTCCCAATCGCCGACCACCTCACCGTTACCTCCGCTGACGGTGGCACGGCAACCACGCTCTTTCTCCAGGACTACATGGGGGAGATCGACGAGCAGACATTCACGACGGTGATGGCGTTTGGGCTCGACGAGTTGCAGGAACTCCACACCCTCGAGGCCGAGGGCTGCGGCAGCCGTCTCTACGAACTGGCAAGCGGTCTCGACCGATCGCGGATCTCCCGTGTGCTCGACAATCTCCAGGAGGCGATCCACCGGCTGGACTCTCCCGACCCGGAGGTGTCGCCAATCGAATCGCTGCGCCAACGCCGCAGCGCCGCCCTCACCCGGCTGGCAGCCATGGGAGCGCCGGCGGTGGCGGCCGGTGCTCTGGGGAGCGAACTGGTCCGGATTGACGCTGAAATCGCGGCACTCGAGGCGACACTTGAACGGGCCCGTCATACCGAGGAGACGCTCCGCAGCGTGCAGCCACTGGAGCCGCTGTTCCACGCCTGGCGGCGGACAGCCGAGCGGCAGATGGAGTTGGAAGCCACTCCGCTGATCCATGCCGATCTCGACAGTTGGCAATTAGCCAGCAAGCGTCGCGACGATCTGGCCCGCAGTGCTGCCAAACTCAAGAGGATCCGCGGCAAAATCGCCCGGCAACTGAAGTCGCATGCCGAGGATGCCACGATCTGGAAGAAGCGGACCACCGTCGCCGCCCTCTGCGAGGAGCAGCCGCGGCTGGAGCGGCTCTCCGCAGAAGCCGCCCGCGCGGCGGCCGCCGCTCGCCAGGCAGCCCGCCGGTTCGGCGAGCAGCTCGGCAGCGCTGGTCTGGTACGCCTGTTTTCCAATGATGCTGCCCAGAGCAACTCGGTCGACACGCTCTCTGAGATGATCCTGCCGGCGGGCCTGAGCCGCTCGTTCGGTCCACTCCGGGCGCGGGCCCAGGACATCAAGGCAGCAGGCAGCAATGTCGCGGAGGCGCAGTCGGCCCTCGACGAAGCCCGCGCGGCCGTCGACGCCACCCGCAGTTCCTTGAAGGGCCCCGCCTCCCAGGCTGCCGGCCTGTCGATCGCCGCCGCCATCGAGGACGCCGGAGGCCGTGCCGCCCTGCTTCGCAACCGGCTGGCGGCCGGAACGCAGGTGACGGAACTCGACAAGGCCCTTGCGCAACTCGATCGCGACGTGGCGCTCCACCTCAAGGGACAATTGATTCCTCTGGAATGGCTGCTTGGCCTCGGTGGGGTGTTTGTCACCAGTGCCGCTTTGATCCTCTCGGGGCTTTTTCTGCCAGCGGCTGTCACCGGCTCGCTGGCCTACGTGATGGCGGCCCTGGGGTTGGTGGGAACGGGCATGGCATCGGTGGTCACTTGGTCGCTCGACCGCTCTGCCAGCAGCCGCCTCGAGGCCGCACGCCAGCAAGTAGCGATGGTCCACAAACAGCGTGAGGATGCTCTGGCTCAGTGTGTGTCGCTCGATAAAAAGCTCGACGCGGGCCGAGGTGTCGCCGAACGCTATCCGGGCGAGCACTCCCCCGCTCTGGAACGTCGGCTGACAGCCGCCGAGGGAGAGGTGGCCAGGCTCGAGGCGTTGGCTGCCCGCGAGGGCTCCCTCCACCTGCTCGCCGACAGGGTCCAGGGGGCGGAGCAGGAACTGGCCAGAGCGAACCAACGCCGCGCCGCGGCCCGCGGCCGCTGGAAGCGGGCCCTTGAGCAGCGTTCGCTCCCCGCCACCCTGACTCCCCTTGAGGTCCAGGCACTGGCTAAACACCGCACGGCGCTACTGGCCCTCGACGAGGAGCGAAGGCGCGCTTCCGAGGATGCCCGGCTGCGGAACGACGAACTGGCGGCCCTCGGCCACCGCGTCGAGCAGGTGATGGTGGAGTGCAACATGCTCCCCGAGGGCACGCCACTCGACCAGTTGCAGCAACTCCGCGAGCGGCTCCAGAGGGAAACGACGTTCCACCGGCTCCGCGGAAAAATGACCACCAGACTGCTCCGCGCCAGGCGCCGTCACCGCGAGGCCCTGGCCCGGGTGAAACTGGCTGAACGCCGGGTCCGTGAGATCATCGCCCGCTGGGGAGTGGAGACCGAGAAGGAATTCCTGCCACTGGTCGATCGTCGTCCGCTGGTCGAGGAGGCGCGTCTGGAGTCGCAGGCGGCAGAAAGGGCATGGGTCGAGGCCCGTCGTCGGATCACGGGCCTCCCCGAATTGGAGCAGTGGCTTACCGGCACCAAGCAGGTCACTCTCGAACAGCGCGTTGCCGAAGCGCACCTGGTGACGATTGATGCCCGGGAGACCCTCAACCGGGGACGCGTTGCCCGCCAGGCGTCGGCCGCCCGCGTGGAGTCTGCCGCGCGCGACCATTCTACCGAAGGGCTGCAGGTGGAGATCGCTACCATCGAGCACGATCTCGAAGCCCAGATCCACCGGCGGCGGATGCTGGACACAGCCTACGGAATGCTGGAGTCCACCCGGGCCAGTTTCGCCCGCGATCACCAACCGGCTGTTCTTCGCGAGGCATCGCGGTGGCTGGTGCGTCTGACGCAGGGTCACTACACGACGATCACGACGTCGATCCACGAGGCCCGGCTGGAGGTGCACGACGCCCAGAGCCGGCTGTGGAATCCCGACCGCCTCAGCCGTGGCACCCGCGAGCAGGTGTTCCTGGCTCTCCGACTGGCACTGGTCCGCGATCTGGAGCGGCATGGCGTCCACCTCCCGATCGTGATCGACGACGCCTTGGTGAACTTCGACGACAGCCGGGCCCGTGCCGCCGCCGAGGTGCTGATGGAGTTCGTGGCCGATCAGCCCCGCGAGCGGCAGATGCTGATCCTCACCTGCCACAGCCATGTCGCGCGGATTTTCGCCGAAGTGGGGGCGTCGGTGCGTTCCCTCGGCGACGAGGAACTCCACGCGCGGCCGCTGCCGACGGTCACCGCTCGGGTCGTGGTCTCCGCGCCCACTGCAGCGACCGAAGCGAGCCGTCCCGACCCTCGTCCTTCTCAACCGCTTCCGATCCACAGGACCAGGGTCGTCGTCCATCAGCTCGATCCGCAACCGGTTTCAGCACACACGTCGCACCGGCCCCGGCAAGCACAGCTTTCCCAAACCGCAGCGGAGCCGGCGCCGTTGTTCGATCCGTGGATGCCGCGGCACTCACAAGGCGGCCTCGGCTATCCCGTGCGGGGCAACCACCGGGCCCCCACCCACACGGTGATCCACTCCGGCCACCAAGAGGGACTCGGTTACGTGGGGATCGTGACCACCCCCCAAGCGACCGCAGTCGCCACCACAGTATCGACCTCAGTCGGCACCACTCCTTCGATTCACTCGGGGAATCGCCGCGGCGCGGCGCCAATGGTGGAGACGGTAGCCGGCGACGTTCCAACGCTGACTGGCGACGACGATGACGATGACGATGACACCCGCCACGTCCCCACGGCGCGGCCGGCGGCCAAACCTGCTTCCCGCGCGAAGCGGTCGCGGGGGCGTTAGCAGCCCGTGGAAAAAGTCATTTCTGATTTTTTTCCACTCAGGAATTCCCGGCATTGTATCCACGGCGCCAGCCGACAAGCCCTGCCTCAGGGGATCATGATCGACCAGACGCTGGCAAAATCGTCGGTCCACAGTTCGCAGCGTGGTGGGCCGATGGGCAGATCGGCCATCGGCGCAATCGCCGGCCGCTCCAGAAACGCGGCATCACGCCCGAGGAGCATCCACGTCGTTCCATACACCCACCACTGATCCCCCCCCGGATCGTTGACCGCTGCCACGGCAAGGCTGAAGTGGTCGGCGAGACGTTCCACCACCGGTGCCAGATTGAGATAGCGATTGGAAACGTGAACGGCAAGGATGCCGTCTGGAGCCAGATGGTCAAGATACGTCTCGAACGCCTCCCGCGTGAGAAGATGGACGGGGATGGCGTCACTGCTGAAGGCGTCGAGCGCCAGGAGGTCAAACCGCTGTGGCGTGCCAGCGGCGAGTTCGTGTTCCAGCATCAGCCGGGCATCCCCCATCACCACCTCGATCTGTGCCGGGCAGGCACCGAGAAATGTGAACTGCTCTTGGGCGATGTCGCGGATGGCCGGATTGATCTCGTAGATCCGCAGTGAATCCCCCTTCCGGCCGTACGCGGCCAGCGTGCCGACTCCCAGCCCCACCAACCCCAGCCGCCGCGGGGCTGCCGGCAGGCTCTCGATCGCTCGTCCCACGCCACTCGATGGGGCGTAGTACGTCGTCGGCATCCAGGCGAATTCAGGCGTGATGAATTGCAATCCGTGCGTTGTGGCGCCGTGGACGAGGAGGCGGTGGGGTTCTCGATCGTCGAGTGGCGATGCCTCAAAGACCTTGAGGGTGCCGTAGAAATTCCGCGTCCGGAGAACTGGCCGCTCGCCTGAGTCGCGGTCGAGCACGAGAAAAGCAGCGCCAATCGCACCGCACAGCACCATCAGGAATCCCCCCGCAGCCGGTCGCCACGGCGGGCTAAGCGATCGCCTCCAGGGATCACACAGACAGACAGCAAACAAGACTGCGAACGCCGCCACCCAGGGGGCGGCCCCCGGGAGGAAGGCCGCTGCCTCCGTCCACCAGTTGGCACCGTTGCTGAATCGACTGCGGAGCCAGGGCAGCAGCATGACCCCCAGCAGCGTTCCCACCGCAGCGGCCAGCGGGATCGTTCGGCTGCGGTGACGGAACGACAGGACCCCGAGGGCGTAGACCAAAAGCCACAAGCCGACCTGCAATTCGTAGTCGTCAGTGAACACCGCTGGCGCCACGACGGCGACCGCTAGGCCGCCCAGTGCGCCCCCCGTGGCGATGGCCAGGAAATAGGCCGTCAGCTGCCGGGGCTCGGGCCGCAGCCGGTACAGTTCCCCATGGCAGACCATGCACGCGGCCAGCAGCACCATCAACTGGCTCACCACCTGAATCCGCAGGGGGGCGTAATTCCCCGCGGCGAAAAGCTGCCAGGTGACGACAACGCCCGCACACGAAAGCGCCGTGAACACCCCCCGGCGGTACCAGTGGGCGTGGTCGAAGCAGACGATGAACGACACCAGATAGACCCCCAGCGGCAGCACCCAAAGCAGCGGCATTGCCGCCACGTCCTGGCAGAGGCGGGTGGTCGTCGCCACCAAGAGGATCGAGGCGATGGCTGGCAACGCCACCCACAGGACGGCGTCGCCCCGATCCTCCGGGCCGCCGGCTACCTCCAGCGCCGCTGATTGCTGCGGTGCGGCGTCGCCAGTTGCCAGTGAGTCGCGCCATACCAGCCACGCGCAGACAGAGCATGCCACCGCGAAACTCGCCAGGCCGATCGCCCAGGCGGTGGCCTGCACCGCCCGCGGCAGGTGGGGTTCGACAAACACTGGAAAGGAGATGAGTGCCAGGAGCGAGCCGGCATTGGACAACGCGTACAAACGATAGGGCGAGACGTTCGGGCGGACGAGGCTGAACCACCGCTGCAGCAGGGGACCGGTCGCTGAGAGTGTCAGAAACGGAAGGCCGATCGTGGCGGTGAGCAGCAGGAGGATCGACCACACCGGATCGTCACCGGGCCGGGGCCTCAACCGCTCTCCGGGGGCGATCTGCAAAGTGGCCAGCGACAGCGCCAACAACGCGCCGTGGACGACCACCTGGCGGCGGGGAGTGAAGAAGGTGGAGAGGAGGTGCGCGTAGCAGTAGCCGGCGAGCAACACACCTTGGAAGAACAGCAGGCAGGTGGTCCAGACGCCAGGGCCACCGCCATACCAGGGAAGGATGTACTTCCCCACCAGCGGTTGCCCGAGGAACAGCAGGAACGCCCCGGTGAAAATTGCCAACGCGAAAGGCAGCATCGGTGGTCGCTGCCTATCCGCGGATCACCGCCGCGGGCTGGATGTCGCGGAGGTAACGCTGCCTCATGCTGGCCAACAGCAGCCCAAGGTAGGCATTGGCCCCCAGCGAAAGAAACAGCGTCAGCAGGCTGCCAATCAGCAGCGGCCAAGGCTTGTCGCCGCCAGCGGCCGCTGTGATGATCGGCCGGGTAGCGGCCAGCGGCAACGTCGTCGCAGCGAGCGGTGCCACCGCGGATGTGGGTGCCACACGGGGGCGCTTGGCGGCCTCACTGACGGTGCGTTCCACCGCCGGGGGCCAGGCGTCGGCCACGTAGATCATCACACGGCGGACGTCACGGGAATCGGCGGGAACATCGCTGGTGAGCGTGTAGGGGGTCTCTCCCCGGACAAGGTCTGGCTCGACCCGGACGAGGTAGTCGCCCCCTCCGCCCTCGGTCGGCACATAGGCCGTCTCGATTCCCATGGCCAGCAGACCGGCCAGCAGCAATAGCGCGTCGAACAGCATGCGAAACGTCTCCCGTGAACAGGTTCTCCGTCATGAGGATTTCAACCTCTCGTCACCGGTTTGTGCAACTGCCTCGGAAATGGCCTGATTGGGGGCCAATTCGTCCCCCTTTTCGGCCTCGCCAAGGCTGTCGAGCTCCGACTGGAGCATCGTCAGAGCGGCTTGGAGGAAGGCCACGGCGATCGGTCCGACGAAGATTCCGATCGGCCCCAGGGCCCCAACCCCCCCCAGGACGCTCAACAGCGCCAGGAGCGGATGGAGCTTTGACTGGCCATGGAGCACGATCGGTTTGATGATGTTGTCGATCGTGGAGACCACGCACAGCCCCCACAGACCGAGCCCTGCCGCCGCCAGCGTGTTTTTCACGAAGAACAGCAGGTAGAGGCTGGCACTGCCCCACACCGCGGCCGCCCCCACGAACGGCACCAACGCCCCGAAGAATGTCAGCAGCGTCAGCAGGAATACGTTCTGCAGGCCAGCCACCCAGAACCCGAATCCGGCCAGGACAGCTTGCACGATCGCCGCCAGGAGCGTGGAACTGACCACCGCCCGGCTCACCTCCTCAAACTCCTCAAGCAGTTGCCACTGGTAGCGTGGGTCGAGGGGGATCAGGCGAGTGACGGCAGAAAACATCCGCCCCCCGTCGGCGAGGAAATAGAACAGCGACACGGTCATCACGATCAACCCGATGATCAGTTTGGCAAACACCACCGGCGTCCGGGCAGCGATGGGACCGATCCATTCCTCGGCGAGGCGACGGAGTTCGGTGTTCACCGAATCGGCGGTGACGTGAAGTCCGATACTGTCGTTGACCCGATCAATAAGCCCATCGAGCACCGCTGGATCGAGCTTCAATCCGGCCTCGCTGCTGAACATCCGCACCGCATCGCCACCGGCTCTCGCCACGAGAACGAACAGCGGTACCAGAACGATCACCAGCACGAACAGCGTCGTCAGCATGGCGGCCAGCCACTCCGGCCCCTGGATCCTGTTCCGCAGCCAGCGGTGGAGGGGACCGAAGATCACCACGAGCATCGCCGCGAGGAGCAGCGGCAGCAGGAAACTCGCCATCACCCGCAGCGACAGCAGGCCAAAGATCGCCACGAGGCCGAGGATGACGGCGAACGACACGATCCGCGCCGCCCGCCGCGGCTGCAACTCAGCACGGTGGATGCCATCGACGGGAACCGGGGAGGGGGATGGTTGTCTGTCGTCGGCCATGCGATGCGTTTACCGCCCTCCACCTTGGTCTTGCCACCCGACTCTCCGCCCCCCTCTGCTCCAGAGCGTCACGGTGGGAACGGCGGCCGGGAAACCTTTCCCGGCCACACCCCGGCCACTATACGCCGCGGATGCCTGCGGCGCCGACCTTCCCGGCGGCATGGCGGGCTCCACGGGCCCCCGGTATCCTGAGCCCGCAACTGGACCGCTCCACGACCAATTTCCCCACCGCCGAATCCCTCCGCAGCAGACTTCCGCATGACCCTCCCCGACGTCTCGCTCGTGGTGCCGGTGCGGAACGAGTCGGGGAACATCGCTCCCCTCGTTGGCGAGATTGCCGCCAGTCTCGATTCCAGAGGACTCTCCTGGGAGTTGTTTCTCGTCGACGACGGCTCCACCGACTCCTCCTGGGGGGAGATCACTGCGGCAGCCGCCGATCCCCGGGTCCATGGGGTCCGTCAAGAACGTGGATTGGGGAAATCGGCGGCGCTGATGGAAGGATTCAGCCGTTGTCGGGCTCCCCGCATCGTGATGCTCGACGGCGATGGTCAAGACGACCCGGCCGAGATCCCGGGATTGCTTGCGGCTCTCGCCGACCCCGCCGCGGGGCGCGCCGGCGCTGATGTCGTGAACGGGTGGAAGACGCCGCGGCTCGACCCCTGGCACAAGACGCTCCCATCGCGGATTTTCAATCTTCTCGTCGGCTGGGTCAGTGGTCTCCACCTCCACGACCACAACTGCGGACTGAAGGCCTTTCGTGCCGAGGCGGCCCGGTCGCTGTGCCTCTCGGATGATATGCATCGCTTCATCACGGTGCTCTCGGCCGCACGGGGATACCGGGTCGTCGAGCGCGCCGTGCGGCACCGGCCCCGAACCAAAGGACATTCGAAATACGGCTTTACAAGGTTCTTTACCGGCTTGGTCGATCTGGCGCGGATCGCCCGTACCATCCGCCTCCAACGGTCTGTGCTGGCCGCGGTCGTCCGGGGCCCGTCGCAATCGCGGCTTGGTCGTCAGGTCTACTGGATCTTGGCCGTAGTCGCGCTGGGAGGCCTGCTCGGAAGGATCGCGGCAGTGGCGAGCGTCGACAAACTGGCACTCGAGAAACGATTGATCGCCGAGGCGGTCACGAAGGCCCGCGAGGCTCAAGCGGCTGGTGGACCAGTGGTCGACGCCGAGGCGATTGCCGACTCGGTAGAGCGGGGGCGGAGGTTGATGCGCCCCTTCCTCTCCGCCAACGATCGCAGCCGTTGGCTGACGGTGCGGGCGCTGGTGGAGCGAGGCACATTCGCCATCGACGAGATCGTCGTGGAACCGAGTTGGGACACGATCGATGCCGTGGCCCATACCGATGCCTCCGGCCAGATCCGGCTCTACTCCAGCAAACCGCCGCTGTTGTCGGTTCTCTGTGCCGTGCCGTACTGGCTGCTGCACCGCGTCACCGGCTGGACGCTCGCTGACCACCCGTTCGAGATGGGACGGATGTTGCTGGTGATCTGCTCTCTCCTCCCCATGGCCCTCCTCATGCTGGCGACGTTCCGCCTCATCGATGCGGTGGGGGGAACCGAGTGGGGGCGGCTGTGGGCCGCGTCCCTGATCTGCTTCGGCACACTGCTGACGACGTTCGCGGTGTCGCTGACCAATCATCTACCGGCCGCGGCCTGCGCTGCCGGCAGCGGCTGGCTGCTGCTGAGGATTCTCTGCGACGGCCAGAGGACTCCGTATGCCTTTGCCACCGCCGGATTCCTGGCAGCGCTGGCGGCGGCCTTCGAACTCCCCGCCTTGGCCTGGTGCGCCGCAGTCCTCGGCCTGCTGTCGATGGTCGACCCACGCCGTTCGCTGGCTTTCGCGCTGCCGGCAGCGGCGCTCGTTGCCGCGGCGGCGCTAGGCACCAATTGGATCGCCCATGGCACGGTCACTCCCCCCTATGCCCACCGCTCTCGGACGTCATCCACCACCGCTCCGTCGGGAGAAGCGGGAGGAGCTGTCTCCTCTGCCGAGTCGTCGGCCAATCCCCTCAACTGGTACGACTATTCGCTGAAACTGGCCAACGGCAAGCAGTTGACGAGTTACTGGCGGGATCCCAAGGGGGTCGATCGCGGCGAGCCGTCGGCACTCCTCTACGCCTGGCACGCGACAGTTGGACACCATGGAATCTTCTCCCTCACCCCCGCCTGGTTGCTCGTGCCGCCGGGCCTGCTGCTGCTGGCCTCATCCCGGCGGCGTCATTTCCGCCCGGGTCAGGCCTGGTTCGCGGGGGTCGTCGCGGTGGTCTCGCTGACGGTGATCGCCTTCTATCTCACGCGGCCGCAGATCGATCGCAATTATGGCGGGGTCTCCAGTGGCTTCCGCTGGGTGTTCTGGCTGGCACCGCTCTGGGTCACCGCCACGGTGCCCGCTGCTGACGCCCTCTCCCGGAGCCGTTCCGGCAGGGCGCTGGGGCTCCTCCTGCTCGGACTCTCGGTGGTCTCGGTCGCCTATCCAACCTGGACGCCCTGGGCAGCGCCGTGGATGGAAGTCTGGCTGCGTCACAGGTGGCCGCCGGGATCATGAACGAATCGGGTCCGCCGCGGCGCACACTCCCCCCGCGGCCGCTGGCCAGAACGACGGCAGCGGTGCGGTGATCACGACGTCCTCACCGCTGTCAGGATCGCGGTAGCAAATCCGGCGGGCATGGAGGGCGATCGGAAACGTCTGTGGGCCGCTGCCATCCATGTCGGGCGGTGGATCGCACCACTCCGCGGTCGGACAAGGTCCGCCATAGAGACCATCGCCGACGACCGGCATGCCCCGGTGAGCAGACTGGAGCCGCAGTTGGTGCATCCGTCCGGTGAGGGGTTCCAGTTCCAAGAGCATCCATGCCGGGCCGACGGCGCTGATGCTGCGAAGCAAAGTGACCGCGTCGCGGCCGCTGGGATCGTTGGCCTCCACAACTCTTCCACGCGCGGCATCCGCCACCTTCGCGATCCGGTCCCGCCATTCAACCGGCCCGGCCAAGCCCGTCACGGCCCCCGCTGGAGCCACAAGTGCCAGATAGGACTTGCGCACCCAGCGGCGCTCGAACTGTCGAGAGAGCTGCCGGGCAGCCCGCGGCGTCGTGGCCATCAAGATGACGCCACTGACTGCCCTATCGAGCCGGTGCGGCACTCCCAGATAGGCTGCGGCACCAAGTCTTGCCCGCAGCCAAGCCTCGACCGACGGAATACCGGCGGGGGCCTGCGTTGCCAAGCCCCACGGCTTCTCAAGCGCCACGACACCAGAGCGTTCGAAGAGTACCGCCGGATCGCTCATCCGCGCTGCTGTCCGCTGACCCCGGCCCCTTGATCGAGAGGGCCAAGACGGACCTCGATCACCGCCGCTGGGTTCCCGGCGAGGGTGTCGTCATCGTCGGAGTCGAAGCCCGCAGCTAGGATCAAGTCGAAGTCGGGGAAATCCTCGACCAGCGCCTTCGGAGCGGTCAGGCCGACAAAAGTCTCCGCTTCTGCGTCGTCCTCGTCGTCGGTCACCAAACCGAGCAGCGACTGCATCTCGGCGGCGGAGATTTCCGCCAGGCGGAAACTCCGGACGATCTCGGGAACCGGATCGGTGGTGCGCACAGCCCCGCTGCCGTCGACCTCCCCCACCGGGCTCCTGAGCCGCGTGGACTGGCATGCGGCAAACGAACGACAGAGGGTCTCAAGCGTCTCGCGATCCATCGCAGCCTCCCCGTGTGGTACGGAATGGTCGAATTCAGAATGAGAGTGGGTGGAGCGGTCCATGGCGATTGCCGGGCAACCCCGGCTGGTTTGTCCATTGTGTACGGCGATTATTCGGAAAGAGTTCAGTCTCCGTCAAAAACCAGTCCCCTACCGGCTCTTTCCCCCAATGGGCCGTGGTATCGTCTTTCGCAGCCGGAGGCGTGGCTCCAGCATTCCCTCGAGGCCTCCGTCACTCAGTGCCCGTTCCCGACAGCATCGTCTCTACCGATCTTCCCACCGCCACGCTCCTGCTTCTCGCCCTCGCGGCCGGTGGAGTGGGGATGTCAAAGAGCGGACTGGCCGGCCTAGGGATGGTTCACATCGTGATATTCGCCGCTATTTTCGGGGCCCGGGCCTCGACCGGCGTCCTTCTGCCGTTGCTCGTGCTGGGCGACGTGCTGGCCGTGCTGCTGGTCGGACAGGCCGTCGATTGGCGGATGGTGGCCAGACTTCTGCCCCCTGCGATCGCGGGAATCCTCCTCGGCTGGGTGCTCCTCGACTGGCTCGACGAGCGTTCGCTGAGGCCGGTGGTCGGTGCAATCATCCTCGCGCTGAGCGGCCTGCAGGCGGCCCGCCTCTGGCGACCTGTGTTGTTCGGACACTTTCCGCACTCCAACTGGTTCGCCTGGCTGCTGGGAGGCTTCGCCGGAGTGACAACGATGCTTGCCAATGCCGCCGGGCCCGTGGTGGCCCTCTACCTGCTGGCAGTGGCGATGCCAAAGGATGCGCTGATCGCCACCGCCGCCTGGCTGTTCCTCGTCCTCAACGTCCTCAAACTCCCCTTCAGTTGGCAATTGGGACTGATCACCACCGATACGCTGCTGCTCAACCTCCTGCTCGCCCCGATGGTGCTGCTGGGACTGCTTGCCGGCAGATGGGTGGTGAAACGGATCCCACAGCGGCTCTTCAACACGTTGATTTTGCTCTTCACCGCCACCGCCGCCACCCGCTTGATGGGGCTGTGGTGAGTCGGTTCCTGGTCTGCGTTGCCGGCCCCTGCCGACGGGGATAGGCTGCGTTGGCTTGCTCCAGGGCCTGAAGTGTTGCGTCACTCGCACCGTGGTCCGGTTTTCCCAGGGGGATATCCATGCACCGCCCGCTCGTTCATTTGCCCATTCCAGGGCTTTGTTTCGTGGCTCTGGCCTTCGTCGTTCAGGCCGCTACGCAGATCGCGGTGCCGGCCGCGGAGGTCGGGGAGACAAGGGCGCTGGTCACCTTCGCGACGCAGAAGCTCGACGGCGGATTCTTCGCCGAGGGGGCCGCCGTAGGCGACTTCAACAAGGATGGCGTCCCCGACATCGCTGCGGGACCATGGTGGTTCGCCGGGCCAACGTTCGCCGAGCGCCATGAGGTTTACCCTCCGAAGCCGTTCGATCCCCGTGGCTACTCCGACAACTTCTTCTCCTTTGCGCACGATTTCAATGCTGATGGATGGGTCGACATCCTCGTCTACGGGTTCCCGGGACAGGATGCCTCCTGGTTTGAGAACCCACAGGGAACGGAAAAACCGTGGCAGCGCCACCGCGTTCTGGCGCAGGTCGACAACGAGTCCCCCACATTCGCCGACATCGACGGTGACGGCGTGCCGGAGGTCATCTGCTCGGTAGGGGGGTTCTTTGGCTACGCACCGATCGGGAAGAAGGATCCCACCAAGCCCTGGGTGTTCCATCGGATCTCGCGTGAGGTGGCCGGTGGCCGGTTCACGCACGGTTGCGGCGTGGGGGATGTTGATGGCGACGGCAAGATGGATGTGCTCGAGAAGAATGGCTGGTGGCAGCAGCCGGTGTCACTCGCCGGGGACCCCCTGTGGGTCTTCCACCCGTTCGCCTTCGCTGGCCCGGGGGGCGCCCAGATGCATGTCCGCGACGTCGATGGCGACGGGCTCAACGACGTGATCACGAGCCTCGCGGCCCACGGTTACGGCCTGGGATGGTGGCAGCAGTTGCCGGGGCCCGACGGCGGCCGCTCATTCGAATACCGGCCGATCACCGGCGACAAACCCTCCGACAGCCCTTACCGCACCGTCTTCTCGCAGATCCACGCCATCGACGTGGCCGACATCGACGGCGACGGGATCGACGACATCGTCACCGGCAAGCGTTACTGGGCGCATGGCCCCGACGGGGATCCGGAGCCATCGGCACCGGCTGTCCTCTACTGGTTCCGTGGCACCCGCCCCGCGCCCGGTGAGGCGGAGTTTGTCCCGCAACTCGTCGACGACAACTCGGGCGTTGGCGTTGATGTAACCGCCGCCGATGTCAGCGGCGACGGTTTCCCCGACATTATCGTCGCCAACAAGCAGGGGATCTTTGTCCACACCCAGTCGCGTGAGCAGGTGCCACGCGCCCGCTTCGAGGATGCGCAGCCACAGAAGCGGCGTCCGATGGCCGATGGCCTCGAGCCAGAGGAGGCGGCGAAGGCGATGTCGGTGCCGCCGGGATTTTCAGTCAAACTCCTCGCCGCTGAGCCCGATGTCCGCCAGCCGATCGCGATGTGCTTCGACGACCGCGGAAGGCTGTGGGTGGCCGAGGCCTACTCCTATCCCAAACGCGTTGCCCCCGAGGACGCCAGCGACCGGATCTTAATCTTCGAAGACACCGATGGCGACCACGTCCTCGATAGCCGCAAGGTTTTTAAAGAGGGGCTAAACCTCGTCAGTGGTCTGGCGGTGGGCTTCGGCGGAGTCTGGATCGGTGCCGCCCCCGAATTTCTCTTTATTCCCGACGCCAACGGTGACGACATCCCCGACGAGGAGCCGCAGGTGCTCCTCGACGGCTGGGGCTGGCACGACACCCACGAGACGCTCAACGCCTTCATCTGGGGTCCCGACGGCTGGCTCTACGGATGCCACGGCGTATTCACCCACTCCGTCGTCGGCAAACCCGGCACACCTGAGAACGAGCGGACGAAGCTCAACGCCGGCATCTGGCGTTATCACCCTGTCCGCCACACGTTCGAACTCTTCTCCGAGGGGACGAGCAATCCGTGGGGAGTCGACTTCAACGATGCCGGCCATGCCTTTCAGACCGCCTGCGTGATTCCCCACCTCTACCACGTCATCCAGGGCGCACGGTATGAACGGCAGGCCGGCCAACACTTCAACCCTTATTCCTTCGACGACATCAAAACGATCGCCCGCCACCGGCACTGGACGGGGGGGCAGTGGAACAACGCCGATCAAGAGAAGTCGGACGCCATCGGCGGTGGCCATGCCCACTGCGGCGCATGTGTCTACCTGGGGGGGGCCTGGCCCGAGCGCTACCGGGGCCGATTGTTCATGAACAACATCCACGGCGCCCGGCTCAACGAGGATCGGCTGACCCCGGCGGGCTCGGGCTACGTCGGCGACGGCGAGCCCGACTTTCTCTTCGCCAACGACACCTGGTCGCAATTCATCTCCCTGCAGACCGGCCCCGACGGCCAAATGGTGCTCATCGACTGGTATGACCGCAACCAGTGCCACCACAACGACAACGAGACCCACGACCGCGGCAATGGCCGGATCTTCAAAGTGATCTATGACCGCGGCACCCCGACGGTGGTCAAGGTCGACCTGGCGAAGGAGAGCGATCGAGCGCTCGTCGACCTTCTCTCCCACGACAACGATTGGTATGTCCGTCATGCCCGACGGCTCCTCCACGAGCGTGCCGTTGCCGGCCACCTCGCCGATGACATCGGCAGCCTCCTCGAGGCGAAGCTCGCCGCCGCGCCGACTGCGGCCAAGCGGCTGCGCGTCATTTGGGCGCTGCACGTCACCGGAAAACTCGATGCCTCGCAAAGCGAAAAACTCCTCGACGATCCCGAACCGGCGGTCCGCGCCTGGGCGATCCAACTGGCCAACGAAACTGGGGAAGTGCCACTCGAGACCCGCATCGGCCGCTACCGCCAGCTCGCAGCCGATGATCCCTCGCCGGTCGTCCGGCTGGCATTGTGTTCGGCGCTCCAACGGATGCCGCTCGAGGCGCGGATTGACATCTGTGCCGGCCTCGTATCGCACGCCGAGGATGCCAATGATCACAACCTGCCGCTGATGAACTGGTATGCCATCGAGCCGCTGGTGACTCGTGACCCCGCGCGCGCGATGGAGTTGGCCGCAGCCAGCCAGATCCCGGTGGTGTCGCGGTTTATCGTCCGCCGTGCCGCCTCCGAGGAAGCCTGCTACGAGGCCCTCGTGGCCCGGCTCTCGGAGGCCGATTCGGCCACGCGGAAATGGATGCTCGAGGAGATCGTTGCGGCCCTTGCCGCCCGGGGACGAATGCCGGCGCCGCAGGCCTGGGAGAAGGGATACGAATCGATCACTGCCGATCCTGATCAGGCTGTCGGGCGACTGGCAGGCGTCGTGGCTGTCCGTTTCGGCGACCCACGCGTGTTGCCGCAATTGCGTGCCTTGCTTGCCAACCCTGACGCTGATCTCACCCAGCGTCAGGAGGCCCTCGAGGCGCTGGTGAGTTCGAAGGACGAAGGCACGGCGCCCGTGCTCCACGGCCTGCTGGACGATCCGCTCCTCCACAAGGGGGCGATCATCGCTCTGGCTGCGGTGCCGCACGACGCCACGCCCGGCGTGATCCTTGATGCCTACGAAGGGCTTTCCGAAGAGTGCCGGCAGGCGGCGATCGCCACGCTCGTCTCGCGGCCAGCCTGGACGCTCAGCCTGCTCGATGCGATCGATGCTCAGAAGGTGCCGCGGAACGACCTCTCGGCCTTCACTGTCGGCCGGCTCGCACAGTCAGCGGATGCCGAGGTGATCGCAAAGCTCAACGCCGTCTGGGGCACGATCCGCACCACGCCGGATGACCGCAAGGCCGAGTTCGAGAAATGGCGTGGGGCACTCAAGCCGGCAGCCATGAAAGGGGCCGATCTATCCCATGGCCGCGAGGTGTTCGTGAAGACCTGCGGCGCCTGCCATCTCCTCCACGGACAGGGGGGAAAGATCGGTCCTGACATCACCGGCTCCAACCGTGCCGACCTCGAGTATCTCCTGGCAAACCTCCTCGACCCGAGTGCCGTCGTCGGCCGCGACTACCAGATGACGACGGTCATCACTGAGGACGGCCGATCCATTGCCGGAATCGTGGTCAAAGAGACTCCGACGAGCGTCACTCTCCAAACACCAACGGAGCAGGTCACGGTATCGCTCGACGACATCGAATCCCGAGTTTTGTCACCGCAGTCGTTGATGCCGGAGAACCAACTCGGGCAGCTGAAACCAGAGGAGGCTCGAGATCTTGTGGCCTACATCCGCCATCCCGGACAGGTGCCCCTCCCTGGCGAGGGGCCGCCGCCATTCAACGCCGAGGGACGGATTCCGGGAGCGATCGAGGGGGAGGAGTTGAGAATCATCGCGAAGAGCGCCGGCGACGCCCGCCCCCAACCGATGGGAAGTTTCAAAGCGGCCCGCTGGAGCGGCGACTCGCAGGTGTGGTGGACCGGCGGCAGGACCGGCGCCAAACTCGTCCTCGAGGTGCCTGTTGCCGTCCAAGGCCGCTACGAGGTGATCGCGGTCTGCTCGAAGGCACACGACTATGGACAAGTCACCCTCTCCTGGAACGGTGCACTTCCATCGCCGCCGCTCGATCTCTACGAAAAAGACGCTGTCGTCGTCACCCCGGAAGTGCCCCTCGGCGTTTTCGCTCTGGAGCCGGGCACCGTGCCGCTGACAATCGAGATCGTCGGTGAGAACCCTGCCGCCACGAAAGGCTGGATGTTCGGCCTCGATTACATCCGCTTCGTGCCGGTAAAGGCCCCGGAAGCGACTCCCTAACCCGGCATCGGACCCCTGCCGGCGGTGCCCGGAGGCTTGAACTAGGATTGGGGGAGCGGGGCCTGCGGTAACGATCTGGCCCGGCAGCCGTTCTCTGCAAAGTCAGCCGCGAGTCGACTCCGCCGGGAGTGGGCTGCGGTCTGAACTGGCCAACGAAAAG
>QWOP01000036.1 GCA_003669605.1 Planctomycetota bacterium
CTCGTCCTCCAACTCGCTCGGCGGCACGGGGACCACTGCAGCCAGGGCGTCAGCTTCGTCGAGCCGCATGATCCGCACCCCTTGCGTGTTTCGGCCGATGGATTTGATCTCCGCCACGTTGACACGCTGAATCTTGCCCCGGGCGGTCATCATCAGCACCTGATCGCCGTCTTTTACCGAGACGATCGATACCACTTCGCCGTTTCGCTTGGTGGTCTTGATATCCCGCACCCCCTTGCCGCCGCGGTGCTGTGTCCGGTAACGCATGCCGCTGGAACCGGCGTCGACTCCCTCGACTCCCGACTCCGCTACCACTTCATCGCCACCAGCGTCGTCGGCATCCACTGCCGACACATCGGCATCGCCATCAGCGTCGGGGGCCGTTCCAATCAGTTCGGTGCCCACTCCAAACGGAGTCCGCTTGCCGTAGCCCTGTTCGCAGACCGTCAGCAAGGTAGCGGCGGGGTCGGCGACAACCATCCCCACCAGGCGATCACCGGAGCCAAGTTTGATGCCCCGCACACCGCTGGTGTCGCGGCCCATCGGCCGCGCATCGGACTCCGGGAAGCGGATCGCCATTCCCTTGGCAGTCGCCAGCACGAGTTCGTCGCCGGGACGGGCGATGACAGCGTCGACGAGTTCGTCTCCCTCGCGCAACTTGACTGCAATCAGCCCCTTGGTGCGTCGCCGACGGTATTCCTCGAGAGCAGTCTTCTTCACCATCCCGCTGCGCGTGGCAAGCATCAGATACTGCCCCGGGTCTTCGAAACCGGACACCGCGCGGCAGTCGGCGACCTTTTCCCCCTTTTCAAATTCCAGGAGATTGACCAACGCCCGCCCCTTGGCATCCCGCGCCAATTCAGGCAACTCAAAGACCCGCAGCGAAAAGACCTTCCCCAAGGTGGTGAATACGAGGAGGAAGTCATGGGTGCTGGCCACGAAGAGGTGCTCGATGGGATCCTCTTCGTCGGATCGGGCACCGGCGAGCCCCTTCCCCCCGCGGCGCTGCGCCCGGTAGGTGTCGGCCGCGGTCCGCTTCACATAGCCAGCGCGGCTGATGGTGACCACCATCGTGGCCTCGGTGATCAATTCGGCCATGTCGCGGATATCACCCGCCTCGCCGCTGATCTCCGTGCGCCGATCGTCACCGTGCTTGTCTGCAAGTTCCACCAACTCCGAGCGGATCAAACCCCGAATGTGCGACTCATTCGAGAGCAAGCGGCGGAACTCGCCGATCTTTCCCAACAGTTCGCGGTGTTCGCCGGAGAGCCTCTCCTGCTCGAGATTGACCAGTTGACCGAGGGTGAGGCGGAGAATGGCGTCGGCCTGCACGGGCGACAGTCCGTAGGTCTCTGCGGCCCCCCGCTCGTCCTGAAGGACCGCGAAGCCTTCCGCCCCCAGAGCCCGCTCCAGGAGCGCTGCCGGGGCCTGGATCTTCGTCAATCGTTCCTTGGCCTCGGCCTGCGACCGCGAACTGCGGATAATCTGGATCACCTCGTCGAGGTTCGCCAGCGCCACCAGCAACCCTTCCAGCGTGTGCTTCCGACTGCGGGCCTTCTGGAGGAGGTGCTGTGTCCGCCGGCGGAGGACAGCCGTGCGATGGCGGAGAAACTCCTCAAGGATGTTCTTGAAGGAGAGAACCCGCGGCTTGCCGTCGACTAGCGCCAGGAAAATCAGCGAAAAAGTCGTCTGCAGGGGGGAGAACTGGTAGAGCTGATTCAGGACGACGTCTGGATCCGCATCGCGCTTGAGCTCGAGGATCAGCCGCACCGGTTCCTTGAGATCGCTCTCGTTGCGGATCGCGGAAATGCCCTTGATCCGATCCTCGTTGACCAACTCCGCGATCTTCTCCTCGATCGCATCCCGCGACTGCTGGTAGGGAACCTCGGTGACGACGATCCGACTGCGGTTCTTTCCGAACTCCTCGACCGTCGCCCGGGCCCGGAGCGTGATCGTGCTCCGGCCGGTCGCATAGCCACGAGCGAGGGCCTCGCGCCCCATGACGATCCCGCCGGTGGGGAAATCGGGGCCGGGGACGATCTGCAGTAACTCCCCCAGCGATACCAAGGGATTGTCGATCAGTGCCACCAGCGCCAGGCAGACCTCGCCGAGGTTGTGCGGCGGGATGCTCGTGGCCATACCGACGGCAATGCCGCCGGCGCCGTTGACGAGAAGATTCGGGAAGCGGCAGGGGAGGACGACCGGTTCGGTGTTCCGTTCGTCGTAGGTGGGTACATAGTCGACGGTGTCGAGCTCAAGATCGTCGAGCATCATCGATGCGATTGGCGATAGCCGCGCCTCGGTATATCGCATCGCGGCGGCCGGCAGGCCGGCGATCGAACCGAAGTTCCCCTGCTTGTCGATGAGCACATGCCGCATGTTCCATTCCTGGGCCATGCGCACGAGGGTCGGGTAGATGACACTCTCACCGTGGGGGTGGTAATTACCGCTGGTGTCGCCGGAGATCTTGGCGCACTTCACCCGGGAGGCACCCGGCGAGAGGTTCAAGTCGTGCATGGCCACCAGGATGCGGCGCTGGGAGGGCTTGAGCCCGTCGCGGACGTCGGGCAGGGCCCGGGCCACGATGACGCTCATGGCGTAGGTGAGATAACTGTCCTTCAGTTCCTGCTCGATCGGCAACTCGATGAGTCGGCCGCCGGCACTGTCGCGGAGAACGCCGTCTGCCCCCTTGGAATCAGCCCCGCTTGGCTGGGGATTCTGCGCATCCTGGCCAGACGGAGGCGTACCACCGCCGGGAGGTATCTCTCCCCGCTTGCCAAGGTCATCCGACTGCTCGTCTGCCAACGGCCACACTCCCAGCTACGGCGGCGGCGGAGACCCGCCGGAAAAGATTGAACATACCCGTCCAGCGGGTGCGGTCAACCGGGCGGAAGACCGGGGAAAACAGGCCTGCGGACGGCTTGACCCCGGCGTCGCCCCCCCCTACTGTCTCGCCCCCCTGCAGCCCCTCTTCCCACGCCGGATCGAGGGGATCGGGAACCGGCCTCCTCAGTGAGGGCTTCTTGCCCGTGATCCCTCCGCGCTTCCATGCCGCCGTTGTGGCCCTCGTGGCCACCTTGGTCCTGCTTGTCAACCTGGGGGGGCCTGCGCTGTGGGACGAGGATGAGCCGAAGAACGCGGCCTGCACGCTGGCCATGCTCCAACGCAACGACTGGGTGGTGCCCACGTTCAACGGTCGGCTGCGCGTCGAGAAGCCAGCCCTGGTGAACTGGCTCCATCTGGCCGGTTTCTCTGTCGCGGGCCGCAACGAGACCGGGGCCCGACTCGGCTCCGCTGTGTTGTCGCTCGGCACCTGCCTGCTGACTTGGCGGATCGGACTGCTCTGCTACGGCCCCACCGCGGGCCTGCTCGGCGGGTTGGCGATGGCCAGTTGCATCTGGACCGCCGTCGGCGGCCGTTCAGCGACCCCCGACGCGCCCCTGGTGTTTTTCACCACCCTGGGCCTGTGGTGTTTCGTGGCCGGCTGGCAGCGCTACGAGACTCTCCCCGCCACGGCGCCGGGGGGTGGGGTTCGCTTGGAGACGCGCTTTGCCTTGGCCTGCGGAGCAAGCCTCGGCGCTGCCATTCTTGCCAAGGGGCCGGTGGGCTTGGTGCTGCCACTGGGGGTGTGGATCCTGTTCACGCTTTGGCAGGCCGCCGCCAATGCCCTCCCCGGAAGGCTGTCGGCGTTTACCGTCGTGAAAGCCCTGGCTGTCCTGCGACTGCCGCTGATCCTCGCCGCGGCGGGAATAGTCGCCCTCCCTTGGTATGCGTGGGTTACGGCCCGCACTGGCGGTGCCTGGCTGGAGGGATTCCTCCTGGTCCACAACGTCGGCCGGTTTGCATCCCCCATGGAAGGGCATGGCGGTTCGTCGATCGGCTACTATCCGGCCGTGCTCGCCATCGGCTTCTTCCCCTGGTCGATCGTGCTGGCGGCAGTGCTCTTCCACACCGTGGCGACGCTCGTCGCGGCCCGCTCCGCGAAGTCACCTCCTGAAAATGACGTCCGTTGCCGGTCCGCCAACCGCCTCCTCCTCCTCTGGCTGGGCTGCTGGGTGGTGGCATTCTCCGCCAGCGGCACCAAGTTGCCCGGATACGTATGGCCCGCCTACCCGGCCCTGGCGGTGCTGACCGGGGAATTCCTCGCCGCATGGGCCCGTGGTGACATGACCGCTGTCCGCTGGTGCCGGAGGCCAGAGGTTGTCCTGCAGCGCGTGATGCAGTTGGCCTGGTCGATTCTCCTGGTGGTCGGAGTCGGGGTTGCCGTCGGCCTGCCGGTGGCAGCAATGGAGATCGCCCCCCGGCTGGCATGGCTGGCCCCCATCGGCCTGGTGCTGGTGATCGGCGCGGTGGCAGCATGGCGTTTCCAGTCGGCCGGAACCCCCCACCGCTCATTGGCTGCCCTGGCGGTGAGTGCCTGTTTGTTCGTGTCGTTGTTGGCTGGGATCGGCGGCGGGATGGTTGACGGTTCCCGTGGTGCCCAGCGATTGATCGCGTCGCTCGGCCGAACGCCTGCTGCGGATGCCTGGGCGAGTTTCAGTACCGTTCCCCCCAGCGTGGTGTTCTACGCCAATGCCACGATCCCGCAACTTGAGTCCACCGAAGAGGTGACTGCACACCTTGAAGGCCATCCCGATGCCCACCTCGTCGTCGACGCACGCTTTCAGATGAATCTGCCGGCGTCGCTGCCGGCGGGGTTCGGCGTCATTGCCCGCCAATCACAACTCTTCGGTCCGGGACTGCTGATCATCGGCCCCCTGCCCGCCGCACACAGCCCATTCCCTCCTCCTCAGTCGGAGAACCCGCTGGCATGGAACGCACCAGTTACCCCCCGCTGACGGGCCCGTGGGGCAGCGTCCTGCGACACCCGCTGGCCACCGTGCTGCTGGCTGCCACCGCCAGCCTCGCGCTCGGCTTCGCGCCCATGCCCTTTTGGGACGAGGATGAACCACGCTTTGCCGCCATCGCCCGCACCATGCTGGAGACGGGGGACTGGATCGTGCCGATCTACAACGACACCCTGGCCGTCGACAAGCCGGTGCTCATGCATTGGTGCATGGCCGTCTGCTACAGACTCTTTGGCGTGTCCGAGATTCCGGCGCGGCTGCCGGCGGCACTGGCCACCGTGGCGACCGGCTTGGCACTTCTCCACGCCGGCACCCGTTGGTTTAGCCCCGCTGCCGGCGTGGTCGCGGCACTGGCCTGGGTGGGCTGCCTGCTGGTGGGCATCGAGGCCCACGCCGCCACACCCGACGCGATCCTCACCGCGCTCACCACATGGATCACGGTCCTGGCCGCGGAACCGCTTGTGGCAGCGCTGAACCGTTCTCCGGCATCCCCCCTGCCCCCCCTCTCCGTGGGACGTGCCGCCGGCATCGGTGCTCTGGCCGGTCTCGCCGTTCTGTGCAAGGGACCGGTGGGCTTCGTCGGACCGCTGGCGGTCGTCCTCCCCTGGGCCACATGGCTGGCCTGGCAGGTGCGCCGCGATCCCGCCACCTCGTTCGGCCGCCAGGCAATCGCCGGGCTCCGTGCTGCTTGCGATGCCACCGCCTGCGTACGGCCGGTGGTCTTCGGCCTGGCGATGCTGGCGGTTGCTGCGCCGTGGTATATCGCCGTTGGAGTGCGGACCGGCGGGGAATGGCCGGCAGGCTTCTTCTTCATCCACAACATCGGCCGCTTCGCAGCCCCGATGGAGAATCACAGCGGCGGAATCCTCTTCCATGGACTGGCGATGCTCGTCGGATTCTACCCCTGGTCGTGTTTTCTTCCGGCGGCGATCGGGGTGGCCGCTTGGCGGGTGGCAGGCACAGGCACGGCGCCCGAGCAGCGGCGGAGCCTGGGGCTGGTGCTGTTCTGGATGCTCGTCTGGGTGGGGACTTTCTCCTTGGCCGCTACGAAACTGCCCAATTATGTTCTCCCCGCCTACCCGGCTGCGGCGCTGTTGATGGGTGCACTGGCCGCTGAATTGATCGGTCGTGATCGGCTCACCCACCCGCGTCTGCTGGCCGCGGGGCTGGGGTGGGTGGCCTTCGGCGGCATCGCCACCATCGCCACGGTGCTCATCGCCGGCCAGTACGGCCTCGCGGCAGCCGGCCCGGCTGCGCTGGTCGGACTGGTGCCGGTGATCGGCGCAGCGGCCTGCTGGTGGGGCGCCCGCTCAGGCCGGCTTGATCCAGTGATGGCGCTGGTGGTCACGGGATTGGTCTACTCGTCGCTGGCGGTCGGCCCCGCCGCCGCAAGGATTTCCGTAGCGAACGCTCTCCCCCCACTCATCGCCCAGGCTCACCGCCACGCCGGCGGCCGCGCCCGCCTGGCAACGTACGGACAAAACACCCCCAACGTCGTCTACTACGCTCACGGGCACGTCACCGAGTGGAAGCCCGGCGAAAGCGCTAAAGCCGTCGAGCAACTCGCGTCGGGCGACGATGTCGTGCTGCTGGTGACGGAGGAGGGGTACGCCGACATCGAGGCCTCGCTCCCGGCTGGCACGGGGATCGTGGGGCGCAGCCGCCCCCTCTTTAAAGACGGGGACTTCCTCCTCGTCGGAACAGTCGCACAGCCTTCACCGCGGCAGGCCGCCGCCGGGAGCACCAAGCGATGAACAATGACCACTCCCCCGCCCCGTTCCCAGCGATCCTTTCCCACACTCCCTCCGGCGGCAGTCGCTCCCGGAGCGCCCCCGGGGGATTGTTGTCGGTCGTCATCCCCTGCCACAACGAGGAGGAGGTCATCGAGGCAACGCACCGGCGGCTCATCGAAGTCCTTCCCTCCACCGGCATGGCATTCGAGATCGTCTATATCGACGATGGCAGCCGCGACGGGACGCTCGCCCGCCTCGAGGCGATCGCCGACCGCGACCCAAGGGCCGAAGTGCTGCAACTCTCCCGCAACTTCGGACAGCAGGCGGCGATGTCGGCCGGACTGGCTCGGTGCCGCGGCGACGCGGTGGTGCTGATCGACGCCGATCTCCAGGATCCCCCTGAGGTGATCCCCGAGATGGTTGAGCGGTGGCGGCAGGGAGCAGACGTGGCCTACGGTCGCCGCCGCTCGCGCGAGGGCGAGACCCGCTTCAAACTGATCACCGCCAGCCTCTTCCACCGTGTCCTCGCGGGACTGCTCCCCTACCCGATCCCGGTCGACACCGGCGATTTCAAACTTCTCGATCGGGCGGTCGTGGACACTGTCTGCAGCCTCCCGGAACGGCGCCGCTACCTTCGCTCACTGGTCGCCTGGACTGGGTTCCAGCAGGAGCCGGTGTGGTACGACCGCCACGCCCGCAGCGCCGGTGAGACGAAGTACTCCTTCAGCAAACTGGTGCGGCTGGCACTGGACGCGGTGATGATCTCCTCCGATGCCCCGCTGCGTGCAGCCTGGCTGGCAGCGGGATTCCTGGCAGTCTGTGGTGTCGGCTGCGGACTGTCTGCCGCGGCCTTCCGCACCGGGGAAGACTTGACGCTGGCGGGGATCACCGCGGTGGTCACACTCGTGGCCGCGGTGCCAACCGCAGCCGTGGCCCTGGTCGGTGAATATGTCGTCCGCACCTACCGTGAGGTCCAGGGACGACCACCGTGGATCGTGAAACGATCGATCCACGGCGGTCGTGATCAGGCGGGGCTGGCAACTGATCCGCAGAGCACCTCACGCGCTGCGTGAGGTGCCCCACGGCAGGGAAGACACCGCCAAACCAGATGCCCAACAAAATACCAAGCGGGCTCACTTCCCCTTTTTCAACTCGGCTTCGATGGCCGCAACAAACTGCGGATCATCCGGGCTGACCTTGGTGAGGAAGCGGCCGGCAACGTTCCCGTTGCGGTCGATGATGAACTTCTCGAAGTTCCACTTCACGTCCCCAGCGGGATTAGCCTGCGCGGTGAGCGACTTGTAGAGCGGAGACTGTCCCTCACCCTTGACGACGATCTTCGAGAACATGTCGAACGTCACGTTGTACTTCGACGCACAGAACGTAGCGATCGCGGTGTCAGTGCCTGGCTCCTGGGCACCGAAATCATTGGCGGGAAAACCGAGTACGACCAGCCCCTTGTCCTTGTAGGCGTCGTAGAGTTTCTGCAGTCCGGCGTACTGCGGAGTGGCGCCGCACTGGCTGGCGACATTCACCACCAGCACGACCTTCCCCTTGTAGGAGGAGAGGTCGATCTCGCTCCCGTCGATCTTCTTTGCCTTGCCGCTCAGCGGCGAATCAGCCTGAGCCGGTGCCGCGATCACGGCGCCGACGAGCACCAACAGGGCCAGTCCACAGAGTTTTTCGAAGGTCATCGTGTCAGCTCCTGGGAATCGGTCCCGGCCCCCGGGCGGCACCGCCTAGAGACCATCGGCCGATGGATCAGTCTTCGGGGTCGAATGTAGGGCAGCCACCTGCGGCCTGTCAAAAAACCTCACCCGGCCCTGCCGCCACGACATCCTGGCCGGCCAGAGAGGCATACGCGGTGAAGTTGTCGCGGAACCTGGCAGCCAGCCCCCTGGCAGCCTGCTCCCATTGACGGGGGTCGAGCCAGGCCCGCGACGGCACGAGTATCCTGCCGTCAACGCCCGGCACCACCGTCACTGCATCCAGTCCAAACACCCGATCGCGTTCCACAGGCGCCTCATCGAGTGCCCCGGCATGGATGGCGTCGATGATCCGTCGCGTCGACGCCAGATCGATCCGCCGTCCCTGACCATAAGCCCCACCCGTCCAGCCAGTGTTCACCAGCCAAGCCCGGGCTGTGTGCCGCGAGAGTTTGTCGGCGAGGAGTCGGGCGTAGACGGTGGGGTGCCGCATCAGAAACGCGGCACTGAAACAGGCCGAGAACGCGACCTGCGGTTCCACCACTCCCATCTCAGTCCCGGCCACGCGGGCGGTATATCCGGAGAGGAAATGATACATCGTCTGTTCACGGGACAGCCGGCTGACTGGCGGCAGGACACCAGAAGCATCGCAGGTTAAGAAAATCACATGCCTCGGGTGCCCCGCCACACAAGGCACGAGGGCATTGTCGATGTATTCGATCGGATAGGCGGCCCGGGTGTTCTCGGTGATCACCGCAGAGTCGAAATCCACCTGCCTTGTGACCGCGTCGTAGACGACGTTCTCCAGCACCGTGCCGAAGCGAATCGCAGCGTGGATTTCGGGTTCCTTCGCCGCCGACAGTCCGATGCATTTGGCGTAGCATCCCCCTTCGATGTTGAACACTCCGCCATCTCCCCAACCGTGCTCGTCGTCACCGATCAACCGCCGGGCCGGATCGGCGGAGAGGGTCGTCTTGCCGGTACCGGAGAGCCCAAAGAACAACGACACGTCGCCGGCTGGCCCCTCGTTCGCAGAACAGTGCATCGACAGCACGCCGCGTGCCGGGAGCAGCCAGTGCATGAGCGTGAACACCCCCTTCTTCATCTCTCCGGCGTACTCGCTCCCCAGAATCACCTGTTCCCTCCGCTCGAGCGACAAGTCAATGCTCGTCCGACTGGCGATCTGGGAGGTCAGTCTGTTGGCGGGAAACTGGCCGGCGTTGTAGATCACATACTCCGGATCGCCGAATTGCTCCAACTCTCCGGCGGTGGGGCGGATGAGCATGTTCCGCATGTAGAGCGCATGGTAGGCGCGGGCGCAGAGAACCCTAACCTTCAGCCGGCTGGCTGGGTCCCACCCCGCATACCCGTCGCAGACGTAGATCCGATCGCGGGTGTTGAGGTAGTCGATGGCCCGCTGGCGGTTGAGCAGAAAGGTGTGGTCGTCGATGGCATGATTGACTGTCCCCCACCAGACGTCGGCCTCCGACTCCGGCGTACGAACGACGTGCTTGTCCTTGGGGCTGCGACCGGTCTTGTCGCCCGAGCGGATGGCGATTGCGCCGCTGGCAACGATTCCCGCTCCCTCTCTAGTCACCGCCTCCTCGTAGAGCCGCGCCGGAGGAGCGTTCCGAATCACGACAGGAACGGTGATCTCATGCTGCGACAGATCGAGGGGGACTGTCATCAGAGACTCCAGGAAGAGGGCTGGGGTGGACAGGCGGGGATTCCGGGCCGACGGCTGGTGCCGGGGACACGATCTTTGGCGAAAGCACGCTCGCGGCGATGCTCCAGGCGGACAGAGCGATCAGCACGCTTCCCAACGCGGCGAACACCGCTCCCCACGGGCTCGATCGCACCCGGAGACCACGGACAGCCCTTCGCATCCGGCGGCTCATCTCGCCCCAGCCCTCGTGCGCCGATCGGAGGCCGACCGCCACGAGGCTGACCGTCCGAAGCGCGCCATCACCGTCGATGTGGATCTGGAATCCACGCGTCGGCAGAGCGACCGTCTCACCGGCCCAGCGTGCCTGCGGATCGAGCGCTGCCACAACCTCTGCCACCAGGGGACGGATCTGCTCCGGGGAGATGTTGTAGACCACCAACCGGGGCCGTGAAACGAGGACGCACAACGTCACCACGAGACAAAACACCGACAGCAGCATCGGCCATGTCCACGAGGATCCACCCACAGCAGGTTGCACCAGCGCCAGCGGCCCGACCGTCACAAGGCCGATCAGGCTCAGACCCAGCAGCACCCCGTCCCAGACACCATTTATCGCCAGCGGACGACAACGGAGGTGGATCCACCCCAAACCGAGCAGGTACAGGCCCAGCGGCAGGAGGGCGGCCCCCAGCGGCAGGGCGTCGAGCAATGCGTTCATGCTTCCGTCCTCATTTCCGGACCGGGTGAAACCGCTGCCACGGTGAACCGGAATTTTATCATGGCGCACGTGCCCGACTTTGGACCAGAATCATCCCTGGGCGCACGGCGTCATCCAGACCGCACCGCCATCCAGAGAAGCCCCGCGAACCATGCCAGTTCGGCCGCTGCCAAAAGGGGAAGGATGAGGGTGAGAATGCGGGGGAGGATCAGGGACCTGCGTCGCGATTGGGCCGTTGAATCACTCATAAACAGACTCGATCCCCTCCAGGGCCGCCACACCGTCGTACTCGGGGGACTCGAATGGTCCAACTATTGATTCTCCGGCACGCTGAACGACAGATCCCGCGTGAACGCCTCATCGAAATCGTAGACATCGTGGAAGTCCTCCCGCTTGTCCTTGCGGGTTTTTCGCATCTGTCCGATCTCGATCATGTTGAAAACGATCTCGCCAATGTCGCGGGTGGTGCGGATCCCCCACGTGGCCAGGACAGTGCGGGATAGGAATCCATACTGCTGCAGTGCGTAGCGCCGTGCCGCCTCGCACAACTGCTGCCCGGTGAGGTGGCGTTCCGCTTGGCGGCGGCGGGGCTTGCCCGATCGGGGCTTCCGTCCCACCGCCGGTTCGAGGGGACGGGGCTCAAGGTCCTCCTCGGGGGGCTCGTCACCGAGCCCCAGGCTTTCCTGTGCAAACGACAGCGACTCGAGCACAAAGAGGTAGGCATCCAACTTGTAGCGGCGGTCCCGCTGCAGCAACTGGCCGAGTGGATGCGCGGGATCAATCAAAGGCATAGGGTCCTCGGCAGGGCTATCCTCCGGCCCCCGCGGCCGGGAGGTGACGCGGCAAACGCCGTCCGGGCCGGGGCCCGCGGGTGATCACTTGGGGCCATCAGTATACCGGCCAGCTGACCGCTTTAGAATCGACCAAACGGCCGTCCAGCACGGATATCACGTCGCGGAGTTGGGCCATCGTCCCCCCCCAAGCGACGCCTGCTTGAGCACTGCTGCCTGATGTCAGCGATTGCGTGGCGGCTGGAGGCCAACTGGACCGCTCGCCGCCTGAACAGCCGCGGCAGCCTGCGGCGCCGCGCTCCCCTGCCCCTGGGGAATGGCTGCCCCCTGAGGACGAGGCGCGGGGGCTGACCCGGGGCGCGGGGCCGCCACGGGAGGCGCCGGTGGGGCTCCGGCCGTGGCATCCTCGAGAATGAAGGTGTAGCCCAGCGGTGTCACTGGCTTGGAGAAGTCGCGGATCATGTCGAGCCCCTTGTCGATCAGGCTCGTGTTCTGGACGAACTGGTAAACGTCCTGGTCCTGGCCACCCGGTTTGTAGATGCGGATGGCGAAGGGCATCAGGTCGCGGGCCATGAGGATCAATTCGACCTTCGAGAAACTCGCCGCGTCGGCCTGCGACCTCGGCAACGCCTCGAGCCAGACTTGATCGCTCACGCCGGCAGGAATCGGCAGGATCCGCATCACATACCGTCGCTTGAGAGTGTCTGCCTTGGCGCCGAACACGAACGGCAACGGTCCATCACTGATCGCCTTGCCCCGCAGTTCCGGGGGCAATTTGGTCTCGCGCAACTGCCGCTCCGAGTGGCGGAACTCATAGATGCTCGCGCCGTTGCACACCCAGTGCTCGCCCGACTCGCCTGGGCGTTGTTCATACCGCGAGGTCTGGCCGTTCCACTGCTTCGATTCCTTGACGCGGAACAGGCCCTTGTCGGGCATCGCGTACTTGATCTCGCCGGTACTCTCGGCAAACGCCAGTCGATCACCGCTGGGCCCCACCGGCCCGAAGGCGTTGTACTCCCACTTGTAGAAGTCACACGACCAGGTCTTTACCGAGGCGTTCCGCGCCTCCCAGGCTGTCAGTAAGCGCTCGAGGGCCGCGGCCGCTTCGGGCGAAAGCTGGGGGGCAATCGCCTGCTGAGGACGCTGGCCGGCACCCTGCTGCGTGGCCTGAGCCTGTTTTTGTGCGGCTTGGACTGGGGACTGCGGCGCTGCTTGTGCGGCCGGTGCGCCGGGGCGGGGACGCGCCACGGGAGCTTGGGCGAGGACATCGAGCGTCCACAGCATCCCAGGCAGGACGAGGGCGCTAAAAAGTGCGGTGCCCCACGGGGAACGGCGGCGGTGGCGGTGTGACACTGCGGTGGCTCCGAAGTTTGAACGGGGACTCTAGCACTGGATCCCACTGGGGGCGAGGCCGTTTTGCCCCTGATTCGTCCGCTTCGTCTGCTTCGTTCCCGCAGATCCGGGGTCGTTTCAGGCTGGTTTCCAGGCCGCCGCGCTGCCGCCGACGTGGAGTCAGATGGAGGCTGGCCGATTCCCGTTCCAAAAGCCGGCTACCGATGCGGTTGGGGCGAATCTCCCGGGACAGCAATCTGTCCGATGGCCGTCAGGTCTGCGACGGCTCCTCAAGATAGGTGTAGCCCCCCAGCCCTTCCTCGTAGAACCGGAGGAACCGACCGGCCTGCTGGTCGCAGATCCGTCCCTCACGGACCGCCTGTTCGATCGCGTCGCGCAACCGCTGCACGAGTTGCTCCGGATCGAATTCAACGTATTCGAGCACCTCGCGGACGGTGTCCCCCTTGATGACAGCGTCGAGCACCACCTCTCCGCGGGCGTCGGTGCTGACATGCACGGCGTTGGTGTCCCCGAACAGGTTGTGAAGGTCGCCGAGGATTTCCTGGTACGCACCGATAAGGAACGCACCGAGGTAATAGGGCTGGTTTTGCCAGGCGTGGAGGGGAAGCGTCCGCTTCACATCGCGGCGGTCGATGAACTGATCGATTTTGCCATCGGAGTCGCACGTCACGTCACCCAGCACCGCCTCGCGGGTGGGCCGCTCGTTGAGGCGGTGGATCGGCATCACCGGAAAGAGCTGTTTGATCGCCCAGCTGTCCGGAATCGACTGAAAGAGGGAAAAATTGCAAAAGTAGGTGTCCGACAGGGCGGCGGTGAGGCCCTCGAGTTCCTCTGGAACAAAGTCGAGCTGGCGGGAAAGTTTGCTGATCCGCCGGCAGATCGACCAGTAAATGTTCTCCACCGCGGACCGCTGATCGAGCGGGAGATAGCCGCTGGCGAACAACCCCATTGCCGTGTCCAGGGACTGCTGGGCGTCGTGGTAACTCTCCAACAGGTTGCGGATATTGAGGTTTTGGTAGGTCTCCGTTAGATCGTGGAGCGGTTGCTCCGCGTCCGCAGCCGGCTCGGTGATATCGCCGTGACCACCGTGCTCGGAGATGCCGAGCACACCGAAGATCAGCATGCTGTGGTAGGCGACCACCGCCCGCCCACTCTCCGAGATGATCGTGGGATGGGGGACTCCCGCCTCATCGCAGGCATTCTGGACGTGGTAGACCACGTCGTTGGCATATTCCTGGAGGCTGTAATTGACACTCGATTCGAAGTTGGTCTGCGAACCGTCGTAGTCCACCCCCAGCCCACCGCCGACGTCGAGATAGCGCAGGCCCGCCCCCCGCTTCACCAATTCTGTGTACATCCGCGAGGCTTCGGTGAGCGACGCCTTGATGTGCCGGATGTTGGTGATCTGGCTTCCCTGGTGGAAATGGAGGAGTTGAAAGCAGTCCTGCATGCCGCGGGAGGCAAGGAGATCGAGGCCCTTAAGGAGTTCGCTGGCGGTGAGCCCGAATTTGCTGCGGAACCCGCCCGATGCCTGCCAGCGGCCACTGCCGCGGGCCGCGAGTTTGACGCGCATCCCGATCCGTGGCCTGACGCCGAGTTTCTCGGCGTATTCGAGGATCATGTGGAGCTCCGAGAACCGCTCCACAACGGGCATGATGTTGCGGCCGATCTTCTGCGCGAGCATCGCCGTCTCGATGAATTCGGCATCCTTAAAACCGTTGCAGATGATCGGCGTGTCATTATCGGCCAGCGCGATCACTGCCAGCAGCTCGGGCTTGCTACCAGCCTCCAAGCCGAAGCGGTATGGACGACCGAATTGCAGGACTTCCTCGACAACCTGCCTCTGCTGGTTGACCTTGACCGGATAGACGCAGCAGTAGTCGCCACGGTATCCGGAGTCCTTCATTGCGGTCGAAAACACGCCGTGAATCTCCCCCAGCCGGTGCTGAAGAATCTCCCCAAAACGAAGGAGGATCGGCAGATCGATGCCGCGGACCTGAAGACGGTCCACCAGAGACTTCAGATCGATACTCTTGGTGGGGTCCTTGTCGGGATGGACGAGGAGGTTTCCATTGGGGCCCACTGAGAAATATCCATTTCCCCACCGTGACACCTCGTAGAGGTCGGCGGCGTCAGCCGTGGACCACTGCTCGACATCGACATCCACTGCCATCGACGCGACTCCCGGGGCGGCGCGAGAAACGTGCGTCCGGCATCACTCCCGCGGATTTCCGCGATCGTGCCAGACTTGGAAGAGTGTATCGTCGCCACGTGATGCGGCCATGCCAATCCGCGGCGAGCGTCAGTTCGCGGCCAACTCGGTCACTACCGGCCCCGCGTCCAACTCCGCCCGGAGAAGATGAAGAGCATGGCTACACCGCGGACGGTAAGGTCGACTGCCATGGCATACCAGGCCCCCACCGCCCCCAAGCCCTGCCCAGGCAGCGTGACGTCACACCAGGGGAGTTTGACTTCCGGCCATGCCAAGAGCACCGCCAGCGGGAGGCGGATCAGGATTAATCCAAAAAAGTTGACCGCCAGTGGCGGCCGGGTGGCGCCAGCCCCGCGGAGGCCGCCTGAAAACACCATCAACATCGCCAACGGAGGCTGAGCGAAGGCGACGATCCAGACGAGTTTTGCCGTCAACGCCGCCACCTCGGGCTGCCTGCCTTCCCCGCCGAGAAACCAGGTTGCCAGAGGCCCCGCTGCCGCCAGGAAGACACCTCCCATCGCCGACATCAAGGCGACGCACCCCACCGCCGCCAGCCAGACGCTCCGCCGCGCCCGCCGCTCATCCCGGGCCCCGAGGAACTGCCCCGAAAGCGTCGCTGCGGCCATGCCAAAGGCACTCCCGGGGAGGAAGGCGAGCGATTCGATCGTGATTGCCACGGCATGGGCCGCGGCATCGACATTCCCCAATCGATTGACGACCGAGAGGAACCCGAGGTGGCAGATGGCGTTGCCGATCGCATCCGCCCCGGCCGGCAGGCCGACCGAGAGGATCCGGCGGAGCCAGGCCCGGTCAGGGCGAAGATCGGCAAGTTCGGGAGCCAGACCACGTCCCCGCCGTGCCAGAAGCATGAGCGTGCACGCCGCCCCAAGGCAGTAACCGATGAATGTCCCCCAGGCTAGGCCTCTCCAGCCGAGCCTCGGCAGTCCTCCGACACCGGCCGCCAGAGCGAAACTCGCGGCGGCGTTGACGAGGTTCACGACGGTCATCGACACAAGGCCCGCCACCATGTCGCCGGCGCCCCTGAGGATCGCCACTCCGACCGCGATCACCATCATCGCCGGGAGCGAAGGGACGACAATCGCCAGGTACTCCAGCGCCAATCCGGTGCTTTCCTCCGGCAACCCAAGCGATCGGACGATGTCAGGCCCGAAGAACACAGCCGCCCCTCCTAGTGCGGCGGCCAGCACGGCCCCCACAAGCAGGGTCTGTCCTGCCGCCCGACGGGCTCCTGCCATGTCACCGGCGCCCACACACCGAGCCACCAGCGCCGTTGCACCCACAGCGGGAATGGCAAACAGACATGGCATGAAGCCCAGGGCATAGGCCACCAAGCCCACCGCCGCGAGATAGGCGGGGCCCTCGAGGAGGTTTCCCGCCAGCCACTTGTCTGTAAAACCAACCGATAGGGCCAACACCTGCTCCACCAGCGCCGGAGCCACCAGCCAGACCACCGGCCACAGCGTGCCGTCGAGAGCTGCAATGCCGCCAGTACGGCGTGATTCGGCCCCTGGCTCCGCCTCGCCGATCAGGCGAACAACTCCTTGATCACCTTGCCGGAGTTCGCGATCTTCATCGGCCGACCATTCTTCGCGGTGAACGTCGTTTCCAGCGAAATATCGAGCGACTTCAGCACGCTGGCCATCAGGTCCTGAGCGGAGTACGGCTCGGTCACGACCTCTTTGCCATCGGAACTGGTCTCACCGACAACGACCCCCCGCTTAAATCCTCCGCCACCGACCGCCACGCTCCAACTGCGGGCCCAATGATCGCGGCCACCGTTGCCGTTGATATTCGGCGTACGACTGAATTCACCCATCCAGATGATTGCCGTGTCGTCGAGCAGGCTTCGCTCAGCCAGGTCCGAGACCAAGGCGCTCATCGCCTTGTCGAGTTCGGGGAGTTTATTGTCCTTGAGCGTCTTGAAGATGTCCGCGTGGTTGTCCCAGCCCCCGAGATCAACTTCAACGAAGGGCACTCCCTGCTCAACCAATCGACGGGCCATGAGGCACCCGCGCCCAAACCCGGTGTTGCCGTATTTTTCCTGAACATCCGTTGGTTCCTTCATCACTTTGAAGGCATCCATCTGCTCGCTCTTGAGAATCCTGATCGTCTTGTCGAGCACCTTGGCGTGATCCTCTGCCGATGCTCCCCTCTTCTCGCCAATGAAGCGCCCCTCGATCGCCGTCAGCATCTCCAGCCGCTGCGAAAGACGGGCAGGGTCGATCCCCATGTCGAGATTGCGGACGTTGCCGTTGGAGTCGACGACAAATGGCGCCCAAGTCATCCCCAGAAAACCAGGTCCAACGCTGCCACCGCCGACCGACACAAACGGCGGAATCTCCAGATCAGGGACCTGATCAGCCAGTTCGTGGGCGACAACGGCGCCGTAACTGGGATGCTCGACGTTGGGATTGGGCACGTAGCCGGTATGCATGTAGTAGCGGCCGCGCATGTGGTCTGCCTCGCGGGTGCTCATTGATCGCACCAGCGACATGTGATGCATCTGCTGCGCCATCAACGGCATGTGCTCGCAGATCTGGATACCGTCGGCGCTGGTAGAGATCGGCTGGAATGGGCCCCCGGTGGCCGCCCCCGGCTTCAGGTCCCAGATATCCATGGTGCTCGGTCCACCCCCCATCCACAGAAGGATGGCCGCCTTGTGCCGCTTCCGCAGGTCGGAAGCGTTGGCGAGCAACGTGTTGGTGAACGCAGTGGCCGGTGCGGCCAAGGCCGCAGCCCCCGCCAAGTGGCTCATGAAATGACGGCGGTTGATTCCGTCGACGAATCGGCTGGATATAGACATGGGAAAGTCTCCTGTGCGCGACGACGGGGAATGGGCTTCCAGATGCGAGCGGAATACGGTCAGTGATTGATGATGAACTCGTTCGAATTGAGCACGGCCCACCAAATGTCCTGAAGGGCCCCGATGGCATCCCCCTTGCGGGCGGCCATCAATTGATTCGCCATGGAGATTTCCTTGCGGGAGGGCTTCCGAGCCAGGGCCGCGGTGTACAGGGTATCGATGCGGGCGGCGTTGCTCATGTCAGCGGAAGCCACCCGGTCGAGGAAGCCTCCCTTGCCCGTGCCCGTGGCCGTCTTGACGAGGTCGCCGTTAAACATCATCAGCACCTGCGGGATCGAACCGTTAAAGGTTGTGGCCTCGTCTCCCTCATCGGTTCCGAAAGCGATGATGAACTGCGACAGCCATTCGTCCTTCTTACGCGATGCCTTCTCTCCCTTTTCATCCGCCTGGTCAGCCTCGGTAGCAGTCAGCAACGACTGGTAGAGTTCCTCCGGCCGCATCTGCCGCAGGTAGAAGTGGGTGAATTTCGGCTTCTCACCCACAGCCGGATCATCAGAGGTGTTCCCCTTGGTGACCTTGCTGGACAAGGCATAGGCGCGGGAAAGCGTGATCCAGCGGATCAATTCCTTGACGTTGAAACTCTGCTGCCGAAATTGGTCTGCGAGACCGTCGAGCAATTCTGGGTGGGATGGCGGGTTGTGTTCCCCAAGATCATCAATCGGCCTGGTGAAGCCGTAACCGAAGAAGTGGCCCCAGATGCGGTTCACCGCGGCCTTCGGCAACAGCGGACTGGCTACCATCAACTGCGCAAGTTCCCTGCGACGGTTGACGCCAAACGCCGTCCCATCATCCATCTTCGCAGGTAGATAGCCGCTGGGATCGACCGATGCACCATCGACAAAAACCGGGTAGGCGACCTTCATCTGCCCATTACGGAGTTCGTAGTAGAGTTCCGCTTGCGAGGCGTTTCCTCCCTCCCCCGCCCAGTCCTCATCGACGAGTTCAATCGCCTGGACTTCTCGCGTGCCCTCGAACTTCCGCAGCGCTCTGGACTGGCGGAAAAAGGCATTAAATTCCCAAAACTGGTTTTGCTTGCCCTTGTTGAATGGATGGTTGTGGCACTGCGTGCACTGCACTTGGAGTCCGAGGAACACCTGAGCTGTCTTGGCGGTCGCCTGGATCCCGTTCTCTTCAAGTTTGCCCGTGAGGAAATTGGTGGCCCCGTTAAACCCCTTCTCGCCCGCCTTGTTGACACCCGTGGCCGTCACCAAATCGGTGACGAACTGGTCGTAGGGGAGGTTCTTGGCGAACGCCCGCCGGAGCCACTGCCGCATGCCACTGCGGTTGATGTTGTCGTTCTCGGTACTCCGGCCGATGAGAACAGTGGTCCAAACGTCAGTCCAGTTCCTGGCGTACTCATCGACGTAGTCATCCCCAAGGAGACGGGCGACGAGGGCGGCCCGCTTATCCGGGGCGGTATCGGCGACGAAGACACCGAGTTCGGCAACCGTCGGCACGCGGCCAATGATGTCCAAGTGAACCCGGCGGCACCACTCTTGATCGGTGGCCTCATCCGAGGGCTTGATTCTGGCGTCAGACCATCCAGCTGCAACTGATTCGTTGATGAACTTGACTTGGGGGATCCCGAAGTGTTCATCGGCAGCCGACGACAAAGTGCCGTCGACAACACACCACATCGCCAAGAATAGCGAGGGCCACCTCAAGCAGGGCAACCGCGTCGACATGGGACGCCCCTTGAAAAGGACATGCGATGGCGGGCTCCCGCCCAAGATGAATCCGAAAAGGAAGCCAGCCGCCCCCCATTTCAGAACCCACTCAACCCACCCATTCAAACCACAGTCTACTTATACACGATTTCATCGGCATAAGCCAACCGTAAGTCCGCCCGTCAAAGGCAACTCTTTTCAACCCCCCCCAGAGCCACCCCCCCCAGAGCCACCCTCCCCAGAGCCACCTCAAGATGGGCTCCCAAGAAGAGAAAAAACAAACCTCATCGGGGTAGCGATCGCACGCTGAAGTCGATTCCTTGCGTCGATCAGGTCGCCCCGGCAGACCTTCCAGGCCGACGTGCCTGGACCTGCGGAGCCGTCCCCTTGTCCGGCCGCGGGCCGCTCCCCACGAACTCGAGCAAGGCCCGAGGGCCAGCATCACCCAGACGCGGAGTCGCCAACTTCAAAATCCTCGTGTAACCGCCCGGACGATCAACGAAACGAGGGGCAATTTTCTCGAATAGAATCCGGGCCGCCTTCTTGTCGCCGAGAAGACGCACCAACCGACGCCGTGCCACCACGACCGGAGCGGAGGCCTGTGCCCACTTCCGCCACTGATCGCTCTCTCGCCACTGCTTCCAGGCCGAAGAGTTGCGATCGGCTGTCGAGGCGAATTCCCTGGCAAGCTCCGCCGACTGCAGACCGTGCTTGGCAATGGTGATGCAGCGCTCAACGAGCGGCCGGACCTCCTTCGCCTTCGCCACGGTGGTCACAATCCGGCCAGTCACCTTGGCAGCACCAACCTCGCCCGCTTCCGTCTCCCGCTCTGTGAGCATTAAGGCGGAGGCAAGATTGCGAAGCAATGCCCGCTGGTGGGACGGACTGCGGCCGAGCACACGGCCTTTACGTCGATGGCGCATGAGTCAAACCCTTCGAACCGTTATGGAACCAAATTTTCTGTGGAACGGGAGTACGCGTAAGCAAAACTACCGGGGAAAGGCCCCGACAACACTATCTGGAATCGTCAGGCTTCAACCGCCGCCGGCGTCGAACCGAGACGAAGACCGTGCTCTGCCAATTTTTCCTTGATCTCTTGCAGGGTCTGCTCCCCCGCATTCCTCATCTCGAGAACCTGCTCCTCGGACAAGGCGACCAACTGACCGACCGTGACGATATTCTCGCTGGCCAAACAATTGCTGGCCCGCCCCTCGAGGCCGAGCTGGGAAACCAACATCCCCAGCAACCCTTCGGTAGAGGGCTGCAACGAAAAAATGTCCACCGTCGCTGGAAGATTCACTGCCATGCCGGGCTGCGAATATCCAACAAACGGATTGAGATGCTTGCGAAGGATCTTAGCCGCCTCGACCAACGCCATTTCCGGGGTCACGGTGCCGTTGGTCCAGATCTCCATCGTCAACTTATCGTAATTCGTCTTCTGGCCGACGCGAGTCTCTTCAACTTCATAGCGGACGCGAGTCACAGGACTGAACACAGCATCAACAGGAATGATGCCGATTTCTTGCGCGTCGGGGCTGTGCTCACTCGCCGGAACGTAGCCACGGCCATTCTCGACCACCATCTCAAGCTCAAAAGGCACGTCGTCGGTTAACGTCGCCAGCACGAGGTCCTTGGAGATAACCTCAACGGCCTCATCAGCCTGAACGTCGGCGCCTGTGATCGGCCCCTTGGAACTCTTCTCCACTCGGATCACACGAGTGGAATCACTGTGATTCTTGACCACAAGGCTCTTGATAGCCAGAACGATGTCGGTGACATCCTCCAACACGCCCTTGATGGTGGTGAATTCGTGCAGGGTGCCGCCAACCTTAATCTGGGTGATGGCACTCCCCTCGAGACTCGAGAGGAGCACTCGCCGCAGGCTATTGCCGACCGTCGTACCAAACCCGCGCTCAAACGGCTCGGCAACGAACTTACCGTAGGTAGGGGTCAACGTCTTGGCTTCGGACGTGACCGTGCTGGGTAGTTCAAGTCCCCGCCAGCGGATGTGCATGCGAATCTCCTTGCCTGTGTCCGTATCAAATTGCGTTGAACTGAAACGAATTCCCTGGAATTCTCCAGAGAAACGGCCGTGTATCACAGCCGTGGGCGTCCATCAGAGCGAGCGAGTTACTTCGAGCACAACTCGATGATCAGGTTCGCCTGCACCGGAATCGAAACGTCGTCGGCAGCAGGAAGACGATCTACCCGCCCCTCAGGCACCCCCCCCTCCGACCTCGTCAGAAAGTCGGGAACGTCACGTCGCCCCACCGCCAAAGCAGCATGCACCAACTGCAAACTCTTCGCCCGGTTTTTGACCCGAATCAGATCACCGGCCCTCACGAGATAACTGGGCACATCGACGCGCCGCCCATTCACCGTGATATGACCGTGCATGACCACCTGCCTAGCAGCAGAACGGGACGGCGCGAAACCAATTCGATGAATGATGTTGTCCAAACGCCGCTCCAGAAGCGACATCAGCATCTCGCCAGTATTCCCTTTCCCACGCTCTGCTCGCGCAAAGTAAGTGCGAAACTGACGCTCGAGGACACCGTAGTAATGCTTGACTTTCTGCTTTTCACGGAGGTGGATTCCGTACTCGGTAGGCTTGCTACGCCGCTTTTGCACCATTCCAGGCGGCGTGCTACGACGCTCAAAAGCACACTTGGAGGTGTCACAACGAGTGCCTTTAAGAAACAACTTAAGCCCGTCGCGACGGCAGAGGCGGCAGACCGGTCCAGTGATACGTCCCATGTTTGTCGATCGCTCGCGTGAGTTGCCTGAAGTGTCAGTGTGTAAAAAAGAATCCGGTAAAGAGCCCCAGCCTGGCCGGAAAACGACCAGAGCACGACGGCCGCAGCAGGATCACACCCGCCGCTTTTTTGGTGGCCGGCAGCCGTTATGAGGGAGAGGAGTGATGTCCTCGATGCTCTTGACGTTCATCCCAGCGGCCTGCAACGCAGTGATAGCACTCTCACGACCACTGCCTGGCCCGCGAACACGAACCTCAAGGTCCTTAACCCCAAATTTCGCAGCCTTCTCAGCAGCCTGCTGAGCAGCACACTGCCCAGCAAACGGGGTGCCCTTGCGGCTCCCCTTAAAACCACAAGTGCCACCACTGGCCCAGCAGAGCGTATCGCCCTTGGAGTCCGTAATGGTGACGGTGGTGTTGTTAAAACTCGCGCTGATGTACGCGACGCCAGCAGAAACGCTCTTCTTTTTTGTCTTCGCAACCTTCGACATGAATCAAATCTTCCCGTGATGGGTCTTCGACCGGAACCGACCGCTTGCAACTCAACACCCCAGCCATCGGCCAGGAACCACCAACCACCCCGCTCAACCATCAGCACGACTTCCACCCGAAAACACTGCCAGTGCCTTCGGAATGCAACTGCCGACTACTTGAGATCCTTGACGCCCTTCTTACCGGCCACCGTCTTCTTTGGACCCTTGCGAGTCCGTGCATTGGTACGGGTCCGCTGCCCCCGAACCGGAAGCCCGCGGCGATGCCGCAGCCCACGATAACTGCCGATATCTTTGAGCCGAGAGATATTTTGCGCTAACTGCCGTCGCAGCTGCCCCTCAACGACGTAATCCTTGTCCATCAATGCAGCCAAGCGAGCCAGCTCATCCTCGTGGAGGTTTTTGGCCACCCCCTCAGGATCAACGCCCGCCTTGTGGCACAACTCGCGAGCAACCCTCGGGCCGACGCCGTACAGGTACTGCAACGAGTAGATGGTCTTTTTGTCGGACGGGATGTCAACGCCGAGCAGACGGGGCATGGAAAAGTCTCAGGAAAGGTCGGACTAAAAGCCTTGCCGCGACACCCCGCCGAAGCCCCCCCCGAGCAGCAACGTGCTGCACGAAACGACCTCAGACGACCAGGGACACCACAAGGACCATATGAAACTTGGCTACGTAAAATCACCTGCGACTGGAGACAACCCCACACAAACGTCCTGGCAATCGACACCTTGCTGGCTGCCGACTGAACAGGAGTGCGATGGAACTGCCACCCAGACTACCGCGGTCACCCTTGTCGTTGCTTGTGGCGGGGATCCGCGCACACGACGAAGACGACGCCACGGCGCCGGACAATCTTGCATTTGTCGCAAATGCGACGGACGCTGGCGCGGACCTTCATGCTTGCGTTCGTGGCGACGGCCGCCTACGCCTTCAACGGGACAGGGAAACTCTCGGAAAGACCACAACTATAGGAAGATTGGGCTTCAATTCACAAGGGGAGACCAGAAAACCACGTAAAATTGAGAAAAAAAGGGGTTTCACGCCCTTGCCCTCAGAGGGTCGACCGATGGACCGCCTTTTCTAGATCAGCCGGTGCGTCGGGAAGAGTGGCCGAAATCTACTCCACGCGGACGATTTCCCCTGGGGAAGGTGCGCGGGTCAGCACTTCAGGGCCAGACTCGGTGATCGCGATCGTGTGCTCGTAATGCGCACTCGGCTGGCCATCGACGGTCGATTGCGTCCAGTGGTCGCTCAAGGCACGAACTCGCTTTGAGCCCATATTGACCATCGGCTCAACTGCGATCACTAAACCAGGCTCGAGATTGAAGTCGTAATTCCGTCGAAAACTCGGCGAGCAGAAGTTGGGGACCTGAGGATCTTCGTGCATCTTTCGCCCGATCCCGTGGCCCACGAAGTTCTCAACCACAGTGAAGCCCTGATCGCGGACGAACGTGGCCATCTCAGTGGCGACATCACTCCAGCGGCTCCGCTTTCCCATGAGGGAGATGGCTAGGTCCAGCACCCCCGATGTGCAATCGAGGAGGCGTTGCACTGCAGGGGCGACTTCCCCGATCGGGTGCGTTCTGGCCGAATCGCCGCACCAACCAGCGAGGCTGCAGCCGGTGTCAACACTGACGATGTCTCCCGGTAGCAAGACCCTCTTGCCCGGTATCCCGTGAACAACTTCGTCGTTGACCGAGATGCAGCAGACCGCTGGAAATGGCACCTTCCCCGGCACCCCTTTGAACAAGGGCACGGCGCCCTGCTCGACGAAGAAAGCCTCAACAGCGGCATCAATCTCACCGGTTGTCACCCCGGGGCGAATCATGGCTGCAACAATGTCATGAGCGCCCCACACAACCAGCCCGGCACGCCGCATGAGGGCGATTTCACGAGGAGAACGAAGATTCACCACAGGAGGGCTCACCAGATGCAATAAATATCGTCAGGAGAGCGGGGCACCGGACGACGCCCTAAAACCGACCTCCATCCGTAGCCAAACCTCAACACAGAGTATACCGCAGGGCGTAGAGCCTTCCATCAAGGAAGACCGAGTTGCAAAAGGAGCCGATTGCACCTCGCTATTCCCCAGAGCTCCTACCGCTACCGAGAAGCATCGCGAGCAAATTTCCCGAGGGCGATCTTGATTCGCCCGAAGATGTCGTCCGCATCGCCCAAACCATCTATCGTGGCGAGCTTTTCCTGCCGGGCGTAGTACTCCAAAAGCGGCGCAGTCTGCGCCTCGAAAATTGCAATCCGATTCGAAAAGACCTCAGGATTGTCGTCGGCTCGCCTCCTCGCGAGCATCCGACGCACCAACTCGTCCCGGGGAACGGACAATTCCAAGACACCATCGACATTCATCGCCCGCCGCTCGAGGAGGTCATCGAGCGAGGCCGCCTGGGGGAGTGTCCGCGGAAAACCATCCAGCAGAAAGCCGGCCCTACAATCGGCCAACTCCAAGCGCTTGGTGACCATACCGAGGACAAGCGTGTCGGGCACGAGTTGCCCCAGCTCCATAAAGCGATTGGCCTGGAGCCCCTCGGTGCTGCGAGCTCGGATCTCCGCTCGCAGCATTTCACCGGTCGAGAGGTGAGGAACCCGCAGCAAGTCAACCAGTCGCTGACACTGCGTTCCCTTACCAGCCCCGGGCGGTCCGATGAGGATGATCCGCATGACTAGCCCGTACGACACTACCGAGAGGCGAGGCAGACTGCGACACGATCGATCACGTCCTACACACCAGGAAAACCGACTGGGACCTAGATCCAAAGCCGTCACGTGCCGGGCAGGGAACAGCACCCACAAAAAAAACCACCAGCACCCCTACAACCCGCCCTACTCGGTCAAGACTTCTCCAGTAACCCCGTGTAGTTCCGCATCACCAAGTGGCTATCGATCTTTTGCACCAAATCAAAGGCGACGCTCACCGCAATCAGCAAGCCGGTACCACCGTAGAAACTGGCGATCTGCGATGGTATGCCCAACGCACCACCGACAATAGTTGGAATGATCGCAACCAAGGCCAGAAATCCAGCCCCCACATACGTGATCCGCTCCATCACCCGCTCTAAATAATCGGCAGTTCGTTTACCGGGGCGATAGCCAGGAATAAACGCCCCGAAGTTCTTGAGATTGTCAGCCATCTCCTTCGGATTGAATGTAATCGCCGTCCAGAAGTAGCAGAAAAAGTAGATCAGCGCGATATAGAGAATCGTGTAGAGAAACGACTGCCCCCGCGTAAAGGAGTCGTGAAGCGACCCCAGAAACGCATTCCCCGGATATGCACTCGACAGATACTGAAAGAGCATCTGCGGAAAGAGCAACAGCGAACTCGCAAAAATGATCGGCATCACGCCGGCCTGATTGACCCGCAGTGGCAAGTACTGACGGGTTCCACCATACACCCGTCGGCCACGGACATGCTTCGCGCTCTGCGTCGGAATCCGACGCTGCCCCTGCGTCATAAACACCACCCCCGCCACGACCCCAACGAACAGTGCCGCGAGCACAAGAATAGTCTCGATCCCCATCTTGCCACCTCCACCACCGAGTTCCCACGTGGTGTCACCAGCCAACTCCAGCAATGCACTCGGCATAGCGGCAAGAATTCCAGCCATGATCAAGAGACTGATCCCGTTACCAATGCCGAATTCATCGATCTGCTCACCGAGCCACATCAAAAAGATAGTGCCCGCCGTCATGGTCATTACCGCGACGAACTGCCACACCAACGGCAATCTTCCGTCCACCAGAAATGCCGGCTGTATAAGTGATGTCTCGCCGATCCGGGCATTGGAGAGAAAAGCCACATATGCCCAACTCTGCAAAAGACAGATAACGACAGTCGCATAGCGAGTGTACTCGTTGATCTTCTTGCGGCCGGCTTCACCCTCTTTGGTCAGTCGCTCAAGCGGCGGCCAGACCGTGCCGAGCAACTGAAAAATGATCGAGGCCGAAATATACGGCATGATCCCCAAGCCAAAAATCGTCGCCTGCGATAACTGGCTCGCCGAGAACACCGCGACCGTTTTGAGTAGATCGGCGATCCCACCGCTCTCCTGCGCGAAAGCAGTCATCGCCTTGGCGTCAACGATCGGTAACGGCACCTGCCAGCCGACCCGATAAATGGCCAACAGGCCGAGCGTCAACAGAATCTTCTGCCGCAACTCGGGGATCGTAAAGATGATGCGAAGTTTTTCCAGCACGAGAACGACTCCTTTGCTCCCATCACGCCCGGAGCGTTCACGCTACTGCGCGGCGGGCTTCTTCCGTGACACCTTTTTCTGCCGTTTGACAACAGGAGCCGGACCAGCAATGTCCGTCACTGTTCCACCGGCAGCCAGAATCTTCTCCCGAGCCTGAGCACTGAAATGGTGGGCAGACACCTTCAGTGGCTTTGTGATCGATCCTTCGCCAAGAATTTTGACAGAATCCCATATCCCCTTGGCCAAACCAATCGTCCGCAGTGTCTCTGGATTGACGTCTGAACCAGCAGGAAAACGAGCCTCGAGATCATCGACATTGATACACGTCACAATCCGCCCGTGTTGATTGTGAAAGCCACGCTTCGGAATCTGCCGAATGAGCGGCATTCGCGCGCCTTCGAAGAGCCCTGGCGCGCTCCAGCCAGCCAACTGACCCTGGCCCTTATGTCCGCGCCCGGAGGTCTTTCCTCGTCCGGAACCAGGACCGCGCCCGATCCGGAGTCGCTTCCGGTTCTTGTGGATCCCCTGATGGACGTCGTTAATCTTCATCGAAAAATCCCCTCACGCGTACGGTGCCGGCGATGTTCACCGGCCTGCTTGTATGACCACCAATCACTGTCCCAACAAACCAACCCTCAACATTCCTCGAGTCTTCGCCAAGACTTCGCGGACTCGTCTCCCCGTCAACCCAGATTCAACTCGGCGACCGTAATTCCGCGTGCCGTAATACCCCGCATCGATCGGCCACGCCTCAGGACAGCGTAACACCCCGCAGCCGCTCAACTTCGCTTTTTGTTCTTAATTGCTTGAGCCCATCCAAGGCTGCCTTGACAAGGTTCACCGGATTCGTCGAACCATGAGCCTTGGTCAGCACATCGCGGATCCCAGCCGACTCACACACCGCCCGCACTGCTGCGCCGGCAATGATCCCAGTCCCAGGGCTGGCGGGGAGAAGTATGACCTTCGCGGTACCGCTTCTCCCCTCGACACGGTGAGGAATAGACCCGGTCGAAACAGGGACCTCAATGAGATTTTTCATGCCATCTTTGATGGCTTTTTCCACAGCGGGTGGTACTTCGTTAGCTTTCGCGTAGCCACACCCGACCTTGCCACGGCCGTTTCCGACCACGACAAGTCCTGCAAAACTGAACCGCCGCCCGCCCTTGACGACCGTGGCACAGCGCCGGACCTTGACTACCTTCTCGGCAAACTCACCGCTCCGTTCGCCACCACGATTGTCGCGTGAATCACGATCCCGGCCATGGCTGCTGCTGGTCGACACGGTCTTCGAAGCTCCAGTGGAATGGACTATGCAGAATTGCTTGTCGTGAGGCTGATGCCCACCACAACAGTTCCCGAATGTTAAAACTCAAGGCCTGCCGCTCGTGCTGCGTCAGCAAGGGCAGCGACCCGCCCATGGTAGCGAAACTCTCCTCGATCGAAGCAGACCTTCTTTAACCCAGCCGCCTGGGCGCGCTCCGCAACAGCCCGGCCGATGGCTGCGGCAGCGTCTTTGTTACCACCAAACCCAACTCCATCACGGATCTGCTTGTCGACCGAACTCGCTGAAACAAGCGTTCGTCCGGCTGCGTCGTCAATGATCTGGGCGTAAATATGCTTGTGTGTACGAAACACAGCCAGGCGCGGGCGCTCTGCAGTACCGCGGATGTGGCGTCGGACACGGTGGCGTCGGCGAATCCGCTGCCTGAGAATCGTGCGGGCGTGGTCCATTGGAACGTGACTGCGTGTAGGAGTAGAGGTTGCTAAAAGGATACCGGGACGGCCCTAGACTCAAACCCCGTCCAGTAGCGTCTCGATCCGATGAGGAGCAAGAAGCGATCCTGAACGATGGTAAAAACTTTACTTCGTAACTGCCTTGCCTGCCTTGCGACGGACTTGCTCACCCTCATAACGAATTCCCTTGCCCTTGTATGGCTCAGGTTTTCGCTTGGCGCGAACTTCAGCAGCGAACTGCCCGACAAGATGCTTGTCGATGCCTTTTACGACAATGTGCGTCTGATCTGGGCACGTAACGGTGAGCCCAACCGGAATAGGGAGTTGCAATTCGTTTGCAAATCCGACGCGTAACTGGAGAGTGTTCTTCTGAATAGCGGCGATATAGCCGACCCCCACGATCTCCAGTTTCTTTTCGTAGCCCTTCGAGACTCCCTCAACCATATTTGCAGCGAGTGCGCGGGTCAGGCCGTGAATACTCCGTGATATCCGATCATCCCCACTGCGAGTGACCTTTAACTGCCCGTCCGCGGGATCTACATGGACCGCGACTGCAGGGTGAACTTGGTGAGCGAGTTTACCGAGGGGACCCTCGACCCGTAGCGTAGCGCCCTCAACAGCGATCTTCACCCCCTTGGGGATCTGCACTGGTGCCTTCCCGATCCGCGACATGCGATGAACCTTTCTGTCAGCTGCAGGGCAGGCTAGAGCCACCCATCATTCGTTCCGTAAATCAATACTACGATGCCGTTGAAGTACCAACACCTGCTAGTACAAAGCTTCGCAACCACCCGCTTATCGAAACGCTCACCACAGCTCGCAGAGAACCTCGCCGCCCAACTTCCGCTGCCTGGCTTCACGATCGCTTACAACACCGCTGCTCGTCGAAAGTATCGAGATCCCAAGCCCGCCGAGAACGGGACGCAAGAGCACGGATCGACTATAGACACGCCGTCCCGGTGAACTGACGCGGCGGATATGCCGAATGAGTCGCTCGCCGTTAGGACCATACTTGAGTTCCAACTGCAGTTTTGCTGCCGGTTCCGACTCGACTTCCTTCCAGTCCCAGATGTAGCCCTCGCGCTTCAGCACGTCCGCTACACCACGCTTCACCTTAGAACTTGGGATCTCCACGATGGCGCGTTCTACGCGCACCGCGTTGCGGATGCGAGTGAGCATGTCGGCGATGGGATCGGTCATCATGTCGGAAACGCCCTTGAATGAGATTCAGTAAACCCTGCCAACCACCCACAGCCCAAGGCCCCGATCAACGTCGTATTGTCGATCGGAACTTCAGCGAAGACCGTCTTCAGTCGCCGTATCCCAGGAGCCACTTTCGTGGAGTTCCAAAGCATGGGTACGATTGCCCTGAGATCAAGTCTTTTCTATCACCAACTCGCCTTCCTGACTCCCGGAATGAAACCCTGATCGGCTAACTTCCGAAAGCAAATTCGGCAGAGCCCGAATTTGCGATACACAGCCCGTGGGCGCCCACACAACATGCAGCGCTGAACCTGCCGGGTTGAGAACTTCGGCGGCCGTTTGGCCATCGCGATCTTGGACTTGCTTGCCATAGTGATTCCAACGTCGGCGGGCTTTACGGCCGCACCCTAAAAACAGCGGTCTTCCACCCGGAAGATCCGCCTGCGTCTTCGTCGTGCCGCTACGCTGCGGCACCATCATCCTCATCCTTGTCCTTCTTCAGCGGCACACCCATCGCGCGAAGAAATTGCCTGGCCTCGTCATCATTCCGAGCAGAAGTGACCAAGGTAATGTTCATACCTTGGGCTCGGGTGTATTTATCCGGATTGATTTCCGGAAACACCATCTGCTCAGAAAGGCCAAGACTGTAATTTCCATGACCGTCGAAAGCGGTACTCGAGAGCCCTCGAAAATCGCGTACACGGGGCAACGCGAGCGACACGAGTCGGTCGAGAAACTCATACATCCGCCGCCCACGGAGCGTGACTTTGCATCCGATAGGAAGATTCTCACGGAGCTTAAACCCCGACACGGCGACCTTGGAGAGCGTGGCGATGGGCTTCTGTCCCGTGACTTGCGCCATCGCGCCAATCGCCTCTTCGAGATACTTCTTCTCCGTGACGGCCACCCCCACTCCCATGTTGACCACAATCTTCTCAAGCTTTGGGAGCGAGTGCGGGTTCGTCCGCGCGAGCGCCAGGCTGAGTGCAGGTCGAACAGTGTTCTTGTAGTGCTCAAGCATCCGCGGGGTCCCCGCCGGACCTGCAGTCGCTGGGCCTGTCGCCGCCACCTGCGTCTGGGTTGCTTTTGTCTTCTTTGCCATCGCATCCGTCCTTCAGCGTTGAACCGTTCCGACCCTCTTCACCTGTGACCCGACATTGGGACACGACCTGAGCGACGCCCTTGCTCGCCGTTCTCTTGCTATTTCTTCGCAGTTCGCAGGGATCCCAAATCTGCCCCACACTTTTTACAAACACGAATCTTGGCGCCGTCGGCAAGCAACTTCACGCCCATCCGGGACGGCTTGTCGCACCCGCCGCAAACGACCAAGACATTCGATGCATCGATCGGCATTTCCTTGCTGAGCCTCCCCCCCTGGGGGTTCTTTTGGCTACGGCGCATGTGGCGATACACGCGGTTGACACCTTCAACCACAATCTTTCCGTCGATACGCCGCACCGAAAGCACTTTTGCTCGTGTGCCTCGGGCATTGCCTGTTTTAACTTCAACCATGTCGCCTGAACGGATCAGCATCAAACCACCTCGCTCGCCAAACTGACGATTTTCATGAAATTGCAGTCTCGCAGTTCACGGGCCACTGCACCGAAGATACGGGTGCCCTTCGGATTGTTATCGTTGTCGATGATCACGCAAGCGTTGGTGTCGAAGCGAACATAACTACCGTCGCTCCTCCTTGTCGGCTGCTTGCAGCGAACGATTACCGCCTTGACAACGGCTTTTTTCTTGACGTCGCTGCCTGGGATCACGGTCTTCACGCTACAGACAATGATGTCGCCAATGCCGGCGGTGCGCTTCTTGCTGCCACCGAGGACCTTAAAACACATCACCTCTTTGGCGCCGGTGTTGTCCGCGACCACGAGCCTGGTTTGCATCTGGATCATGTGGAAGTTCCTTCCGTCGACTTGCCAGTGGCAGAGGCGGCCTCTGCCTTGGCTGCAGTCTCACGCATTTGCGTGGCCCGCGCACCACTGCGGAGACTTGCTAGGTCCACAGCGGTACTTTTGGTGACAATTTTTACCAATTCCCAGCGCTTTAAACGACTTCGCGGCCGGCACTCCACGATCTCAACCGTATCGCCCGGGCGCGACTCTTCCGCCTCGTCATGAACGTGGCAGATGGTGCGCCGATGGAGTATGCGGCCATATTTAGGGTGTCGCACGACCCTGGGAATCTCGACCCGCCGCGTCTTTTTTGACGCTGCGCTGGTCACTGTTCCTATTTCCACTCGCCTTGGCATGACTTCTTCCTGTCTGTCTCGCTCGCTCGTTGCTTGTCCGTCCAGAGTTCTAATGTGAATGCCCTAGCTCCAGCCTTATCGTGGCCTGTGGCTGTCTGGCGGGCCAATGCTCATCGTACTTGCTGTTATTTTCCGCTCTGCGTTCGCTTCTGGAATTTTCGCCGAGTCCTGACCGCGCCCTTCGGACCGACATGTACTTTCGCACGCCCAGTGAGATGCTTGCCCTGTGCATGCTTTTCATGCTGCGTAGCGTCGTGCACAGCCTGATCTGCTGGTGCCCCGTCAGAAACAGTTGTGGGCACCACTAAACTTCCACGCTGCGCGAGGATCGTCTGACACCTCGCGATCGTGCGACGGATTTTACGTGCTCCCGTCGGATCAGGCAGTTTCTCTGTCTGGGACTGAATCCGGAGCTTAAAAAGTTTTTCAGCGCAGTCCTTCCAGACCAAGCGGATCTGCTCGTCGCTCATCTCGCGAATTTCGCGTACTTTGTTCATGTCTGAACCTACGGACCACGTGTGCTCAATCGTACCTGGATCAACCAAAAGACATTCTCATTTGCCTTCGGCGAATGCCGAAGATGCCGGATCACGACCGGCTTACATCGCCCGACGTTTTACGAACCGCACCCGCAACGGCATCTTGTGCGCGAGTCGCGACAAGCACACCCGCGCTGCTTCCTCTGACACGCCGCCGATTTCGTACAGAATTGTCCCTGGCTTCACCACCGCTGCCCAAAACTCCGGCTCACCCTTCCCCTTACCCATACGGGTTTCGAGGGGAATAGATGTCACGGATTTGTGCGGAAAAACGCGCACGAACAGCCGTCCCTCGCTGCGGAGGTACTGCTGGGCCGCTATGCGTCCCGCTTCGATCGTCGCCGCAGCCAGCCAGCCCGGTTGCTCAGCCTGAAGGCCGAAGTCGCCGAACACTACCCGATTGCCGCGAGAGGCATCACCTCTTATACGACCTCTTTGGCTTTTTCGGTGCTTGACCCTCTTGGGCATCAGCGCCATCGCCGGTCTCCTCGTACATGCCTTGGTTGACCCACACCTGAATTCCAATATGACCCTGCGCGGTGGGAGCCTCGCAGAAACCGTAGTCAATTTTTGCCCGCAACGTCGAAAGTGGCATCGATCCGGCGATGCCCTTCTCGCAACGCGACATCTCTGCACCGCCAAGACGGCCCGCGAGTTGAATCTTCACACCCTTGGCACCTGCGTCCATGGTGGTATCGATTGCCCGCTTCATAGTCCGCCGAAACGCTGCCCGCTTGACGAGTTGGTCAGAGATATCTTCTGCAATCAACTGCGCCTGGATTTCCGGGCGAGCTAATTCCTCAACCTTAAGATTAACACGACGCCCGAGCAGGCCCTGCAGTTCGTCCTGAAGACGATCAACGTCCTGACCCTTGCGTCCGATCAACACGCCGGGGCGTGCTGAATGGAGTATTACCTTCACTTCGTCGCGCGTCCTTTCAATCTCGATCTTTGAGATTGCGGCCGCACGATACTTTCCCTTAATGAACTTGCGGACCTTGAAATCCTCGAGGAGGAGATCGCGGAATTCCTTTTTCGTGGCGTACCAGCGGCTCTTCCACGGCTCGGTAATACCGGTCCGGAAGCCGACGGGGTTGACTTTCTGTCCCATGGTAATTGCCCTGCGTTAACCGTGTTGCCTGAGACCCGCGAAACCTACCGTATCCGCTGCCAAGAGACTGCCTTACGCACTCGTTAGACGGCCTTCTCGGCGCCGTTGCGTGTCATTCCGTCGGGGCCTCGAGTGCCACCTTAATATGCGACATCCGCCGTTTGACTCCAAACGCCATCCCGCGAGCCCGAGGCCGGATGCGTTTGATCATTGGTCCACCATCGACGCGTGCATCGATGACCACCAGGTCATCGACCCCCGTCGCCTGCTGGTGCTCAGCGTTGCCGAGTGCACTCTTAATGACTTTCTCGAGCATCCGCGCGCCACGATGGGGCTGGAAACGGAGAATATCGAGCGCCTCGTCGGCAAACTTACCTCGCACCAGATTTGCCAGTGCCCGCACCTTGCGGGGACTGATCCTGGCGAATTTGTGTATGGCTGTGTACGGCATCTTTCACCTCGCTCCTGTTCGGAGCCGGAAACTGTCTGTACTGATGACCGAATCCAACTTCACTGACGACGATTCTTGAATTCAAAACTGTATTAACTGCAGCACTACCCCATCCCACGCAACAGCCGAATGCAAGATTACTTTCCCGGAGCGGCTTCCTTGACCTTGCCGCCATGGCCACGAAATGTTCGTGTGGGGGCGAACTCTCCGAGCTTGTGGCCCACCATGTCTTCGGTAACAAAGACCTTCATGTGGAGCTTGCCGTTGTGAACCATGAACGTCAGACCGATAAATTCCGGCACGATCGTGCAGGCGCGCGACCAAGTCTTGATCGGGTCGCGTTTGCTTCCCGAGAGCTGAGCCTCGACCTTGCCGTACAGCCTAGGGTCGACATACGGCCCCTTTTTCGCACTGCGTCCCATGATTCATCCGAGAGGCCTTGCCTCTCCCCTGCTGATTCGTGTCCAGCTGTTTCCCGCTTCGCCACTCACTACCGACTCAGCCCGCTCGAAAGCTGATTGCTTGACCGTAAACTGAATGAACTCTAGCGCAACTTAAGCTGCCCGTACCGCTTGCTCTTCCGGCGGCGAATGATTGCTGCCCCAGAAGGCTTGCGGGGCTTGCGGGTTCCGCCACCCTTCGCACTCTTGCCAGTTGGACTGACAGGATGGCGGCCACCCTTGGTGCGACCCTCGCCTCCACCGTGCGGGTGATCGATGGGATTCATCGCAGTTCCGCGAACCGTCGGACGTATCCCCATCCATCGCTTGCGACCCGCCTTGCCGAGCACGACGTTCATGTGCTCGGAATTTCCGATTGCTCCAATCGTGGCCCGGCAGGCGATCGGAACGCGACGGATTTCACCGCTTGGCAATGTCAACTGAGCCCACTGGGACTCTCTTGCCACCAGGACGGCTGAAGATCCAGCCGAGCGGCACAGCCGCCCACCTCGACCTGCCTGGAGTTCGACGTTATGAACCTGCATGCCAAGCGGTATCGACGACATTGGCAAGCAGTTGCCGACTTCCGGCGCGGCCTCCGCACCACTTCGCACTGTCGCTCCGACAAGCAGCCCCTCGGGAGCCAGAATGAAACGCTTTTCACCGTCAGCGTAGACGATAAGCGCCACGCGACAGGTGCGATTGGGATCGTACTGGATTGAGTCGACCTTACCAGGAACACCATCCTTGTTGCGGCGAAAATCGATCAAACGATAGTGCTGCATATGACCACCACCGCGATGACGGGAGGTGATCTTGCCCTGATTGTTCCGCCCGCCGGTCTTGTGCTTGCGGACCCGCAACTGCTTCGGCGCAACCGCACCGGGCGTCAACTCCTTGAAGTCGGAAACGCTGGAGTTACGCCGGCCTGGACTGGTCGGGTTGTAAGTACGTATGCCCATGGCTACGAATCGCTCAGGTGTGTCTAATTGCTCGACGTTGGTGTTGGTAATTTCGGCCACGCAAACATGGCCGAGACCGCTTTTAGATTCAGAAGAGATCGATCTTAAAGTCTTGCTTCAGCGTCACAACGGCCTTTTTCCAAGCCTTCGTGCTGGTCTTCCGCGTTCGACTCCGCCGAGCCTTGCCGATTCGATTCGCAACGGCGACCTTTTCAACCTTGACGTTAAACATCTCCTCAACCGCACGGCGGATGTCCGTCTTATTGGCCTCGGTGACAACCTCGAACGAATATGCGTTGTGCCGATGAGCCCGGTGCATACCCTTCTCAGTGACCAACGGACGGACGATCACCTGATGCGGCGCTAGCCGCGCGGTGAACATCGGGGGGGGAGGTATTGGAACTGCCATAAATTACTCTCCTCGCGTTGTCTTGCGTGCGGCAGAGGCCTTCTTGGCACCCCGCTTGGCAATCGCCTTCGGTGCGGCAACTGCCCCCCGTTCAGCAATCGCTGCAGACGTCACCGATCCGGCGGCCGCCCTGGGGGTGGTCCTCCGAGACTCGACGACGGCCCTAAAAGACTCGATAGCCGCAGTGGTCATGACGATTCTCCGAGGGCGGAGAATCGTCCAAGCATTCAGATCAGCAACAGGGGATACCGAAACTCCCTCGATGTTGCGGGCCGACTTCCAGAGGTTGTCGTTGTGCTTTTCGGGAGCCACAAGCACCGTGTGGTCCGTCATCCCAAGAGCGCCAAGAAACTTTGACATAACGGCTGTTTTTGGGGCAGCCAGAGCCAACGAATCGACGAGCCGAACCTCACCGTCAACGATTCTCGACGCCAGCGCCATTCGGGCAGCCGCCTGAAGAGCCTTACGGGGCATCCGCCAGCCAAAATCGCGGGGACGCTTCGCAAAAATGTGACCGCCACCACGACGGGTACCACTGCGCCGGCCACCAGCACGAGCGTTGCCAGTGCCCTTCTGGCGGTAGAGCTTTTTCGTCGACCCAGCGACTTCACCCCGTGACTTCGTCCGATGAGTCCCCTGGCGAAGATTCGCCTGGTACATCACGACGGCATCATGAAGGAGTTGCTTATTGACCGACGGGGCCAACTCGGCAGGATCGATTTCGTAGGAACCGACCTCACGACCAGTAATGTCATAGACGGCAAGTTTCACCGAGCACCCGCCTTCTTCTTGGAAACGGCCGGGGCCCCTGGGCCGGCGACCTTCTTGAGCAAGTTGGTTTGCTGCACCACCACCATACAGCCATTGGGACCCGGTACGGCACCACGGACGAGGAGCAGGTTGTGCTCTTTGTCGACCCGAACCACCTTGAGATTCCGCATCGTGGAACGTTCATTACCAAACCGCCCAGCCATGCGCTTGCCCTTGAAGACACGCGCGGGCGAAGTATTCATCCCAGTGCCACCCTGGTGACGGTGCACCTTTTTGACGCCGTGCGTGGCCCGCTGACCCTTGAAGCCATGTCGCTTCATGACACCAGCAGTACCGCGCCCCTTGGTCGTCCCCGTCACATCGACACGGGCTACACCCTCGAAGACCTCGACGGTGAGATCCTGACCGACGTCAACACCTTCGGTAACGCCGCGAAACTCGCGAACAAACCGCTTGGGTTCGCAATTTGGCTTGGCAAGGAGGGCAACGCCCGCCTCAGCACGTCGCTTGCTACGCTTGCTTTCCAGGCTCGCAACCTGGCCTCGGATTGACCGACTCGCAAGCCGCCTGGGCTTATCGAGAAAGCCCAACTGGACGGCAGCATAGCCGTCGCGGTCGAGCGTCCGCAGACAAAGCACCTTGCAAGGCCCGGCTTCGATCACCGTGACAGGCACAGCCGTGCCGTCAGCATCGAACACCTGCGTCATGCCGACTTTGCGTCCAAGAAGACCCTTACGGGCAGGGCCGTCAGCCTTGCTGGCTCGGCCGAATCGTCGATGAGCAGCCATGTTGTACGTCGCCGAAACTCCCCCACAGCCAAGTCCGCCAAGCGGCAGACACAACCAAGGGAGGTTTCTGAATCACGCTCGAAGTCGCTGGCTGCAGGAGCACCCGGGCAATGCCCGAGCCTTACCCACAACGCCTTCCAAGCATGCTTTAACGGACGCTCCTGAAAGTGTAGGAAACCGAACCAGAACCGAATAAAACTACCGCGACGAAGCCTTGATTTTGATATCCACGCCAGCAGGAAGGCTCAATTTATTGAGCGCTTCGATGGTCTTTGCCGTTGCCTGAACGATATCAATGACGCGCTTATGCGTCCTGATCTCGTACTGCTGACGGGCTTTTTTGTCGACATGCGGACTAGAGAGAACGGTGTACCGCTCGATCCGTGTCGGCAGCGGAATCGGACCGTGAACTTCAGAATTTGTTCGCTTGGCAGTGTCGACGATCTCTGCGGCGCTCTGATCGAGCACGCTGTGATCGTACGCTTCCATGCGGATGCGAATGATTTCCTGCGCTGGACCTGCCACGACTCACTCCCCTGACTTCGTTCCGAACTAGTGACTTGAATTCTGCCGCTTTTACAGCCTGCCGGTTGGTGCCGACAGAACTTGTCGCTTGCGATCACCTACAGCCAGAGACACTGGCCTGATTCCCTACTCCACACTAAAGATAACCGACGGCATTCTGATTCGTTCGATCCTTGCCCGCAACGCTCCCACCAAGACTTTTCCTGGCAATCAACATGCCTGGCAAGCCGGCGGGGGCGACGAAAAGCCCCGAGAAGGGCTGATCGCGACTGCCTCCTGCGGCCTGCGGGGCCGCGGGCGTCGTTCGAGGGATCGAAGCGGCAAATGTATGGCGGACCCCCAACGGTGTCAACATGCTCGCCTGCCGAAGCCACTTCTTTGCAGATTTGAGCCCCTTTGTCGCTGGCTTTGCCCCTCATCGACCGTCTTCTCTCCCGTCCTGCACGTTTCCCCAGGGAGCCGTTTGAAATGGTTTTTTTGACGCTGACAGTCGCCTGCGATGACTGCGGCTTCTGGGGGGAGTCGCTTGGCTTCTCTCTCTCATCGCGTATTTTAGCGGTATGTCGCAGTTGCTTTCCCTCTGAATGACGGATCACACGCCCTATGAAGGTTCTTCTCCTTACCGCGCCGAGTGTGCTTGAATTTACCGACATGGAGGCCCCTCTCCCCGGCCCAGGAGAGGTCCGGATTCGCGTCGCAGCCTGCGGGATCTGTGGGAGTGATGTGCACGGATTGAACGGTTCGACGGGGAGGCGAATTCCCCCTTTGGTGATGGGCCACGAGGCTGCCGGCATCGTTGAATCGGTCGGTGGTGGGGTGGTCGATCTGCCGATCGGGACCCGTGTTGCCCTCGATTCCACTGCGTTTTGCGGGTCCTGCGACCACTGCCGTGCTGGGAGAGAGAATCTCTGCTCATCTCGCCAAGTCCTTGGGGTCTCCTGCGGGCAATACCGTCGCCATGGCTGCTTCGCTGAGTTTGTGGTGGTTCCGCGGCGGATCGTCTATCCCATTCCTGATCAACTCGACTTTGTGGCCGCGGCCCTACTCGAGCCACTGACGATCGCCCTCCACGCCGTCCATCTGGCCGATGTCGGCCCCACAACGCGCTCCGCGGTGGTGGTCGGTGCTGGTCCGATTGGACTGGCCTGCGTGGCGTCGCTGCGTGCCTACGGTGTTCCCCGGATCGCGGCTGTCGATCTCGATGAGGGGCGGCTGTCGCAAGCTCGGTCGTTGGGGGCCACCGAGACGTTTCTCGCTGGCGACGACGCCGGGGCTCAGGCCGCCAAATGGGGCACTTCCACCCCCGATACCGACGGGGCCGATGTGGTCTTTGAGGCGGTGGGGGCCAGCGCACCGGTCAGGACAGCCATCGAGGCTGCCACTCGGGGCGGTACCGTGGTGCTGGTTGGCAATGTCTCGCAGCTGATCGAGATGCCCCTGCAGTTGGTGGTCACCCGACAATTGCGACTCCAGGGCTCATGCTCGTCAGCCGGCAGTTATCCAGAGGCAATCCGACTGGTCGCGGAAGGGCGGGTCGACCTCTCCTGCTTCGTCAGTAAAGTGGCACCACTCAGCGAGGGTGTCGATTGGTTTCACCGACTCCATGACCGAGAACAGGGGTTGGTCAAAGTCGTCCTCAAGCCCTGATTTAAAAAGTCCGACAGCCCCCGGAGCAGGCCATGAGCCGCACCTCACCCACTGGACCCGCCCTCTTTGATCTGACCGGACGGACGGCCCTCGTCACCGGCGCGAGCCGCGGACTCGGCCTGCAGATGGCCGGTGCATTGGCGCGGGCCGGGGCCGATCTGGTGATCACCTCCCGAAAAGTTGACGACCTGGTCGAGCCACGCCGGAGCCTCGAATCCCACGGACACCGGGTCTTTCCCCTGCCCCTCGACCTGCGGAGTGAGTCAAGCATCCGGGAGTGCGCCGCGGCCGCGATCGCTACCGGAGGCGCCATCGACATCCTCCTCAACAATGCCGGTTGCAACATCCGCAAGCCCGCAGTCGAGATCACCTGGGACGACTGGAACACCGTCCTCGACACCAATCTCCGCGGCACATTTTTCATGGCCCAAGCGATGGCCCGCCACATGATTCCACGGAAGCAGGGGCGAATCATCAACATCGGCAGCGTGACAAGCGTCTTTGGCTATGCGGGTCTGACCCCGTATTCAGCCAGCCGCGGCGGCGTGAAGCAGATGACGATGAGCCTCGCCGACGATCTCGGCCCTCACGGCATCACCGTCAACTGCCTCGCTCCAGGCTGGTTCCGTACTGCGCAGAACGACGTCATGTACCGTGACCAGGAGTGGATCGAATACCTCACGGAGAGGATCCCACTCAAGCGGCCCGGAAAGGCCGAAGACCTCGACGGAGCGGTCGTGTTTCTCGCCTCCGATGCCAGCGCCTATGTCACCGGCCAGACCCTCCTCGTCGACGGTGGCATCACCACCGGCTCAACCCGAGCCCTCCCCAAGCCGAAGCCGGCATGATCCCTGGCCGGCGATCGGCTTCCCGGTCTTGCGCCGGGTCGATGCGTTGGTGCTCTTCTCTCGGCGGCAACTCGCCGAGAGCATTCTTGATCCCGAACGGCTTGAACGCTCGAGGCTTCGCCACCGCGTTCCCCCTCCTCGACTTCAAGAGAAGCACGCTGCCGGCCCCGAGCGGGGCTTTCCGCCGTGACGGCCAATCGAGACGGATGTCAGAGAAAGGCCTCGGCCGTCTCCGCCGAAGCGGGCCCGTACTTCAGCGGTGCCATCGTGAAACTCGCCCGCCCCTGACTGACGCTCCGCACGGCGGCTGAATAACCGAACATGCTCGCCAGCGGCGCCTCGGAGGTGAGCACCGTGACGCCGGCACGGATCTCGGTGGCGGTAATGATCGCCCGCCGCTGCTGAAGGTCGTTGATGACATCGCCGAGGTGCTCCTCCGGCACACTCACCTCGACCCGCATGACCGGCTCCAAGAGGACCGATCCTGCCTCGCCGAGGAGTTTGTCGACGGCATCGGCGGCCGCAATGCGGATGGCAATGTCGGAAGGAGGCGGCTCGGGGATCGGGCTCGCCAAAACGACGATCCGCACGCCCCACAGCGGACATCCCTTCAAGCCACCTCGCTCGGCACTCTCCCGAACTGCCTGGGTCATCGTGGCGGCGAGTTCCGCGGTCCCCTCATGCTGGGGGAACCAGCCCTGCTCGACCGAAACACCGGCCTGCTCGTCTGTGGGTTCAGCACGGATCGTCACGGTGGCGATGAGTGTCTGACCGGCCACTTGCCGGTTGGAATGGCCGACGACAGTGGCGGGCCGCTGGATGGTCTCCTTGTAGCTGACACGCGGCTTGTGGACGCGACACTTGAGGTTGAAGTCCCGCTGCAGCCTGTGACGGATGACCTCTAAGTGCAACTCCCCCATCCCGGAGATCAGCGTCTGCCCCGTCTCCTCGCTCTCGGTCGCCCGGAAGGTGGGGTCCTGTCGCTTCATCATCTCCAGCACGTCGCCAAGTTTCTTCCGCTCCAGGCTCGTTTCCGGCTCGATCGCCATCGAGATCACGGTTTCAGGAAAGACGATCGATTCGAGGATCACCGGGGCGTCGGCGTCGCACAGCGTATCGCCCGTGACGCTGTTCCGCGGGCCGATGACGCCGACGATGTCACCGGCGGTACACGAGTCGATCTGCTCGCGGCGGTCGGCCTGGACACGCCACAACTGAGCGATGTTCTCCTTCTTCTGCCGGAGCGGGTTCCAGGCGCGGCTGGCCGCTTTGAGGGTGCCGGAGTAGACCCGCACGAAGTACAAGTCGCCATGCTTTTCAGCGAGGATCTTGAACACCAGACCGCTAAACGGCGCCGATGGATCGGCCTTCCGCTGCACCGTCACCGCTGTCTTCTTCGATGGATCGAGCCCCTCGACAGGGGGCACGTCGAGGGGGCTGGGGAGGTACCAGGCGACGGCATCGAGGACTGGCTGGATGCCGATGCAATCGAGTGCCGATCCGGCCAGCACCGGCACTACCCGGCGGGCCAACGTGGCCTCGCGAATCGCCTTTCTCACCACCTCCACCGGAATTGGCGCTTCGTTCATCGCCAGTTCAGCCAGTTCGTCGGAGAAGTCAAAGAGGGTCGAAATCAACTGTTCCCGCCACTCCGCGGCAAGATCGGCGACCTCGTCGGGGATCGGACCCGCCGTGAAAGCCGCCGCGGGAGAATCGCTCTCCAGTACCTCGTCCCGTGGCGGGTAGGTGAGGAGTTTCATCTCCACCAGGTCGACGAGCCCTCGGAACGGATCCTTGACGTGGGGGGGGCCCATTCCCAACGGCACCTGGAGGACCAGTGGCTTCGCGCCGAGCCGCTTCTCGATCTGATCGATCGTACCGAAAAAGTTGGCCCCTTCCCGGTCAAGTTTGTTGATCAGGGCCACGCGGGGAACGTGGTACTTGTCGGCCTGCCGCCAGACCGTCTCACTCTGCGCTTCCACCCCTTCGCGTGCCGAAAACACCACCACCGCGCCGTCCAACACGCGCAGGCTACGTTCCACCTCGGCAGTGAAGTCGACATGGCCGGGGGTGTCGATGAGGTTCACCGTCACATCGCGCCAGCGGAAGGACACCGCCGCCGAGTAGATGGTGATCCCTCGCTCTTGTTCCTCGGGGTCGAAGTCCGTGACGGTCGTGCCCCGGTCGACGTCGCCGAGGCGGTGACTGGTCTTTGTGAAGAACAGCATCCGCTCAGTGAGCGTGGTCTTGCCGGCATCGATGTGGGCGACGATGCCGATGTTACGGATGCTGGCCAGCGGCCGGCTCATGGGAAGACTCCTCGGGGAGCGGCGGCGGCAGTCACATCTTGCGGACGGTGCCGATGCCGAGCAGTTCGAGCCCCTGACGGAGCACGCGGCCAGTCAGGTCGCAGAGGGCAAGCCGACTGGCTCGCTCGGGCTCGGATGCCTTCAGGATCGGGAGGGCATCGTAGAAGGACGAATAGCAGGCAGCGAGGTCGAACAGCCAAGCGGTCAGCAGATTGGGCCGGTAGTCAGCCTCGACATCCTCGAGCACCTCCCCGAATCGCATGATCTCGAGGGCCAGCGCGCGTTCTTTAGGATCGGCGAGAAGGATCTCTGTGGCTGATCGTCGCAGCGTTTCGCGGTCGATCCCCCCCTTCTCCAGCACTCCCTCCACGCGGGCTACCGCGTACTGCATGTAGGCGGCGGTGTTGCCGGTGAGCTGGAGCATCTTGTCGAAGCTGAAAACGTAGTCCGTGGTCCGATTCTGGCTGAGATCGGCGTACTTGATGGCGCCGATGCCGACCGTTGTGGCAACCCGCTGCCGTTCGTCGGTTGCCATCGCATCATCGGTGGCCACCACAGCCAGCGCCCGCTCCACTCCCTCATCGAGCAGCGACTCCAGCCCAACCGTGTCGCCGGCCCGAGTCTTAAACGGCCTGCCGTCGTCCCCAAGCACAGTACCAAACGCCACATGGACGAGGTCGACGTCTCCCAAGCCCCAGCGGCGGGCGGTTTGGAAGAGTTGATCGAAGTGCTGCCCCTGGCGGTGGTCGACGACGTACAGGATCCGGTCCGGCTTCCAGTGCGCCAGCCGCCACTGGATCGTCGCCAGATCGGTGGTGGCATAGAGAAATGCACCGTCAGCCTTGCGGACGAGGAACGGGGGCTTGTCGTCGCCATCGAGAAACACGCCGATGGCGCCACGGCTCTCCCGAGCCAGTCCCTTCTGTTGGAGATCCTCGACGACGAACGCCAGGAACGGGTGGAAGAAACTCTCGCCGAGCCGATGGTCGAACGTGACGTCGAGTCGCCGGTAGATCTTTTCGATGTCAGCGAGGCATGCCGGCATGAACCGCTCCCAGAGAGCCTTGTTCTCGGCATCTCCCTCGTGGAGTCTCGCGGTCTCGAGGAGCACCTCGCGGCCCGCGTCGGGGTATTTCGCGGCCAAGTCGGCCAGTCCCAAGTCGGCGGAGAGTTCGTCGGGCTTGCCGTCAGTCAGTTTCCGCACCGTCCGGTAGATCCGTCCCAGTTCGGCCGTCGGATCCGTGGCAAAGGCCGCCTCGTCACCGAATCGCTTCCATCCCCAGAGAATCATGCCGAACTGCGTACCCCAGTCGCCGAGATGGTTGTCGGTGATGGTGCGGTGGCCTCGAAAGGCGAGGATCCTCGCCAACGCATCGCCGATCACGGTGGAGCGAATGTGTCCGACGTGCATCGGTTTGGCGACGTTCGGCGAACTGAAATCGATGACGACCGTCTCCGGATCGGCAACGATTGGCACGCCGAATCGGGCGTCGCGGCAGGCGGCCAAAACCGCTGCGGAGAGGGCATCCGCCCGGACGGTGACATTGATGAACCCAGGGCCAACCGGATCGCCCGGCGGCTCAAAAATGGCAGCGAATTCAGGACTCCTGGCAAGCCGGGTGATGATCTCCACGGCCAGTTCACGCGGCTTCCTGCCGGCCTTTTTAGCCAGCCCCATCGCCATCGTGCCGGAGTAGTCGCCAAACTTGGCGTCGGCCGTCTCCCGCACCTGATCGATCAGAGTCGACAGATCCTCGCGTGGGATCGCCACCACACCGTCGTCGGCAAGGCCGCAAAGCGCGTGCGAAAAACAACGCCTCAACCGGTCACGGAATGTCCCCGGAGCCGCCTCCCCTTCGCCCGGCGTCGCCATCACGTCGCCGCTCCGGCAGTAGGGAGCGGCACATGGCGGGCCTCACTCCAGAGGTGCTCGAGGTCCCAATATTGTCGGGCCTCTGCGTCGAACAATTGCACGACGACATCACCGTAGTCGAGGATGATCCAGCGCCCTTCCTCGTACCCCTCGGCACCGCGTTTCCGGTCGTGCCATTCCTTCTTCATGACCGCCTGGATCTCATCGGCCATGGCGTGGATCTGACGGCGGCTCGCGCCAGTCACTACCACGAAGTAGTCGAAGACCGGGGTCACCGCTCGGAGGTCGAGAACGCGGATGTCGGTGCCGCGGCTCTCCTCGGCAACCTTCGCCGCGGCCAATGCCCTCTCAAGCGCTGGAGCAAGGGGTGAATCGGAGTCGGCATCGCGGGAAGCTGTCGGCATGGGGGGAACTCTCACCGGCAAACGCGGCGGAAAAATGTGTGCGGGGCGTCGGTGACGCAGTCTACCCGCAATTCCGACGGCGGCCCAATCACCTCCCCCAATCGACCGACTGGGCTTGAGCGGCATTGGGCCGGCATCCGTTCAACGCCCGCACGCCCGTTCGGCAGCCATGGCGATACCGGCGAGCACCAGATCGGGCATCTCGATCGCCCCGGGGACGGCATCTCGAACCGCCGCCCTCCAGCCGCCGGTGAGAATCACGGGGGTGCCTTCGCCGAGCGACTGTCGCGCCGCTGCGACAAGCCTGCCGATCGCCCCGCGGATCCCCCAGCCGATCCCGGCGGCGATCGCCTCCTGCGTATTCCGGCCGGGCATCGCCGGGGGGTCCGCGTGCTCGAGGGCCTTCACCTCCGGCAGTTTGCTCGTGCCCTCCGCCAGTGCCCGTGCCATCAGCGTGGGCCCGGGGAGGATGGCACCGCCGAGAAATCTGCCGTCGGCAGAGAGCATGTCGACCGTGGCAGCCGTCCCGCAATCAACGACGATCGCGCCCTGCCCCGCCGGCTTGATCAACGCCGCTGCCGTGGCAGCCGCTAACCTGTCGATGCCCACCCTGTGCGGCTCGGCAAGGTCGATCATCAGCGGCAGGTCGTGGTGCCCGACACGGCGTTGGCGCAGCGGGCGGTGGCCGGTCGCCGATTCCTCCGCCAACGCCATCTCCAGGACACCGGCAGCAGCGTCATGGACGCTGGCGACGAGAATCACCGCCGCGGACGGCGCGGCAGTGCGAAGCCAGTCCCGCAGTTGAGCCGTGCGCAGGCCACGGGAATCGATGTCCCTTCTCTGCCCGACTGTCGGCAGCCGACGGGCTCCGCCGGCCATGGAAAATCCATGATCCTCGACCACCGCCAGCTTGATGCGACTGTTTCCAACATCGGCCAAGAGGACCGTGTCGCCGAGGCAGATCGACGGGCGGGGCATGGCACGCTCCTCGGTGGAGTCAGGGGGCTGAGAGAGACTCACGTGGCCGGTCCATCTCCCGCACCACCGCGGCCAACAACTGATTCATCCCCTCCCCCGTGACTGCACTGAAGGCGATCACGGCACGGCCGATTGCCGTCTCGAGTGACTCCCGGACTTCTGCGGCACCGGGTAGCTCGCACTTGCTCAAAGCAACGATCTCCGGTCGCTCGCCGAGACGCGGATCGTAGAGCACCAACTCCTCGCGGATCGCCCGGTAATTGACCAGCGGATCACTGCCGTCCATAGGCTGCGGTTCGACGACATGGACGATGATCCCAGCCCGCTCAACATGACGGAGAAACTCATGACCGAGCCCGTGCCCGGAATGGGCCCCTTCAATCAGCCCCGGCAGGTCGGCAAGGACGAAACTCCGGTCCCGCGACACCGCCACCATCCCCAGCATCGGGGTTTTGGTGGTGAAGGCGTAGTCGGCGATCTCGGGGCGGGCGCGCGAGAGACGCGACAGGAGCGTGCTTTTGCCGGCGTTCGGCTTCCCCACCAACCCCACGTCGGCGATCACCTTCAGTTCCAGCAAGAGGCGGCGGACCTCCCCCTTGCCTCCGAGTGTCGTCTCCCGGGGGGCCCTGTTGGTGGACGTCTTGAAATGGATGTTTCCAAAACCTCCGGCGCCTCCCTGGGCGGCGATGATGTGGTCTCCCGGCGCCGCCAGATCGCGAAGCACCAAGCCAGAATTCCGATCGAGAACGATCGTTCCGGGGGGCACAAGCAGCACAAGATCCTCGGCCGAACGCCCCTTACAGTTGGCGGGCCCACCGGACAGCCCCGACTCGGCGCGCCATTGCTGGCGATGGGCCAGCGCGGAAAGCGAATCGACCCCCGGCTGAGCGCGGAGGATCACGCTGCCGCCATGGCCACCGTCACCACCGTCGGGGCCACCGCGCGGGATGTACTTCTCCCTCCGGAAACTGGCGCTCCCGCGCCCTCCGTCTCCGGCCGCAACCTCAATATGGACGCGGTCAACGAACACGGTGCCTGCTACCCCGGGGGCTTCACTTTCCCTGATCGGGGATCCGATCAGGCCGAGACGTCAGGCCTGGACGTTGACCCGCCGCCCCTCGCGGTCGAAAGCCACCACGCCGTCAATAAGAGCGTAGAGGGTGTAGTCGGAGCCCATACCGACATTTCTGCCGGGGTGAAACTTCGTTCCTACCTGCCTGACAAGAATGTTTCCGGCCACGACCTGCTGCCCGCCGAACTTCTTCACGCCCCGCATCTGGGCGTTGGAGTCCCGACCGTTGCGGCTGGACCCCTGACCTTTCTTATGTGCCATCTCACCAAACCTCGGACGAAAGGGACTGAAACAAGGGTGGAGCGCCGCAGACCAATTCTGCAACTGCTCCGCAGACAATCCATCCCCCGAAAGGGTGGAAAGGCGGCGAGGCCCGGAACTGCGAACTACTGTTCGTACCGGAAAACCCAAGCGTGGTCAACGCCCTCGGTGATGGCGGTGGCCGCAGCGTAGAGAGTGGGCCCCTCGGCACCAAGGATACCCTCGATGAGTTGCGACCGTTTGGCAGCGTCCGGCTGGCCGTCCACGATGGTCCGCACGGTATCGAAGGCATTCAGAGCACCACCGGCAAGCACCGGCCGCCGGTCGAAGTCAACGTCGTCCAAAGCCACAAGCGTCCGCGCCAGTTCCAATTCCATGGCAAGGGAGTCGATCCGGGTCGCCGTGCGGCCAAAGAGCGCCATCGCCGCCGACCGACGGGCTGGTGTGCTCGGGATTCCGTCCAGCCCAACGAGCACCTTCGCCAGCGCCTCGAGCCGCTTCGAGGCTTGTTCCGCCTCCGTGACTCCGAAGCGATTGAGCATGCCGCGACGGAGCGTTTCCCGCTGCGGATCGAGCGGCTGGTTCAGGCTGCCGACGAGATCCTCGAACCACTCTCGTCCCATGCCACCGAGCAACGTTTCCACCGCCACGGGGCGCCGCGACGGTGGTTCCATCGCCGCCAGACTCCGAACTACCTTGGCCAACGGGGCCAGACTCGGCGGTGAATCCCGGTCAATCGCGGCGGCGGCCTTGACGGCAGCGGGCGGGACCAGGATGTCCTGCCAGGTGAGTCCGAGCAACTCCAAGCCCGCGTGAGGAGCCGCTTTCGAGAGCCTCGGACGGCCGAGGGCCTCGAGGACGCGGTTACCGATCGAACGCCGTTCGAACAATCCGGCGTTGCCGACACTCATCTCCTCAGCAGGGCTGGTGGCGTCGTCGCCGGGGCGCCAGAAGTCCAGGCGCAGGCTCTCGAGCGCATGCTCCTCGCCGGCGGCAGGGAGCGAATCAGCGGCAAACTCCGCGGCCTGCCGGGGGCGCCAGCGGATGGCGTTGGTGAGCCCCCGCACGAAGATCGAGAAATAATCGATCCGCGGATCGACGTCCTCCCAGATCGCCACACCCCAGCGTTCCTCGCCGGGGGCGATCTCTTTGGCGGCCATGCTCGCGCTGTCGTAGAGCTGGACGCGGATCCCCTCTCGCGTCCGGATCGGCTCGATGGCGCTGGGGAGGACCCGGTCGAGATAGGCCCGGTAGGCCAGCGTTCCTTCCGCGGCTGAAAGTCCTTCCACGCTCTCCAAGACGAGGTGGGGCAGGAAGCGGATCGGCTCTTGGACCAGTTCGGTCTTCAGTCTCGTGGCATCCCCCTGGTCCATCACGATCCGCCGGCCGCCAACATTTTTCACAGAATAGAGGAGATACCAGACGCGTTTCCGCTCCATCCGCAACTCGCGAGAGGGAATGTCGATGTCGATCTGCCGCGGAGGCTTGAAGGCGAACTCCAGGCACCAGATGTCGCGGGGAAAGTCGCGGTTGCGCCCCTGCTCCACAAGCGTCGCCCCCAGCGGTGACTGCTTCGGTGACCAGGTGAGGTCGCTCAGACCCAGAGTGATTTCAGGGATGTCGGCCCTGAGAAGGGAGTCGTCTCCCGAGCGGTCTGCCGGGATGACGGTGAGCACGCCCGGTGCGAGACGGCGATAGCCGGAAGGCTGAGCCGCAGCCGCCGGAGCCCCACCTACGAGGACGACCGCCATGGCCCCCAGCACGGCGGCGATGAATAGGCCCCCGTGCGCAGCGCCAAAACGGGCCAACCGCCTGACGGCCGGGAGCCCAGTCGTGACCGAGTCTGTGATCGCTGCCGGTGGCAGGCTTGCCATGTGTGGAGTTCCCCCGTTCCTAAGATTATCCCTCTTTAGGAGACGAAAGGCTTACTTTTCCCGTGAAAACCCGGAAAACAAACCCAGGCAGGACAAGTTTCCTTGTTTTCCCATTTCCCCCAAGCCATTATGTCGGTATTCGGTCACTTTCTCCGGGAAATTGGTCTACGCAGCGGCGGCGTGCCGAAAGACACTCTGCGGCAACTGCCCAGTCCTCGAAGCCGCCCCTTTCAATCGTACGACTTGCCGCCATGCTCGCCCCTAACCCACTTTCACCGCCACGGCCCCACCAGCCTTTGCTCTCGGCCAGGGGTGCGATAGCAGTGGGCAGTTCGGAGGAGAGTTCGCAGGTGCTGACGCCCTGCGGCCCCGAGCCTCTCGGCAATGGCGGCCCGCTGTTTTTGTCCGCCGAGGATTTCGACGCCACCGGGATTCTCACCGGTATCGAGCCGTGCTCGTCGAATTACTGGTGGATCCCGGAATTGCATCGGGACTCCGACCACCCGACGGCACTGGTCGAGGCCAGATCCAACGGGACAGCGTTGCGTGCCGCCGATGGACCGCGGCCTGCCGTCCGCGGTCAGGCCGCCCGGCGGAGTTCAAGGTCTTCGGCCGCCTGAGCGACCTCGGAGGCGAGTGCCGCGTAGTCCTCGGCGCCGTGCGACTGCGGGCAATAGTCGAAAATCGACTGGCCAAAACTCGGCGCTTCCGCCAGGCGGATGTTCCGCCTGATCCGGGACTGAAAAACGCGAGCCCCGGCCCAGGCCGAGTGGCGGCCCCCTGACGCCTCGAAGAACGCCTGCACGTCGCGCCCCACCTCGGTGGCTAGGCGGGTGCCCGACTCATACATGCAAAGCACGACACCGAGCAGCCGGAGCCGGGGGTTGACCCTCTCCGAGACCAGTTCCATCGTCTCGAGGAGTTTGCTCAGCCCATGGAGGGCGAGAAAGTGGGGCTGCAGAGGGAGCAGCACCTCGTCGACGGCCGCCATGGCATTGAGCGACAACAGGCCCAGCGACGGCGGACAATCGATGATCATCGTGTCGTAACCACCTTCGGCGGACGGGCTGCGGCAGGCAGCGTCGGCCTCGATCCGCTGTCGGAGGATCGCCTCGCGGCCCGGCTTTCCGGCCAAGGCCATTTCCACCGCCGAGAGGTCGATGTGCGAGGGGATAACAGACAGCCCGCGACCGGCGTCGACCCGGGCTTCTGCCAGGGAGGCTCCTCCCACGAGCACGTCGTAGGCGGAAATAGGATGCCCGCCCGGTTGGACGCCAGCATGGAGCGTGGCATGGGCTTGGGGATCAAGGTCAACAAGGCAGACCCGCTGTCCGGCGCGGGCCAACGCCACGGCGAGATTCACTGACGTGGTGGTCTTTCCCACGCCTCCCTTTTGATTGGCCACCGCGATCGAACGCATGACGAGGACCTCGCTGCCCGGACCGAATGGAAGCCGATCACACACGCTGTGTACCGGGGGTGGAGGATAGGCTTCCGAGCAGGTGGCCAAAAGCCCGGTTTCCGCGGCTCTTTCAGCGGTCCTCCGCGGTGCGCTCGAGCCATTTTTCCAGCCCCGCAGCGATCCTTCCCAGACCGATCCAGCCCGGACGCCCGATGACCTCCAAGCCCCCATGCCGGCCGGTGGCGGTTTTCAAGGCATCACTCCCCATCCCCAGATCGATCAAGAGCACCGCCGGCGGGTGGTTGTCTGCCGGGTCGGAGAAAACGATCGCAGTCGCACCACCACCGCTTGAAACGGCGGAGACCGTTTCCTGGACCGGCCAGACGAAGTTGGCGTCCTCCACCAGTCCACGCCGCATGTGGACCAGTCCCGGCGCTGCGGAAACATCCCTCCGAACAACACCGACTGGATCGAGCAGCAGCGACTGATCAAGTGCCGCAGCAGCAGCGAATCCGCGTGGCACAGACCAGACCTCAACACGCGGCGCGGCGGCCACACTCCGGGCAACATCGACGCCGTAGAACGCCAGGCAGCGACGGGTCTGGCCACGCTGATACCAGATGCCAGTCACGCCGGCGACCACCCCGAGGAGCAGCAGCCCAATCACAAGGCGTGAACCTGATGCCCGGCGGCCGCCCACGGGGCGCCCGGGGGTGGACTGGGAAGCAACAAACGACGGCGGCTGGTGGTCCATGGCGGGTGTGCCGGGGGGGCGAGAACGGCCGGAAACGCTGCACGTCTCCCCGCCGCAGACCAATGTATACTGCTTTACGACCGTCCTCGACGGTCCTTTCCTGGAGGAGCCCGCCGGATGCCGAACGCCTTCGATCCCTACCGTGAAGCACTCGTCGTGGAGTGGCACACAAACTGGCCCGACACCTACGAGGACTGGTCAGCCGCGGACAAGGCCCGCGTCGAATCACTCCTCCACACCAGCCCGGCCGAAGCCGCCGACCTCGACTACCTCCGGCAGCACTCCGGGTTCGCCCGGGTGATCACCGTCACGCCGGACGACGTCGACCGCGTGAGCGTGGCTTGACCGTGGGAGTTTCGAACGTCCGAGTCGACCTCGCCGAACGCTCCTACGAGATCGCCATCGGCCCCGGTGTGATTCAGCAGGCCGGGGCAGCACTGCGGGCTGCCGGCGCCCGCCGGGCCGTGGTCATCGCCGATAGCGGTGTGCTCTCCAACCACGCCATCACGCTTGAGGGGGCGCTGCGCCACGCCGGCGTGGACAGTTTCACGATCCCCGTCCCGAGTGGTGAATCGTCAAAGTCGGCAGCCGAGGCCGGGCGGTTGTGGGAGATCTTGGCGGCCGCGGCCATCGATCGCCAGACACATCTCGTGGCCGTCGGCGGGGGTGTGGTCGGAGATTTGGCCGGCTTCGTGGCAGCCACATTCGCCCGTGGTCTGGCAGTCTGGCAGGTGCCGACGACGCTCGTGGCTCAGGTCGACAGTGCCATCGGAGGGAAGACGGGGATCAATCTCCAGGGTGGCAAAAATCTCGTGGGGGCCTTCTGGCAGCCGCGGGGCGTGCTTGCCGACATCGAGACCCTCGTCACACTGCCGGAGAGGGAGTTCACCAGTGGTCTGGCGGAGGTTGTGAAGTACGGGATGATCCTCGACGCCGAACTGTTCGGCTGGCTGGAGGAGCATGCCGACGCCGTCCATCTGCGCCGTCCGGAGGACCTCGCCCACATCGTACGCCGTTCGGTGGAACTGAAGGCCTCGGTGGTCGAGCGGGACGAGCACGAACGAACAGGCCTGCGGGCGATCCTCAACTACGGCCACACGTTTGCCCACGCCTACGAGACCGCCTGCGGGTACGGCAGGCTGCTCCATGGCGAGGCGGTGGCAATCGGCATGGCGGATGCCGCTGACTTGGCGGTCCGTCTCGGCCGGATCCCCGCCGAACTGGCGGTGCGGCAGGAGAGGCTGCTTGAGGCGCTGCGGCTGCCTATCCGCCTCCCAGCCGGGCCGCTGCCGACGGCAGACGAACTGATGGCAGTCATGGCCCGTGACAAGAAATCGCTCCATGGCAGCCTCCGCTTCGTGCTCCCCGATGCGCTGGGGAGCGTGGCACTGGTGCCCGATGTCGACGGCAGCCTCGTCCGGCATGTGCTCGCTCGCCAAGGCTGAATCGACAGCGGTGCCGATGTCGGCTCAGCCAGCCGCCAGGCGGAAGGCGGGCCTTACCAGCGCGCTTCGACGGCCATCCCCCCCAGATCGGCGATCGGCAGAGGGACCACCCGGACTTCCATGTCGGCGAAGTGCATTTCGGTCCGATTGATCGCCAGGGAACTCGCAAACGCCAGATACCAGCCGAGAAACACCTGCGAAGGGTAGTGGGCGTTGTCGTTGATGCGTGACAATCCCGTGAACGTGGAGCAGACGTACAAGCCTCCCTTGGCCCACGGATTTTCCACCATTTCCGCAGCCGCCAGAAAGGGAATCGCCCCGATGAAGGCGTGGCCGCTGACGCCGTTGTTGTCGTTGAAAAAGTGCCACTGGCTCCCGTAGCCATCGACCGGCCGCGAAGCCCCTGTGGCCAGTTGAAGGACGTACAGCGGTGGGGCACCGACAACGAACATCCGCAGCGACCGCGATCCCCATTCGCCAATCACGTCGCCGGTGGGATTCCCTTCCAGGACGAGCCCGGTCACCGCGGCGATGCCGAACAGCGGTAATGCGTAGCGTCCCTCGCCGAGCGGCTTGCAGTCGGAAAAGAAAGTCCCCACATCAGTGGGAGTGATGCTCTGTTGCCAAGCGGTCTGCATCGTCGTGTCGAAGCCGGTGTTGGCCATCAGAGCGCCGGCGCCGAAGGCCGCGGCCAAGCACGTGAGGCTGTCGCAGGAATAGAAGTTCCTGTAGTCCTCAAGCACCTTGTAGCCTGTCCGCGACGATCGTGGATAGGAACTGTGGGCCCAAGGCGGCTCTCGAGAGACTGCTGCCCCGAAACTCCCATCCCCGGAAGACGACAGCGGTGGGAGCGAGGCGATCGGATCGGCCGACGGTGCCATGCGGGCGGCGAGCATCGGCGTGATGTCGCGCCGACCAGACACCGGCTGATCGGTCTGCCAACCGCCGCTGAGTTCGACCCGTCCAGGCCCGGCGGGAGAGTGCGCCTCGGCGATCGACTGGGTTTCCAAGACCGCATCGATCCAGGCCCCGTTCACGGCCGGAGTAACGCGAACGATCAGCCGTTGCCGGCGCGGTTGAATGAGGCTCGGACTGGTGGGAAAGGCCCCCGGCACAAGGTGCTCCGACGGAGGTTCCACCCAAGCCGACTCGATCGCCCCCTCCCCCGGCGGCTCGGCCGCAAAATCGGGTTCGACCACGCGGGCCACCGGCCAGTCGGCGGAAACCGTGGCAAGCGTCTGCTGCCAAAGTTGCCGGCTGCTGGCGGCTGGGAGGAAGATCCCTCCGGTGTCAAAAGTAACGGCGGTATGCCGCTCAGCGGCGGTCGCCACCCCGCAGCCAGTACCGGCCAGGAGCAGCCCTGCGATCAAACACCACCCCCGGACCGCGGCCGATTGCCTGGTCCTGCCGGCGGGATCGCTCAGTGGGAGTTGATCGTGACGCATGGGGGGGGGAATCTCCCAGCCCCGGCCACAGATGGCAAGTCTGGAATCGGCATCCCCCCGACAACCTGCCCCCCCTCCCCTGCCTGGTCCCAACAGATTCCGCTCCTGCAGATGGTCGTCTGGAGCCCCGCAGCGACGGTCAGGTAGCCAAAAAAAACGATCACTTCACACGATCCACCCCAGCAGCCGGTGGGTTGGGGGGCGTTGCAGGGGCCTCGATGAACACATCGACTTGCTGGCCGACGAACAGCGGCGTCTGGACCTGCGGCTGGCAGGCGTAGATCACTTGCAGCACCCGGGTATCGACCCGCTCAGTGTTGTCGCCGGAGAGCGATTTCTTGGGGACAACAAACGGTTCGACGCGGACGAACGACAGCGGGATCGCCACCTGCAGGCCCCCTCTGGGGCTGGCACTGGCCACAGCAGCGGGATCGAAACGGCTGATCTCAAACTCGTCGATGTCGACGCGAATGTGGAGGCGATCGACGTCCCCCAAGAGGACCAGCGGCTGCCCTGGCGGGGCACCGACGAACTCGCCGGGCCGGATGTTGACCTGGAGAACCTTCCCGGATGTAAGCGCGCTGATCGTCAAGCGGTCGATGTCGCTCTCCATCTTCTGGACTTCGGCCTCGGCCCGAGAGACCGCGGCCCGCGACACATCGCGGTCATACTCCCATGATCCTGCCTCGGCGAGATTGAGTTCCGCCTGGGCCTTGTCGACGGCAGCCTGCGCATAGGCCTCGGCGTCGCGTTTGGCGATCAGATCCTGCTCGGTGGTCGCCTTCTGGGAAAATGTCTCTTCCCCACGGCGACGGCCATCGGCCGCGGTGAGAAGTGCGGCACGGGCTTCATTGAGCCCTGCCACCAGTGGCGGGATCTTCTCCTGCCGCGGCTCGGCCTCCAGCCGGATCAACTCGCTTCTGGCTTGCGATGCCATGGCCTTCCTGACAGCGAGTTCTCCGCGGAGTTCCCGGTCGTCGAGACGAAAAAGCGGTGCCCCGGCAGTCACGGAGTCTCCCACCGTCACCAGCACCTCCACCACCACCCCCGGAGTTGGCGACCCGACGGCAATGTTCTCCGACTGGGCCTCGACGACCCCAGAACCGGCGAGTGTCCGCGCGAACGGACTCCGGGAGGGGATGAGCGGTGGCGGTGTGGTCTCCGATTTCGGACGGGTATTCCAGACGTACCAGCCGGCGAAGCCGAGCAGACAGAGCCCGATCAGCGGCAGGACAAATTGGGTGAGGATGTCGGCCACGCTCCGCGGCCGCTCAAGACGATGCTGCCTGGAAGCACGATCGGAGGAGGGGGACGGGCTGTCGGTGGGGGCTGTGGCCATAGGAACTATCGTACGAATTGCGCGACGGCTGTACCAATCAAGGGCTTGGCCGCTGTCCACTGTCCCCTCCCCCTCACGCCCCGGTTCCGCTCTGTTTTCGGGGACCAACTGCCACCGATTCGATTCTCCCATCCTCCATCGAGGCGATCCGGTCGGCGTGGGCATAGACGCGGGAATCGTGGGTCACGACGATCACGGCCCGGTCCCGCTGCACGGCGATCCTCGAGATCAGTTCCATCGTGATCCGGCCGTTCTCGGCATCCAGGGCACTGGTCGGCTCGTCGCAGACCAGCAACTTCGGGTCGTGAACCAGTGCCCGGGCGATCGCCACCCGCTGCTGCTGCCCTCCGGAGAGTTCACCCGGCAGGTGCGTGAGACGGTCTCCGAGGCCGAGCTGGTCGAGAAGGTCCGCCGCCACCTCGAGAGCCTTCCTCCGCCGCCATCCCGCAATCACCAGTGGTACCGCGGCGTTCTCAACGGAGGTCAGCGCCGGGAGGAGGTTGAACGACTGGAAGATGAAGCCGACGTGCTCGCGGCGGAACCGTACCTTGGCAGCGTGGCCCATGGCAACAAGGTCGCGCCCCAGCACCGTCACCTCACCGGCTGAGGGGCCGAGGGTACCGGCAATGATCGAGACGAGCGTCGTCTTGCCGCAACCGCTCGGGCCGACGAGCATCAGCAATTCGCCGTAGGGAATGTCGAGATCGACGCCGCGCAGCACCCGGGCGATGGCGTCCCCTGCGCCGAATTCCTTGGTGACCCCACGGACACGGACTGCCATCGCGGCCGCCGACTCGGCGGAAAGGAACTGATCGGTGTCGGGGGGCGTCGTCATGGGGATGGCCGATCCGCCGTGGCCAGGCCACGAAAAACGATCAACTGTCTGTGGCCGCCGGTGGGAAAAGTCGTTCCTGAACTTTTTTCGCCGGGAACACCACTGGGAACACCACCGAGCTTCTCGAGTCCTACCCACTGGCGACCGCATCGAGCGGCCGTGGCACGCAGTCTATCCATAGCGTGCTCGAATTTAGCCCCGGAAAACAATCGCCGGATCGACCACCAATACCCGGCGGATCGACAGCAGACTCGCCAGCAGGACGATGAGGAACACCGCCGCGGCCGTGATCACGATCACCTGCCAGGGCATGAAGAAGGCGAGTTTTGAGAATCCCTGAATGCTCCAGCCGAAGAGGGCCGCCATTCCGACACCGATCCCGAAGCCCACGACCCCCACCTGCAGCGCCTGAGCGAGGACCATCAGGAGGATCGTCCCGTTGCCAGTCCCCATCGCCTTGAGGGCCCCGAACTGACGGATGTTCTCCACGATAAAGAGGTAGAAGGTCTGCCCGGCGATCGCCGTTCCCACCAGGAATCCCAGCAGCACCGTGACCGCGAAATTGACTGGGATACCGGTCTGCAGCAGGTAGTAGCGGATTGTCTTGCGGAGGAAATCCTGGCGGGTGATCGCCAGCAACCCGGTCTGGGCCTCGATGCGGGCGGCGACCGTCCCAGGGCTCTCGTTCGGTAGGGCGTCGGCCAGGACAAACGACAGCACCTTCCGCTCGGCAGGGGCATACCGCACAGCTTGGCTGTAGCGGGTGTAGATCACAGGAAAACTCTGAAATGTCCGCCGCGTCTGCGTGAGGCCCACGATCACCGCCCGGCGGTCGTTCATCTCAAACACCCTTCCGGCACGGTACGGCTCGCCCGGCCACATCCGCTTGTGTCCGGCGACGTCCATGATCACCGCGTCGGGGGACCGCAAGTCGGCGATGCTGCCGTGGACCATGTGGGTCGGGGCGCCGACCAGCGTGGCATCGTCGAGGCCGAGGAGAATGACCTGTTCGTAACTCCCCTCATCGACCCGGGCCCGCGCGATTCCCTTGTAGAGCCGCACCGCCCAGTCGACACCGGGCACCCCCTTGACGCGGTACAGGTCGGTGTCGGGCAGTGGCTTGATGTCGTCGACATAGCGGACATTGCGGTCCATCACCCAGATACCCGCTCCCTCGATGTCGAGAATCTGGCTGACTGTCAGCGACATCAGCCCGCAAAAAATCGAAGCCTGCTGGGCGATGAGGAGGGCCGCAAACGCCACCCCGAAGACAATACCGAGGTACTTCGCGCGGTTGCCGATCAGCATTTTCCAGGCGATCCACAGCATGGGAAAAGTGTACCCGGCAGGAGCCACCCTGGGGCCGCGGCGGCTGCGGAACCACCCTGAGGCTTCTCCAGGGAAGCCGTGGTATCCTGCCTCTCCGACCATTCCAGAGCAGGTGTCATCAGTGCCAGGGCAGGCAGTCCCCCCACCGACCGATCCACCTCCCGCCGCCGCCGACCCGCGGATTGCCGCGATCCTCTCGCGCTGGTGGGGCTTCGAGACCCTCCGTCCGCTCCAGGCGGAGGCGATCGCCGCCGCCCTCGATGGGCAGGATTCCGTCGTCGTCATGCCCACCGGTGGAGGCAAGAGCCTCTGCTACCAGTTACCGCCACTGGTCGGCGAGACCACCGATGTCGTTATTTCGCCGCTGGTGGCGCTGATGAAGGACCAGGTCGATTCCCTGGAGGCGATCGGCTATCCGGCAGCCGCCCTCCACTCGCAATTGACGCCGGAGGAACGTTCGAGTGTCCGCGATCGACTGGCGGCCGGGGAACTGCGCCTGTTGTTCACGGCACCGGAGCGGTTGGTCAATACGGGCCTCCTCGACCTCCTCGCCCGCGTCGGCGTGAAGCGGTTCGCGATCGACGAGGCGCACTGCATCAGTCACTGGGGGCACGACTTCCGCCCGGAATACCGGCAACTGGCGATGCTCCGCGACCGCTTCCCAGCGGCGAGCATCCACGCGTTCACCGCCACAGCCACCCCACGGGTTCGGGCCGACATCGCCCAACAGCTCGATCTCCGTTCGCCGCGGATGCTCCTGGGGACGTTCGACCGGCCGAACCTCTGCTACCGGGTGGTGCCGCGCACCGACCGGATTACGCAGACGCTCACGACTCTCGGCCGCCACCGCGGTGAAGCCTCGATCGTCTACTGCATCTCGCGAAAGGAGACCGAGCAACTCGCTGCCCGGCTCGCGGCCGAGGGAATCCTCGCCAAGCCGTACCATGCCGGCCTCGAGCCCACGGTGCGGCGGCGGACGCAGGAGGCCTTCGCCCGCGAGACGATCGACGTCGTGGTGGCGACGGTGGCCTTCGGGATGGGAATCGATCGCTCCGATGTCCGCCTCGTGTTGCACACCTCGCTCCCCAAGAGCCTCGAGGCCTACCAGCAGGAAACCGGCCGCGCCGGTCGTGACGGGCTGGCAGCCGAGTGCGTCCTCCTCTATTCATCGGCAGACGTCTTCAGCTGGGAGTCGCTGGTGCGGAAGAGCGCTACCGAGAGCGATCTCGACTCCGATGAGCAGGAGCAGTTGATCGCCGGACAACTCGAGCACCTCCACGCCATGCGGCGGTACGCCCAAGCCGCCCGCTGCCGGCATGCGGCACTCTCGGAGTATTTCGGGCAGGCCTACGGCCCCGAGCCATGCGGCGAATGCGATGTCTGCCTGGGGGAAACCGAGAGCCTGCCCGATTCCACCATCACGGCCCAAAAACTGATCTCCTGCGTGGCGCGGGTTGGCGAGCGTTTCGGCGTCCGCCACATCTGCGAGGTGCTCCGCGGGGCGAAGTCCGATGGCATCCAGCGGCACGGCCACCACAAACTCTCTACGTTCGGGTTGCTCGCCGCGCTCGATCAGCGGACGACTGAGAATCTCGTCCACCAACTGCTCGACCAAGGATTACTCGCGCGCAGCGAAGGTGACCGCCCCGTGGTAATGCTCAACGCCCTCTCATGGGAAGTGCTCCGCGGCACACGGCCGGTGGTGCTGCTGGAGCCGAGGACTGGGAAAACAAAGACGGCGCAGGCCGACATCGACGACTGGAAGGGGGTCGACCGCGACCTCTTCGAGCGTCTCCGGTCGTGGCGGCGGCGGGTGGCTGAGGCCCGCGGCAAGCCCGCCTGGACGATCCTCGACGACAAAGCACTGCGTGGCATCGCCCGCGATAAGCCGACCAGCCCGGCGGCGCTTTTGCGGGTGAAGGGAATCGGCGAGAAGCGGCTGGCCGACTTTGGCGCCGCGATCCTCGACCTCGTCGCCGGGAAACCGTCCTGACGGGGCACCAACCATGTCGGCCGGCTGACAGCCTGTGACCATTCGCTCTCTGTCCCTGGGCAAACCACTCCCGGAATACCGCTGATGGGAAGTCCGATCCGCACCGTCGTCGCCGCCACTGCCGCCAGACTCGGCTATTTTGCCTCGAAACGGACGCCGATGGCCGACATGCGCCGCGTGGTCAACCTCTTTCGTCCGATCGACGCCGGGCGGAGGCTTGTGCGGATCGGCAGCGACGGCGACGGCGGGTATCTTGTCCCCGACGATCTCGACGGCGTCGCCGCCTGCTTCTCCCCCGGTGTCGACCGGCAGGCGACATTCGAGAATGCGATTGCTGGGCGCGGGATCGGCTCTCATCTCGCCGACCGCTCCGTCGCGGCACCGCCTTCGGGCTGTACCCACGTGAGTTTCGAACCGCTGTTCCTCGGCGCCTTCGATGCCGACGGGACGACGACGCTCGGCAGTTGGGTGGGGCGTCATGTCGCCGGAGACTCGGGCGACCTGCTCCTTCAGATGGACATCGAAGGGGCGGAATACAGCGTCATCGACAACGCCGACTCGGCGCTGTTGCGCCGCTTCCGGATCCTGGTCATCGAATTCCACCACCTCGATGGGATCGGCCAGCCCTTCGTCTGCCGCCGCATCGGCGAGGCCCTGGATAAGCTCCGGGTCGACTTCGTCCCGGTCCACCTCCATCCCAACAACTACGCCGGGATTATTAACATCGGAGGACTGCGTGTGCCGCCGCTCCTCGAGGCCACCTTCCTGCGGAAGGACCGCTGCTTGTCGATGCGACCGCGGAGCGATTTTCCCCATCCACTCGACCGCGACAATGTGCCGCAGAAGCGATCGGTCCGTCTGCCGCGGGAATGGTACGGCTGATCGGACCTCGATCGACGGGCCACTCAGCCCTCGCCGAGGTAGGCCTCCCGGACACGGCGGTCGCCAGAGAGCTCCTTTCCGGAGCCCGAGAGCGTAATCCGGCCGGTCTCAAGCACATAGCCGCGGTCGGCAAGTTTGAGCGCCGCACGGGCGTTCTGTTCAACGAGCACCACGGCGATTCCCCGCTTGGAGAGACTGCCGATGACCTCAAAGATCTTCTGCACGATCAGGGGTGCAAGGCCCAGCGAAGGCTCGTCAAGGAGGAGGAGCTTCGGCCGGCCAACGAGGGCCCGGGCAAGCGCCAGCATCTGCTGTTCGCCGCCAGAGAGCGTGCCCCCCATCTGACTCATCCGCTCACCGAGCACCGGGAATATCGCGCAGGCCTCGTCGATGTCGCGGGCCACCGCCGCCCGGTTGGTCTGCGTGAAACCACCGAGTTGGAGGTTTTCGCGTACCGAGAGCCGCGGGAAAATCCGCCTCCCCTCGGGAGCGTGGCCGACGCCAAGTTTGGCGATCGCATGCGTGGGGAGTCCGGTGAGCGGTTGACCGCGGAAGGTCACCGAACCCCGTCGCGTGGGCACGACGCCGGAGATTGCCATCAGCAGCGTCGTCTTGCCAGCGCCGTTGGCGCCGATGATCGCCACCGTCTCCCCCTCGCCGATCTCGATCGACACTCCGTCGAGCGCCCGGATGGGGCCGTAGCCAGCTTCGAGATCCCGTACTTCGAGCATCGGCATCGCAAGATGGTGGGCCTTCAGGCCTCGCCCCCCAGGTAGGCCTCGATCACCTTCTCGTCCCGGCGTACTTCGGCCGGTGTCCCCTCGGCAATCTTCGTTCCGTGGTCGAGGACCGCCACCCGGTCGCTGACCCGCATGACCACGTTCATGTGGTGTTCGATAAGGAGCACCGTCACGCCCGACGCGCGAATCCGCTCGATCAAACCGGCTAGATCGCCGGTCTCGCTGGGGTTCATTCCCGCCGCCGGTTCATCGAGAAGGAGCAATTGTGCGCCGGTGGCCAGCGCCCTGGCGATCTCCAGCCTGCGTTGGTCGCCGTAGGGCAGTTGCCCGGCGATCCGGTTGGCGTTGCCAGAGAGGCCGACGAAGTCGAGGGCCGCAAGCGCCCTCCGCTTGGCCTCCGCCTCCCCCCGGCGGTTCGCCGGCGTCCGCAGGAGCATCGCCAGGACACCTCCGGGGATCGTCCTGTCGAGCCCCACGAGGACATTCTCCAACACGCTCATGTTGGAGAAGAGGCGGATGTTCTGGAATGTCCGCGAGATCCCGGCCCGGGCGACAACGTGCGGCGAGCGTCTTCCACGCTGCCAGACGGCCAACGTGCCGGTGGTGCCCAAGAGCATGCCGGCAAACAACCCTGCCCAACCACGGAAGCGGATCCGGCTCTTTCCTGCGGCGAGCCGGTCGAGCACTTCGTCCTTGACTGGCGGGAGGACCACCGAAGCTGCGGCCGCGTCGCCCGTCGTCGCCAGATCACTGGCATCGGGGACGGTACCAGGACCGGTCCGCCACGCGGTGACCTTTGCCTGGAGGCCGTCGCGCACCAGCCGCGCCAAAGCCAGATCGCGTTTGATCGCCAACACATCGCTGCCGTCGGCACTCACCACCCGCCACTTTCCCGCCATTTGGTCGATCGCCAGTTCGGCGCGGAAGTAGCCGCGGAGCCGCTCCATCGCCCCAGAGGCGGTGAATGGTTCTCCGGTGATCATTCCCCGTTTCACCACCGCCATCCACAGCCGATCGAGATCGACTGCCGCCGCAGCGAACAGCAGGCCGGTGAGCAGGCCGACAGCGAGGGCCTTGAGGATCGTGCCCGGAGTGAAGGCCCGCTCCAGTCGTTTTCCCCGGAATCGCACCGAGCCCGACGTCGGGGAATAGATGCCGCTGACGCAATTGAAGGCGGTGGTCTTCCCTGCTCCGTTGGGACCGATGAGGGAGACGATGCTCCCCTCCTCCACGTCGAGTTCGAGATCCGATACCGCCACTAGGCCACCGAAGCGGACGGTGATCCCCTCCAAGTCGAGCAGCGGCGACGACGAGGCGGAGGCCGCCTTCTTCCCGGACTGATTCCGTGCCGCTGGATTGGCTGCACTGTCTCTACGGGCGTCGGCCATCAGTGTCCCTCCGGCGCGTCGTGGAGTTCGGCGGCCATCCGCCGCGACGGGATCAACCCTGCGGGCCGGTACCGCATCACGAGCACCAGCGCCAGCCCGAAGATCGCCAGCCGCCAACCGCTAAACGACAGCAGGCTCGATCCGGTCGGGTTGATGTTCCATTGCTGGATCCAGGAATCGGCCCAGGGCGCCAGCACGGTGTCAAAGCCCACGAGGATCGCCACGCCGAGCAGCGTGCCAGGAATGCTCCCCAGTCCGCCGAGGATCACGGCACACAAGACCATGATCGAACGGTTGAAGTCATAGGCATTGGGGTCGGCGGTCGTGGAAAGGCTCGCCGCGTACAGACATCCGGCCAATCCCGCCACCGCCGACGACATGGCGAACGCCGAGAGTTTCACTTTTGTAGCCGAGATCCCCATCGCCTGCGCGGCGAGTTCATCCTCGCGCACCGCCACCAGCGCCCGCCCCAGACGCGATCCCTCTAAGCGCCGCATCAACAGCACCACCCCGGCCAACGACGCCAGCGCCAGATAATAGAACCAGCGTGGGTCGATGGCGAACTCCTTGCCAAGATCGAGTCCGCCGATCGTCACTCCAGCGCCGGGAGGTGGAACGGGATTGAGTCCCTTCATGCCGCCGGTGATCTGTTCCAGGTTTCGCAGCGTGACCTTCGCCACTTCGCCGAAGCCGAGGGTCACGATCGCCAGATAGTCGCCCCGCAACCGCAGCGTCGGCGCCCCCAGCGCCAGCCCAATTCCCGCAGTTGCCAGCACCGCGACCGCCGTGGCGGGCAGAAACCCAATCTGGAAGGGGTACATCGGCACTGTGAGAATCGCCAACAGATAGGCACCGATTCCGAAAAACGAGGCGATGCCCAGATGCACCAGCCCCGTGTATCCGACCATCACATTGAGGCCGAGCGCGAGGATGCAGTAAATGAAGAGGGTCGTCACCTGGCCGCCGAGGGCGCCTCCGAGCGCCGGCAGACACAGCGGGGCGACCGCCAGCACCGCCAGCGTCACCCATTCCCACCTTTGGGCCAGGAACGACCACGGCCCTGATGATTCGAGCGGGACCGCAACGGCTCCGCCCGGACGTGGGGTCGATGCTGGAAGACTGCCTCCTACCACGTCACACCTTCTCCCTGACCCGCCTGCCGAGAAGTCCCTCGGGGCGGAAGACGAGGATCACGATCAGGATGGCGAATACGATCGCCCCCGTCCAGCGCTCGCCGACGTAGGCACTGGCCAGCGCCCGCACCAATCCGATCACCACACCGCCGAGGACGGCGCCGGGAATACTCCCGATCCCCCCCAGAACGGCCGCGGTGAACGCATAGAGTCCGTTCTGGAATCCCATCTGGAAACCGATGGTGTTGATGTAGAGGCTGTAGACCACGCTGGCGGCACCACCGAGAAACCCGCCGATGAAGAACGTGGCAGCGATCACTCTGTCGACATCGACACCGACCAGCGCCGCCGCGGTCGGGTCCTGCGACACCGCCCGCATCGCCTTCCCCAGTTTCGTCCACCGGACGAGGATCGAGAGGGCCACCATCAACGGCACCACAATCAGCACCACCAAGCGATCCTTCTGGGTGAACTGCAGCCCCCAGTCGTCGGGAAGAACGTTGTCCGAAGGGAGGAGTTCCGGAAACGACCTGTCGGCCGATCCAAGCCAGAACAAGCCGATGTTCATGAAGATAAACGAGACTCCAATCGCCGACACCAGCGGCGCGAGTTTCGGGGCGTTGCGGAGCGGTTTGTAGACAATCCGGTCGACCGCCACATTCAGCGATCCGCAAGCCAGTCCGCAAACGAGCACCAGTCCGGCGATCGCCACCCACGTGACTGCGGGATCGACGGCGGCCAGGCCGAGGGCGCCGACTATCGACAGCGCCAGACAGGCCCCGAGCATGATCAGGTCGCCGTGAGCGAAATTGATCAGGCCGATAATGCCGTAGACCATCGTGTAGCCCAGCGCTACCAGCGCGATCAGGGCACCGTTGGTGAGCCCGATAAGGCACTGCTGGAGAAAAAACTGAGCTGACACGCGCGGGACCTGCGGGTTCGGGAAAGATGGTGCGGGATCAGGGAGCCGGCGTCGCCCCCGCGGAAGCAGCCGGTTCGGCCACCAGATCGGCCTCGTGCAGGACCTCCTCAAACTCGAATTTGCCATTCCGCACGATGTTCACCGTCAGCGTCCGCATCGTGGTGTCGCCGTTCTCGTCGAAGCCCCAGTGTCCAAGAGCACCGTCGAAGTCGCGGATCCCAAGCGCTGCATCGGTGATCGCACGGCGGTCCTTGCTACCGGCGGTCGCGATGGCATGCAATGCCACGCGCGCTGCTTCGTAGCCATACACCGCGTAGGCCTCGGGGAGCTCACCATGTTTCTCCCGGTAGCGTTGCACGAACTCCCCTCCCTTGCCGGTCAGTTTTGCCGGCGGCAGGCCACCGAAGGTCACAAAGCAGCGCCCCTCGAGGTTTGCCGCGCCGGCGGAATCGATGAACACCTGCTCCATGCAGCCGTCAGGCACCATGAGGATCGCTCCCACACCGGCGGCGGTCATGTCCTTGGCGAGTTGCCCCCCTTTGCTCTGTGTCGTGCCACCGAAGTAGACAAGATCAGGCTTCGTCGCCTTGACGCTCGCCATCAGCGACTTAAATTCCTGCGCCTTGGCGTCGATCGAGTCGTGCCCGAGGACCTCCACCCCCAACTCCCGACAACGCTCGTCGAAGAGATCAGCGATTCCTTTGCCATACACCTCGTTGTCGTCAAGGATGTAGACCTTCTTCACGCCGCGGCGGACAGCCCAGTCGGCAGCCATCGGCCCTTGAAGGTCGTCGGCAGGAACGACACGGGCGTAGTTCCGACGGCCGGTGGGACGGTAGACCTCCGGTTCGCCAGGCGTGCCCATCCCAGGCTTGGTGAGACCGACGGCGGTGTTGGCCGGTGAGACCATGAGCAAGTCGCCGAGATTGAGGATCGGCATCGACACCTTGGCCGCTCCGGAATTGAACGTGCCGATGTAGGCACAGACATCGGGATCCTGCAGCGCACGGCGGGCGTTGGCGGCCTCTGCCTCGCTGGTCCACTGGCCAGCGGCAGCGGTGGAGTCGTCGAGGTCGAGGTATTCCACGCGGAACGGCCCCACTCTCCCCTCAGCCTCCTCAATCGCCATCCGAATCCCACGAACGAGCGTGTCGGACTGGTGCTTCGCCGAGCCCGTGCGGGGCAGGCTGCTGACAATCTTTACGAGGTCCGGATCGGCAGGCCGGCAGGCCGTGACCACGAACATCCCCAGCACGGGGAGAAGAAGCCAGCGCGATAAGCGAGAGGAAGATGCCATAGGAGGAATGTAGAACCGAGGTTTTCCGGCCGCAACACGCCCCCGTCCCGGCCGGCCGCCGTCCGAGGCTGCCAGTAGGGCTTAATGACGCACCATCCGCCAGGCCCGGTGGATCCGTTCATTGCGGAAATCCTCGGGAATCGTGCGATTGCTGATCTCGCGGAGGGAGTAGTCGGCGGCGAGTGTTTGCTCCGCGAAGTGGAAGCGACGGAAATTAGTGGAGAAGTAGACAATGCCGCCTGGGATGAGATTGCGGGCTACCAAGGCGAGGAGTTCGGGATGGTCGCGTTCCACATCCCAGGGGTTCTCGCTGCGGGCTGAGCGAGAGAACGTGGGAGGGTCGACCACCACCAGATCAAAACGCGGCTCGCCGCGTCGGGCCCGGTGCTCGAGAAAGGCCCGCGCGTCGTCGCGGACAATCCGGTGGCGGTCGGCATCGGTGAAACCGTTGAGCGAGAGGTTGGTGCGCGTCCAATCGAGGTAGGTGTTGGAGAGGTCGACACTGACCGTCTCGGTGGCGCCGCCGGCCGCCGCGTAGACCGAAAAACTGCCCGTGTAGCAGAAGAGGTTGAGCATCCGCTTCCCCGCGGCCTCGGCCCTCACCATCCCCCGCGTGAGGCGATGGTCGAGGAACAATCCGGTGTCGAGGTAATCGGAGAGGTTGACCTGGAACGCAAGCCCCCCCTCCTGCACATCAAGCAGCGCCTGACGCTTGTCCACCTTCTCGTACTGCCCTCCCTCGCGCTGCCGACGTCTGAGTTTCATGAACGTCCGGTCGTGGGGGACGCCGAGTTCCGCGGCAGCCGCCTCGATCATCCGGTCGAGCCAGACCTCGTGCTCGATCTCCGTGCGGTCGTGCGGCCGCTCGTATTCGGCGGCATGGAGCCAGCCGGCATACCAGTCGATGACCAGCGGCACCTCGGGGATGTCGCGGTCGTAGATCCGGAAGGCATCGGTGCCGACGCGCCTCGCCCACTTGGCAAGATGCTTGAAGCGCTTGGCGAGCCGACGGCGGAAGTCGCCGATCTGGTCGTCGACAGTCCGCACCGATCCGCGGTGTGGAACGATCGGGGGGGGCTCGACACGGGCCGGAGCAAGCCCTGTGGGGAACAGCATTTCGGCAGCCTCAAGGGCCACACCAGACGGGAAGACCACCGGCGGAAATGGTGGTGATACTGAGGAATGATCGGCGAACTTGGGGGTGGCATCGTCATTGGGTTCGCATTCCTGTCCCGCGTCAGCCTGCCGTTGCGGTTCGGCAGAGGAGGAAACCGGTGCGGCGCGATCAGGCGAAGAGAGCTCGCGCGGTAAGACTTGCGCGGAGGCCGAACCGGCGACCAGAGGAGTCTCGGAGGAGGCCAGAGGAGTCTCTGCGGGGGTCTGTGGCGGATTGGCTGGGGGAACTGCTGGTGGTGCCGCAGCGCGGGCCCGGATCTCGACCTCCAACAGCCGGCAGGCAATCGGGCCGTTGGGAAGTGGCACGCGGTAGGTTGGCCGGAGACCGAGGAAGCCTGCTGCCTCGGTGTCGGGAGCGAGGACCGCCGCCCTCCAGCCGCCGCAGCGCTGCACGAGCCAGTCGCCGATGCGGCGGAAGAGCGCCCCGGCCCGCTGCAGCGCGAGCCGTTCGCCGTAGGGTGGATTGGTGACGACGAAGCCGTGTTCGGCTGCCGGCATCGCCTGCTCGAAGTGTTTTTGTTCAATGGTTAGCGCCGCGATGACACCGGCCGATTCGGCACACAGCCGCGTCGCCTCGACGGCTTTGGCGTCGAGATCGCTGGCCTGAAAACTTCCCTGGGGGGTGGTGACGCGGGCTTCGAGTTCCTCCACCAACCGGCCGGCGAGATCGCGGTCGCAGTCGCGAAACCTGAAAAAGCCGTGCCCCTTGCGGCGTGCCCGCCACAGACCCGGTGCCATTCCTGCAGCGATCGTCGCCGCCTCAACGACAAACGTTCCCGAGCCGCACATCGGATCGAGGAGCGGCTCGCCCGGTGTCCAGCCGGCGATGGCGAGGATGCCGGCCGCGAGCACCTCGGAGAGAGGGGCGTCAACCTCCCCCATGCGCCAGCCGCGCTGGTGGAGCGAATTGCCGGCGGCATCGCGGAAGATCGTCGCCGTGTCACCAACCAGATGCAGCGCCAAGCGGAGGGTGGCGCCGCGGAGTTGCACGTTCGGCCGCTTGCCGCTGGGGGTGCGGAGTTGGTCGACGACCGCGTCCTTGACGATCTGCGCCGCGTAGAGCGAATGGTTGAGGAAGGTATTGTGGATGGCGGCATCGACACGGAGCGTGTCGGATACTTTGAGTTGCTCGCGCCAGTCGATCTGCTCCATCGCGGCGTAGAGTGACTCGGGGCTCTCCACCCGGAACCTGCCGAGGGGCTCCAGGATGCGGATCGCCGTTCGGCTCTCGAGCACCGCCCGGTAGAGCGTTTCCTTTTCGCGGCCCTCCGGCACAGAGAATTCGATTGTCCGCCGTCCGATCCGCAGATCGGTGGCTCCGATGGCTTCCAATTCCCGAGCCAGCACCCACTCGAGCCCTTCCAGCGTCCGGGCAGTCATCCGGGCCGGTTCGTCGGCCACCGGGGCGGGCAGCGGGCGGGGAGTGTGGGAAACAGGGGGAAACAGGGATGGGGGCATCAGCGGAAACTCGGAGGACGTCGTGGCAACCCCGCTGTTGTACCCTGCCGCCACGACGAACCCCGCCGTCCTGACATCACTTGAGTCGCACTTCAAAGCCGACGGTGGGGCCCCCTTGGCCCACGTATCCCTGGCGATTCACCCTTTCGCAGACACTTCCACCGCAAGATTCCACCGCAAGAGATGGTCGCCCCCAGCCCCTGTGATGACCTGTGCTTTCTGGCCGGATAAGGAGACATTTTGTGCTCACGGTTGCCCGTCATGGCGGCGAGCAGGCATGATAGTGCCCATGAAATACACACTCTTTCCCGCCGTGGCCCGGATCCTCCTCCTCTCGGGCACCGTCGCCGCGCTCCTCGCCGGCCCCCTGCCCTGCCCTGCGGCCCGCGGCGACGAGCCGGCGGCGTTTGCGATCCCCGACTCTGACGATGGCCTCCCCGGCGTCGGGCCGATCCGCCGCTACGACTGGTTTAAGGATCTCTGGAAGCAGCGCCGCAGCGAGTGGGCCGGGAAGAAGGCCGCCGACAAGCGGGCGCTGGTGTTCCTCGGCGACTCGATCACCCAGGGTTTTGGAGACGATTTCCACCACGTCTTTCCGGGCGCGAAGCTCGCCAACCGCGGCATCAGCGGCGACACGACCCGCGGCATGCTTCTGCGACTGGCCGATGACGTCCTCGCCCTCGAACCATCAGGCGTCGTCATGCTCATGGGCACCAACGACCTCGAGGAGGGGGCAGAGCCCGAGACGATTGCCGCCAACGTGAAGGCGATCATCGCGGCCATCGAAGCAAAAAACCCACGGACGCCGATCATCGTCTGCCAGGTCTTTCCCAGTGCCGCCGACAAGAAGCGGCCGGCGGAGCAGATCAAGCAGCTCAATGCCCTCGTCGCCGAGGCCGTGAAAGGGGACTCGCGCGTCCGCCTTATCGACACCTGGACACTGTTTGCCGATCCTACCGGTGATGCCAAGGCGGAGGAGTTCCCCGATCTCCTCCATCCCAACGCTGCCGGCTACGCCAAATGGACAGCCGCCATCCGGCCGGTGCTCGAGACGCTCGAACTGGTTCCCGCACCGGCCGACGACTTTCAACCCGAGGCCGGCTTCGAGATGCTCTTCAATGGCCGTGATCTTTCCGGGTGGGGCTACCGCGATCAGCCGACGCTTGGGAAACAGCTCGATCTCGACGGCCGAACAAGCAGCCCCGACGGACGCTACGTCGCCCGCAATGGCCGGATCGTCGTCACCACGCCGCCGGAGGGGCGCCGCGGCGAACAGCTCTGGACGACGAAAGACTTCCCCGGCAACTTCCTCCTCAAGCTCGAGTTCCGCGCCACCCCCACGGCCGACAGCGGCGTCTTTATCCGTGCGCCGCAGCTCCAGTGCCGCGATTACCTCCTCGCCGGGCCCTACAAGGAACTGAAGCACTACAAGCCGCAAGACTGGAATGAGCTGGTGATCACGGTCATCGACGGCAAGGCACTTTGCCGCTGCAACGGCGACATCCTGGAAATGGCATTGCCCGTGCCCGAGACCGGTCCGATCGGCCTTGAAGGGGATTCGGGACAACTGGAATACCGACGGATCCGCATCTCAAAGCTCCCCTAACCAGGAGCCCGCACCGAGGCCCTTCGCGCTCACGCCCGTTCGATCCGCACGCTTTTGACAAGCGTTTCCACCGCCGGCCGCTCCAGCCGCCCTGCCAGAAGGGTGCCGCAGTTGAAAGCGGCGCAGGCCATGCCGAAGCGGAGCGCCTCAAGCGGTTCGCTGCCGCGGGCGATCTGCACGGCGAACCCCGCCGCCAGACAGTCGCCACAACCGATTGGGTTGACGATTCTTTCGATCGACGGCGGAACGAATCGGAACCAGTTTCCCTGGGGATCGATCACCAGCGCCGGCTGAGCGCCATCAGTCACCAGCACCCATCCAGCCCCCAGTTCCCGCAGCTCCTCCATGCCCCTGCGGAGATCGGCCTCGCTTTCAAGCGATCTCCCCACCGTCTTTGCCAGTTCCTCCCGATTAGGTTTCACCAGCAACGGCCGACAGGGAAGCGCCGCGAGGAGTTCCGGACCACGGGCATCGAGAAGCGCCGGACAGGATGTGACTCCGAGCAGATCGCGGTAGATCGTCGAGGGGGTGCCGGCAGGAAGCGATCCGGAAAGGACGACGACCGACGCATCGGTCACGGCAACAGCATAGGCCTCGATGAACCGGGCGAGTTCGGCGGCCGTCACCGGGCCTGCGTTCTGCACCAGCTCGGTCGTCTTTCCAGTGGCGCTGTCCAGCAGCGTCGTACAGGTCCTTGTCTCGGCATCCGTCGGCACGGCAATCAGATCGATTCCGAGACTGACAAACTCCGCAGCCGTCGCGGCAGCAGGCACGCCACCGAGCACCGTCACCGCCCGGCAGTCGCACCCGAGGGAGTGAAGTGCCACGGCGACATTGAGCACCTTGCCGCTGGCACAACGCCATATCTCGGTGGCCCGATTGACATTCCCTGGCACCAGTGCGTCGAAACGCATGATCGACTGCCAGGCCGGGGAAAGACCGGCGGCGACAACAGGACCTGATGGGGCGGGATGAGGCGTCATGGTCACGCTGACTTGGTGGGAGGAACTGGAATTGAATAGTGTAAAGACCGCACCTCCCTGGGAAACTTGACCATGCCCTGTCCTCTCCGCAGCACCGCCAGCATCCTGATCGCGGTTTGGGCATCGCTTGCCGGACCGACAGCGGCCGTTCGCACCGCCGAGCTTCCGCCGGGGCTCGTCCTCCACCTCGACCTGGCCGATGCGGCTCCCGGACCGGTGTCGAGCCTCGCTGACCGGGCCACCTCCGGGCGGGCCTTTGTTCAAGGTGATGCGGCGGCGCAGCCAACCGCGGTGACAGTGGGGAATGGATCGGTCCTCCGCTTCGACGGCCTCGACGATCACCTCCGCCTCACCTCCACCGGGCTGAAGGCCGAGTCTCTCACCCTCTTCGTTGTCGCCGCCCCCCATGCCAATCTCGGCGACTTCCGCGGTCTCTTTGCCACCAACGCCCCCGGTGCACGCGACTACGAATCGGGGCTCTCACTCGATCTCGGCCCCGGCCCCACCCGCTCCCTCGAGCAGATCAATGTTGAAGGAAAGGGGTTTGGCGGCGCCCGCGACCTCCGCGCATCATCGTCCCCCTTCGGCTTGCTGCACGTCTTCGAGGTGGTGCTCGATGCCGCTGCAGGGGAGGTTCGCCTCCTTGTTGACGGCACGCCGGAAGGCTCGCGGCCTTTTGAAAATGGACTGATCTCGCTCGACGAAATCACGCTCGGCGCCCGCTACTACACCAACGGCCCCGGGGCGCAGCAGGTCCGGGGAAGCCTCCAAGGGGACATCGCCGAGGTGCTGCTCTTCGACCGTGCGCTCACCTTCGAAGAGGCGGCGACCGTCCGCCTCATCCTCACCCAGAAGTCTGCGGCGCTCGCCGCGGCCCTGCCGGCCACGCTCGACCTGGCGACGACACGGGGCCCGAGCCTCGAAATCGTCGCTGATCCGCCGGCGATCCAAATGCTCGTACCCGGCTTCGCGGTCCGGGAGATTCCAGTGGCGCTTCCCAACGTCAACAACGTCCGTTTCCGTGCCGATGGGACACTGGTCACGCTGGGGTACGGCGGCGACATCCACTTGCTCCATGACACCGACGGCGATGGTCTCGAAGACACCGCCGCCCGCTCCTACCACAACACCGGCAACCTCCGTGGCCCGATCGGTCTTCTCCTCACGCCGCCCGGCTACGCGCATGGCCAGGGGATGTTCGTGGCTTCGAAAGGAAAAGTGTCGCTGCTCACCGACACCGACGGCGATGACATCATCGACAACGAGCGCGTCGTGGCCAGCGGCTGGAAAGAGATCGCGCAGAACGTCGATGCGACGGGCCTGGCGATGGGCCCCGACGGCAGCCTCTACTTTGCCCTCGACGTCGCCGATTTCTCCAACGCCTATCTCCTCGACGTTGACGGCAAGGCGGCCTACGACGTCCGCGACGAACGTGGCACGATCCAGCGGATCTCAGCCGATCTTACGCACCGCGAGCCAGTCTGCACCGGGGTCCGCTTTCCGATCGCCTTGGCCTTCAACGACCGTGGCGACCTGTTCTGCACCGAACAGGAAGGGGCGACCTGGCTCGCCAACGGCAATCCCCTCGATGAATTGCTTCATGTTCGACTCGACGGCACTGCGCCACGGATGAACGTCACCGGAATGCGCCACTTCGGCTTCCCCCCGCGCCACCCGCTGCATAACCCCAGCATCATCGACGAGCCATCGACGTTTGACTTTGGCCCCCAGCACCAATCGACCTGCGGCATGGTTTTTAATCTGGCCGTGTCGGCAGGAAAGCCGTTTGGGCCGGCGTGGTGGGCCAATGACGCGCTGGTCTGCGGCGAGTCACGTGGGAAACTGTGGCGGACGTCGCTGGTGGATACTCCCGCGGGCTACGTGGCGGCAAGCCAACTCATCGCCTGCCTGCAGATGCTCACCGTCGATGCAGCCATAGCCCCGAACGGCGACCTCGTCGTCGCCTGCCACTCCGGTCCTCCCGATTGGGGCACGGGCCCCGCCGGTATCGGCAAGTTGTTCCGGATCTCGATCGAGCACCTCGAGGCCCCGCGGCCGGTGGCCACCTGGGCAGAGACTCCGCAGGAGATCCGCATTGCCTTCGATCGGCCGCTCGATCCCGCGGCTCTTTCGGGACTTGCGGAGCGGACCACCGTCGACCATGGCGAATGTGTCCGCGCCGGTGATCGCTTCGAGACGCTGGAGCCCCCCTACGCCGTCGTCCAAACCCAAAAACTCGCCCCCCGCCACCGGCTCGCGGTCAGTTCCGCCGCGCTCACTGCCGACCGGCGAACGGTGATCCTCGGCACCGAGCCGATCCCGAGTCGTACGCACCTGGCGGTGTCGATGCCGTTCGCCCCCGGCCCGGCTGCCGCCGATACCAAAGAGAGTCCAGACGCTCTCCGGCAGCACCCTTGGATCGACGTCGATTTTTCCACTGCCGGCGTACAGTCGCACTGGCTCGCCACCCCCAACACTCCGGCCCGTTCCGACTTGCCGGCCGGCGCACCAGCCGGATGGCTGCCCCATCTCGATCTCGCCGTTGCCCGCCGGCTGACGGCCGGTTCCGCCGGCCACGACCAGATGTGGGCAACATTGTCGCAGCCTGGCCAACTCGAATTGGCAACGCGCGTCGATCTCTCGCAGCTCCTGCGCCCGGCCGTCCAACCGGGGAGCAGACTCGACCACGAGTGGCCCCCGGAGACGGCGACGCTCGTTTTCACCGCCGACCGCGAATTCGACCTCTCGGCGACTGCCGCCAAGATGCCGCTCGAAGTGACGACCGTGGCCCACCCTGATGGCAACGTGACAGCCACGTTGACCGCGCCAGCCGGCATCCGCGAGCCGGTCGACCTGCGGCTCGCGCTGGCCACCGGCGGCGCCCGCCTGCCCCGGCTCACCGTCGCCTTCCACACCGCCGAAGACTCCACGCCGCGTCCGCTCCAGCTCCACCGCTTCGTTCTTCCTTGGGCTGCCGATGCCTCCGGCCCAGGGGAGAAGTCCGGGCCGCAGCGGATCGCTGAACTCGAAGGCGGCAGCTGGGGGCGAGGTCGGCGCGTCTTCCTTTCGGAGGTGGCTGGCTGTTCAAAGTGTCATTCCGTGAGCGGCGGCGGCGCCACGGTTGGGCCCGATCTCGGCAACCTCATCCACCGCGATCTGGCGAGCGTCTCCCGCGACATCCGCCACCCCAGTTTCGCGATCAACCCCGACTTCACGACGCACGTCGTCCATCTCGACGACGGCCGGGTACTGACGGGGGTGCTGCAGACGCGCGAAGGCAGACTGCTGCTTGGTGATGCCGAGGGGAAATGGACGGAACTCGAGCGGGCCGCGATCGATCTCCTCGAGCCCTCTGCGGTCTCGGTGATGCCGCAGGGGATCCTCGACAAACTGCCGCCGGAGCAAGCGCGTGACCTCCTCACCTATCTCCTCACAGCCCCGCCGTCGATGCCGCTGGAATCGGCCCTCGACGCACCGCCGGTGCGGTCTCGGCGTGAGGTGGCAGCGGCGCTTGCGGGCAGCGTGCCGGTGACGGCGCCCACGCCGCTGCGCGTCGTGCTGATCGATGGCGAGAAAGACCATGGCCCCGGGGAACACGATTATCCGGCCTGGCGGGAGAAGTGGCTGCAACTGCTCGCCGCAGCGGAGAATGTGAGCCTGACCGCCGTGCGGGAATTTCCCTCCGCCGAGGAAGTTGCTGCGGCCGACCTCCTCGTCTTCTTCCAGCGGGGCAGCTTTGCCGACCGCCGGCCGGCGGCCATGGATGGCTTTTTGAAGCGTGGCGGGGGCGCTGTCTACATTCACTGGGCAGTGGACGGCCGCGACCGGGCGGTCGATTTCTCCCAGCGGATCGGGCTGGCAGCGCTCGGAGGCTCGATCGGCTTTCGGCACGGCCCGCTCGACCTCACGCTGCACAACCGCGAGCATCCAATCCTCCGCAACTTCGAATCACTCTCACTCCACGACGAAAGTTACTGGAAACTCTCCGGCGATCCGGCCGGCGTCACGCTCCTGGCAACGAGCGACGAGGAGGGGATGGCAACTCCGCAGATGTGGGTTAAGGAGCATGGGCAGGGGCGGGTGTTTGTCAGCATCCCCGGCCACTACAGCTGGACGTTTGACGATCCCCTCTTCCGGATCCTCCTCCTCCGCGGGATCGCCTGGGCGGCCCACCAACCAGTCGACCGCTTCAACGATCTCGTCACGCCGGGAGCGCGGATGAGCCGGTGAGCATTGAGACCACCGCGGCTCGACCCCACCCCCTGCGGAGTGGGTGTGCCTGGGAAAGCCCCGGAGCCACTCCAGATGCCCGACGATGCCCGACGATGCCCGACTGCAGGCCCTTGAGGCCTCGTGGCCGGCACACTCCCCGCCCGCATCAGCCGGGCGGCGGAAACCGGTCTTGAATCGCCTGCACCGTGAGGGGATCGGTGCGCATCCCCTCCATCGCCCGGACGCAGGCCTCGGCCGCGGGAAGCGTGGTGATACAGGGCACGCCATGGAGCACGCTCGCCGCCCGGATCCGCCCCTCGTCGGTGCGGGCGCCCTTCCCGCGCGGGGTGTTGAAGATCAGGTGCACCCGGCCGTCGATGAGATGGTCGAGAAGGTTCGGATGCCCCTCTTGAAGCTTCTTCACCGTCTCCACCGGGATCCCGGCGGCAGCCAGCGCACGGGCCGTGCCGGAAGTGGCAATCAACTCGAAGCCCATCGCCACGAGCCTGCGGGCGCAGTCGACCATCTGTTCCTTGGCCTGCTGGCTGGCGACGCTCAAGAAGATCGTTCCCTTCTCCGGCAGGAGGATGCCGGCGGCGAGTTGACTCTTGGCGAACGCCGTGGAGAACCGGTCCGCGACCCCCATCACCTCGCCCGTCGAACGCATCTCCGGGCCCAGGACAATGTCGACGCCGGCAAACTTCACAAACGGAAAGACGCTCTCCTTGACACTGACATGCGATGGCACGGGGTCGGAGGTCACCCCCTGCTCTTCAAGTGACATCCCCGCCATCACCTTGACGGCCACCTTGGCCACCGCCAGGCCAGTCGCCTTGGCCACGAAGGGGACGGTCCGGCTGGCCCGGGGATTGACCTCGATGACATACAGCGTCGGCCGCCCGTCTTCACGTTTGACCGCGAACTGAACATTCATCAGACCGACCACCCCCAGGCTCCGCGCCATGCCAATGGCGGCAGTCCGGATCTCCTCGACCATCTCCGCCGACAGGCTGTGGGGGGGGATGCAGCAGGCCGAGTCGCCCGAGTGCACCCCAGCCTCCTCGATGTGCTCCATGACGCCGGCAACGATCACCCGCTGGCCGTCGGAGATGCAATCGACATCGACCTCGATGGCGTCCTCAAGGAAGCGATCGATGAGCACCGGCTGGCCCTGCGCCACAACAAACGCCTCGGCCACGTACCGTTCAAACTGCGTGTTGTCGTAGCAGATCTCCATTGCCCGGCCACCGAGGACGAAACTCGGTCGCACCAGCGACGGGTAGCCGATCCGCTGCACCTCACGGCGGGCCTGCTCCAGAGTCCGGGCGATGCCGCTGGCAGGCTGCTTGAGGTCGAGGCGCTCCAGCAGCGCCTTGAATTTCTCCCGGTCCTCGGCCTGCTCGATGGTATCGACGCTGGTGCCGATGATCGGCAGGCCGGCGGAGGCAAGAGCCCGGGCAAGGTTCAGCGGCGTCTGCCCACCGAGCTGCACAATCACGCCGTCGGGCTGGATACGGTCGGCGATGTTGAGGACGTCCTCGCAGGTGAGCGGCTCGAAGAACAGCATGTCGCTGGTGTCGTAGTCGGTGCTCACCGTCTCCGGATTGGAGTTGACCATCACGCTCTCGATGCCCATCTCGCGAAGGGCGTAACTGGCGTGGCAGCAGCAGTAGTCGAATTCGATCCCCTGGCCGATGCGGTTGGGCCCACCGCCAAGGATCATGACCCGTTTCTTTCCGGGGGTCCGGGGCCGCGTTTCGTCTTCCTCTTCCCACGAGGAGTAGTAGTAGGGGGTCTGGGCCTCGAACTCGGCGGCACAGGTGTCGACGGCCTTGTAGGCGGCGACGATGCCGCGGCGTTTTCGCTCGGCCCGGACCTCCATCTCGGCAGCACCGAGGAGCTTCGAGAGCTGCCGGTCGGAGAAGCCGGCCTGCTTCGCAATCCGCAGTAACCCGTCGTCGATGGCGGCGAGCGACCCCTGCGACTCGAGCAGACACTCTAATTCCACGATCTGAGAGATCTGGTCGAGGAACCAGCGGTCGATCGCCGTGGCTTCGTGGATCTCCTCCACGGTCATCCCGGCCTTGAACGCATACCGCAGATACCACACTCTCTCCGGATCGGGGGTGGAGATGCGGGCCACGATGTCGTCACGGGAGGGCTCGGCAGCGGTGCCCCACAGATCCTTGCCGTCACATCCCAGTCCAAAGGCCCCCACTTCAAGTCCACGGAGTGCCTTCTGGAAGGCCTCCTTGAAGGTCCTGCCGATGGCCATCGTCTCCCCAACGCTCTTCATCTGCGTCGTCAGCCGACTGTCCGCCTCCGGAAATTTCTCGAAGGCGAATCGGGGAACCTTGACCACGCAGTAATCAATCGACGGCTCGAAGCAGGCCAGCGTCTTGCGGGTGATGTCGTTGGGCAGTTCGTGCAGCCGCCAACCAACGGCGAGTTTGGCGGCAATCTTGGCAATCGGGAAGCCGGTGGCCTTGCTGGCCAGCGCCGAGGAGCGGCTCACCCGCGGGTTCATCTCAATGACGATCATCCGGCCGTTGGTGGGATGGACGGCGAACTGGATGTTCGATCCGCCGGTGTCGACCCCGATGGCGCGGATCACGGCGAAACTGGCGTCGCGCATCCGCTGGTACTGGCGGTCGGTGAGCGTCATGGCCGGCGCCACGGTGATCGAGTCGCCGGTGTGGACCCCGCAGGGATCGAGGTTCTCGATGGAGCAGATGATGACGGCGTTGTCGTCGGCGTCGCGCATGACCTCCATTTCGAATTCTTTCCAGCCGAGGATCGATTCCTCGACTAGCACCTCCCCGACCGGCGAGAGATCGAGCCCCCGCTGCACCCGGCTGTCGAACTCGTCGCGGTTGTAGGCCACTCCGGAACCGGAGCCGCCGAGGGTGAAACTGGGCCGGATGACGGCCGGAAGGCCGATCTCGGAGAGCACCTCGCGGGCCTCCGGCAATGACCGGACAATCCGGCCGCGGCAGGTCTCGAGGCCGATCTTCCCCATCGTCGCCTTGAAGATCTCCCGGTCTTCACCACGTTTGATGGCATCGACCTTGGCGCCGATCATCTCCACGCCATGGCGGGCGAGGACACCGTGGCGGTCGAGTTCCATGGCGAGGTTCAGGGCGGTCTGGCCTCCGAGCGTCGGCAGCACCGCATCGGGCTTCTCGATCTCGATCACTTTCTCGAGCATCTGCCAGGTGAGCGGTTCGACGTACGTCCGGTCCGCCGTGCTCGGATCGGTCATGATCGTGGCCGGATTCGAATTCACCAGCACCACGCGATAGCCATCCTCGCGGAGGGCCTTGCAGGCCTGCGTGCCGGAATAGTCGAATTCGCACGCCTGCCCGATGACAATCGGCCCGGAGCCGATGAGGAGGATCGTGTGCAGGTCGTCGCGGCGGGGCATGGAGGGATCCGGGCAGGGGGGCGGGCAGCGGGTGAACGCTGCGGCGGGCGGGCTGCGGGCAAACGTGCAAAACGTACCATCCGGGCCGTCCCGGCAGCAACGAACGACTACAATCCCCGCTGCAACCAGCGTTCCACTCACGAGACCCCCGGCAGATCTTCCGCCTCAGCAGGCTGCGGATAGACTGCCGGAAAAGAGTGGCACGAGCTGGTCGCAAGTGCGCCGGGCTGGGAAAAACAGGCGGTTTTTCCCAGCGGTGTTCCCAGTGAAAAAATGTCTGGGATGATTTGCCCAACGGCCAGTGAGCCCGCGCTCCCCCCGGAACCGATCCATGTCAATCGCAACCCCGGCCCTCGACATCCTCCGCGACACGCTTCCGGATGAACTCAAGGACATCCGCCTCAACCTCGCAAGTGTGCTCGCAGGCGAGAACCTTGTGCCCTCCCAGAGTCTGGGAATCGCGCTTGCGGCAGCACACTTCCTCCGCTGCCGGTCTCTCGTTGTGGCGATGGAGTCTGACATCCATACGAGCCAGGGAACGGCTGCTGCGGCGGTGATCTCGGATGCCGTCGCCGCCGCCGGACTGATGGCGATGAATACCGTCTATTACCGCTTCCGCCACATGATCCGCAAGGAAAGTTACGACGCCCGGTCTCCTCGGCTGCGGATGAGCCGGATGATCCAGCCGACGACCACCAAACTCGACTTCGAATTGATGAGCCTGGCCTGCGCAGCGCTGGCGGGCTGTGAATTGTGCATCCAGAACCACGAAAAAAGTCTTCTGCACCTGGGGGCCAGCGAAGATGCCTGCCACGATGCGGTGCGGATCGCCGCGGTGGTATCGGCCGCTGCCTGCGGCCTTTCCGATTGATTCCCTCGGGCCATCTTTTCGCGGAGAAAGCCTGCCATGAACACCTGCCGGATGACTGGCTTGGCGATCGGGGTGGTGCTCTGGGGCTCTCTGCCGGGAGGGTGGTTCCCGGGAGCCTGGGTCGGCCCCGCCGTCCGGGCCGCGGAGGCCCTGTCCCAGCAGCCTCGGCTGCAGTTTTTCAACCGCTCCCCAGAACCGGCCGATGTGCTGTGGATCGACGCCGACGGCAGGAGGACGGTGGTGGGACGAGTCGCCCCCGGCGCAAACACCATTGTTGACACGACTCTCGGTCATCGCTTCGCCGTGGTCGGTCACTCCAGCGGCAGCGAAGAATCGGTGACGGCAACGGTCCCGGTGCAGGCCTTCGTGTTCCGGCCACCGGCCGCTGATCAGCTGCCAGCCGCAGAAGAGAACGGTGGAGAAGGAACTGTGATCCCGCCACCGGCGCGCCTCAAGGTCGACCCGTTCCATACGAAATACACCAGCGCCGGAGGGTTTCCCATCGTCGCCTCGGCGCGCGTCAACGACCACGCCCTCCTGGAGGCGGCATACCTTGTCAATCAATTGCTGGCTGCGAGGCCCGATGTCCGTCAGGCATTAGTGGACTCGGGAACGCGACTGTGCGTCATCGGCCACGACGAATTCACCACCGATCTTCCTGAGTTCGCGTTTCTCGCCGATGCCCCGCTGGCCGATTTCCCCGGGCTCTCCCCCCGCGACTTCTGGGATGCGCGGGCCCGTGGCACTGGAGGAAGCGACACCGATCCCTACTCCTCCTGCGGCGAAGAGAATCTGCTGGGCTTCGAAGGGGATCCCTATGCAGCCGAGTGCATCCTGATCCACGAGTTTGCGCATGCGATCCATCTCCGTGGCATGGCCAACGTCGATCCCACCTTCGACGGACGGGTGAGGGCGGCGTATGAATCTGCCATGCAGGCGGGGCTGTGGCGGGGGAAGTACGCCTCCGTCAACCATCACGAATACTTTGCCGAAGGGGTGCAGAGTTGGTTCGACGACAACCGCTTCAACGACCACGACCATAATCACGTTCACCTCCGTCACCAGTTGCTGGAATACGATCCCGGCTTGGCGGCACTGTGCCGCGAGGTGTTCGGCGACACCGAACTCTCCTACACCAAGCCAGCCGCCCGACTCACCGCTCACTTGGCAGACTATGATCCGGCAACTGCTCCGCGGTTTCAGTGGCCCGAGCGTCTGGAGGAGGCGAAACGGGCGATCCGCCGGCACGCCGAGGAACGGTCGCGGCCGGCCGCTGCAGACTCTCCGTCCACCGCCGATCCATCCCCCGACGACGCGCAGGGGCCACGACCATGACGCCCTCCGATTCCGCGGCTCCCCAGACCGGCAAGACTCCGCCGCCAGCAACTTGCCGGACGGTTGACGAGATCCTCGCCACCGCCAGCGAAGACGGCCGAGCCACGCTCAAACTGCTCGGCGAACTGGTGGGGAACGAGCCGGTGTCAGTCGCCACCCCTGCCCAGTTCGCCACGCGCCAGCTGCGTCTCGACCCGCTCTCCCTGGCGAGCACCCGCTACACCGGCCCGTCGACATCGCTCTCCATCCTCGGCAATCTCCTCCGCTTGGAGCTGGAGAAACATGGCGATTCGGTCGTCATCGGGTCTCCCGGCGATGGTCTCCCCCCCACTTGGTCGCAGCTCGATCTCGGGCTCGACCAGCGGGGGGAATCGAGGCAATTGACGGTACCGGGCCGCCTCGTCGCCCACTTCCCCGCCGGCACACTGGCCGCTGCGCCGCTGTGCGTGCTGATCGACGACCGTCACTGGTCGCGGGAGTTTGCCATCCTCTCCGCCACCGCCGACAAAGGGGTCGCAGAGACACTCCTGGCATCCTTCCGCGCGCGGATGAAGTCGAGCGACAATCCGCTCCGTGGCCGGGTCCTCCAGGCAAGTCTCAACGAGGGTTGCATCCGGGTCGGAGTCTCACCGGCAATCGACAGCCGGCGGGAGGGGCTGATCCTCCCCGACGAGCTGTGGCGTGAGATTGACGTCTTCCTCGCCGCCGCCACCTCCCGTCGCGAACTCCTCCGCTCGCTCGGCCTGGGCACCAACCGCGGCCTCCTCGTCGCCGGGCCGCCGGGCGTCGGCAAGACGCATCTGGTGCGCGTGATCGCCGCCAGCCTCGTCGGGCAATACACCACGATCCTCGCCGACGCCAACTCCATGCGGCACGCGCTGGCCGACCTCTACGCCGAGTCGGACACCTTCGGGCCGACGCTCGTCGTCCTCGACGACATTGATCTGGTCCTCGGCCACCGCGACTCTGGCGGCGACAACACCGCTCTGGCCGACTTCCTCGCCACGCTCGACGGCGTCCGCCAGCGTGAGGACGTACTCACCATCGCCACGACCAACGATCCCAAGTCGCTCGATCCGGCGGCGCAGCGATCAAGCCGCTTCGACATGATCGTTGCGCTACCGATGCCCGACGCCGTGACGCGAACGCGGATCCTCGGCCGCCACCTCGAACCGCTCGGGCTGGCCATCGATCTCCACGCCATGGCCGAGCACCTTGAGGGGGCCACCGGCGCCGATGTCCGCGAGGTGGTCCGTCGGGCGATCCTCGAGCACGGCGGCTCGTTCACGTCGGAACAGCTCGCCGACATCGCCCTCTCCGGAAGGTGGCGGGCGAACGTCAACCGGCGGAAGTACCTGTGAAAGGAAGGGGCTTGCAGTTCCTCTGCTACCCCAGTTCCCGCAGGTAGTCGAGCGTGTAGATCCCGCTTGAGTGGCCGTCCGAAAACTCGATGCCGTAGGCATATTGCCCCACCGGCTTCATGCCGGCGATCGACAGCGGCACCAGTTCCTGGGGCGAAAGCACCTGCAACAGTCCCTTCGGCTTTGGCGCCGCGCGTTCCTCGCGACAAGTGGCGCACGGACACGCCTGACGGAGGAGCCGTGGCGAATAGGCACTGCGAACGCCATCGCTCCAGCCGATCTCCACGCCGCCGTCGGGAAGACGCCGGATCGACTCCGGGTGGGCGGCGGCGGATGGCTTGCCTGACATCGGTTCGCTCATGCATGAGTCCTTGGGTGTTCACCACGATCACTGCGGCGGTCGACGATCCGCCTCCCCTTCCCCTCGAAGCGTGGCAGGCTCCCCGCTGACACTGCCGTGACCCCCACGCGCAGGCCCAGTCGGACCGCCAATTCCCGGGCCACGCGGGCCGGGTCGTCGCGCTGATCCTCGATCTCGAGGGCGAGTTCGTCGAGGCTCTCTCGGGAAAAAACGGTCAGTCGGTACTCGGCCACCTCGGGAAAACCACGGATGATACCGTCGATGGCAGCGGGGAAGATGTTGACGCCGCGGACGACGAGCATGTCGTCGGCGCGACCCAGGATCCCCCCTTCCAGACGTACCCAGGGGCTTTCGCCGGCGGCGATCTCGTCACTCGTCGGCCAAGCCGGCCGCACCAGATCGCCGGTCCGGTAGCGGATCACCGGTGCGCCACAGCGTCCGAGGGTGGTCAGCACCAGTTCCGACACCTCCCCCGGGGCGGCAGGGCGACCGGTGTCGATGGCGATGAATTCGGGATGGAACCACGGCTCGAGGACCTCAACTCCGCGGCCCTGCCGGTCCCCCACCCCCCACGGCCCGACTTCGCTCGCTCCCGCGTGATCGAGCACATCAGCACCCCAAGCAGCGGCAATGCGGGCCCGGACAGAAGGGATCGAGCCGCCCGGTTCACCGGCCACAATCACCTGACGGATCGGTAGCGAGGGGAGATGAATGCCGTTTTCAGTAGCCACCTCCGCCAGATGGAGGGCATAACTCGGCGTGGCGAGCAGAACGGTGGCCGACAGGCTCCTGGCCATCTCCAGCCGGGCCAGCGTCGACATGCCACCGGTGGGGATGGCCATCGCCCCACGGGCCAGCACCCCTTCAAAACCGCTCCAGAAGCCAAGGAATGGGCCAAACGAAGAGGCCACGAGCACTCGGTCGCCGGGCCCGACCGCGGCCCGGCCAAGGATCTCCCGCCAGCAATCCATCCACCACACCCAATCGGCGGCGGTGTCGAACACCGGCAACGGCCGTCCCCGGGTGCCGCTGGTCTGGTGGCAGCGGACGTAGTTCTCAGTCGCGTACGTCAGATTGGCCGGCCGGCCACTCGCCGCAGCCCCGGCGACCAGATCCTCTTTGAGCGTGAAGGGCCAGTGAACAAGGTCAGCGAACGATTCGATCGCCAGATCGCGCCCAGCGAATTTGGCAGCGTAGAGCGTGTTGCCAGGCAGGATCGCCGACAGAAGCGCGCGGAGGCGTTCGAGCTTGAGCCTGTCGAGTCTGGAACGGGAGAGAGCGTGGCTGGCAGAATCCATCCCAGCATTATTGCCTGCTGACGAGGACCGGGGGCAATCAGAACCCCGCCGGAGCCCCGAGGCTGGGAATCCCCTGGGCTGGAGCGTTTTGCAGCGGTGGCTGGAGCGCGGCTCCGGGATACTGCAGCGGCCCCGGCGGCGACGACGACGGGCTCGGCCGCGGTGCCGGACTGGGAGGGAGAATCGGCAGACTTCCGGCAGCCACCCGCGCCTGTTGGGCCCGGGCGATGACGGACTCTGGGGGGGCGGAATCGGCCGGCGCCATCGCCAGGTCGACGACTCGCTCATCGCGGATCTCTGCCGGCCAGAGATTCTCCGCGACAAAATCGAGCGGAAAGACCTCATACCAGGGGATCGGGAACGGTTGGCGGACCGTGAGCGTCTCGTAGCCGTCCTTCACCAGACGGATCTTGCGGGTGCCGTAGTAAGTGAAATCGGTCGACACCGGCGTGGTGCCGATCTGATAATCGTCGACATACACCAGCGCCCCCGGCGGGTTGGAGCGGATTGTCATTCGCCGCTGCACGCAGCCGGCCGCCGGCACGATCGTGGCGGCCGCCACCAGCAGAACCAGGGTCTTTCGCGAGAATCGCCTTGGAAGAAGGGCTGCCATGCCGGGAGACTAGGGATGGAGCCCGGCTGACGCCAGACCAGACCCAACCTCTTTCCCCCGGGCCGGATGCGTCTCGCGGGAGCGGTGGCCGACCGCTAGAATCGCCACCCGTTGCGGCCTGGGCTTTCGCCGCCGCTCTCGAGGCATCCTCCAAGAGGCTTTCCAAGCGTGGGAAACGGTACGAGCCTCGTGTACTGCGAACGCACCGATATCGGTCGCCGCCGTGCCAACAACCAAGACTCGAAGGCGGTGCTCGCCCCGGTCACCTCCCATCAATTCCGCAGCCGCGGATGGCTGTTCCTCGTTGCCGACGGCATGGGGGCGCACGCCGCGGGCGAACTGGCCAGCGCCATCGCCGCCGAGCAGGTGCCGCTGATTTACGAGAAGACCTCACAGCGATCTCCCCCGCTGGCGTTGCGGCGGGGAATCGAGCAGGTGAACGCCGAAATCCACCACCGTGGTGAGAGCCAGCCGGAGTTTCGTGGTATGGGGACGACCTGTACCACACTCGTCCTCCTTCCCCGCGGAGCCCTGACGGGCCACGTCGGCGACAGCCGGGCCTACCGTCTCCGCGGCACAAAGCTCGAGCAACTCACCCGCGATCATTCCCTGGTCTGGGAACTGCAAAGCGCTGGCGGACTGTCGAGGGAACAGGCCGAGGGCTCAGCACCAAAGAACATCATCACCCGATCGATGGGCCCCCACGCCCGGGTCGACGTCGACATGGAGGGCCCCTTCAAGGTCGAGGAGGGGGATGTGTTCCTCCTCTGCAGTGACGGACTCTCCGGCCAGGTCGCCGACGAAGAGATCGGCCTGCTGATCAAGGAACTGCCCCCTCGCGAGGCGTGCGCGGCGCTGATCGGCCTGGCGCTGGTACGGGGGGCACCGGATAATGTCACCGTGATCGTAGCGCGGGCGGGCCCCGAGGAGGTTTCGGGACACGTCGCCGGCGACCCCCCCTGGACGCTCGACGACGATGCCCCGCCTGCCGGTCCGGCGGGACTCCCTTGGAGCCGACTGGGAATCTCGGCGGCAAGTTTCCTGGTGGCGCTGCTTGTCAGTCCCTGGAGCGATCTCACCAAGGGTGCCTCAGATATCGTGCAGACGGTGGCCACCGTGGCCAGTGCTGCGGCCCTGCTGCTCGCCCTGGGGATGCTGCTGTCTGCTTTCCTCGGCTTCCTCATGCCCGGTTTTCCCGGCATGCCCGGCAGCGACACCGGACCGCTCTCCGCCGGAGGCCGGCTGGGACGCGGACCGTACCGGAGTTACGACTGCACACCGCGGCAGGCACTTCTCGACGGCATCATCGCCAGTCTCGAATCGGCCGCTGACGGCCTTCCCCCGCCCGACTGCGAGAGGATGCTGGCCATCGCCGCCCGCGCCCGTCGCAACGCCGCCACCGGAGGATTCCACGAGGCCGCGACCGCCGCCGCGGAGGCGATCGCCATCTATTCCCGTTCCGTGGAAGAGGCCCGTTCCGGCGACACCCATGGCCGCGGCAGCAGTCCCTCCCCGGCCTGATCCCCACCATGAAGATCATCTCCCGCTACGTCTTGGTGGAACTGCTGCAGGTGTTCCTGGTAGCGCTGTCGGCATTGACGCTCTTCATGCTCGTGGTGGGTTTGGTGAAGGAAGCCCAGCAACAGGGGTTGGGGCTGATGCAAATCCTCGCCTTGGTTCCCTACGTCCTTCCCGAGGCGATGCGGTTCGCGGTGCCGGGGACGATGCTTTTCGCCGTGGCCAGTGTGTTCGGAAGGATGTCGGCCACCAACGAGATCACGGCGCTCAAGGCCGCTGGCATCTCGCCGATGGCGGCGATCTGGCCGGCGATTGGGTTGGCGGTGGTCGTGAGTTTCGTGTCGGTATGGCTCAACGATGTGGCGGTGTCGTGGGGCCGTGATGGCGTCCGCCGTGTGATCGTGTCGAGTGTCGAGGAAATTATCTACGGCCGCCTCCGCCAGCACCGCTCCTACAGTGCCCCGCAGATCTCCATCAACGTCAAGAGTGTTGAAGGTCACAAACTCATCCGCCCCACGCTCTCCTACCAGCCCCCCACCGGGGCGCCGATCACCATCTCAGCAGCCGAGGCAGAGATGAACGCTGACCCCGTCGGCGGCAAACTGACGATCATCTGCCGCAACGGCTCGCTTCATATGGGGGACGTCAAGGCGGTGTTTCCTGATGAGTGGACTCGCGACATCCCACTCGATGCGGTGAGCCGGAAAGGGGTCGCTTCGACGAGCCCTTCTGAGATCGCGATGGCCGATTTCCCCAAGGCGCGGGCGGAACAGATCAAACGCATCAACCAATACGAGCAACTCGCGGCCGCCAAGACCGCGATGGCGATTCTCGGTGGACGGATGGAGATGACCGTGCCGCACGTCGTTGAAGGCGAACGTCAGGCTGCAAAACTCGAAGAGGCGCGGCTGCGCCGGATCGTGATGGAGCCTTGGAGGAGGTGGGCTAACGGCTTCAGTTGCCTGTGCTTCGTGCTCGTCGGCGCCCCGATGGCGATCCGCATGCGGAACGCCGACTTCCTCACCAGTTTCTTCCTCTGCTTCCTCCCGATCCTCCTTGTCTACTACCCCGTTTTCATGCTCGGCGTCTCGCAGGCCAAGAGCGGCTCGGTGCCTCCACTGGCGGTGTGGACCGGTAATCTGCTGGTCACGCTGTGGGGGCTGTGGCTGCTGCGCCGCGTGATCCGCACCTAACTGCCCGCTCGCGACCGCCTCGTGCAGGCTGTGCCGACAGTGTCTCCACGGCCTGTTCACTGTCCCAGGAGTTCTCCATGCCCCGCCCCATCACGCTCTTCACCGGCCAATGGGCCGACCTCCCGCTGGACGACCTGGCGCGCAAGGCGCACGAATTCGGCTACCAGGGTCTGGAACTGGCCTGCTGGGGCGACCACTTCGACCCCTCCAAGGCGCTCGATGAACCCTCGTACTGCGCTCAAAAACTCGACAGCCTCGAGCGCCACGAACTCTCCGTGCATGCCATCTCCAGCCACCTGGTGGGCCAGGCGGTCTGCGATCGGATCGACCAGCGTCACCAGGCGATCCTCCCGGCCCACGTCTGGGGCGACGGCAACCCCGAAGGGGTCAATCGCCGCGCCGCCGAGGAGATGAAACGGACGGCGCGGGCCGCCAAGAAACTCGGCGTCGGGGTGGTGAATGGGTTCACCGGGTCATCGATCTGGCACCTGCTCTACTCCTTTCCTCCGGTCCCCTCGGCGATGATCGAGAGCGGATTCGCAGAATTCGCCCAGCGGTGGCATCCGATCCTCGATGTCTTCGCGGAGTGCGGGGTGAGGTTCGCCCTCGAGGTTCATCCATCCGAGATTGCCTACGATCTGGTGACGGCGGCGCGAGCCCTCGAAGCCCTCGGCCGCCGTGAAGAATTCGGCTTCAACTTCGACCCCAGCCACCTCCACTGGCAGGGTGTCGATCCGGTGGAATTCATCCGCGCTTTTCCCGACCGCATCTATCACGTCCACATCAAGGACGCGATCACGACGCTCAATGGACGATCAGGCATCCTCGGCAGCCATCTCGGCTTCGGGGATCCGCGTCGCGGCTGGGACTTCCGTTCACCGGGACGCGGTGGGATCGACTTCGAGGAGATCATCCGCGCCCTGAACCACGCCGGCTACGGGGGGCCGCTGTCGGTGGAATGGGAGGATAGCGGCATGGACCGCGAACATGGCGCCGCCGAGGCGTGCCAGTTTGTTCGGAACCTCGACTTCGCCCCCGCAGGGAGGCCATTCGACACCGCCTTCGCTGAGGACTCGTGATGCCCACCCCTTCCTTCCGCCACATCCGGTGTCTGCTGCTGCACATCGGCTGCTCCTCCACGCTGGTCGTGGGATTGATGGCGTTGAGTTGGCTACCAGCCCGGCCGGTGATGGCCGAGCGACCGGCCCCCGACCCCGCCGCTGTGGAGCAGGAATGGCGGGGCACGCTTGCAGCACTCAGTCGCCGCGCGACCCTCGCTGGCAACGAGCGATTGGCAACGCTGATCGATGCCTGGGAAATCGCGGAACCGGCCGACCGGCAGTTGGTGTTCACCATTCCCCCCCGCCAGGAGACACCCGACTGGATCGAGGGGGATGCACAGGGACTGTGGGACGATTTTCTCGCCGCCCGGCGTCGGCACGCCGAGACCACGTTCCTCCGGGCTCAGGAGGCTGCTCGGGAACACGACCGGCCCCGGTCGCGGGACGAGGAAAACGCAGCCCTCAACGCCGCTCCACAGCCTCTGTCGCGGCAGGGAGCGGAGGCCATCCGATTGCTGTACCGGGTGCTCCGTGACGATCCCGATCATTCCCGGGCCCGCGCCGCCGGGAATTGGGTGAAACGCAACGACGTCTGGGTGTGGCCGGCGGTGGCCCGGCGACTCGACAAGGGGGAGGAATTCGATGCCGCGTTCGGATGGCTGCCCCGTGGCCGATTGGCCCGCTACCGGGAGGGCGAACGATACGAGTCGGGCCGATGGCTGTCGGCTGCCGAAGATGACTCCCGACCGCGGCGGATCGACCGTGGGTGGCGCACCGAGAGTGATCACTGGCGGATCCGGTCCACGGCGACCCCCGCTGCCGCCGCGGCCTTGGCTGTGCGCTTGGAGGAATCGCTGGTCATCTGGCGGCAAGTGTTCGGCGCATATGCGTGGGAACCTGCCGAACTGGAGAAGCGGTTCGAGGGGCGCGGCCGGATGCCACTCCGCGATCCGTTCGCCGCCAATCTCTTGGCCAGCCACGACGACTATGTCAACGAGGTGACGAAGTTCGAACCGGCAGCACACCGCAGCGACGCGATCTACTGGACGCCAACGCACACGGCATGGTTTGCCGTCACTCCCGACGAGGACGGCTCCGAGACCACCGTCCAGACGCGGACGATCCTCCACGAGGGTGCCCATCAGTTCTTCGCCGAGGCCCGGACCACTAGCCCGCTGGCGGGGGAACGCTGCGGGTTCTGGGCCATAGAGGCCGCCGCCTGTTATCTGGAGAGCGCTGTGCCAGCGCCGTTCGGGTGGACGGTGGGGGGGCCAGACGCCGGGCGGGTGCCTGCCGCCCGCGAGCGGTTGATGACCGACGGCTTCTTTATCCCCCTTGAGGAACTCGCGGGCTTGGGCCGCAAGGAACTCCAAGCGGACGAGCGGTTGCCGCAGATCTACAGCCAGATCGCCGGGCTGTCAGACTTCTTTATCAACGCCCAAGGGGGCCGCTACCGCGAAGCATTCGTCGAGTACCTCGAACGGATCTACACCGGAGCCGCCTCACCAGACACCCTCGAGCGGCTCTGCCGGCGCTCGTATGACGAACTGGATGAGGAATACCACCGGCATCTGGCTGGCGGTGGGAAAAGTCGTCCATGATCTTTTTCACTTGGAAAACCGGCAATTTTCTCCCCTGCTCCAGACTCGCGACCGCCTCGTACAACTCGTTTTGGCAGTGGATCAAAAGCCTGCTGGCACGGTGACGGCCGCCGCCGCCCCTCGTTGACGCCGCTTCGGCCATGCTTTTAGACTTCCCGCCGCCGTCGATCACCCCATTCCCAGGACTTCTCCATGCCCGCAGCCGACATCGACCGTCTCGCCATCGACACCATCCGCACCCTGTCGATGGACGCCGTCGAAGCCGCCAAGAGCGGCCACCCCGGCACGCCGATGGCACTCGCCCCGGTCGCCTACACGGTCTGGAAGGACTTCCTCCGCTACGACCCCGCCGATCCCGCCTGGCCCAACCGGGACCGTTTCGTCCTCTCCTGCGGCCATGCTTCGATGCTCCTCTACTCGCTGATTCATCTGGCTGGCATCCGCCGCGGCAAATCCGCAGAGCCCGCTGTTTCGCTCGAAGACATCCGCCGCTTCCGTCAATTGGGGAGCGTCTGCGCGGGCCATCCCGAACACCACATGACCTCCGGCATCGAGACCACCACCGGGCCCCTCGGACAGGGCTGCGGAAACTCGGTCGGCATGGCGATCGCGTCGCGTTGGCTCGGCGCCCGCTACAACACCCCGGGGCAGACGCTTTTTGACTACGACACGTATGTCCTGTGCAGCGACGGCGACCTCATGGAAGGCGTCGCCTCGGAGGCGGCCTCGATCGCCGGCCACATGGAACTGGCGAACCTCTGCTGGATCTACGATGACAACAAGATCACCATTGAGGGGGAGACCCACCTCGCCTTCACCGAAAACGTCGGCCAGCGATTCGAGGGCCTCGGCTGGCGCGTTGAGCATGTCGCCGACGCCAACGACACCGCAGCCCTGAAGCGTGGCCTGAATGCCTTCCGTGCCGAGACCAAGAAGCCAACCCTGATCATCGTCAAGAGCCAGATCGGCTACGGGGCGCCGAAGAAGGCCGGCTCCCACGAAGCGCACGGGGCTCCATTGGGAGCGGAGGAGATCACGGGGGCCAAACTGGCCTACGGCTGGCCGGCCGATGCGCAGTTCCTTGTCCCGGACGGCGTCAAGGAACACTTCGCGGCGACACTCGGTGCCCGCGGGCAGGCGGCCCACCACGCCTGGCAAGCAAGCCGTGCCGCCGCCGCCAAGGCCGCTCCCGAAGCCGCCGGCGAACTCGACAACCTGCTCCTGGAGAAACTGCCCGGCGACTGGGAGAAGGCGATCCCCTCCTTCCCGGCCGATGCCAAGGGGCTCGCCAGCCGCGTCTCCTCCGGCAAGGTCCTGTCGGCGATCAGTGGTGCGGTCCCCTGGCTCATCGGCGGTTCGGCCGACCTCGCCCCATCGACAATGACATTCGTCGCCGCTGCCGGCGAGTTCGGGCCCGGCGAGTATGGCGGGCGCAATTTCCATTTTGGCATCCGCGAACATGGCATGGCTTCGGCGTGCAACGGCATGGCGCTGTCTGGCCTGCGGCCGTACTGCGCCACCTTCTTTGTGTTCTTCGATTACCTCAAGCCGGCCCTGCGGCTTTCGGCACTCGGTGACTTGGGAGTGGTCTACATCCTCACCCACGACTCGATCGGACTCGGCGAGGATGGCCCCACCCACCAGCCTATCGAACAATTGGCAAGCGCCCGTGCTGTCCCTGGCTTAACGGTCTTCCGTCCCGGTGATGCCAATGAAGTGGCTGAAGCCTGGCGGGTGGTGATGCAGCGTCCCCATCGACCGGCCGTCCTGGTGCTCTCGCGACAAAACCTCCCCACACTCGACCGCACGAAATTCGCCTCGGCCGCCGGCACCGCCCGCGGCGCGTATGTCCTTGAGGATGCCGCCGGCGGAAAGCCCGACTGCATTCTCATCGGCACCGGCAGCGAGGTGCAGACCTGCCTCGACGCCGCCGAGATGCTCCGCAGCAAGGGGCACACCCCCCGTGTCGTCAGCATGCCCAGTTGGGATCTGTTTGCCGAGCAGGACGCCGCCTACCGGGAGAGCGTCTTGCCATCCAGCGTCACCGCACGGGTGGCATGCGAGGCAGCCTGCGGCTTCGGCTGGGAGAAGTGGATTGGCTTGCGGGGCCGGTTCGTGGGGATGAACGGCTTCGGTGCTTCTGGCCCAGCACCGGCCCTCTACAAGCACTTCGGGATCACCGCCGAAGGCGTGGCAAAGGCCGCCCAGGAAATCCTCGCAGCCGCCGTCTAATCGACGTCCGCTGCCAGAGGAGACGGTGCATTCGCGCGTGCAGCGCTGCGGTCACACTGATCTGTCAGGCTGCCGGGTCTTCCCTTCGCCGGGCAACTCCGTCAGTGTCCTTGCGCTCAGGGCTGATGGTGCGAGTCGCCGATGACAGCATCGTCTTCATCGATGCCAGCAGCGGTCAGGCCGTCGTGGTTCCTGAAGAGGTGATCTTCTCGGTGGAGGCCATCTTCCTTCATCCGCATCACCCGCCCGTCCTCGAAGAGGACATGGTGCAATCCATCGTCATGGTTTCTGCTCCGCTCGCAACTCTCATCGGGAGCGTCCGACATCAGCGGGTGGTGCTGGCGGCGGAGTGGGCGGATCGGCTGCAGCCTGCCTTCGCGATCACGGTGGCCGAGGGTGTAGCCGAAATCCCCTCCCATGCTTTCAACCATGGCATCAAATTCAGGAGTCCCCACCGCCGCCTGGAGTTCGTTGAGGGAGGGGACTCGGAAGGTACCGCTGCTCGCCAAGGGGGTGTTTGGACAGAGCAACGTGCCATCGTCGGCAACCAAGCGACGTTCCGAGACCAGCGTGGGGGCATAGAGTCCCGCTCGCGAGATCGGACCTCCGTCGGGGGGCGACGGGTAGTTGCGGTGCGCCGATGCATATTCATGGAGCGTGTTGCCGAGCCTGCTCAACTTCTGCTCGGTGGCCGTTTTCCCCCCCCTGCCCCACGCTTCGGCGAGCATCGGGAGCACAAGTACACAGGCCGCCAGCGACGTGGCGGCGATGATCACCCGGTCGAGCCAGACCCGCGGCGAGACACCTCCCCAAGGAGAGGCTTCGGGAGTCATCCGCGGCGACTGTCGTCCGCCATCCCCCCGATCCGAACGCTCGCTGGGCCGGGGCCGGTCGTCGGCGCGAGACGAAACTGCGGCTTCGTTCGAAACGGATGCTGAAGATGGGGCCGTATCCCCGGCGGCGGCACTCTCGGTTGCGATCAGTCGCAGCGTGCGACCGGCAAGTCCGGAAGGGGCGGAGAACGCCTCACGGTCCGAGGCCAAGCAGAGGGTCGCCCGGCGGATCACTTCGAGGTCGCGTCGCAAGGCTGGACCGGATTGCGGATCGGCCAAGGCAGCCTCCACACGCTGGGCCTCGGCGTCGTCGAGGGACCCCAGTACAAACCCGATCAAGTCGTCTCGCATGATGATTGCTCTCGCTTTCGTGGATGCGGGGACGACCCGCCGCCACGCGCCGGATTCGCCTGCCGTCAAAGACTCTTTCCGCCCGCTTCCCAGGACTCGTTCAGTTTCAACAACGCCGAATGGAGCCTGCTCTTCACCGTGCCGACCGGAATGCCAAGGACATCCGCTGCTTCGCGGTACTTCATCCCTTGGTGGTAGACGAGGACCAGCGTGTTTTTGAGTGTGTCCGGCAGGTCAGCGACCGCGGCCCGCACCCAATCCTTCGCCTCCTCACCGGCCATCATGGCATCGGCAGTCTGGTCGCGTCCCGCGAGCATCTCCACCAGCGCCCCCACGTCATCATCTCCGCCTGTGCGCTGGTCGAGACTGACCATGCGGTGGCGGCGATTGCGACGCTGGGCATCGATGGCCTGGTTCGTGGCGATGGTGTAGAGCCATGGTCGAAACCGTCGGCCCTCTTCGAAGCCCTCCTTCTTCAGGTAGACCTGCAGGAACGTCGCCTGGAAAACATCCTCCGCCATCTCAGCGCTCCCGAGGTAGCGACGGAGATAACTGAACAACTCTTGCTCGTAGCGGTGCACCAGCGTCTCAAAAGCAGACTCTGCCCCACCCTCTGCCCCACTGTTGCGGAAGCGACTGATCAACTCCTCGTCGGTCGGTCCATCCCCCCTTCCCGCAGCATCCGACGGGGATACCGGACTGCGGCCCGAGGAACCGACGCCCGCATGGACCGCGGCACCGCGGCCTGGACCACCGGAACGGGAGTGGGAATCGTGTGCAACCATTGGGCTCTACGGTGGCCCCGGAGGGAGGGTTCGGTATCTGGCAAAAAAATATCCCCGGGGGACGCAGAGCCCCCCCGGAAAACAGTTGCTGGAGTATAGTCGGCCGGGTGCCGGGGCCGCGAAACCTAGGTCGTCCCCACCGGAAAACGGCCTCTGACCCCCTCCATTTCCTGGCCCGCGATCTCCCAATTTCGGCATCCCTCAACCGGCGCCACCAGCCATGCCCCCTCCCCACCGCTACCGCTGGGCCACCCCAGGGGACGTCAACGCCTTTTTCGGGCTTTCCCTCGACAACCTTGCCGATCTGGTCCTGGCGGTGTCGCTGCTTGGGACCGTGTTCGGCTACCCCGTGCAGTTTGCCCTCTCTCACTTCGTTCCCGGGACAGCGGTGGGGGTGGTGGTGGGGGACTTGTTGTTCACCTGGATGGCCTTCCGGCTGGCCCGGACCACCGGGCGGAGCGACGTCACGGCCATGCCATTGGGGCTCGATACGCCGAGCACCTTCGGAATGGTGTTCTTCGTGATCGGCCCCGCTTTCGCTGCCTCGTTGGCTTCCGGCCTGGACCGCGATGCGGCCGCCCGGCATGCCTGGCATGTGGGAATGTGCGCCATCGTGGCCAGCGGAGTGTTTAAGTTCGCCTGTAGTTTCTTTGCCAGCGCCATGCGCCGGGCCGTGCCCCGCGCCGGTCTCCTGGGGAGCCTGGCGGCCATCGCTCTGGTGCTGATTACCTTCCTGCCGCTGCTGGAGATCTTCGGATCGCCACTGGTAGGAATGCTCTCGTTAGGGATCGTGCTGGCGACCCTCACCGCCCGCCTTCAGTTCCCGTTCCATCTGCCCGGGGCACTGGCGGCACTGCTGGTCGGTTTCGGGGTCCATCTGGCAGGGACCGCGGCCGGTTGGATCCCGGCAGCGGCCGACCATGCCACGGTCGATGCCGCGGCCGCACTGTGGCCGACGGAGTGGCTCTCCGCTCTGCGGTTTGAATGGTTGGAGGCATTGCCCGACACGATCAAGTATCTGCCGATCGTGATCCCATTCGCGCTTGGCACGGTGGTCGGCGGGATCGACTGTACCGAAAGCGCCGCAGCGGCCGGTGACGAATACGACACCGGCAGGGTGATCGGAGTCGAGGCCTTGGCGACGGTGCTGGCTGGGGCCTGCGGCGGCGTCATCCAGACCACCCCCTACATCGGCCACCCGGCCTACAAAGCGATGGGGGGCCGAGCAGCCTACACGCTGGCCACCGCCGCATTCATCGGGCTGACTGGGCTTACCGGAACGTTCGCCTACCTCTACCAGGCCATCCCCGGTGCAGCGATTCTCCCGATCCTTGTGTTTATCGGACTGGAGATCACCGCCCAGAGTTTTCACGCCACCCCCGCGCGGCACTATCCGGCAGTGGCGATCGCCTGCGTGCCGGCCCTAGCGGCACTGGTGACGATGCAGGCCGACAAGTTGCTCGCTGCTGGGGCCGTTCCAGGGGAGGGGCTGGCACGCGACCTCTACTCAATGCGAATCCTGGCCGGTGGGTTCATCGTCACGAGCCTGCTGTGGGCAGGGATGGTGGCTGCCCTGATCGATCGCCGGTTGGTGCAGACTGCCGGTTGGGCGGTGGCGGCGGGAGCGTTGACGCTCTTCGGCATCATCCATTCCCCTTTCCCAGATGGGCGACTGTTTGTCCCTTGGGACATTGGAGAATTACCTGCCTCAGCCGCCGGCCGGGGGCCGCTGCAACTGGCCGCCGCCTACGGGCTGTTGGCGGCTCTTTTTGCCGCTTGGGGGTCGGTGGGAGCCGGGCGTGGGGGCGAGGATGCCGGGCGTGGGGGCGAGGATAGAATGGGAGAGCCCGCCCCCCCTTCCGGCGACGTGTCCGGGAGGAATTCGGCCGCGGCTTCCAAGGCTTGAGTCATGACACCCATCCTTCGTCGCTTGCTGACTGTGTGGCAGGGTTCGTCACCAGCCGGCGCGGCGGGCCGAATGCCGTGGTGGATTCTCTGTGCGACGCTCGCACTCTCTTCCGGCCGATCCCTCGCCGCCGACATCCGCTACGACCGCGATGTGAGGCCGATCCTCGCCGAGCACTGCCTGGGATGCCACGGCCCCGATGCCCCTGCTCGCCAGGCCGATCTCCGCCTCGACACCGAAGACGGCGCCAAGCCCCGCGTCATCGTCCCCCATCGTCCCGATGAGAGCGAATTCATCCGCCGTCTCTTGGCCTCCGACCCCGCCGAACGGATGCCTCCGCCGGATACAGGCCGGGAACTGACCGCAACGGAAATCGATACGCTCCGCCGCTGGGTAGAGGCCGGTGCACCATACGAAAAGCACTGGGCTTTCTCCCCGATCAAACGCCCTGTCGTTCCCAGTCCTGTCGGCCCAGCATCCACCGACATCGACCGTTTCCTCGTCGCTGCCCGCGAGGCCCGGGGAGTGGGCACCGTGGCCACGATCAGCCGCCGGGAACTGATCCGCCGGGCAACGTACGACCTCACCGGTCTCCCGCCGAACTGGGAAGAGGTGGCAGCCTTTGAGGCTGATTCATCTCCCCAGGCCTTCGCCACCGTCGTGGATCGGCTGCTGGCATCCCCGCGCTACGGCGAGCGCTGGGGCCGTCACTGGCTCGACATCGCCCGTTACGCAGACACCCACGGCGGAAGCGCGATCGGCTTCACAAAATTCCCCTTCTCCTACACTTACCGCGACTACGTGGTGCAGAGCTTCAACGGCGACGTTCCCTGGAACCGGTTCGTCGCCGAGCAGGTCGCGGCCGATCAGATGGGGCTGGCCGAGACCGACCCGGCGCTTGCAGCGCTGGGATTCCTCACGATCGGCATGCAGTTCCGCAACCGGAACGATCTCGTCGACGATCAGATCGACGTCGTCAGCCGCGGCCTGATGGGACTGACGATCGCCTGTGCCCGCTGCCATGATCACAAGTACGATCCGATCTCGACGGCCGACTACTACTCTCTTCACGCCACGTTGGCTGCCAGCCGACCTCCCGAAACGCTGCCGGTGATCGGCACCCCCGCCGAGACTCCCGCCCTCGCCGAATACCGCCATGAACTCCAGCGGCGGCGCACAGTGCGCGACGACATGGCGACCGATCAGGTGGCGGTCATGCAGGGCCGACTGCGGATGCAGGTGGGGCTCTATCTCCGGGAACTTGCCAAGGGCACCCCTGAGCAGGATCTCTCCAGCGCCTTCCTCTCCTTCCGGACCGACGAAGTCCGTCCCCACATTCTCAATCGCTGGCGCGATTATCTGGCGGCGATAACGGACAACGATCCAGTTTTCGGACCTTGGATCAGGCTGCGGCAGTTGCCCGCCGACCAATTTGCGACGCGTTCCAGCGAGATCGTGGCGGTGCTGCTTGCCGACAATGGCGACCCGGCGGCTGCCTCTGCCAAAAATGGCCTGGCAGAGGAGACTCCGAAATGGAACCCGCTGGTGCTGGCGGCGCTTGCCGACCGCAAGCCGGAGTCACTGGCGGACGTGGCGGATGCCTACGGATTCCTGTTTGCCGAGGTCCACAGGCAGTGGCTCAAGGGACTTGCGGAGGCATCCGAGGAAGCGGTGGGGGACGGCATCATCACCGACGAGGACCCGCGTCACGCCACCATCAACAGCCCGATCCACCGCCAACTGCGCCACCATCTCTTTGCCGACGGCACCCCCACGATGATCGGCGGACAGGCTGCCCAATCGCTCCTCAACCGCACCGTGCAGGACACCTTGGCCGGCAAGGGTGGAGCGATCCACGATCTCCACTTGGGAAGCCCGGGCTCGCCGCCGCGATCAATGGTACTTACTGAACAAGACGACGCCGGACCGTTCCATATCCTGCGACGGGGAAATGCCATCAATCGCGGCGAGGTGGTGGAAGCCCGCTTTCCGACGATCCTCGCCGCAGCCGCTGACAACAAGCCGTTCCCCGCCGGCCGGCGGCGGCTGGGGCTCGCTGCGGCACTCGTTTCACCCGACAACCCGCTTCTCCGCCGCGTGATTGTGAATTGGGCCTGGCAGCGACACTTCGGCGCAGGCTTGGTGCGGACTCCAGACGATTTTGGCACCCGTGGCCAACCCCCAACCCACCCTGAATTGCTCGACCACCTCGCCAGTGGATTCCTCGACGACGGCTGGTCGCTCAAGTCGCTCCATCGCCGGATCATGCTCAGCGATGCCTACCGCCTCGGTGCGACGGAAGTCGCCGCCTCACGCCAGGTCGACCCCGACGACGAACTCCTTTGGCGGATGCCGCGGCGCCGGCTCGACGTGGAATCGATGCGGGACGCGATGCTGGCGGTATCGGGTGAGCTCGATACGACGATGGGCGGAGCACCTGTCGATCTTGCCGCCGCGCCGATCATTCCGCGGCGGAGCATCTACGGCTTCGTCAACCGCGACATTGTCTCCAGTCTTTCGGGAACATTCGACGGAGCAAACCCTACCGCCTGCACGGTTCGTCGGCCCGAGACGACGATCCCACAGCAGGCGCTGTTCGCCCTCAACTCCGATTTCATCCAGGACCGTGCCGTTGCCTTGTCCAAACTGGCGATGCAGGCCGCCGACACGGACGAGGCCCGGGTGGCGTGGCTCTTCGGCCGCCTCTTCTCGCGACAGCCTTCTGCGGAGGAGACCGCGTCAGCACTTGTGTATACGCGGCAGCAGGCGGCCACTCCGGACGCCGGCGATGGCCCTCTGCCGCCGGAACTCCCCTGGCAGCGGTTGGCGCACGTTCTCCTCGCAGCCAACGAGTTTCTGTTCCCAGACTGATCGCGTTTCCCCCTGCGGCGCCCCTCCTTGACGAGGCCCACAATGCACATCCCCAGGCGAGAACTCCTCCGCAGGAGCGGCATGGGATTCGGCACACTGGCGCTGGCCAGCCTGCTCTCTCGCGATGCCGATGCAGTCGCCACGCCGTCCCACTTCCCCGCCAGGGCGAAACGGGTAATCCATGTGATGCTCAACGGCGGGATGTCGCAGGTCGACACGTTCGATCCCAAGCCCGAACTCCAGGCCCGCGGCGGCCAGATGCTCCCCTTCGAGAACCTCCAGACCGAACGCAAGACCGGCGTCGCCCTTCCCTCTCCGTTTCGCTTCGCCCGGCACGGCGACAGCGGCATTCCAGTCAGCGAGATCTTTCCGAACCTCGCCCGGTGTGTTGACGACATGGCGGTCATCCGCTCGATGCATGTCGAATTGCCGAATCACGAGATGTCGCTGATGCTTCTGAATACCGGCGACATGCGACAGGTGCGCCCCAGTTTCGGCTCCTGGCTCACCTGGGGAATGGGGCAGGAGAACGACAATCTCCCCGGCTTCATCTCACTGGTTCCCGGCGGGATGCCGGTTGGCGGCGCCGGGAATTGGCGAAGCGCCTTCCTTCCCGGCGCTTTCCAGGGAACGCACGTCGATACCTCGAAGGCCGACCCCAGCGCGCTCATCGACCACATCCGCAACAGCCGCCTCACACCGCAACGACAGCGAGAGCAGTTCGACCTCCTGCAGCATCTCAACGCCCGTCATCTCGCCGACCGGCCGGGCGAAGCGGCGATCGAGGCCCGGATTCGTTCTTTTGAACTGGCCTACCGGATGCAGTTGGAGGCCACCGATGCCTTCGATATCCGCCAGGAGCCGGAGCACATCATCCGGATGTACGGTGAAGGGCCACAGAACAGACAGCTGCTGATGGCCCGGCGGCTCGTCGAGCGTGGCGTTCGATTCGTGCAGACTTGGCATGGCAACATGCAACCGTGGGACAGCCATTCCAATATCAAGGACGAACACCGCCGGGTGGCCGGTGAGTGCGACCAGGGCTTGGCGGCGCTGCTGAGCGACCTCAAGTCACGGGGGATGCTCGACAGCACACTGGTGCTCTGCAGCGGGGAATTCGGCCGAACCCCGTCGGTGGAGATGGGGCAGAATGGCGCGGGGGCCTCGCAGGGGCGCGACCACAGCCACTGGGGTTTTTCCCTCTGGCTGGCCGGCGGCGGAGTGAAGGGGGGCACGATCCATGGTGCCACCGATGACTTTGGCTTTAAGGTCGCCGAGAACCCCGTTTCGGTCCACGATCTCCACGCCACGATGCTCCATCTGCTCGGCTTTGACCACACCCGGCTGACGTACCGCTATGCCGGCCGCGACTATCGGCTGACCGACGTCGAAGGGGAGGTCGTGCGGCCCATCCTCGCGTAGGCCAAGGGTTTGCTGCCTTCCGCTATGATCTTCCGCAGACTTGGCCTCATGGCCAGGCACCGATGCCGAAATGCGGGATGCGTTCCGCAGACCGTCGCCGCGCCTGCTTCCTGGAGTTGATGATGCCGCTGCATTTCGTTGCCACCAATACCGACGGGCGGTCGGCGTACGAGCACGCCTCAGGGCCACTGGAAATCGGTCGCGGACCACAGCGTGACCAACCTCGGTGGGTGATCGGCGGTGACCAGTCGGTGTCGCGGGATCAGGTGAGAGTGGAGGAACTTCCCGCCGGTAGGGTCCGGCTGGGGAATCTCAGTTCCACGACCCGTGTTGCTCTGGCCGACGGCACGGCGATCGATCCGCAGCAATCAAGGGATTTCGACCTCCCGGTGGCCATCACCATCGGCCGGACACAGATCGAGATCAGTCTGCCGGCGACCGCGGCAACGTCCGCGAGCGCAACTCGCGCCGTGCCCCCCACTGTGACCCCTACCGCAACTCGCGCCGTACCCCCCACTGTGCCCCCCACCGCAACTCGCGCCGTACCCCCCACCCCGACGCGGCCGCTGGCCACCCCCCATCCATCCACTCCGGTCGCAGTCGACTCCTCAAACCGCTTTCGTTCGATCCCACAGACCACGCCTGCAGGTGCAGAGGCCGAGGCTTCCCGCAGCAGCCCGTCGCCAGCCGGTGCTGCAGCCGGGATCGGCCCGTGGCTCGAGCGGATCATCCAACTCCAGCAGGCTGGGAGCGATACCCGGGAATTCCACGACACCGCCGCAAAGGCGCTGGTCGATCTGGTGGGAATGGAACTCGGGCTGGTGATCCTTCGATCGGCCAACGGCTGGTCGATCGGAGGCTGTGCGGTGACCTCCGACAGGACCACCGTGCGCTACAGCAAGACGCTCGTCGACCGCGTGGCCGCAGAAGGCAAGACGTTTTTTGACGACTTCGACCAGATGGCCGGTTCCACAGCCAGCCTGATGGATGTCGAGTCGGGCGTTGCCTCGCCGATCTTGGGGGTTTCAGGCGACGTGATCGGAGTCCTCTACGGGGTCCGCACTACCATGGGCCTGGCCACCCGTGGGCCGATCACCCCGCTCGAAGCCCAATTGGTGCAACTGCTCGCCGCGAGTGTCGGTGCCACGATGGCCCGATCGATGGCCCAGCGGACACAGGTCCAGTTCGAACAATTCTTCACCCGTGAACTGTCGCAGCAACTCAGCCTCCACCCCGATCTGCTCGAAGGCAGGGATGCGGAGGTGTCGATCCTATTTTGTGACATCCGGGGTTTCAGCCGGATCAGTGAACGCCTCGGTCCCCGCGGCACGGTGCAATGGATCGGCAACGTGATGGAGGTGCTCTCCGATTGCGTGCTCGCCCATTCCGGCGTGCTCGTTGATTACATCGGTGACGAATTGATCGCCATGTGGGGGGCCCCTGTCCCGCAGCCCGAACATGGGACGCTCGCGAGCCGTGCAGCGATCGACATGCTCTGCGCCGTTCCCCTCCTCAACGAGCGCTGGAGCGAGACCCTCGGGGAATCGATGGATCTTGGCATCGGCATCAACTCCGGCATCGCGCGGGTGGGCAACACCGGCTCCCGTCACAAATTCAAATACGGGCCGCTGGGAAACACGGTCAACCTCGCCAGCCGTGTGCAGGGAGCGACGAAGTACCTGCGGTCGACGATCCTAATCACGGGCTCGACCCGCTCCCATCTCACTACCGGGTTCGACATCCGGCGGCTGTGCCAGGTGCGCGTCGTCAACATCAACGAACCGGTCGAACTGCACCAGCTTGGCATCCCCAACCAGCCGGGCTGGTCAGACCTTCAGCAGGGGTACGAGGCGGCGCTTGGGGCCTTCGAGGCCCGCGACTTCCGTCTCGCGGCCCACATCGTCAGCGGGCTCCTGGAAAAATGGCCGGACGACGGCCCGAGCCTCCTCCTCCTCTCCCGGGCCGCCAACTCCCTGGTGGCGGACAGCGACGACTTTACCCCGGTCTGGGAATTACCCGGAAAGTGACCGCTACGCCGTTTTGACTGCTATTCCAGCCCATACGCCCCGGCCATCGGAACGTCGAGCCCGGTGCGGCTGGCGAACTGCGTCCGCGACAGGAAGCGCGGCTCGATGTTGAATGTCATGCCGACGTTGTTGCGGCTGTAATCGACGTTGAAGCCGAATGTCATCAGGAACGATTCGCCGATCCGCGTCAGCTGGAAATTCTGGCCGATGTTCATGCCGCGGAGATTGAGCGCCGTCCCGAAGGAACTGGCCCATTTGGGGCTCATGCGGTAGGTGTAGGACCCGACGAGCACGCTGGCCTGGATCGGCCCGCCGAATTCATTGAAGCCCAGATACAAACTTCCCCGCGGCGAACGGTTGAGAAGGGCACCGACAGTGTAGAGCTGCTGGCCGCTGGTGAAGAAGTCGACGTCGGCCGTGGACAGCACGGTTGTCCGGTCGCCGACGTGCCAGCGGAAGTCATACTGCCAAAGCCCCATCATCTGGCCAAAATTCTGGCCACTGACCGGGAACAGTTCGCCGTCCACATCGAACGTGATCCAGTCGATGATCCGCCGGTTGCCCATCGGCCCACGCTTCGTCTGCCAGCGCTGCCGCGCGGCGACACGAAGCGCGGTGAGATCGTTGGCAATCTCCGTCGGGCCGGTCACCCAGCTCCCCATGCCACGACGGACTGCGTAGGACCGCGGGTCATACTTGCCGCTAGGACCAAAGACGAGATTGGAGGCCAGCGGCGTGGGCTGCCCCGGTGTGGCCCCGTAATCCCAATAGGGAATGTTGCGGCGGTACTGGTTGATGGTGTCGTCGTCGATCTGGTCGTAGAGCGGCAGCTGGTTCATGTCCTGCGTGCTATCGGCGTAGGAAAACTCCGTCTCGAACACCACTTTGTGGGCCAGTCCGTGGACATTCCAAAGCGAGCTCTCCACCGTGTTGTCTGCGGTCCACATCGGCAGGCTGGAGCGGATGCCCACCTGGCCATAGGCCCGGTCGATCGGCGTCTGCGACAGCCCCTGCCCCCAGTGGGCCAGTTCTCCCAGCGCATAGGGGACGATCTTCATCGCCCCCGCCTGGAACGGGAGATCAAGTTCCTGTCGCGTGGAAAGCCGCTCCCCAATGACGTTGTTCTCGTAGGGGAGCACCGTCCAGTACTGCAATCCCTGTCCGGCGGTCGGTGTTTGGGGAAGATTCTGGCGGGCGTAGGCGGCACCGCTGTGCTCGTACCAGGTAACCGCATCACCCAGCAGTGGCTGCCCCATGAAATAGTGATCGAGCCGCGGCCACCATTCCGTCTGCGTGAAGAATGGATCGACGCGGACGCTCGTCAACAACCGCAGTTCGCGATTGTCGATCGGCCGCCGGAGGTCGAGCCAGGTGCGCTGTTCGTAGCCCTCCTCCCACTCCGCCTCGTAGAACTCCTCGAGGAAATTCATGTCGCTGATCCACCCCGCGGCCCCCCGGGCCTGCCAGCCGCCGGCGAGATCCTGCCGGTGCCGCCAAAATGCTCGGCCACGGAATGAATCGGGATAGGTGAGATCGCGGCGGTTGAGGCCAAGGTTGTCGATGCCACTGTCACCGATCACCCAGGCATCGAGGACGCCGTTGGCCGGCGCCCCAAAGCCAAAGAAATCGGGGCGGTTGTAGAGCAGCGACGTGCCGCCACCGAGCCCTCGCTTGCTCAGCCAGTCGACATCGAAATTCCAGTCCACGCCATCGGGGGGCCGTTTCCACCCGAAAATCTGGAAGGCGTCCCAACTGGTGAGCAGTTGGGTGCCGAAGATTCGGTCATTCTTGAACTGTGCATTATTGATGTAGAAGGTTGGCTTCTTGGCGTTGGTGGCCATCACGGGCCACCACAGCACCGGCACACCACCGAGGGTCATGGTATTCCCGCGGCTGGTGATGAACTGCTGGTGCTCGATCGACGGCTCACCGGTCGCCGGATCGACCAGCGGCTGACCGTTGGGCCCCGCGAGCGGAACTTGCTCGTCGGTAAATTCGAGTTCTCGGGAACGGAACTCCCACGACGGCACGCCGAGACGGCTGGAGGTGAGCCCGGTTCGCTGGGCGACGAACCGGCTGCGATCCACCTGACGGATGACGTCGGCCCGGAGGCGGACTAGCCCTGCATAGTTGTCAACGGGTGTCAGTACCGTTGCGCCGGTGATCACGCCGGAGGACCGGGGCACGTCGTAGAACATGCTCATCGCCTCGACCACCCGCTGTCCCTGACGGAAGACGACATTCCCTTCGAGGTACAACTCCAGCGGTGTATCGGCTGCCTGAGCGGCATTCCCGTCGAGGTCGGGCTGGGTGCCGCTGCGGGTCCAGAGCACCACGCGATCAGCGGCGATGTCGAGTGGTCCGGCGGGATCGACACCGTCAACGACGAGGTTTACCCCTGAGGTGATCACGGCGATCCATTCCCCGCCTGTCGGACTTGGGAACCAGCGGACCGCCAACGGCACGCTCGAGCGGGGGAAGGCCCGCAACCGCCGGGCAGGCACTCTGGCAGCAATCGGCGGATTGGACGGGGCAGCGAATTCGCTGTACTGGGCCTGATCGGCCTCTCCAACCGGCTGCGTGAACTGGACCTGCTCGACTCCGCCGGCCTCATCACCACCAAAGGCATGCATGACGGTCATCTCCGCCGGGGCGTCGTAGACCGGCGGGGTCCCCGCGGGGGGTACGATACTCGCAAACTGCATGCGGGGCTCACGACGGGTCCAGAACCTGCCTGTCCAGCGGGGTCCGCGGACGGTCGACATTCCGGACGCATGTCCCTCCGTGGGTGCAACACCGGAGGTGACACTCACGCTGCCCGCCATCCGCACAAGGATCCCCCGCAATGGCGCCGCCGATGCCGGCTCCTCATCCTCACCGCCACCGATCTCGGGAACGGACGGCTCCTGCTCGATCCACACCACCGCTTCGTGCGACTCCGCGATCGTGGCCCCCTGCTCGATGCGCACGCCACCGGTGAGATGCCACACGTCGTAGGAGCCCTCGGTCCAGCGTGCTGCCTGCGCGGCGCGGAACGAGATCGCCTCGACAGGATCGATTGCTGGAACCTCGATGCTGCCCGCTTCCGCGATCGCCGCAGCGAGTCCTCGGGCCGGCAGCGAGGCCAAAGCGCCAGCGGCACTCTCAGGAAGCCCGACCGGCTGCGCCACAGCCACCGCTGCATGGATCACCGCTGCCAGCACGGCGCAGAGCACCGGCCACAGCCAGCGTTCTGCGCAGGGGCGAACCGCTGCCAGCCGGCGTGTCATCGGGGACGCGGTGGTGGTGAAGCGATGGAGCAAGCGATGCCCGAGCAGGTGTGTCCTGGGACCAGCCAATTCAAAACGTCGCGGACTATAGGAATGGTCTTCCGAAGAGGTCAAGGCGGGGCGGGCCCTGGAAGCCTGACCGCAAGTGCTTTTGGTCGAACGGGTTACCGATGCCGGATGGGGGCCTGCGAAGGCGAATCCCGCTCCGGTCCCCGACGCTCTCCCCAACGCGGTCGGGGCAATCTGGGAGGCCCGCCGCTTCCGGGACATTGGCGGGTACTGGGAACCGCCTCCCCTGTCAGGCGGCGGGGAATGGAGTGTTACGGCAGGCGCGGAGGCAGACCGGGGTAAGATGACCGCCCTGTCGCCCATCTCGCCCGGCTTCGCCGCCCCATCCCCGCTCCGCTCCTCTCTCCCCTCCCGTTGCCCCCGCCCACACCGTGCTCCACGCCATCCATGCGGTCTTTGGCGCCGACCCGCTCGACGCCTGTCACCCATATCCCCCATGCCTCGCTCCATCCGGGAAGAACCCCCCATGCATTCCGTCAGCCGCCGGGTCACGGCCTGGCTGATCGATCACCGAGTTCTCCTCGCCGCCCTGGCGGCATTACTCGCCATCGTGTCTGTGGAAAGATCGCGGCGGCTGGAGTTCATCCGTTCTGTCGACACGATGTTCGACCGTGCCGACCCCGCCCTGCCCCCCTACCGCCGTCTGGCACGGGTCTTCGGGTCAAGCGAGGTGATCCTCGCCGCCTACGACGCCCCCGACCTCTTCACCGCCACCGGAATCGCCTCCCTGCGGGAACTCACCGCAAGGTTGGAGACGCTTCCGGGGATCGCCACGGCCACGAGCCTCTCCGGCACGCCACTCGGAGACCGGATCATCGACATCGACACCAACCCCGCCGCCCGCCGGCTCGTCGCCCTCATGGAGGGCTACGCGGTCTCGGCCGACCACGGCACCGCGGGAATCGTCTGCGTGCTGGAGCCAGCGGGCACGACCGCCGGCGTCACCCGGGCCGATGCCATTGATGGTGTCCGAAAGGTGATCGACGCCCTTCCGGGGGGCACGGTGGCGGGCGAACCGGTGATGCTCCGCGACGGGTTCGCGATGCTTGAACGCGATGGCAACGTCCTGGGAACGAGCGCCGGGATCCTCGCCGGATTGGTGCTGCTGGTCTCCTTCCGCAGCATCCGCTGGCTGGTGGTACCGCTGGCCGTGGTGCTGATGGCCCTGTGGAGCACCCGCGGCATCCTGGCTGTCACGGGGATAAAACTGACGATGGTCTCGACGATGCTCTCAGCAATGGTCACGGTGGTCGCCATCGCTACGGTCGTCCACGTGATCGTGGAATACCGCCGCCAGAGGGAAATGGGGTTGCCACCGCGACTGGCGCTCGAGGAGGCGATGACGCTGCTGTTCTGGCCTGTACTGGGCGCCATCGCCACCGACATCATCGGCTTCGGGGCACTGATCACCAGCCAGGTTGGACCGGTGCACGACTTCGGCATCATGACGGCGATCGGCGCACTGATGGTGCTGGTGGGAGTGGCATTGGTACTGCCGTTTGTCGCCCTGGTGGGCCGCTTCGATACCGATCCCCGTCGGGCCTGGGGCGAGGGCGTGCTCGACCTCGGTCTCGACCACCTCGTGCGGCGGATCATCAAGCATCCCGGCAGAATTCTCGTCCTCTCAAGCGTGCTCTTTGGGGGCGCAGTAGCCGGAATGGCATGGCTCACCGTGGAGACTGATTTTACCGGCAATTTCCGCCGTTCCAGCCCCATTGTCCGCTCCTATGAGATGATCGAATCGCGACTCGGCGGGGCCGGTGTGTGGGACATCCTCGTACCCGTGAACGGAGCGATCGACGGGGCGATGCTGGCCCGCATCGACCGCCTCCAGCGCCGCCTGCGGTCAGAGGTCACAGTGCCCGGTCCCGACGATGGCACGCCGACCCCGGCGCTCACCAAGGTGCTCAGCATCGCCGATGTCCTCGCGGCGGTGTCGCCAACGGCGATCGAGGGGATCGGATCCTCACCGCTGGGCAACCTGATGATCACGGGGGCCATCGGACTCCTCCGCCAACAGCATCCGCAGATTGGCAAGACACTGATCGGTACGGATCCACTCGACGGATCAACCTGGCTGCGGGTGATGCTCCGTGCTCGGGAGAGGCAATCAGCCGGAGCCAAGCGGCAGATCATCGAAGGTGTCCGGCGGATCGTCTCCGAGGAGTTGCCGCCAGGAACTGACGGAAGAGAGGGGGAGGTGACAGGATTCTTCGTGCTCCTCGCCCAGCTTGTCGATCGGCTTCTGAGCGATCAGTGGTCGACGTTCCTCCTGGCAGCAGGCGGGATTTACCTCCTGCTGGCAATCGCCCTCCGCAGTCCGCTCCTGGCCGCGGTGGCGCTGGTCCCCAACGCCCTGCCGATCTTCGTCGTCCTGGGGCTGATGGGATGGAGCGGGCAGCGGATCAACATGGGCACCGCGATGATCGCCGCAGTGTCGATGGGACTGTCGGTTGATAGTTCGATTCACTACCTCGTCGCCTTCCGGCGCCGTCTTGCCGACGGTCACACGCTTGAGGCTGCGTTGGATGTCGCCCACCAGACCGCCGGCCGCGCGATGATCTTCTCGACCCTGGCCCTGGTGGTTGGATTCCTGGCGCTGTGCACGAGCGGATTCATCCCCACCGTGTCATTTGGGGCCCTCAGCTGCCTGACCCTCCTGGGGGGGCTGGCAGGCAACCTCGTGGTGCTGCCGGTTCTCCTGGCACTGTTTCGACGCTGGCTGGAGTCGGGATGTCCGGCGCAGTGAAAAGCGGTACAACTGCGGGCCCCAGAGGCTTCCTCCCGCTCACCCGCCAGAGGTCCCGCGCATGTCCGACGAGTTCTCCAACACCGTATCCCACTGCCAGTTCCGTGCCGAGTCGTCGGTCCCTCCCGAATCGATCGCCGCCGACTGCCTGGTGGTGTTCGTTACCGAGGGCGCCGTCACATCGGGCGCCGCCGCCGAGATCGACCGCGCCACCGGCGGCCTGCTCTCCACGCTGTCGGCCTCTGGCGAGATCACGGGGAAAAAGTACGAGTGCGTGCCGCTGCTTGTTGCTCCGGGGATCGCCGCCCGACAACTGCTTGTGATCGGACTCGGTCCTCGTTCAGGGCTCGACTGCGGAACCCTCTACCGGGCGGCAGCCACCGCGACACGACACCTCTCCACGCGTCCCCGCGAGACGGTGGTGCTGCTGGCAGACGGTGCCTGGACGACCCGCCAGGTGGAGCAGGCGGTCGCCGGATCGGCGGTGGGAATGATCGGCCAAGACCTCTATCGACGCGAGAAGAAGCGAACCCAGTTCCGGACCACGATCTGGGCCAACGCCCCTCAGGAAGCCGTGACCACCGGCACGATGATCGCCGACGGCGTCAATCTGGCCAGGCGGCTGGTGAACACGCCCCCCGACGACCTCTACCCGCAGACATTTTCCGAGGCGGCTGCCTCCATTGCCGGCCGCACCGGCATGGAGATCGAGATCTGGGACGAACACCAACTCGCCAAGGAGCGGTGCAATGCGATCCTCGCGGTCGGCCGGGGCAGTTCCCGGCCTCCGCGACTGGTGAAGCTCACCTACCGCGGGCCGGGGAAAGCAACCGGCCTGCCAGACCTGGCACTGGTGGGCAAGGGCGTGACATTCGATTCTGGTGGACTGTCGCTGAAGCCTTCCGACGGCATGCTGACGATGAAGTGCGACATGTCGGGGGCCGCGGCGATGCTTGGTGCCGCCGCCACGATCGCGGCTCTCCGCCTGCCGATCAACCTCGTGACGGTCTGTGGACTTGCCGAAAACATGACTGGGCCGGCGGCCTACAAGCTCGGTGATGTGATCACCGCCCGAAGCGGCACGACGATTGAGATCCACAACACCGACGCCGAGGGACGCGTGGTGCTCGCCGATGTGCTCGACGTGGTCCGCGAGATGGAGCCCAAGCGGATCATCGATGCGGCCACGCTGACTGGTGCCTGCATGGTGGCACTCGGTCATGACGTGGCCGGGCTGTTCACCAATGACCAATCGTGGTGCGACGTGCTCGCCGCGGCGGCCCGCGAGGTGGGGGAACCGGTGTGGCAGTTGCCGATGTACGCCGACTACGACGAGCAGATCAGAAGCGAGGTGGCCGACATCAAGAACGTCGGGGACGGCCGCTGGGGCGGAGCGATCACGGCAGCTAAGTTCCTGGAGCGGTTCGTGGGGAACATCCCCTGGACCCACGTCGACATCGCCGGACCGGCGTTCGCCGAAAAGCCACAGCCGTGGATCGACGGTGGCGGCACGGGGGTCCTCGTACGGACGCTGGTGGAATTGGCCCGCGGCCCGGAATGAATTCCTCTGCGGGGTGGGGGGGGCGTCAGCCAGATCCCAGGACGCGGGCCACATCGGCCGTCGTCACCGGGGAGATGACGCCGTGCTCGGTAATGATCCCGCGGATGAGGCGGGCGGGGGTGACGTCGAATGCCGGGTTAAAGGCTTCCGCGCCGGGCGGTGCCACCATCTGCCCCCAGGGACTGGTCACTTCCGCGGCTGGGCGGTGCTCGATGGGAATTCCGGCTCCATCGGCGAGTTTCAGATCGAAGGTACTCGATGGTGCCGCGACGAAAAACGGCACTTCGTGGGCGGCGGCCAGTACGGCGAGCCCGTAGGTGCCGATCTTGTTGGCCGTGTCGCCGTTGGCGGCGATCCGATCGGCGCCGACGATGCAACAGCCGATCCGTCCGGTAGCGAGGAGATGACCGGCGGCGGAATCGACTAGGACCGTCACCGGAATCCCCCGCTGCACCATCTCCCAGGCCGTCAGCCTGGCCCCTTGAAACAGAGGCCTCGTCTCGTCGGCGTAGACACGAAACCGCCGGCCAGCGGCCCAGGCGGTGGTGACCACTGCCAACGCCGTGCCATCCCCCCCTGTGGCAAGCGCCCCAGTGTTGCAGTGCGTAAGCACGTCCCCCAGAGGAAGGATCGCTGCCCCGTGGCGGCCGATGGCGGAGCACAGCAGGCGGTCCTCGTCATGGATCGCCACCGCTTCGGCGAGGAGGACCGTCGCCAGATCGGCGGCAGAGCGCCCCCCGGCACCTTCCGCAGAAGCTGTGCCGGCGAGGCGGCCGATCACCCTCTCCACCGCCCAGCGGAGATTGACCGCGGTCGGCCGGGCGGCAGCCAGCTCACCCGCCGCAGCCAAGACATGCGCCAAGGCCGACGCAGGAGCCAATCCGAGTCGCTGTGCCTCCCCTGCCGCCACCACCACTCCATATCCCCCCGCAATTCCGATCGCCGGTGCCCCTCGAACGCGGAGGCTGCGGATGGCCTCGATCACCGTCGCCACATCGCGACAGGCCAGCCACACCTGCTCGGCGGGGAGGCGGGTCTGGTCGATGAGTTCCAGATGGCCGTCGATCCCCCCCTGCCAGCGAATCGCCGCCAGTGCTGCTGCGTGTGACTCTTTCATGGTGAACCTCTCCGTCAGGCGTCGAATGATGGCTTCTCACACTGCATACCAAATGCCGCTGCGACCGCCGGTTGCACCAGTTGGCCTCGGTAGATGTTGACTGCCGAGCGGATCGCCTGGCTCCTGGTAGCTGCCGTTTCAACCCCCGCCGCCGCCAGATCGAGGACATACGGCAGCGTGGCATTGCACAAGGCATACGTACTCGTCCGCCCCACCGCCCCCGGCATGTTGGTAACGCAGTAATGGACGATGTCGTCAACCACATACGTCGGCTCGGCATGCGTGGTGGGACGGCTGGTGGCCACGCAGCCCCCCTGATCAATGGCCACGTCGATGATCACCGCCCCTGGCTTCATCAGTTTGAGATCGTCCCGTTCGATGAGATGCGGTGCCCGCGCTCCGGGGATAAGGACGCTGCCGATCACGAGATCAGCGCGGCGGAGCTGTTCGCGGATCGTGTGCCGATCAGAGAAGAGGACATCGATGTTCGCCGCGGTGACATCGTCGAGGTAGCGAAGCCGCTCCAGATTCGTGTCGAGGAGACCGACGCTCGCCCCGAACCCAGCGGCCACTTTGGCGGCGTTGGCTCCGACGGTGCCGGCACCGAGCACGGTGACATGGGCGGGAGCCACTCCGGGGACCCCGCCAAGGAGAATCCCCCGCCCCATCTGCGGCTTCTCCAGGTATTTCGCCCCCTCCTGGATACTCATCCGTCCGGCGACCTCGCTCATCGGAATCAGCAACGGCAACCGGCCGCGGTCGTCGCGGAGAGTCTCATAAGCCACGGCCGTGGCCCCCGTTGCCAGAAAGCCCTCGGTGAGCCCGCGGTCGGCAGCAAAATGGAAATAGGTGAACAGCACCTGTCCAGGACGGAGCAGTGCCAACTCCGGTCGCTGCGGTTCCTTGACCTTCACAACCAGTTCGGCACGGGAAAACAGTTCGGCGGCGGAATCGACCAACCGCGCTCCACTCCCGGTGTAGGCCGCGTCGGAGAGCCCTGAACCGGCCCCCGCAGTCCGTTCGACGAGCACCTCATGGCCCGCCCGGACCAACTCCTCCACCCCGACCGGCAGCATAGCCACCCTGTATTCGTCCCGCTTGGTCTCCTTGGGAACTCCGACAATCATTGCTCCTCCTCTTCCAAAAGGGACCACTTCGAAACCTCGGAAAAGAGCGACCGCCGGGGCTCTCCCCGGCGGTCGCAACTGAATCGATTCCGGCAACCGTTCCACCCCCCTTGGAGGCGCGTCCGTCAGGCCAGTTTGTAGTCCGCCGGCATTGGGATTCTGTAGTTGCCATCCTTGTCAGGCATGACCGGCGGCTGGGCATCCCAAGACATGTTCTCCGGCATCGTGCGGATGCCGAGATCCATCATCTGCTTGAAGCCCACTTCCTTGCCAGAGTAGGTCGCGTAGCGGGCGAGGCAGGCCGAGAAACTCGACGTTGTCCCGTAAACGGCGTTGTTGAGGGGCCGGTCGTTGCGGATCGCATCCTGCAACTCGTCATGTTCGACCTGGTAGGGATTGGGGCTCTCTCCCTGGTACTTCCAGAGCACCTTGCCACTGTAGTCGCTGATCTCGCCGATCCGCACCTGGGCCTTTGTGCCCTGGAAGAACTCGTCGACGCGACCATCACCGCCGGGGAACTGGCGGCACTGGCTGGCGATCCGCACGCCGCCGGGATAGACGAAGTTCACACAGTGATGGTCGTAGATCTCGCTCGGCTGGCCGGGAATGCGGTTCTGCTTCCCTCCCGAACCGTAGGCCGATTCGGGGACTTTATCGAGGAACCAGTTGGCCACGTCGATGTTGTGAACGTGCTGCTCGCAGACATGGTCGCCGGACAGCCAGTTGAAGTGATACCAGTTGTTGACTTGGAACTGCATCTCGCTCTGATTGGGCTGGCGGTTGCGGTACCAGATGCCGGCGCCGTTCCAGTACACCTGGCCACCGACGATGTCGCCGGCGATTCCTTCGCGGATTTTGGCCACCGTCTCACGGTAGCGTGGGTCGTAACGGCGCTGCAGCCCGACGACGACCTTGAGCTTCTTCTCGTCGGCCATCTTCGCGGCCGTCAGGCACAACTGGGCGCCGAAACTGTCGACGCACACCGGCTTCTCCATGAAGACGTGCTTTCCAGCCTTGACCGCCTCGGTGAAGTGGAAGGGGCGGAAGCCCGGAGGCGTCGCCAGGATCACCAGGTCGCAGTGGTCGAGGACCTGCTTGTAGGCGTCGATCCCCTGGAAGCGGCGCTCTTCAGGAACGTCGAGTTTGTCCTTCATCTCCTCAACGGCCCGCAGGGCGCCATCGATCCGGTCGCCGAAGGCGTCACCGATGGCGGTGAGTTTGACGTTCGAACCAGGAACGGAGAGCGCCTGCTGGAGGGCCCCGGTGCCGCGGCCGCCGGCGCCGATCAGACCCACGCGAATCACATCGCTCGAGGGATTCTGGGCGTGCACAGCGGGGGCTGCGGCTATCCCCGTGCCAATCACCCCGGCCACGCTGCCGGCCACCTTAAGGGCATCGCGGCGGGAAAGGATGCTGTCGGTCGTGCCGGTGCGGTCTGGCTGGCTCATCGCAGGGGAACTCCAGGGGGGAAATCATCCAAAGACGCCCCCAGAGGATACCCTGCGGCCGGCCGGCAGGAAACAGCCGTCTACTCCTCCGATGCCTCGTCGCTGGATCGCCCGCGAACGAGCAACCGGATCGGAACCTCCCGCAGCAGCGTCTCCTGACGGAGAACGCCGATCAGGTAGCGTTTGTAGGGTTCGGTGAGGCTGCGCGGCGCGCTGGTCGCCAGCATCACCGTGGGCGGGTTCACCTCCACCTGAGTCGCATAATAGATCCGCACCGGCCGTCCCCGGCTATCGGCCGGAGGATGATTGGCGTCGACCGCAGCCCGGATGATGGTGTTGAGCCGCGCCGTGGGGACACGGGTACTGCTTTGGCGAAAGAGCCGCTGCGCCGTGTCCACAACCGCCTTGACATTACGGCCCGTTTTCGCCGTGGAAAATTCCACCGGTGCCCAAGGCATGGTGCGGAACGTGTCACGGATGTAGTCGACCCATTCCTGGCGATGGACGTCGGCGGCGTAGAGATCCCACTTGTTGACCACGAACACCACCGGCTTGGATTCCTCCATGATCGTATCGGCGAGTTGCTTATCGACCCGTCCGATCGGCTCCTCGACATCAAAGAAAAGAAGCACGACATCAGCCCGACGGATGCTCCGCTGCGCACGGTGCGTGGAGTAAAAGTCGAGGTCGGTGTTGCGGCTCTTCGTCCGCCGCAGACCGGGAGTGTCGATGGCGAGGAACGAGTGGCCGTCCACCTCAAACCGAACGTCAATGCTGTCCCGTGTGGTTCCGGCGATCGGACTGGTGATCACCCGATCCTCGTGGGCCAGCGCGTTGGTGAAAGTGCTTTTCCCCACATTCCGCCGGCCGACGATCGCCAGTTTCATCTCCGGCAGTTTCGCCCCATCCTGTTCCTCCGGCCAAGCTTCGGGAAGATGTTCGACGATCGCATCGATCAGTTCGTCGCGGTTGCGGTTTTGGCGGACGCTGACCACCAGCGGGGAGCCGAGGCCGAGGGAGTCGAAGTCGTGGGCGAGGAGGTCGTACTTGGGATCGTCGGCTTTGTTGGTGACCAGAAGAACCGGGGCTCCGGTTTCCCGCACGCGCTTGGCCACATCACGATCGGCCGGCAAGAGCCCACTGCGGACCTCGCCCACGAACACGATCAGGGCTGCGGATGCTAGTCCGGAAGCGATCTGGGCATCGATCTTGCTCGTCAGTCCATCAGGGTCATCGAAGCCCATGCCGCCGGTGTCGACGAGGTCAAAAACCCTCCCCTCCAGACTGACTCGCTGAACGAGGCGATCGCGGGTCACGCCGGGGGTGGGATCTTCAATGGCGATCCGCTTCTCAATCAGCCAGTTGAACAGGCTCGACTTGCCGACATTCGGTCGGCCGACGATGACAACCTGCGGAATCACGTCAGCGACGGGCATCGTTCGACTCCAAAGTGTCGCCCAGACGCCGCCGCGGGGTGGCATGGACGAGGTAGCGGTGGGGGAGGGGGGCCGAGACAACGCGGCGAAGAGGATCGATCGCGTTGGGAATCGGTGAGGGCAGGCCCGAGCGACAGCGGGCGCCCGGAGCATCGGCCGGAGCGTTCTCCGGTTCGAAACAGACCAGTGTACCACGCCCCAGGCGTCGATCGATCAACCGCCGAGCGTGGTCTCCAGTTCATCGACCAATCTGCCGAATCGCTCGAGCGCCGTCGCCACCGGTTCGGGCTGCTCCAGATCAACACCGGCGTCGCGGAGCAGCTCCAGCGGCCACCGCGAACAGCCGCCCCGGAGGAAATCGAGATAGGCGTTCAGTTCCGCCTTACCGCCGCCGGCCACCTTCTCCGAGAGCGCCACCGCCGCCGCCAGGCCCGTGGCGTACTTGTAGACGTAGAACGCGCTGTAGTAGTGCGGAATCCGCAGGCATTCCAGTTCGAGTTGGCCGTCGATGACAAACCCTGGTCCGAAGTAGGCGTCAAGGAGTTCGCGGTAGATGCCCCGCAACCGCTCCAGGGTCAAAGGCTCCCCCGCCTCAGCCGAAGCGTGCGTCCGTCGTTCAAACTCCGCGAACATCGTCTGGCGGACGATCGTGCTGCGAATGCCGTCAATCTCACGGGAGAGGATGTGGGCTCGCTCCCGTGGCGACTTCGCCCGCTCGAGCAAATGCCGAGCGAGGAATTGCTCATTGAAGGTGCTCGCCACCTCGGCAACAAAGATTGTGTAGCCGGCGAGTTGATAAGGCTGGGCATCCGCGGACAGGCGGGTATGCATCGAGTGGCCAGCCTCGTGGGCCAACGTGAAGACATGCTCGATGGCCTCGTCCTGGAAATTCATGAGAATGTACGGGTCGGAGTCGTACGTTCCCGAACTGAATGCCCCCGACTGTTTGCCAGCATTGGGATACCGATCGCACCAGCGTCCTCGGAGGCCCGCACCGAGGCGCCGGCAGTAGTCGGGGCCAAGGGGGCGGAGCGATTCCACCACGAGATCAACCGCCTCATCCCAGGTGTGCCGCTGCGGCACATCTTGAACGAGAGGCACATAGCAATCGTAGTGGTGGATGTCGTCCAACCCCAGCAACCGGCGCCGGAGGTCGTAATACCGGTGGATGGTGGGGAGGTGCGAGCGGACTGCGGCGATCAACTGGTCATAGACTGTCAGTGGGACGTTGTCGGCGAACAGTGCCGCTTCGACGGCGCTTGAGTGATTCCGCACCTTGGCGGAATAGACGTCCCGCTCCACCGAACCAGAGAGGGTGGCAGCGAGCGTGTTGGCATGTGCCTGGTACTGGTCGTAGAACTGATGGAAGGCGGTGCGGCGGACGCCCCGATCGGGGTCGAGCAGGAAAGTACTGAAGGTGGCGTTGGAAAGCTCTGTGTTCCGACCGCTCCCGTTGACCACATTCCCGAACTTCATGTCGGCGTCGGTCAGCTGGCGAAAAACCTTCGCGGCGGTGCCAGCGAACGTTCCCTGCATTGCCAGCAACTTCTCCTCGCGTTGCGACAGTACATGAGGACGCCGCCGCACAATCCGCTCGAGCCCGATGCGATGCGGCGCAAGCACCGGCAAACAGAGCCACGCATCGAGCGACTCAGGCGGAATCGCCATGATCTCTGGGAGCATGAAACTCGACGTCTCCGCCGCACGTGTGGCGACATGCTGGAAGCGCCCCACCATCCGCTGCGGCTGGGGTGCCCCCTGATCCTCGCTGGCCCGGAGGTGCGCATACGTACCAAGCCGATCGCCGCTGCGATCGAATTCCAGGTCGTGGTCCAGGCAGGCGGCGAGCGCCTCCGGGGAAGCCCCCAGCGTGCCGACAAAGCGGGCGAATCCCGAGATTCCTGCCTCCCAGACGGCCAGCGCTGCCTCCCACTCGGCGTCGGAGGGAAACAAACTGGAGAGGTCCCACGTATCGGCGGCGGGGACGTCGCTGCGTGGCGGCAGGGAATGCTCTGAACTGGTTGTCGTCATCCTCATGATCCCTTGATGATCCCTTGCGTCTGCACGTCGGTCCGATTGATCGCAATCGCAAAGCATCGCTTTGAAATCTTACAGCCGCCACACAGCACTGCCCCAGGCAAGACCGCCGCCGAATCCACACACCACCACCGTACTGCCAGCGCCAATCCGCCCCTCTCGCCAGGCTTCGTCCATCGCCAGCGGGATCGAGGCACTGGAAGTGTTCCCGTAGCGATCGATGTTGATCGCGAACCGCTCCCCCGCCACCGCAAGCGCCCCCCGCACTCCCTCGATGATCCGCAGATTCGCCTGGTGGAGGATGAAGCAGTCGATGTCATCGAGCGACAAGCCGGCCCGCTCCACCACCGCGCGGATGTTCTCCTCCGTGACGCGAATCGCCCACTTAAACACAGAGCGTCCATCCATCCGCATGTACTGCTCGCGGCGGGCCAGCCCCTCTGCAGACGGTGGCTGTCGACTCCCGCTCATCGGACAGACAAGCAAACCGGCACCACGACCATCGGAGCCGAGTGAAAACGAGAGCAGGCCGCGATCGCGTCCCCCTGCCTCCGGTTCCACCCGTTCTAGGAGCACCGCACCGGCACCGTCGCCAAACAACGGCCAGGTCTTCACATCGTCCGGATCGACCACCCGGGAGTTGGTGTCGGCACCGATCACCATCACCTCACGACTCGATCCGGCGGCCAGGAACTGAGCCCCGGTAATCAGTGCATAGACAAATCCGGCGCAGGCGGCCGTGATGTCCATCGCCGGTGCATTGAGCCCGAGCGACTCTTGCACGATGCAGGCGGTGGATGGGATCGAGTGATCGGGGGTGAACGTTCCCAACAGGAGCAGATCGATATCGGTCGGTGGCACTGCGGTGCGCGCGAGCAAGTCGCGCCCCGCCGCCGCGGCCAGATCGGCGGTCGCCATCCATGGCGGCGCATGACGGCGTTCGCGGATGCCTGACCGTTCGAGGATCCACTGCGGATCGCAGCCCAGATGGGCGAGATCGGCGTTGGTGACGACCTCATCGGGAACGGCACTCCCCAGGCCGACCAGGCGGAAGCCGAGTGCCTGACCGAAACGCGACGGCCGTGGAGATGTGACGATGTCAGACATGGGACGACCGGGAAAACAGGCTGAATTGAGCCACACCCCGGAGACACCCAGGGACGAGAATGATCACTGACCTCCATCCACCGGCGGCGTGTCAGAGGGCAGAGCGTCGGTCGAAGTCGGCTCCACTGCCGGTTCGGCAGGGGCCGGATCGGCGGCAGGTTCGGCAGGGCTTGAAGGACCCGCGTCGGCCGGGATCGCGGTTGCCTCGGGGCCATCCGGCGCTGCCGGCTCCGCTGCCGGCTCCGCCTGCTCGTCGGGAGGAGCCTTGGGGACTCCCGCTCGGGGAAGAACGTTCGCAGGGAATCCTCCCCCCGGGGCGAACGGCAATCCGGCTCCTGGTAATCCACTTGGCAGGCTGCCAGCATCCCCCGTGGCGTCGCCCGCCTTCGCCTGGATGACAGCGCCCCGATTGAGATGGATCTTGGCATACTCCTTCGCCGGCACAACGTAATACCAGTCGGCAAAGCGGGCGTTGAGGTCGCGGACCCGCTTCTGGGCCCCCTTCACCTTGGCGTCGTAGTCGTCCTGGCGACGCCGATTCTCGCGCTCCACACCCCTGCGCTCCTCGAGTGCCGCCTGGGCCTTCGCCTCGGCTTCGTCGGCGGCCTTGAGCAATTCAGCCGCGCCTGGCTGGGCTGGCTCGCCTGGCTGGTCTGCAGACGGTGCCTCTCCACCGGCTTTGGTCTGGTCGGTCGCGGTGTCGGTCGTCGCTCCCTCGGCAGCCTCAGGCAACGCCTCAAGCCTCGGCTTCTCGAGCAGTGACTCGTTGAAACGTGCCATCACCAGCAGGTAGCGGCCAGTGGAATCGGCTCCGCCCTGGATTGACGGACCGTCAGCCGCGGCGGCATCATCCGCCTGTGCCACCGAAGTGCCGGCACCGAAGCGGAGCACATACTCGACTCCATCCTTCATACCGACGATCGTCTCGCCGTCAGTCGAGAGAATATCACCCGATTTCAGGGGCAGGAATCCCCGCTGTTGCATCGAGTTCACCGCCTCCTTGTCGGCAGTGAACTTCTCTTCGGCTTTCAGCTCGGCGCTGAGGCCCGACGGCTTGCGAACGACATCCACGATCTTCAAGTCGCCGAGGGCATTACGCAGATCGTTGAGCGTGGTGGCGGCGAGCTCCTGCCCCTCGGCAAGCGATTCGATCTGCGGCTCAGCGCCGCCGGCGAAAGCTTCCAACCGCAACAGCGACCACTTGGCGTCTTTGTCGTCGTAGCCCACCTCGATCCGATCCTGCCGGTTCTGTTCGACCCGGACGCGTCCCCCGGCCTCCACGGCGCCGAGAGCGTAGTCGTCGAGGACGAGCCGGCGGACATCCCAGGGGGAAAGTTTCAGCAGATCCTTCTCGATCCAATCGTCGAACCGGGTCGTGAACTTGGAGGTATCGATCTCCACCCGGTAGACCGGGTCTTGGTCGGCCTTCCGTACAAAGCGCAACTTCCTGCCGCCAGACTCACCACTGGCGGGCCGCTTGTCTTCCTTGCCAACCACCAGCCGGGCGAGTTTGCTACCGGCGGAATCACGGATCTCGATCAGTTCGCCGACCCCCGTCATGCCGGGCTTGATCTTGTTCGGATCGGGCTCGATGACCCCATAGGTCTCATGATCGGCAGGCGACGTGGTAACGACGTCGAGCGATTTCAGATCGACCAATTCAGTAGCGGCAGCGGCCAAGTGATCCTTGGCATCGGCTGGATAGTTCTGATGAGCCGGGAGGACCCACACCCCTTCCTTCTGCACCACCTTGAACGGCTGGAGCGTCGCCAGTTCCTCGTCATACTTCACGACCTCGAGACTGGCCGCCTGCGAGACTTCGCTGAAATCTGGAAACAGAACCCGCTCGGCCTCCGGATTGACCGCCTGGCTCTGGAGCCGCGGCTGCACAGCAGCACCGAGCAGGAGCATGCCAGCCCCACCGAGAAGGAACAGGCCGGTCTTCGCCCACGCCCCGGTCGATGCGGTGCTTGACTCCTCCTCGACATGCCGCCGGACTCGCGCCGCTCCAGGACGGCCGCCGGTCACCCGTCCCGACGCGCCGTCTCCAACACGGCCGGTGTCTCTCTTGTCGTGCCGAGCCATTGCTGCCACTCCTCGCAATTCAGGCCCCATCGGGGCCGGTCGTATCAATCCGCACTCACACTAGGTCTGTCGACATCCACGGAGCCGTGAGCCGCTGCGGATTACCGCAGGCGAGTCTTGGCCACGCCTTCGCGCTCCTGCGCCCGCCGCCGGAAGAAGACCAGAAACGCCACCACCAACGGCGGGATCGGCGGCAGCAGAACAGCCAGCCACTTCTGCCGATCCTGCTCCTGTCGAACCTTCGCACCGAGTTGGCGTTCCACCGCCTCGACCTCCACATCCCGCTTCCGCTTGAGTTGCTCGATCTTGGTATCGAGTCGCCGCTGCGCAAGCTTCTGTCGGCTGGCCAACTGCTGCATCGCCTGCATGGCCGCCTGCGGATCGGCGTCGCCGGCGCTCTCCATCTCCTTCATCGTCTTCTCAAACTCACCAACCTGGTTCTGGAGGTTGGTATTGGCCTCCCGCTCGGCCTGGTCGAATTGCTCGATGTAGTTCTGCCGCTCGGCGTCGGCCTGCTCGCGGGATTTAGCGACCGTGGCCTCGATTCGCTCGAGCGTGCGGTGCTTCGGCTTCCGTTTGCGGATGTCGAGGAAACGGTCGTCGCCGGCCAGCGAATCGAGGATGTTGAGGGTGAAGGTGACGTTGTCGAAATCCAGTCCGAACACCTCGTCGGGCCGGTTGCGCAACCCAAAGATTCGGCCGTCGAGGAGATCGATGTCGGCCACCACAACCGCCTTGAGCGGTGCCGTCTCTCCTTCCGCTGCCTTTCTCTCAACAGACACTGCCAGCGTCATCGCCTGCTTCCCCTGCTTCTCGAAGATCTGCAGTTGGCCCATGTCGCCACGGTTGCTCATCACCTGCTCGACCTCGATCGTGCCTGAACGGGTGCTGGTCTGCACAAGCGGCGTCCAACTGACGTCGGCCGTATCGTCTTTGGAAAGCCCCCCCGGGAACGGGAAGAGGACTTCCTGGAGACCGGCGGTGACGGCGCTTGACTGGCTGAAGGCACTGGCCTCACCAGCAGCGTTTTCCAGACCGTTATCGATGAACACAAATTCGTGTGGGAGTTTGAGTTTGGGATGGGGGTTGTAGTCCTGCCATACGACCAGCGGGCTCGCTCCCATCTGCCCCATCGCCGGCCGCCCTTCCCTGGCGGCGAGCTTCAGCCCCAGGGTTTTCCAGAGGAGGCCGATATCCCCCTTGGGTTGCGTCTGCGGCTGAAACATTGCCATCGGACCGCCCCCTCCACGACGGGGCTGCGCAGTCCCTGGCACAGCCGTCATCAGCACCGGGAGCGGATCCTCGAAGATCGCTACCGGCTGGCCAGCCCGGACCGCGGCCACGAAGTGATTCATCTGCTCTGGGCCGAGCGTTGAGGGTTGCACCGCCAGCAGGACGTCGTACTTCTCCGTGATCGGCGCCGAAGCATCGACCTGGACGACTTCGTACTGCTTTTCCAGTTCGTCAAGAATCACCTGCCGGGGACGTTGCTGCCCCGACGTCATGTCGAAGCCTCCGAAAAGGTCGGCGTCGGTGGTCAGCACGCCGAGGCGGCGGCGTTTCTGCTGCGCGGCAGTGCAGACGGAACGGACCAATTCGTACTCCACCGGCGTGCCTTTGTCGAAGAAGGGAACGACGACCTTTTCCAAGCCGCTGGTGAAGGCACATCCCAGGAACACCTCTTCATCCCGGTACGTACCCCGCACCCGCGACATCACCGTCACCGGTTCGATGCCGAACTGCTGGCGCGCGAGGGCCGCAGCATCGGTCTTCGGCTCGGTCGACACGATCTGGACGTTGACCTTCCCCCCCCCGAGTCGCTTGAACTGGCGGAGCATGTTGAGCAGAGTCAGCCGGGTCTGCGTGTAGTCCTCGGGCACCGTCGGACTGACGTAGGCGGTGATGTCGATCGGCCGGCTGGAGTCGAGGTTGGCCAGCAGTCGTCGGGTGTCGGCCGAGAGTGAACTGATTTGCTCTTCCGAGAGATCGTGACGGACATCCATCGCCCTGCAGACGAGCACCGCCCCCACCGCGGCAGCCGCCAACCCGACGGCGCGAGCGGCAAAATGCACTCCGAGGCGGGCACCGTCGCGGCGGCCGGTCCAGTGCCGCCGCCCAATGAGCACCATGGCGAGATACAGCGCCACCGCCACGACCCCCAGGAAGAAGACGATCGAGGAGAGACTGACGATGCCCCGGCCAAAGTCGGAGAAATGCTCGGCGAGGCTCCAACCCCGGACGCGTTCTGCCATCTTTGGCCCCATCACCGCGGCCGCCTGATCGGCCACCGCCAGCGGGGCATTGAGAAGGAGGCCGAGGATGAAGGCCACGGTGAGATTACTGGTGAGGAAACTGGCCACCATGCCGACGGCCAGCATCGCCGTACCGACGAACCAGTAGCCGAGATAGTTGCTGAAAAACAAGCCGCCGTCGGGCGTCCCCCAACGCAGGAGGATGATCAGGTTGCAGACCATCGAAAACATCAAGGCCACGGTGTAGATGCCCACCGTCGCCAGATACTTTCCAAACACCACTTCCCAATCACTTGCTGGGATCGTCAAGAGCAATTCGTCGGTGCCCTGCCGCCGCTCATCGGCCCAGACGCTCATCGTGATCGCGGGGATGAACACGAGGAGGATGTAGGGGAGATAGCGGTTGAGTTGGTCGAGGTTAGCGAGATTGGAGTTGAAAAACTCCGGCGGCCAGAACGCCGCGAGCGATCCCAAGAGCACGAACACGCAGATAAACACGTAGCCCGTGGGATTGGAGAAATACGCGACGAAGTTTCGCTTGAAGACCGCATCGAGAACGTGCCACTTCATATTGATCTTGCCTCACACAGACCGAAGGAATGTTTCTCTGGGCCGGCCCCCCAACGGTTCGCCGCCACCCCACCGCTCCGACACCGGCGGTGGCAAGAGCCACCGTCACGCCGGCCGGGTCATCTCGTAGAAGTGCTCGTCGAGACCGCGGCCATCCTCACGCAGTTGCTGCGGCGTGCCGTCGAACCGGAGCCGTCCCTCCGCAATCAGGATCACGCGGTCGGCCAACGCCTCCACTTCCTGGAGGATGTGGGTGGAGAGGAGGATCGTCTTCTGCTCGCCGAGCCGGCGGATCGTGTCGCGGACCTCGCGGATCTGATTCGGATCGAGCCCACTGGTCGGCTCATCCAGGATCAGCACGTCGGGTTCGTGGAGCAGCACCTGGGCCATGCCGACACGCTGCCGGTAGCCCTTGGAAAGTTTGCCGATCGCCTTGCCAATCACGCTCCCCAGTTCGCACTGTTTCACCACCGCCTCGATCCGCTCCTCGCGGTGGCTGCGAGACATCCCACGAGCGTCTGCGAAGAACTCCAGCAGGCTCCGCGGTGTCATGTCGGTGTACAGCGGACCGTTCTCCGGCAGATAACCGAGCCGGGTGGCACCGGCCAGGCGGTCGGTGCCCATGTCGTGCCCGGCGATTCTGGCGGTGCCGGACGATGGGGCCAGGTATCCGGTGAGAATCTTCATCGTCGTGCTCTTGCCGGCACCGTTGGGGCCGAGGAAGGCGACGACCTCGCCGCGGGGGACGCGGAACGAGATGTCCTCAATGGCAATGAAGGGACCGTAGTACTTGGACAGGTTGGAGGCCTCGATCATGGCTTCTCCGCCTGGGCTGTTCGATTCCGGCATGGCTCGTATCAACGGGGGCGGGGAGGAAGGATCACGCCCTGCCATTGTTAGGCGGGGTGGCCGGGGAGGGCAATCCCTGCCTCTTCCTCCGCCCGCACTCCGGGAAGCGGCTCCATCCACGGCTCCCCCGCCCCCCGCTTCCAGACGACATGTCTCCTCCAGGCTGCGGCGGTGGCCGGGTAATCGCTGCGGACGTGGACCCCCCTGGTTTCGCAGCGGGCCAGGGCTGCTCGGATCATCAACCGGGACACCTCCAGCATGTTCTGCAGCTGCCAGCCCTGCGGATCGGCAAACTGCCGGGGGAGGACGTAGCGGCACCAGCTTTCGACGATCTCGAGCGCCTCGGCAAGTGAATCCCCTGTCCGCTCCACCCCCACGTGCCGCCACATCAGGCTGCGGAGGGAATTCCGGATGTCCCCGAGGTCGAGGAGGCCGCCGGGATCGTCGACTTTGGGATGCGATAGGGCGGGCACGAGGAAGTCGTCGGCCGGGCCGGCGAGGATCTCATCACTCGCCGCTTTTCCGGCACGGGCGCCGTACACCAAGCCCTCCAAGAGGCTGTTGCTCGCCAGCCGGTTGGCACCATGAAGGCCGCTAGAAGTGACCTCTCCGGCGGCGAACAGACCGGGCAAGGTCGTGCGGCCAGAGTCATCGACCGCAGCCCCTCCCACCATATAGTGGGCACCGGGGCGGACGGGGATCCTGTCCCGCGCCAGATCGAGGCCGAACTTGCCGCAGATCTGTGCCATTCCTGGGAACCGGAGATGGACCTCCGTCGGATCGAGATGGGAGAGATCGAGATAGACGTTGGAGTGGTGGGTCCGGGCCATGACCGTCGTGATCGCCCGCGAGACGACATCCCGCGGTGCCAACTCCGCCCGGGAGTCGATGGCGGGCATGAAGCGGTGGCCGTCCTTGTCGACCAGCCACGCCCCTGCGCCCCGGACCGCTTCGGTGATCAGGCTCCTAGTGCCGCCGGCGATGTAGAGCACGGTGGGATGAAACTGCATGAATTCCATATCCCGCATCTCACAGCCGGCTCGCCAAGCAAGCGCCATCCCGTCACCACTGGCTCCCTCCGGATTCGTCGATTCCCGATACAGTTGCCCGGCGCCACCGGTGGCAAGGATCGTCCGCCGAGCCCACACGAGAGTCTTGCCATGGGCGCCGTTCCACACCAGCGCCCCACGGCAATGCCCCTGGTGGGTGAGCAGGTCAATCGAGAACGTGCCCGGCCAAAGCCCCACGTTCTCTGCGCTGTGGACACGTTCGATGATCGCCCGCATCACCTCACGGCCGGTCGAGTCGCCGAGTGCATGGACGATGCGGTGGTGGCTGTGTCCCCCTTCGCGGCCGAGATCGAGGGCCCCATCGCGCTGATCGAACTTCGTCCCCCAATGGATCAGTTCGTCAATCCGCTGCGGAGCCTCGCGGATGACCCGCTCGACGACCTCCTCGTGACACATCCCGCAGCCCGCGACGAGCGTGTCGGCAACGTGGTTATCGAACCGATCTTCGGGATCAACGACCCCGGCGATCCCTCCCTGTGCCCATTGACTCGACGACGTGGAGAGATCGTCCTTGGTCACCACGGTGACCGACAGACGCGGATCGATCGCCAACGCCGCCCTCAGTCCGGCGACCCCCCCCCCGAGGACGAGGACGTCTGTGAAACAATGCGGCATCTGCTTCGGGCCAAAGGCCACCAGATACCTCGGCCCGTCGAACATACCGCTCACTCCCCCGTGGTTCCCTGTGTGTAGGCCTTGAACTGCTCGCGGTACTCGCTCGGCGGGCGCGTGCGGCGTCCTTCCGCTTGCCCCCCCTTCACGTCAGAGGGAACATCCCGACTGCCTCGGGCACCGTCCGGCCGAAGACCGAGACTGCGGACCGCTCTCTCGACATCCCCCCGCTTGACCGGATCGTCGCTGCGGGCCATCGCCTGCATCGCCTCCCACCGCTTGAGGAACGCCCTGGCCTGGTCGCGTGTCCAGCCAAGTTCATCAAGAATTCCAGAGCGGCCGGCATCGAGATCCTCCTTGAGGGTGCGGATGGCAAGGTCGGCGGCATTGCGGGCATGATCGACATCCTGCTCTTCCCATTCGGCCTCCTTGAGAGGGGAATTCTCGCCTTCGGAAGCGCCCCCTTCCGGCGGCGGCCCCTCTCCACCCGACCATCCACCACTTCCCGTGGGACTCGATGACGTGCCGGGCTGACCGGTCGCCGGTTTTTCGGGGTCCTGTCCCCCAGCCCCTTCCTTGTCCCCCGTCTGATTGCCACCGGTCTCGGAACCACCGGCATTCGGTTGCGGTCCCTGCTCTGGAGGCTGCCCTCCCTTCCGTTTCCCACCGGCCTGCTTTCCGCCAGGGTCGCGATCGCCCTCACCCTTCTGACCCTCACCCTGCTGACCCTCACCCTGCTGACCCTCACCCTTTTGGCCCTCACCCTTTTGGCCCTCACCCTTTTGGCCCTCACCCTTTTGGCCCTCACCCTTCTGGCCCTCACCCTTCTGGCCCTC
>QWOP01000015.1 GCA_003669605.1 Planctomycetota bacterium
CTGATCCGCCGGCAGGGTTCTCGCAGGCGGTCGCTAGACTGCCTCAAGCGACCGCCTCGTGCGGCAAGGTCCGGCACTTTATCCACAGCCGGCTCAACAAGGATTCCCCCCACACAAGGATTTTCCCCACACAAGGATTTTCCCCACACAAGGATTCCCCGTGACCACCTCGTCCCCCGTTCCCCTGCTCGAGACGCCGCTTTGCCATTGGCACGCCTGCCATGGTGGCCGGATGGTCGATTTCGCCGGCTGGAATATGCCCGTGCAGTACGCGTCGATCGTCGATGAACATCTTGCCACCCGGTCCGCTGTCGGCATGTTCGACGTCTCGCACATGGGGCGGTTGTCGGTGACGGGAAGTGGGGCGATTGCGTGGCTGGAATCGCTCCTCACCCGCCGCGTTGCCGGCATCGTGCCCGGACAGTTCCGCTACAGCCTGATCACCGCCGATGGTGCGGATGCGCCCGGTGGCGTGGAGATCCTCGACGACGCGTTGGTCAGTCGCGACGTCGATGCCGCCGACGGGACGCCGCGATTGGGGTTGGTGGTCAATGCCAGCAATCGGCAGCGGGTGGTGGCCTGGCTCCGCGGCAGGCTGCCCGCTCGCGGTGTGGAAATGGTCGATCAGACCACCACCACGGCGATGATCGCCGTTCAGGGCCCAAGGGGGCTTGAGGTGGTGGCTGGCCTGTGCCCGGCCGCCGACGGCGAACGGATCAGGGCGCTGGGGAACTACCGGGGAACTTCCGGCACCGTGGCCGGTCATCGGGCCGCCATCAGCCGCACCGGCTACACAGGCGAGGATGGCGTGGAGGTGACGGTCTCCGCCGCCGCGGCCACCGCCGTCTGGGAAGCGATCCTGGCCGCCGCAGTTCCCCTTGGGGGGCGTGCCTGCGGACTGGGGGCGCGAGATACGCTTCGTCTCGAGGCGGGAATGCCGCTCTACGGTCATGAACTGCGCGCCGATAGCGATCCGTTCGCCATCGGGTTGGGGCTGGCAATCAACCTCGACGGCCGGGCATTCCCAGGGGCGGATGCTTTTGCGCGGATGCAGCAGACTCTCGATTCTCGGGTCCGCGTTGGGCTCGATCTCGACTCCCGCCGCTCGGCACGCGAGGGCAATCTGGTCGTTGCCGGCGACCGCCAGGTGGGCGTCGTCACCAGCGGCAGTTTTGCCCCCACGCTCGGCAGAGCCGTGGCGATGGCGCTGGTCGACCGCTCGGCCTCCGCCGCGGGAACGGCGCTGGAGATCGTCATCCGAGATTCACACCAGCCGGCGCGGGTGGTCCCCCTGCCCTTTTACAAGCGTGACAGGCAGACTTCCTGAACGATCAAGTCCCTCCTGATACTTGTCCGAACGGAACCGACACCGCCACCAAGGAGACGCCCATGCAAGCGGAAATGCGATTTGCGAAATCCCACGAATGGATCCGGCCCGAGGCCGAAGGCCTCGCCACGGTGGGCATCTCGGCCTACGCGGTCGAGGCGCTGACCGATCTGGTGTTCATGCAGTTGCCGGCAGTGGGACGCCGGGTGAAGGCCGGCGAATCGATCGGCGAGATCGAGAGCGTGAAGGCTGTCAGCGACATCTACAGTCCGGTGTCGGGCGAGATCGTTGCGGTCAACTCGACGCTGCCTGATCGCTTAGAGACACTCGGGAAGGATCCGTATGGGGATGGGTGGATCGTGAGGATCCGTCCCGACTCAGCGGCTGAGATTGCCGGCCTCCTTGACCGGGCGACCTACGATGCCACCATCGGCAGCCAGCCCCATTGATATCCCCGGTGGCGTATCTCCGGTGGCGGCGGTGATTTTGCAACTCGATTCGCGCCAGCGGGATGCGTTCCCCGCGGCGCGCGGCAGGAGTTTGTGAACGGATGAATGACAGTCTGAGGGATGGGCTGCGGGTGTGGTGGGATGGCGCTGCCGATGGCCCCACCAACATGGCGATCGACGAACTCCTCGCCGGCGAGGCGGTCCGGACCGGTGGTGTCTTGGTGCGGATCTACGCTTGGGATGCTCCGGCCGTGTCGCTGGGGGCCTTCCAATCGATCACCGAGGCCCGCAGTCATGAGGGCCTCGTCGGACTGCCGATCGTCCGTCGCCCCAGCGGCGGAGGGGCGATCGTCCATGGGAGCGATCTGACGTTCGCCGTCGCCGTGCCGAGGGAACATCGCCTGGCCACCCTCCCCCAGCGGTTGTACGACACGGTCCACGGGGCGCTCGTGGCGGTTCTGCGGGAGTGGGGGGTGCCGGCGATGCTGTCCGAGCCTGCCGGGACGGAGGCCGAAGACGCTCTCCCGCTCTCTGAAAAACCGGGCACAGGACCGCTGTTGTGCTTCGACAGGCGGGCGACCGGCGATGTGGTGATTGGGGATTCCGAGGCCAACCCGCCGCGAGACTTCAAGGTCATGGGGAGCGCCCAACGCCGGCTCCCGGGCGCGGTGCTCCAGCACGGCAGCCTGCTGCTGGCCTCCAATCAGGCCGTGCCGGCCTCAGCCCGGCATCGTGGGCTTGCGGAACTCTGCCGGGAAATGGGGATCGCTCCCCCCGAGCCGATGGGCCTTGTCCGCGACTGGCTGCGGCGGGTCGGGGGGGGAGTTGGGGGAGGAGTTGTGGAGGAAGCCGGAGGGGCGTTTGTTTCTGCCAAGGATGCCGCTGTGGTCGAGGCAGCCAGAAGGTTCCGGGAGGAGGCGTGGACCGCACGCCGATGATGCCCAGTGGATCGACTGGCTGGCAGTCGCTGGGTTTTGGTATAGTGGGTGGCATTGCGGTGGGCTGGATGGCAGGGGTATTCCGACGTCTCGGACAATCGTTGGGTGGGAGACAGCCGTTACCATGATCACCAAGTTGATCGTTGCCACCGGCAAGAGTGCCGGTCGATCGATCGCCATCAAGCGGAATACGCTGCTGATCGGTCGTGCTGAGGAGTGCGATGTCCGCCCGTTGAGCGAGGACGTCAGCCGCCGTCACTGCGCGGTCCATGTAGGGCCAGCCGATGTGTGGGTCGAGGATTTGGGAAGCCGTAACGGCACGTTCCTCAACGGTGTCCGCATCACCGCCAAGACGCGGGCTGTTTCCGGTGACCTGATCCGCGTCGGTGCACTGGAGTTGACGGTGTCATGTACCGAGCCTGCCGCTTCCACCGGCGATGATCAGGACGTTTCCAAGTGGCTGATGGCGGATGATGCGCCCGCCGGCATGTTCGACACGACAAGGTCGCTCCGCGCGACGTCCGATGGCCCGACTGCGAGCCGGACCTCCTCTGGAAGTACGATTGAGTCTGATTCCAGCAGCATCCACGCGGCGGCTCCGTCAGCGGGAGATGCGCACGGTTCGATGGTTTCTGGAATCTCGGGCTCGGCGATCTCTGCTGCATCCGGGGGGGTGACCCCGTCAGGATCGACCACCAGCAAGGCCAGTGGCAGTTCCACCAAGATCGCCGCGGGGCAGGCTGCCGACGGGAAGTCGGACAGTTCTGTGGCGATCGAGGCGATCAAGGAAACCCAGGGCAAGCCGGGGAGCCTGCCGGCGGGCTCCAAGAAGGGCACGGTCAACTCCCGCGACGCCGCCGCCGAAGCGCTGAAGAAGTTTTTCGGCAACCGCTGAATCGACCCCTCGCAGGCTGTTTGAGAGACTGCTGCCACGAGTTGCCCGAGGGGCTTGCCCGGGCGCAGCACGGGAGAAACCGAGGGATTTTCCCCGTCCGAAAAGGTCAGCGATGACTTTTTTTAACCGGAGGCCGCGGAGTGGCTGTCTGCCGCTGGAAATCGGCTCGGCTGTCCCCCAACGGGGGAGAAGTCGGGTCGTGACGGTGGTGCCGACAGCGCCTATCAGGCAAAGCCTGTCGCCCCTCTTGTTTTTCCCTTCGGACCATCTTGCCCAGCAGGCATCGTGAATACTTCCGGCAGAGTTTCGCCAGCCGGTCTCACTTGCCACCGAGGAATCCTCCGATGTCCGCTGCCACGGTCGACACTGCCTCCCGTTCCTGCCGTCGTGACGCCGCTTCGTCCGCCACAGACGCCCACCCCCACGCTGCTCCCCGCTCCGCCAGACGCCGTCGGCTGATCGACCCCACCACCTGTGACCGCGACTACGGGGGCGACGAAGTTGAATTCATGCAGGCTGTGGAGCGTTACAAGCGGACCAGCGGGCGGATGTTTCCGACCTGCAGTGAGATCCTCGAAGTGGTGAAGTCACTTGGATACACGCGCCCGAACGGGGGCTGAAAACCTGGCAGGCTGTCGATAGTCGGGCCGCCTTCAATGGGCCGCACGAGCCGGTCACGCGGGCAAACCACTGGAGAAAACAGGGGATATCAACAGTGGAAAAAGGTCGGGGGTGAATTTTTTCACGGGCTGATGCGGCCTGGGTGGCCTGGGGGGAATAGGAGGGAGATGGCCCTTCGCTGGGCTTGCCCGGTGGGCGTCGCCCCGGTACGGTTCGCGCCCCCACGGCTTGGCCTCTCGCCCCGCCCCCACCCGCCCCCACTGAGGGGAGTCTCTGCCGCGGTTTCTGATGATCTGGCTCCTGACGCACAGAGAAGTAGCCCGTTGAATTTGCCTCCCCCCTGCCATCGGCGCCTGTTTCGGCCGGCCTGCGGTGCCGCGTCGGTGGCACTGTTGGTATTTGCCTCTGGGTGCGGGTCACTGGTCCGCAACGAGAACGCAGAGGGGGTGAAACTCTACCAGCAGGGCAACTACCTCGGCGCCGTCAATCACTTTCAACAGGCCCTCGCCCAGCAGCCAGGCAGTGCCGACTGCTTCTACAATCTCGGGGCCACGTATCACCAGCAGGCAAAGGTATTTTACCAGCCGTCTGCCGCGCAGACTGCCGAGCAGTACTACCACCTCTGCCTGGCCAGGAATCCGGATCACGACGCCTGCCAGCGGGCCTTGGCGGTGCTGCTGGTCGAGGAAAACCGGAGCCCGGAAGCCGTGGCGCGTCTGGAGGACTGGTCGCGGCGGCAGCCGACCAATCCCAATCCGCAGATCGAACTGGCCCGCCTCTTCCAAGAGCATGGCGACAACCGGGAAGCGGAGAACCATCTCATTGATGCGCTGGCGATCGCCCCGTCGAATCCCAGAGCGTTGGTGGCCCTCGGCCAACTCCGTGAAACCAGCGGCGATACCGGTCAGGCACTCGCCAATTACTCCCGGGCGCTGGCCGCCGATGGCCAGCAGCCAGTCGTGGCGGCCCGTGTGGCGTCGCTGGGGGGTGGAGGGGCTGGCACTGTCCGAATGGCGGCGCTGCCTCCGAGCCCCCCCCTGCAGCCCCTGGGCCCAGGATTCGTTCCGCCCCCCCCAATCGCCCCAAGCGTGACGGAGACGCCGCCGTTTCAGAACTGGTCTCCCGCCGCCGTGCCGCCGCCGGGCCAGATCCCGGAGCAGATCCCGGAGCAGATCCTTGAGGGCTCCCAGATGCAGGCCACAACGGCGGCCGGCCCGGCCCGTTGACCCTTCTGGCGACCGGTCCTATTCTGCGGCGGTCCAGGAACCTGCTCGGATGACGTCCGCGGGGGGCCAGGATCGGCACGCCTCCCTGCCGTCTGGATAGGTGTCTCGCCCGGGAACTGGTCGGTTCTAAGGCCCGTGCCCGGCGGGTCCACGGCCCCGTGTGCGGGCGGTGGCTCCGTCGGAAGGAATGGAGCGTCTTCGTGATGGATCGCAGCAGCGCCGCGGCGGAACGCGTTTATAATTTCTCCCCCGGTCCGGCCGTCCTGCCGCTGGAGGTTCTCCAGCGGGCCCGTGACGAACTCGTCGCGTTGCCGGGCGCTGGCATCTCGGTGCTGGAGATCAGCCACCGCAGCCCCCCCTTCGACAGGATCCTTGAGGAGACCTTGGCGAGCCTGAGGGCGTTGCTCGGTATCGGATCGGACCACGAGGTGGTCTTTCTTCAGGGGGGCGCGAGTCTCCAGTTCTCGATGGTGCCGATGAATCTCCTCCGTGGGCAGGAGGGGCCGGCCGAATACATCATCACCGGGACATGGGGGCAGACAGGAGCCAAGGAGGCCCGCCGTGAAGGCGCCGTCCACGTGGCCTGGGACGGCGTGGCCACGAACTACGACAGGCTCCCCGGCCCGGGAGAGGTCCGTGTCGCCGAAAACGCGGCCTACGCCCATGTCACCAGCAACGAAACGATCCAGGGGGTGCAATGGAAGCACGAGCCCGATGTCGGGGCTGTGCCGCTGGTCTGCGACTGCTCCAGCGATTTCCTTTCGCGGCCGATCGATGTCTCGAAGTACGGATTGATCTACGCCTGCGCCCAGAAGAATGCGGGTATCGCCGGAGTCACGGCGGTCATCATCCGCAAGGATCTGCTCGCGCGGTCACGCGATGATCTGCCGACGATGCTCGACTACCGCACCCATGTAAAGAACGGTTCTAGGGCCAACACCCCGCCAGTGTTTGCCATCTATGTGCTCGGTCTGGTGTGCGAGTGGATCCGTGAGCGGATGGGTGGGCTTGAGGGAATGGCCCGCCACAATGCGGCCAAGGCGCGGTTGCTGTACGACGTGCTGGACGCATCCGCCGGCTTCTATCAGGGGCATTCCCAGCCGGAGTGCCGCTCCGACATGAACGTCACCTTCAAACTCCGCGATGAATCCCTGGAGAAGGAGTTTGTGGCAGGTGCGACGCCCCGCGGTCTGATCGATCTCAAGGGGCATCGCTCGGTCGGTGGGATTCGGGCGAGTATCTACAACGCGATGCCCGTCGAGGGCGTCAGAGCCCTGCGTGACTACATGTTGGAGTTCCAGAAGGGGCGCGGAGCCTGATTCGCCTCTTCCCTGTTGCCTTTGGACGCCGGTCTCCGGCGGCTCCCTTCCCCCTGCCCCGCTCTTTCCCCGCTCTTTCCCCACACCGTCCCCCACACCGTCCCCCACACCGTCGAGAAAACCGTTCATGCGATCCATCATCGTGCTCGACACCCTCAGCCCCGATGGCTTGGCCCTTCTCGATGCGGCAAAGGCCTCCGGCATCGGCTACGAGGTGGCCACCGGACTCTCGGGTGAGCCCCTCCGTGAGGCCTTGGCCCGCCATGATGGCGCGATCTGCCGCAGCGGCGTGAAGATCACCGCCGATTCCCTGGCCGGGAATCAGCGGCTCAAGGCCATCGTCCGCGCCGGAGTCGGTACCGACAACATCGACAAGGATGCGGCGACCCGGCAAGGCATCGTGGTGATGAACACTCCTGCCGGGAACACACTCAGTACTGCCGAGCACGCCTTCGCGCTGCTGCTGGCCCTGTCGCGGAACATCGCTGCCGCCGACGCGAGCCTCCGGGCCCACCGCTGGGACCGCAACAAGTTCATGGGGTCTCAGGTCGCCGGAAAGACGCTCGGAATCGTGGGGCTGGGCCGGATTGGCCAGGCCGTGGCGGCGCGGGCCCGCGCTTTCGACATGCGCGTGCTGGGATTCGACCCATTCCTTTCGCCAGAGCGTGCCGCTGAGTTGGGGATCGAATTGGTCGCCAGCGTCCCGGCGATGCTGCCACTGTTGGACTATCTCACGGTCCACACCCCGCTCACCGACGATACGCGCCACCTCGTCGGCATGAAGGAACTCGCCATCCTCAAGCCAGGGGTGCGCTTGGTGAACTGTGCCCGCGGAGGCATCTACGATGAGAAGGCCTTGGTGGAGGGGCTGAAAACCGGCGTCATCGCCGGCGTGGCCCTCGACGTGTTCGAGAAGGAGCCCTGTACCGAATCGCCGCTGTTCGACATGCCGGGCGTCCTTGTGACTCCCCATCTGGGAGCCAGCACGGAGGAGGCCCAATCGCAGGTCGCCGTTGAGGGTGTTGGACTGCTGGTCGATTTCCTCTCCACCGGCGCTATCCGTCACTCGGTCAATTCCAGCCCCATCGACCCGGCAACGCTCGAGGGGGTGAGGGGATTTCTCGACCTCGCCTGGCGGCTCGGGTTGCTCCTGTCCCAACTCGATGACGCCCCTCCCCGCTCCTGTTCGATCGCCTACCGGGGCGAGATCGCTTCCCGGAACAAAAAACTCGTCACCGCAGCGTTTGCGGCGGGGCTTTTGGAAACGGCCTTTGACGACGTCAATATCGTCAACGCCGAGGTTCTCCTCCGCGAGCGGGGCATCGACCTGGTGGAGCAGAGCCGCACCGACCCCGGTGCATTCAGTTCCGTGGTGGCAGTCGACCTCGTTGCCGAGGACCGGGTGCACCGTGCCGCCGGCACGCTTTTCGGCCACGCGATGCCGAGGCTCGTGCAGTTGGAAGGCCACCGGTTGGAGGCCTACCTCGATGGGGTACTGCTGGTGTTCACGCACCAGGATGTGCCGGGGATCATTGGTCGAGTGGGCACCGCCTTCGGTGGGATGGGGGTCAATATTGCCCAGATGACCGTCGGCCGTTCCACTCCCGGCGGCGACGCAATCGGGGTTTTGAACCTCGATCAGGAGCCGTCCCCAGCCGCACTTGCCGCCGTGCAGGCGGTGCCTGGCATCCGCTCGGTACGCGTCGTGAAGTTGCCGGCTGCCGGCCAGTTGCCCAACTGGCTGGTGGTGTCGACGGCTGCGGCACGGGCGCAGCGTGCCTTGTCCCCCCGCACCTAGTCGGTGAAGGGTGACGGTTGTTTGACGGGCCAGCATCGATCGGCACAATGACTCCTGGTGGGGATTCCGGGGCGGTTTGAGGATTTCGCCCGGGCGGTCAGGAGGGGAAAACCATGGTCAGGAAGCGTTCTCGGCGCAGCAGGACGCCGCCGAAAAAGCCTGCGTGGATGGCACGTCGTCTTCTGCTTTGCCGCGCCCTGCTGCTGACGAGCGCCGTTGTTCTTCAGGCGCTCCAGGCACAGGCGCTCCAGCCACAGGATGGCGTTGCCGATCCCAATAGCCAACTGGATGGGAAGGCGTCGCGTGGAGTGGTTGAGATCACCACCAACCGACTCCTCGATGCTCTCGAAGAGAAGCGGATGCACGACATGGTGCTGGTTGTCCTCGACCGGGCCGCCGCAGACGTCGCCATCTCCGATGGCTTTCGTCGTGCGATGGTGCTGCGCCGTGCAGTCGCGCTGGGGGCGCTTGCCCGCCGCGAATCACCCGGTGCTAAGCGGGTCACCCTCCTGGAAGAAGCGTCGCAGCAGATCGACGCGTTTCTGGCGACCTCGCCGACCGGCGACGATTCCATCGCGGCCTTCACGCAGAAGGGCAACTTATTTGTCGAGCGGGGACGCCTCAAACTCGCCCAGGCAAAACGCCCCGGCGAGGAGAGCGCCCGGTTGATGCAGGAGGCCTTGCCGCTCTTCGACGGCGCGATTTCTGCCCTCGAAGCCCCTCCTCGCGAGCCGGATGCTGGGATCCCCGCGCCTACCAACGCTGAGGATGCTGTCCTCAAGACGCTCCGTGAGGTCGACGGCCGCCTCGGGCAACTCAAAGGGGATGGAAAGGAGAAAGGAACTGATGACGGAGGGGGGAAGAAGCCGCGGCGCCCGGTCAAGAAACTCTCGTCGGATCTAAAATTAGTGGAGAAACTCGAGGAGCGGCAGGATGACCTCCGTGGCCAGTTGCTCCAAACCAGGCTCCTCGCGGCCAATGCCTACTACGAGAAGTCAAAGGCCCTTCCGCCGGGGTCTGCGGAATGGAAAGGGACCCTGAGGGCATCTGCGGAGCGCTGCAAGCGGCTCTTTGAGAAGTATCCCAAGTGGGGGGCCGGTCTCTACGCCCGTTACTACGAAGGACGAAACTACGTCGTCCTCGCCCTGGGGGAAACGGCTCCCGAGGACCGAAAGGTGCTCACTGCCACAGCGCTGATGGCGCTGGCGGATGTCCGGGGGATGGAGGGGGATTCCGGCTTCAAACCGGCGCTGCGCGCCAAGGCCATCAATGCGTCGCTGGAATGTTGGCTCGACGAAAAGAACTACGAGCAGTTCGACGATCGGCTGCAGCGACTGGCCTTGGCCAACGTCCCTGCCGATCGCCTCGACGCCGATTGGCTGGGGATGAAGTACCGTTCTGCGGTGTTGCTGACGGAGAAAGCCGAAGTTTTGCCCGCCAACCAGAAGGGCAAACGACCGGCGCTGCTCCGTGATGCCAAGAAACTGGCCACCGAGGTGGCACGGCATAACAAAGATTTTGCCCGGGAATCCCGGGCACTCTTAGAGAAGTTGGGGCGGAGCGTGCCCGATGATGATGACGATCCGGGGGCTTCCTTTGCAGCCGCTTTCGACATCGCCCGCGGTGCGGTGACGGCCATGCAGGAGCGGCAAGTGGAGGTCAAGCAGGCCACCGCCGCCGGGCGCGAGGAAGAGGCACGCACGGCCCAGGAGTCGTTGGTCGTGGAGCGCTCGCGGGCCATCGAAGCCCTTCGCCGGGCGGTCTCGCGTTCAGACGGAGTCGAACCAGAATCCCTCAATCAGGCCCGCTCACTGCTGACATATCTGCTCTACGACGCCCACCGTTTCCAGGATGCCGCGGCCCTGGGAGGCTTCCTCGCCGAGCGCTATCCGAATGCCAAGGGGAGCCGGCAGTCGGCCAAGATCGCCATGGCGAGTTGGCAGCTCTTGGCCAAGGAGGGGCCGGAGGCCTGGCGCGCCGCGGCCAAGGGGCGCTGCGCTGACATGGCGTCGCTGATCATGCGCACCTGGCCGAAAGATGCCGAGAGTGCCGAGGCGTCGCAAGTGGCGGTCGCTGCCGCTTCCGAAGCCCATGACATTGAACGGTTGCTGGCGATCGTGGCCGACGTTCCCAAAGACAGCCCCAAACGCAGCGATGTGCTCCTGCGAGCGGGCGGCAGCCTATGGCGGGAGATTCTGGAACGCCGCCGCTTGCCGGAAGATGCCCGCCCGGCCGCCGAAACGATTGTCGCTTGGCGGACGCGGGCCACCGCAGCGATCGACGACGGACTCCGCGGTCTGCCTTCTGAGGGGCCGCCAACGCCGTTGGCAGTCAGCGGGGGACTGGCGCGGTGCCAAATGGCGATCGAGGATGGTGACCAGACTCTGGCGGCGAGCCTGCTCGAGCATCCGGTGTGGGGGGGGTGGACGGTTCTCAATTCCGGAAACCCGGCCTTTGCGCAAGGAGCCCTGGGGGAGAACGCCGCTGCGGTTGCGTTGCGGTTCTTTATTCAGTCCCAGCAGCCCGACAAGGCACAGCAGGCGATGAACGCCCTGGAGGCCGCTGCGGGTACCGGAGCCGAGGCCTCGGCCAAGCTGACAAACATGTACCTCTCGATGGGGCGGGATCTCCACGGTCAACTGGAGGTTCTTTCCTCCGGCGACCGTGCAGGCAGTCCCGAGGCGGCGGCATCCGCGACCGCGATCCTGGCTGGTTTCGAGAAGTTCCTCGAGGGGATTGCCAAGCGGGATCCAAAGGTGTCTTCGCAGATATGGGTCGCCACCATGTACCTCTCTCTCGGATCGGGAGCCGGGACTGGCGCGGTGGTGCCGAAGGCCAAATCGGCTGCGTATCTGGCCCGTGCTGCTGAGGTGTACGAAGGACTTCTCAAACGTGCCCAGGACGCCGCCGGAGCCGACGACATCGCCCGCTTCGTGCCCTCAATCCGCCTCAAGTTGGCGAGCGTGTATAAGGAACTCGGTCGCTGGGATGAAGCACTGTCCCACATGGATTGGGTCCTCTCCGATCCCAAGCGGCAAAATTCGCTCGACGCCCAGGTGCAGGCCGCCGAGATCCTCCAGGCGGCCGGCGAGAAGGCGATCGACCCGGTCGCCGCCGAACGCTTTCTCAAGGAGGCGATCGCCGGTCGGAAGAGTGGCGGCGGAGTGGCATGGGGCTTTGGAGGGATCGCCAATCGCTTGGCACGTCAGGCCTCCGATCCGAAGGCGGCTGATGCGCGGGCCAAGTTTTTTGCCGCCCGGCTCAACGTGGCTCGTTGCCGTCTGGCCCGGCTCACCCGTCCTGGGCAGGACCGTGACAAATTGTTGCAGATGGCACACAACGACATCGCCATGACCTACCGGCTCTATCCCGACCTGGGGGGCGAGACGCTCCGCGGACACTTCGATGCGCTCCTCCGCCAGATCCAGAAGGAACGTGGCGAAACGGCACCCCGGGGGCTGGTGGAACTCGATGAGGGGTCTGTCGGACCGGCGTCATGACCGTGCTGGCAGGCGGCAGCAGTGTGGGGGCAACCAGGACAGTGAAGGACAACTCATGCAAGAATTGATGCGGCAAAGCGGCGTGGCAATGCTGTTGGCCGGACTGGTATTGGTGGCCGGTGCCCGCGGCAGCAAGGCCCAGACTGTCGATCGGATCGTGACCACCGAGGGGGTGGTCTCTGGCAAGGTCACCGGTGCCGATGCCAACGAAGTGCGTGTGGAAGACCGCAACGGTGGCACCAGGCAGATCGGCATCGACCGGATCCGGGAGGTGCAGTTCGGTGGTGAGCCCCAGGAATTGAAGGCCGCCCGGACGATGCTCCTCCGCTCACGTCCGGCCGACGCCTTGGAGGAGCTTGCCAAGATTGAGTCTGCCGATCTGGATGGCGCCGAGCAGATCCTTTTGGATGAGGTGGAATTCGTGAAGGCGGCCGCGACGGCCCGCGCGGCCTTGGCCACCGGCGTCGATCCGCGCGAGGCGGGGAGACTTGTGGCCGACTTTGTCGCGAAGCACCCCGGCAGTCACCACACCTATGACATGCAGGAACTGCTCGGCGACCTGTTCGCTCGGGCGGGCCGGCCAGACAATGCGCTGGAAGCGTACTCGCAACTTGCCAAGGGGCCGGCGGCCTTCAAGGTGCGGGCTGCCGCGGCGAAGGCCGCCATGCACCTCGACCAGGGGAAATTCGCCGAGGCGCTCAAGGAATTCGAGGCCGCCACGCGGATTGACGCCGCCGATGATGCCGGTGCTGCGCAGAAAAGGGGCGCGGAACTGGGCCGCGCCAGGTGCCTTGCGCAGTTGGGGAAAGCGGAGGAGGCGGTGGCACTGATCCAGGGAGTCATCAAACAATCCGACCCTGAGGAGAGGGACGTCCTGGGGATCGCCTACAACGCCCTCGGACAGGCCTACCGCAATCTGGTCGGACGCGACCAAGACGCCCTGCTCTCGTTCCTCACTGTCGACTTGGTCTATAACTCGGCTCCCGACAGCCATGCCGAGGCGCTCTATAACCTCGTCGATCTGTGGGAGAAAGCCGCCAACCCAGAACGGGCCCGGGAGGCGCGGCAGGCACTGGAGTCGAGTTATCCAGGCTCCCAATGGGCGCGTAAACTGGGGGCGGCGAAGTCGTGATGCATGGGACGGCAGGCCCGGGATGGCTTTGCCCGCGCGGGTGTGGTGGCGTACGATGGTTGGATTCGTTGGGGTTCTCCGAGGAGAAGAGCATGTTTGTGGGAGCGACTGGAGCGTTGGAACGTGGATCGTGGGCGATACTCGTGCGCGGTGTGCAGACGCTTTCGATGCGGGCCGCGATGCTGATGGCCCTCATCCTGCCAGCCGGCGTGGCGGTCAGCCCTGTCTTCATCAATCCCTCTGTCGCCGTCGCTCAGGGCGACGGCGCCGATGAGGGGGAGGCGGCAGCCGAGCCAGAGAGCATGCTCGTCTTTTACTACAGGGCCCTCGGCCTGCGGTATGTGATCGTGTTCCTCATCCTCTCCTTCGCCTTGGTGGCGTTGCTGGTGATGTGTTTCCTGCAGATCCGCCGCGTCGCCCTGATGCCCCCGGCGCTCCGCGCCGGTTTCGAGGCCCATCTTGAGGCCAAGGAATACCAGCAGGCCTACGAATTGGCGAAGGCAGACGATTCCTATCTTGGTCACGTGCTCGCCGCCGGGATGGGCAAGTTGCAATCGGGCTACGGGCCGGCCATCGAGGCGATGGAGGAGGCCGAGGGAGAGGAGGCGATGAAACTGGAGCACAAAATCAGTTATGTCTCGCTGATCGGGGCTCTGGCGCCGATGTTCGGTCTCCTGGGAACGGTCGACGGGATGGTGGGAGCGTTCATGGTGATCGCCAAGTCGGCGACCGCCCCCAAGCCTTCAGAACTCGCCATCGGCATCTCGCAGGCGTTGATCACGACTCTCATCGGCTTGTGGTTGGCGATTCCGGCCATCGCCTGTTTCGCGCTCTTTAAAAACTGGCTGCAGTCGCTCAATGGCGAGGTCGACGAGCAGTCCCGTGGCCTGATGGCGCGCTTTCAGGCGATGGGCGTCAAGAAGTGATGGCGGCCGACGGCCCAGCCGTCATCTTCAGCGGAGTCAACGATGGCCAGACGGAAGAGCGGTGGACCCGGTGCCACCGAGATCGACATGACGCCGATGATCGACATGACATTCCAGTTGATCACGTTCTTCATGTTTGTGATGAACTTCTCGGAGGCGGAGCAGGACGACCGGATCCAGCTCCCTTCCAGTCAGTTGGCCAAGCCGACCGAAGGGGTGATCGAGAAGCCGATCACGCTCCAGTTGACCAATGGCGGTGCGGTGATTTACGCCGGCGAACTCGTCCCCGTCCGGGACATCGGCGGCTACCTGGAGCGTGAAAAGTCAGTGATGCTCGACTCCGGCCGCGAACCGAATTCGGCCACCGTGATCGTGCGGGCGGATGGTCGTGCAAAGGCGGGCGAAGTTCAGGACATCATCCGCATCTGCCAGGAGAAGGGGTTCGAGCGATTTGCCCTCCGGGCTCAGTACGACGAGAAACGGTGACCCATGGCCCGGCGTGAAAGTCAACTTTCCGAGAAGATCGAAATCAACATGACGCCGATGATCGACGTCGTCTTCCAGTTGATGTCGTTCTTCATGTGCTCCCTCAAGGTGGTTGCGCCGGAAGGGGATTTCGACATCCGCATGCCGATTGCCGCGGCGGCCGCCGCGGCTCCCGACGATCAGCAGGTACCACCGGTGCGCGTGAAGCTCTCGGCAGGCCCGGATGGCGGTTTGGCCGGCATCGCCATGAACGGCACACCGGTCGCAGACTTCGACGATCTCCGCAAGCGGATCATCGGCTTGGTGGGGGCCGACAGCGGCCCGAATTCACTCGCCGAAAAGACCGAAGTCGAATTGGATTGTGACTATGCGCTGAAGTACGCCAACGTCGTGAGGGCGATCACGGCTGTCTCAGGCCGGGTCAACAACGGACAGGTCGTGGAATTGATCAGGAAGATCAAGTTCACGCCGCCGAAGAAGGGCTAGCCGGGGGCGGCTATCGGCCAGGAACGGTGCTGGTGTGCCGCTGGCGGATCATCCCCTGGGGTGGAATTTCCCGTGGACGCCCTTGAGACGGGCGGCATCGACATGGGTGTACCGCTGCGTTGTGGCGATGCTCGCATGGCCGAGCATCTCTTGGACATGGCGGAGATCGACTCCCCCGGCCACCAGGTGCGTCGCAAAACTGTGTCGCAGGGTGTGGGGGCCGACATCCGGCGGCACGCCCGCCTGCCTGGCATGGTCCTGAACGACCTCCCAGATCCGCATCCGTGACAACTGGTTGCCCCGCGATGAGAGGAGCGCCCAAGCCGGATTCCCGGCCGCATGGGAGGCGAAGGTGAGGCGGTGGCCATTGATCCAGGCACGGACAGCCGCCACGGCGCGTGTGCCGAGTGGCACGACCCGCTCCTTGTTTCCCTTGCCCCGGCATTTGCAGAAGCACTCTGCCAGATGGATGTCGTCCAGTTGCATTCCTGATACCTCCGAGGCCCGACAGCCGGTGGCGTAGAGGAGTTCCAGGAGGGCTTTGTCGCGCTGTCCGGCCGGCGTGCGTGGATCGGGGCTGGCAAGCAGGCGGTCAACCTGTTCGGCGGAGAGGGTGCCGGGCATCGTGTCGTCGCGACGGGATGCCGCCAGCAACTCCGCCGGACTCTCCGTGATCATCCCCTCAAGTTGCAAAAATGCGTAGAACACCCGCAGGGTAGCCGCCTGCCGGGCAATGCTGGCCCGCGCGAGTCCCTTTTCCCCCAGTTTGGCCAGGTAGTCGCCGAGGTCGTGGACCCGAAGCGTGGCGGCGTTACGGGCTCCGATCCAGGACGAGAAATCGCGCAGGTCGCGGCCATAGGCCTGGAGCGTGTTGTCGGCCAGCGCCCTCTCGTGGCGGATGTATTCCATGAACCGTGCCACGAACATCGCGTTCGATGCCGGGCCAGCGTCGGCGGCGGGACCGCTGTCGAGAATCACCCGCCGGGCCCTCTTGCCGCCGGATGGCTGCGCCGCGGGGCCGGTGCGAAGCGACTCACGTGACGCTGCCGGCAGAACTTCCTTGCCGGTGCGGCGGGGCGGTGGCTCCTGATCGGGTCTGGGTTTGGCCATTTTCAAAACCCTCAACTCAGGGGCAGGTGCCGATCCGAGCGCCGGTTTCGGACACCCCAACTGGGGTCGGAATCGGATCGGGGATCACTGCGGATCGTACCCCAGATTCGGTGCCAGCCAGCGTTCGATCTCCGGCACCGTCATCCCCTTGCGGAGAGCGTAATCCTCCACCTGTTCCTTCGAGATCCTGTCAACCGCGAAGTACCGGGCTTCCGGATGGGCGAAGTACAGGCCACTGACGCTCGCCGCCGGCGTCATGGCAAAACTCTCGGTGAGCGTCATTCCGGCAGCCTCGCCCGCGTCCAGCCACGCAAACAGATCTCGCTTCTCGGTATGGTCAGGGCAGGCCGGATAGCCAGGGGCCGGCCGGATTCCCCGATAGCGTTCCTCGATCATGTCCTCTGTCGACAATTCCTCCTGTCTTCCGTACCCCCACTCACGGCGGACGCGGGCATGGAGCCACTCCGCAGCGGCCTCTGCGAGCCTGTCGGCCAGAGCCTTGGCGAGAATCGACGAATAGTCGTCCTGGGCCTTCTCGAAGACCTCGCACAACTGCGTGCATCCATGCCCAGCGGTGACGGCAAAGGCTCCGAGATAGTCCTTGCGACCACATTCCACCGGAGCAATGAAATCGGCCAGTGCGTGGAACGAGTCCTGGCCCTTCCGTTCCCACTGCTGACGGAGCGTGTGCACGCGGCCGAACTCCTTCGTCCGCGACTCGTCGGTGTAGAGAAGAATGTCGTCCCCGGAGGAATTGGCGGCGAAGAAACCATACACCGCCCGAGCGGTCAGACTGCCGTCAGCGACGAAGTGCTCGAGCATCTGCGTGGCGTCTGCAAACAGCTTTTTCGCCTCACCGCCGACCGTCGCGTCGTCGAGGATCGCGGGGTATTTCCCCTTCAGTTCCCAGGCTTGGAAGAACGGCGACCAGTCGATGAATGGCACCAGTTCACCCAGCGGGATGGTGTCGAGGCGGCTGATGCCGAGGAATTGCGGAGTGTCGATCGGTGTGCTGCTCCAATCGGTGGTCCAGCGCTTCGCCCGCGCACTCGCGAGAGGAACGAGTGTGGCTTGCTGGCGGCGTTTGAAGTTTTCTACGTCGCGTACCTGGGCGGCCCGGTTCTCCCGGACGAAGGTCTCGTGGCTGGCGGGATTGAGCAGCTTTTCCACCACCCCGGCGGCCCGCGAGGCGTCGAGGACGTGAACCACGTCGCCTGAGTACCGGGGGGCGATTTTCACCGCGGTGTGGCGGGCGGAGGTGGTCGCGCCGCCAATGAGGATCGGCATCGCCAACCCCTCCCGCTGGAACTCCTCGGCGACGTGCACCATCTCCTCGAGGCTCGGCGTGATCAGCCCGGAGAGCCCGACGATGTCGATCTTCTGCTCACGGACGACAGCCACGATCTTTGCCGCCGGGACCATGACACCGAGGTCAATCACTTCGTATCCGTTGCAGCCGAGGACGACGCCGACGATGTTCTTACCGATGTCGTGGACGTCGCCACGGACCGTCGCCATCAGCACGCGGCCCCGGGAGGACTGTTCCTTTCCCTGCTTCTCTTCTTCCATGAACGGCTTGAGGTATTCAACTGCCCGCTTCATCACCCGGGCGCTCTTCACCACCTGTGGGAGGAACATCTTTCCCTGGCCGAAGAGGTCGCCGACGACCTGCATTCCGCTCATCAGCGGCCCCTCGATGATCTCCAAACTGGTGTCGTAGAGCTGCCTGGCTTCCTCGACGTCGGCCTCGACGTGATCAGCCACTCCCTTGACCAGCGCGTGGGTGAGACGCGACTGGACGTCGAGACTCCGCCACGCCTCAGCCTTGACGGCATCTCCGGTGTCGTGGTCCTTGACCTGCTCGGCAACCTCGATGAGCCGGTCGGTGGCATCGGGACGACGGTCAAAGAGAACGTCTTCGATCCGCTCTAGCAGGAGCGGGTCGACCTCCTGGTAGACAGCCAGCTGGCCGGCGTTGACGATTCCCATCTCCATACCGGCCCGGATGGCGTGGTACAGAAAGACAGTGTGCATCGCTTCACGGACCACGTCGTTGCCGCGGAACGAGAAGGAAATGTTGCTCACCCCCCCCGACACCTTCACCAGCGGCATCAACTCCTTGATCCGCCGGGTGGCCTCGAGCACATTGATGGCGTAGCGGTTGTGCTCGTCAATGCCGGTGGCGACGGTGAGGATGTTGGGGTCGAAGATGATGTCCTGTGGCAGGAAACCAGCCTGCTCCGTGAGCAGGCGATAGGCCCGCTGGCAGATGGCCACTTTTCGATCGGTGTCGGTGGCCTGTCCCTCCTCGTCAAACGCCATCACCACCACCGCGGCGCCGTAGCGGCGGACGGTGTGCGCCTTGCGGAGGAAGTCTTCCTCCCCTTCCTTGAGGCTGATCGAGTTGACGATTCCCTTCCCTTGGAGGCATTTCAGGCCAGCTTCGAGGACCCGCCAGTCGGAACTGTCGATCATCACTGGCACGCGCGAGACGTCTGGTTCACTCGAGAGCAGCGTCAGAAAGCGGGTCATCACCGCGGGGCCATCGAGCAGCCCCTCGTCGACATTGATGTCGATGATGTTGGCGCCGTTCTCGACCTGCTGGCGGGCAACGCCGACCGCCTCCTCGTAACGCTCTTCGCGGATCAACTTGGCGAAGGCCCGCGATCCGGTGATATTTGTCCGTTCGCCGATGACCGTGAAACTGCTCTCCGGACGGATCTCAAGCATCTCAAGACCAGAGTAGCGCGAGCGTGTGGAGGCAGCCGGTGGCACACGCGGCGGGAATGGCGCCACCGCGTCGGCGATCGCCCGGATGTGGGGCGGGGTGGTGCCACAGCAGCCGCCGATGATGTTCAGCCAGCCTTCCCGAGCGAAATCCCCCAGCACGCGGGCCATCATTTCCGGGGTCTCGTCAAACCCTCCCAAGGCATTGGGGAGGCCGGCGTTGGGATAGCAACTGATGGGGATCGGCGCAATCCGTGACAGGTCGGCTAGGTGGGTGCGCAACTTCTCCGGGCCGAGGGCGCAGTTGATTCCCACGCTGACAAGATTGGCGTGGGAGAGGCTCGTCCAGCAGGCCTCGACGGTCTGCGCAGAGAGCGTCCGCCCCCCTTCGAAGACAGTGAACGACGCCATCACGGGCACCTGCACCCCGGTGGTGCGGAACGTCTCGTCGATGGCGAATAGACAGGCCTTGAGGACGAGCGTGTCGAACGCCGTCTCGGCGAGGATCACATCGACATCCCCCTCCAGCAGTGCCTCGATCTGCTCGCGGTAGTTGGCCACCATCTGATCGAAGGTGACATCACGGTGACCGGGATCGTTGACGTTGCCGGCGATCGAGAGTTGCTTGTTGGTTGGTCCGATCGAGCCGGCGACGAACCGCGGCCTGTCCGGATTGCGAGCGGTAGCGGCGTCGGCGGCCTCCCTGGCGAGGCGGGCGGCGGCGAGGTTCAACTCGCGGACACGGCTCTCGAGGCCGAAGTCAGCCAAGGCCAGGCTGGTGGCGCCGAAGGTGTTGGTTTCGACGATGTCGGCGCCGGCCTCCAAGTACGCGGAATGGATGGAACGGATCGCATCCCCCTGCGTGAGGGCCAGGATGTCGATGCAGTTCTTCAGGTCGCGCGGATGGTCGCGGAACTGTTCCCCACGGAATCCCTGCTCGTCGAGGGCTAGGGCGTGGACCATCGTTCCCATAGCGCCGTCGAGGACGGCGATCCGGCTGGCGAGGAGTTGGTGGAAGGCCTGCTGACGGTGTGCGCGGGGAAGCGTAGGCATAGTGAGGAGTTGTAAAAGGAATCCCGCCGAGGGGATGCGATTGCGAAAGACGACTGTGGAGAGTATCGGGCGAACGCCCCTTCGGAGCCCAGCCATGATAGGCGACCGGGGGGGAGGGGGACACTGCGGAAGCGTGTCGCACCCTGCCGGTTGCGGAAGATGTGGCGCTGCGGGTGCCGACCGCTCCGGGGAGCCTCAAGGGGCTGCCGGTTGGGCGTCGATGGAAACCGGGCAGGGGACCAATTGTGGCGAAGCAGACGTTGGGGCGGAGTGGATGAAGGTCATTGCGAGGATTCCTCGGCTCGACGGCACTTCTGCTCCGACTGCCCCGCAGACAGAAGGTTCAGAGGACTCGCCCACCGCCAGCGGAGAGCAGATCGAGCGACTCGCTCTCCGCCCCTCTTCCAGACGACCTGCTCCCCGTTTTCCACTGGTTTCCACCCTGGTTCTCTCCGCGGTCACCATGGCCTGCTGGGCTGCGGTTTGGTGGTCGGAAAAGAAGTCGGCGGCGGCTGGTGCCGATGCAGCAGCGCACGCCGATGATGTCGCGACACAAGCCCCCGCCGGGGATTCCACCGGGAGGAGTCTGACACGATGACGCTTTCTCCCACGCTCGATCGGGTGGACAAAGCGTTCATCCAGCGCTCGACCTCGGTCCGGGGAGCGCATCCCTCTGCTGGGCCGCTGCCAGATCCCAGCCCGCCCCCCCCGCGCACCGCGCTGACCAGGGCAGGACTTGGCAGCCCGAGCGATCCTGGGACTGGTCTTCTGGTAGAGACCGCCGCAGAGACGTTGGCCGCCGCCGATGTTTCGCGGCGGCTCTTGGCAGCGGCCCCCGATCAGTGGGAGGCCCTCGGCGGGGCGATCGACGGAGCGATCTTGGCGGGGCGGCGCGTGATCGCGGTGACTGGTGGTGGGCGTGGCGAGGGGCGGACGACGATCTGTCATGGCCTCATTCACGCCCTTGAGCGCCGTGGAACGCTGGTCGTCGGCACTCCCCAGCCTCCCCTGGCATTGGATGCTGCGGGGGCTGAGGCCGCGCGGGCGGCCGACGTCGTCATTGTCGATGCCGGCGCCTGGTTCGGCACCGGCCCGATCCACCGCCAACGCCTGGCGCGGTTGGCGCTGGGCTGCGATGCAGTGATCCTCGTTCGCCGTGCCGACGCCGCGGAGTGTCCCGCCTGGCAGCGCGCGCTTGAGGCGTTGGGTCTGCCCGTGATTGCTGAAGCGCTCACGTTCACCGCGCCGTGATCACCATCCACCACCAACCAATCGTACTCTTGACAGCCGCGCAGCGTGCAGCCCTGGCCCGGATCGCGTACGCCACCGAGCAGCCGTCGGGTGTGGTACTGCTGTGTGGAGCGGCTGGTGTGGGGAAGACGTTGATTCTCGCGTCGGTGAGAAATTCTCCGGGAGGGGAGATGGCCCTGCTCCCGCTGGAACAGCTTCTCGACAGCCTTCGCGTTGGGGAACCGCTCCCCGGCATCCTCCTTGTCGATGATGCCCATCTGGCTCCGAGCGCCGACCTCGCCGAGGCAGTCGAACGTAGCGTGGGGCGCTGCCTTGTGCTTGCTGGCCGCGGACGGTTGCTGACATTGGCAGGACGTGACAGCCGCATCGACCGTCGGGTGCGGCTGCGGGCCACCCTGCCGCCATTCGGGCTGAGCGATTCGGCACGTCTGGTGGTGGAGCGGATTCCCGGCGCCGATGGCCACGGTCCCAGCGAGGAAGTCGTGCGGACGTTCCACGAGATCGCTGCCGGCATCCCTGCGGCGTTGCTGCGGCTGATCGATCTCGCAGCGGTCGTCGCGGCCGCCGAGCCTTTGCAGACGATCTCGGTGAACGACGTCGAAGAGATCCACCGCCGGCTCTGCCTGCAGGCTGCCTGAGCCGACGGTCAGTCGCCGGCTGCCGCCGTGCGGGCAAGGTAATCGGCTGTCGAACCGGGGGGCGCAGAGGCTCCCGCCGCCGGTCGCGGCCTGCCCGGAGCGAACGGTGCCGGGTCGAGGTGGGGCGGCCGGCCGGTGATCAAGTCGGCCAGGAGCACCGCGCTGCCGGTCGACTGATGAAGTCCGGCGCGGAAGTGTCCCGCGGAGATCCAAGCATTGTCGACATCAGGCACCCGGCCGATCGACGGCAGGCCGTCGGCCGAACCAGGGCGCAATCCGGCCCACGACCGCTCCATCTCCACCCCTGGCAGCTCACCCAGCAGTGAGTGGGCCACTCCCATCAGCCGCGCGACTGTGTGTGGTGTTGTGCCGGTGTCGAAACCGATGTCCTCAATCGTCGACCCGACCAGCAGTCGGCCGTCGGGGCGCTGGACGAGGTACTCCAGTCCGCGGTTCACGATCCGGCGGATCACCGGCCGTGGCAGGCGGAGGAGCACGATCTGACCGCGGATCGGACGCGTATCGAGCGTGAGTCCGAGCGCTGCGGCCAGTCCACCGGTCCAACTTCCCGTCGCCAGCACGAAGTTTTCGCTGCGCACCTCACCGCTGGAGGTGACAAATCGCTCGACACGATTCGCCCGGACGATGATCTGACGGACATCCCCCTCCTCAATGACCACGCCAAGATCACGGCACGAGGCCTCGAGTGCATCGAGATGGCGGGAGGGGCGGATCTGCATCTCGCCCGGCAGAAGCAGGCCCCCGAGGATCGAGGACGCGTCGTTGCCACCGGCCAGTGCCGGTTCGCAGGCCAGAACACCGGCAGCATCGAGAAGTTCGCAGGCCACCCCCCTGCCCTGCCACCGCTCCAGGTCGTTTTGAAGGCGGTTCTGGCCGGCACTCGAGCGGACCAGGTGCAACCCACCGCTTGGGATGAGGCCGTTGTCGATGCCAGTTTCGCTCCGCAACTGGTGGGCCCATTCGCGGTGGAGTTGGTCGCTCCAGGCCGTCAGGGCATCGCCGGGGGGGCACCCGGCAAACAGCGGTGCCGGCGGCAGGATTCCTGCCGCCGCCCAACTGGTGGTGTCGCCCCCGCGGGTCCGGGCCACCACATGTACGGCCATCCCCCTCCCGGCCAGTTCGCGGGCCAACGACAGCCCGATGATCCCCCCCCCCGCGATACAGCAGTCGCTCATTGGTGATCCTGGTCCAGTGTGGCGAAAGTGGCACGGGGAAGCATCGGCTTGCCACGGCGCGGAGCCGTTAGGCGTTGGTGGTCACCGTTGGGGTGTCGGCGATGTTGACCCACACATGGACATGCGGCGCTCCGCGGTAATACCAGACGAACGACGGCCCCTCCAGTTTCCAGTTGTCCCAGATGCCATCGTTGCCAATGTCGGCATCGCGGAAGAACGCCAGCCGACAGCGGTCGAGCCCCCCCTGGGCCGTGAGGCAACTGCGGGCTTCGATCTGATCGGCTTGGCGGAACGGCTCGAGGAGCAGCCCCAGCACGCGCTCCATCTCGGCCCGCTGGTCGGCGGAGAGTTCTGACACGGGGAGCCCTGGAATGCTGCCATCCCCTTTAAATCCGACCGCGTTCTCGGCCGGCGACTTGGCGAGGAGTGCCGCTTCACGCTGGCGACCGTCGAGCATGCCGGCCAGTGCATTGGCCGCCAACGCCTGCGACCAAAACACGTTGCCGGCATGGTCGGCGGGCTCTTCAAAAGTGCCGGTATCGTGGCCATAGAAGATCGGACCGGCGAAGGCCACGTGGTCAGCAGAGTCGCCGTCGCAGCGCAGCGTCATGTGACGGCCGGTGAGGAGAAACTGAAACTTTCCGCTGCCGGGCTCGCCGAGCAGCGCCAGCGACTGGCTGTGGCCGAAGCCGCCGCAGTCGTCCTCCATCTGCTTGTCGAAGCGGGCGTGCCATTCCGGGCGCACCAACTGTTCGAAGATGTCGCGGACCAGCCGCTGCTGGTCGGGCGTAAAGAAACTGCCGGCGATCTGCGGCTCGGTGGCATTCCAGTTGTTGGCGACTCGCGTTCGCAGCAGCCCGAACTTGGGGTGGACGTAGTCCCACGGAAAGCAGACTTTCTCCCGCTGGGCCGGGGAGAGCGAGGCATGCAGTCTGGCGGCGAGCGACTCGGCGCTTGTCGCGGCGGCAGCAGCCACCGGCTCCGCGGCCGGCAGCAGCGGGCCGGCTGCCAGGGCGCTGCCGCTGGCAGCGAGAAAGCCACGGCGCGTGACGGGGTTTGCTCGATGGTGGAACGGCATGATCGACTCCTTGCTGACGCGGGCTGGATCGGGGCGGGTACCGCCGAGCGAGTGGGGGAAAGCCTACGCTTTCTTGTCGCGAGACTCCAACCGACCGCGGCTGCTGATGCGGCGCGGCGAACGGCTGGGCTGGCAACTGGGGCAGAAGAACGTCGAACGTTGCGCCTGCACGATCCGTCTGATTTCTGCGCCACAGCGGCATTGACTGCCGTGCAGGCCGTAGACCCGGTGGAAACGCTGGTATCCCCCTTTGCGGTTGTCGGCGGTGCGGTAGAGCTCGTCGCCGATGCTCGATCCCTCGAGACGGACCGCCGCCGCCAGCACCCGCCGGGCGGCGGTCGCGATCCCCTGCCAGGCCTCTGTGCGGAGATCCTGGCAGGGGGTCTGCGGATGAATGCCAGCCCGGTGGAGGATCTCCGAAGCGTAGATGTTGCCGATTCCGGCGACCGCCCGCTGGTCGAGGAGGGCGACCTTTACAGCTCGGCGGGACCCACCGAGCCTGAGTTGGAGGTCAGGCGCGTTGATCACCAGACCATCCGGCCCCAATTTCGCTGGGCCGCAGGCGCGCTCGAGCCCGGCGGCATCGAGCAAGCGGATCGTGCCCAGCCCACGCTGATCCCAGAACAGCAGACGGGGGATGGAACAGAGGCCGAGTTCCAACTGCATGCGGACATGCTTGGTGGAGGGAGGATCTGCTACCAACAGCAGCCCTGTCATCCGCGGCTCGATGAGCAGCCACCGTGGCTCCGGTAACTGTTGGGAGGTGATGCCGATCGCCACCCGCTTCCCGAATCGCTCGATGCCACCGAGCATCGCTCCAGTGAGTTGCCTGGCCAAGATCGACGGCGACGGCGTGATGCTTAAAGGGCGGCAGCCCTCCATGGGGAACTGGGCCGACAGGATCCGCGCTCCGCTGACGGCGGCGATGCCACGGCGCATCGATTCGACCTCGGGGAGTTCGGGCATCGGCAATCTGCCTCTGGCGGGTCTTTGGCAGCGTGAAGGGCGCTGGATGGTAGCACCGGGCGGGCTGGATACAATTCACCGTTCCGGTACCTGAGCCTGAACAACCATTCCCCCGCACTCCTTCGGCCCGCGGAGTTTACGCATGCCATCCCCCACCGTCCCCCCCGCAGTCCACCCTGGTCCAAGTGCGGCCATCTCTGAGGTACCGGACGCCCTGGGCCGTTTCGGTCGGTATGGTGGTCGGTATGTCCCGGAAACGCTCTCCGCCGCGCTCGAGCAGTTGCAAGCTGCCTACGAGGACGCCCGTGCCGATCCGGCATTCGCCGCCGAGCTCGACCAACTCCTCTCGGCTTTCGTCGGCCGCCCCACTCCCCTGCTCTTCGCCCGGCGGCTCACCGAATATGCGGGCGGTGCACAGATCTGGTTCAAGCGGGAGGACCTGAGCCACACCGGCGCCCACAAGATCAACAACACCCTGGGGCAGGGGTTGCTGGCGATCCGCATGGGCAAGAAGCGGATCATCGCCGAGACCGGTGCCGGCCAGCACGGCGTCGCCACGGCCACCGCCTGCGCCCGCTTCGGCTTGGACTGCGTCGTCTACATGGGATCGGAGGACATCCGCCGGCAGGAGCCCAATGTTCGCAGCATGCGGATGATGGGGGCCGAGGTCCGCCCGGTGGAGAGTGGTTCGCGGACGTTACGCGATGCGATCAACGAGGCCATGCGCGACTGGATGGGATCGGTGGAGACGACGCACTACATCATCGGCTCCGTCGTCGGCCCCCATCCGTTCCCGCGGATCGTCCGCGATTTCCAGTCGGTGATCGGCCAGGAGACGCTTCTTGCCTGCCGGCGTGATATCGGTCGCCTCCCCGACTGCGTGGTGGCCTGTGTCGGCGGTGGCAGCAACGCTGCGGGAATGTTCTACCCGCTTGTCGATCACGCCAGCATCAGACTTGTGGGGGTCGAGGCTGGCGGCCGCTCCGCCAAGCCAGGAGACCACGCGGCCAGTCTGAGTTTCGGCCAGCCCGGGATCCTCCACGGCAGTCTCAGTTACGTTCTCCAGGATGCCGATGGCCAGACGTCTGACGTCCACTCGGTATCCGCCGGCCTCGACTATCCCGGCGTCGGTCCCGAACACAGTTACTGGCACGACGCTGGCCGGGTGGAGTACACAAGCGTCACCGATGAGGAGGCGCTCGAGACCTTCGACTTGGTGGCCAGACGCGAGGGGATCCTGCCGGCCCTCGAGACATCCCACGCCCTGGCATGGGCGGTGAAAGAGGCGTCGCGTCGTCCGGCGAACGAGACGATCGTCGTCTGCCTCTCCGGCCGCGGCGATAAGGACGCCGCCGAGATCGCCAGACTGCGGGCCCTCCAGGGGGCAGATTGACCCCACCGGTCGTTCCCCTCCCCTGCAACAGTACCGCGGCAGGAAATGGAGCGGAGCGGCCTGGGGAGTGAGTGCCACTCGCGGTCAATCGAAACGAAGCCTCGTGACCCTCGGAAAGCCTTGTGACTCTCGGAAAGCCTCGTGAAGCCTCGTGCCCCTTTTGTGGATCCCTCCAGCATGTCCCGTGACGATCAACCGCTCGCCGCTGTGTTCGCCTCGCTCGCCGCCCGCGGGCAGAAGGCAGTCGCCCCATTCATCACCGCCGGTGACCCCGATCTGGAGACCACACTCCAGGTGATCGAGGCCCTCGACCGTGCCGGTGCGGCGGTCTGTGAACTGGGCGTCCCCTACAGCGATCCGATCGCCGACGGGCCGGTGATCCAAGCCTCGTATACCCGAGCGCTCGCCGCCGGCTTCACGCTCGAGGGTCTGTTTGCGACGGTGAAGCAGGCTACTTCCAAGGTGACCATGCCGATCCTGACGATGGTCAGTTACTCGATTATCTACCGCCGTGGCATCGACCGATTCGTCGCCGACGCCGTGGCCTGTGGCCTGGCGGGAATGGTGGTTCCGGACCTGCCGCTTGAAGAGTCGGACCAACTCGACACCGCCGCCCGGGCCTCTGGACTGGCGTTGGTGCGGTTGGTGACGCCGACCACGCCGGCTGGCCGGGCCGAGGAGATCGCCCGCCGTTCGACCGGATTCCTCTACTGCGTCTCGGTGGCTGGTGTCACCGGCGCCCGCAGCGAACTCCCCGATGGGCTTGTCGAGCGGGTGGCGTGGCTGCGGACCAAGACCGACGTCCCGGTGCTCGTTGGTTTTGGTGTCAGCACGCCGCAGCAGGTTGCATCAGTGACGGCTGTGGCCGATGGGGCGATTGTCGGTTCGGCACTGGTCCGTCGGATCGGCGAACTGGCTGCTTCCGGAGGAAAGACCGCCATCACCGCGGGGGTGACACAGTACGTGTCGGAACTGGTAACGGCGGCCCGTTTCCATCCGCACGACCGGCGCGATCATACCCCAGGCAATTGATCGGCTGATTCGCGCCTGTCGCGCCATCCCCTCCCTCCCCTTCCCTTCCCGCCGTGTTCAGCCCCCGCATCGGGAAACGCCGATAACGTCAGCGGGGGCAGCGTGGCCCACGTTGGTGGTCAGGGGGAGCGACGAAATGCGCAACAACGCGGGAGGTCTCAGGGTGCTCCACCTCTCCTCCTGGGGTGTGCCCTGTGGGATTGCCAACTACTGCCGGAGTCTCGTGGAGTCGCTGGCGGAGATTGGCGTTGAGAGTGATGTCTACCCGCTTTCGATGCACGAATGGGCGACGTATCTGCCCGGCGACATTGGGCGGCTCCGGGATGAGATCGTCACCCGGGCGGAACTGTTCGATCTCGTCCACGTCCAGCACGAGCACGGCCTGTTCGGGGTCGTCTCGGGGGCCCGAGCGGCCGCCCGGAACTACGGCGCGATCCTGCAGGGGCTTCTGTCGCGGCACAAGCCTGTCGTCACGACCTTCCATACGCCCCCTCTCGATCAACTCTCGAAGAAGCGGCGCCGCTTTCCCGGAGCCCTGCGGCTGCTGAAGAACTGGAGCCGAGCCGTTACCTGGAAGCACCAAGTAGCGCGCCACTTCCAGAACAGCGGCGACTTGACGCGGGCGCTGGTCCATTCGGCGATCACCCGCCGCGCGTTTGCCGATTCCGGGATTCCCATCCACGCGCTGCGGATGGTGCCCATCGGCTGTCCGCCACTGCGGACATCCACCGTCACGCCTGCCTTGGCAAAGGAACGGCTTGGCCTGCCTCCCCAGACCCAGTTAGTGACGCTCTTCGGCTTCGTGGGGAGGTACAAGGGGCACGATCTCGCCTTGCAGGCGCTCCAGCAGTTGCCGGGGGATTTCCATCTGGCGATCTGCGGCGGATCCCATCCGGAGGCGCGGGACGACTTCTTTGCCGAGGTCTTTCGGATGATCGCCAGGCTCGGCCTCGAGGAACGGGTGAAGGTCACCGGCTGGCTGTCGCCGGAGGATGCCGATTTGTATTACGCGGCGACCGACATCTGCTTGGCCCCCTACCAACCCGACTGCGGGCTGTCGGGCTCGGGCGCGATCACTTGGGCCTTGGCGTCGGGGCGGCCGACGATTGCCAGTAAGATCGACGCCTTCATGGCGATCCAGCGAGAGTCTCCCTGCATGCTCATGACCACTGCTGGTCAAACTGAGGAACTGGTCTGGGCAATCCGTAAAATCGCCGACGACCGCGCCCTCGGCCGTGAACTGGTGGCGGCCGCCGGAGAGTACTGCCGTCGTCACTCCTGGAAGAACGTCGCCTTGGCCACTCGCGACATCTATGGCGAGGTCCTCCACGCCGGTACCGGGAGGAGCACGGTCGTCCCGGCCCACCCTGCGGCGGCCTGAACCGATCTACGCCAGCACGTCTCGGACCACGTGGCCGTGGACGTCGGTCAGCCGTCTGTCGACCCCCGCGGTCCGGAAGGTGAGCCGAGCGTGATCGATCCCCAGCAGATGGAGGATCGTCGCCTGGAGATCGTGGACGGTCGTGGTGCCGGCTGCAGTCTGGTAGCCGAGGTCATCGCTCTGGCCGTACGTCGCCCCGGCCTTCACCCCCGCACCTGCTAGCCAGGTGACAAAGGTGCCGCCGTTGTGGTCTCTCCCCTGGTTATTTTGGGCGAAGGGGGTGCGGCCGAATTCCGTTGTCCAGATCACGAGCGTGTCGTGGAGCAGTCCGCGTTGCCCGAGGTCGTCGAGAAGCCCCCCGATCGGCTCGTCGACAGACAGCGCAATCGGCGGGAGCTCGTTTGGAATGCTGCCGTGGTTGTCCCAGTTGTCGACCGCTCCCTGGGGACCGCTCCACACCTGCACAAACCGGGTGCCGCGCTCGATGAGCCGACGGGCGATGAGGCAGCGGGTGCCGAAGTCGGCAGTCTCCTTGCGGTTGAGGCCGTAGGCCGCACGCGTTGCCGGTGTTTCCCCCGCCAGATCGAAGGTGGTCGGCGCCGAGAGTTGCATCCGCGCTGCCAACTCCCCCGCTGCGATCCGGGCCTCGAGACGCGTGTCATGCGGGCGCGACGCTGCATGCCGTCGGTTCACCCGCTGGATGAGCGCCAGGGCATCCCTGTCGGCGTCTCCCTGCGCAAAGGAGTAGGCCTCAGCGGCGAAGACGTCGGGGATCGGCTCGGATCGGCCGAGGTCGACGACCGTGCCCTGATGAACGGCCGGCAGGAAGCCGGCCGAGAAGTTTCCCTTCTGGTTATAGGGGAGGCCGCGGGGGTCGGGGAGGACGACGAACTCGGGGAGATCGTCGACGATCCGCCCCAGACCATACGACACCCAGGCGCCGAGGCAGGGGAAGCCGGGGAGCATGAAACCGGTATTCATCATGTAACTGGCCGGCCCGTGGACATTCGTCGTGGTCTTCATGGCCATCAGGAAGGCCATCCGATCGACGCGGGCTGCCTGATGAGGGAACACCGTGCTCACCCACCGGCCAGTCTGGCCGTGGCGCGCAAACGGAAAGGGGCTTTTCATCACGGTGCCCGCCGGCGTCGTGAACCCCTCCGGTTTCTCTTTCGGCCCCAGCGCCTCGCCGTGGTGCTTCTCGAGCGCGGGCTTGAAGTCGAAGGTGTCCATCGGGCTCGCCCCGCCATTCATGAACAACTGGATGACGCGGCGAACTTTGGCTGGATGATGGAGCCCGCCGAGCGGCCAGGAGGGGTTTGGTAGAGGGGCATCGGCAAGGCCCTCGCGAGTCAACAGGTGAGCCAAGGCCACCGCACCAAACCCGCCGCCGGCGGTGGCAAGGAGGTCACGCCTGGTGGGAAGGATGAGTGTCATGGAGGTGGGCCGTGGGTGACCGCCGTGGGGCGTCAGTCAACGAACAGAAAGTCGTCGGAATTGAAGAGCACGCGAGCGACTGGCTCGAGGCCGTGGCGAGCGGCAAGTTCGACGAACTCGGCCTCCTCCTCCGCGGTCGGATCACGCTGCCACGTCCATTGCACCATCCGCCCGACTTGCGCTGCAGGGGTGTCGGCGGCCGTTTCGGCGCGGCGGGCAAGGGCCCTGGCATGGTGGAGGACGAAGCGGTTATTGGAGAGGACCAGTGCCTGCAGGGCCGACGAGGAGAACCCCCGTACCGGGGCCAGCAGACCGAGGTCAGGAAAGTCGAGTGCATCGAAGAGTGGATCGGGGATCCCTCGCCACACCACCCGGTAAATGCTCCGCCGCCCGGCATTGGGGCTCTCCCAATCGAAGCCATCGTAGTCGAGGATGGGGGTCAATTGGGCACCTGGCCGCTGCGTGAAGTGTGCCACCGCCGGCCCCCCAACCGTGTCGTCGAGCCGGCCGCTGGCCAGGAGGACGCCGTCATAAAAACTCTCGGCGTCGAGTCGCTGACGCGACATCCGCGCCAGCAACCGGTTGTCGGGATCGGCGGCAAGCACCTCTGGCGACCAGGTGGAGGCGCGGCGGTAGGCGCGGCTGGTGCAGATCAGCGCGTGTAACCGTTTGAGCGAGTTCCCCTGAAGTGATCCAGAGTCGCGGATCTCGCAGGCCAGCCAGTCGAGCAGTTCGGGGTGGCTAGGCTCTGCCCCCATGCGGCCGAAGTCGCTGGGCGTATCGCAAAGGCCGCGGCCAAAGTGCCACTGCCAGACGCGGTTGGCGATGCTCCGCCAGGTCAGCGGGTTGTGTTCGTGGACGAGCCAATCGGCAAGCGCCGCCCGGCGGGCTGATTCGGGGGCGCCAGGAGCGATCCCGAATCGCGCCGTGAGCCCAGGGATAGCCACCAGCGCCCCGGGACCGACCTCTTCGAGTGGCTGCTCGATGTCGCCGCGATTGAGGACCCGGATCTCCCGGGGCGGATCGATCGAAATCACTCCCCGCTCGTTCACGGCCGTCGCCGCGGCAGCGTACACCTTCTGCGGCGCGGGGAGTGTCTTCAACTGACGTTGGGCGAGCGCTCCGAGAACAGCCGCGGCCAACGCGGCTTGTTGCGGCTTCGAACGGCCTTGCGCATCGAGTGCGAGGGCCTCCTCCGCGGCTGGAGGAAGAGCGATGGCGGCGTCGGGATCGCCGCCGGTCACCGACAGCCGGCCCCGACCGATGAGGTGCATGTCGCCATGGGTCTGGCTGAGGACCACCGAGAGCACGTCCCCTTCTCCGACGGTCACCGCGGCTGCCGGAACGAAGACGGCGTAGTGGGGCCGGCCCTCCTGGGGATCGATGCCCCAGGCAGTGGCCGGATTGCCGTCGAGGGAGTGTCCGATCGTCCATCCCTGCTGGTCGAAGTCGGCGCTTGCGCGGGCAATCTCGATCCGCTCAGGTTCAGTCAGGCCGCGACGGAACAGACGCAACTCAAACTCGGAGAGGTGGAGGTTGCCGTTGCGGCCACGCCCCGGCCCCCGCTGAGGGAGCGAGTCGTCGGTGAGGACATCGAGGCGGATCGCGGTCATCAAGGGGAGTGGACCGGTTGCAGTCACGGTGACCACGTCACGTTCTGGCGCCGTGCCTCCGGAGAGGATCGAACCATCGTCGAGCCGCTTCAATTCGGTCCCGGAGGCGGAGGTGAATGTCGCGGGCATCAACGTCGTCCACACCGCCCTGTGCTTGCCGCTGCTCTCCCAGTCGGCAACGAGCGAGACGTGCTGCGGATCGTCGAGCAGCGTTTCCGGCGAGGTGGTCGCCAGGAGTGCCACTCGCTGCCAGGCTTGGCGGGCCGCGGCCACAGCGTTGTCCGCATCCCAGCCGATGTCTCCCTTGCCGACTCCAGCGAATACCGCCTGAAGTGCGTAGTAGTCGTGTTGCGAAATCGGATCGAACTTATGGGCGTGGCAGCGGGCACAGTTGGCGGTGGTGCTTGCCAGCGACGACATGACCTGCGTCACCATGTCGTCACGGTCGAGGTTCTCGAACGATCGGGGGGCCGTGCTCGCCGCCGAGTGGTCGTAGGTTCCGGCACCGAGGAAACCGAGGGCAGCCACCGCCGCGGCATCCTCGGGAAAGAACGCATCGGCAGCCAGTTGAGCGCGGACAAACCTCGACCAAGGAATGTCATCATTGAGAGCACCGATCACCCAATCGCGGAACGGCCAGGCGTGGGGACGGAAAACGTCGTGCTCAAAGCCGTGGCTGTCGGCGAAGTGGATGCAGTCCAACCAATGCCGGGCGTAACGCTCGCCGTAGCGGGGGGAGGCGAGGAGCCGGTCGATGAGCCGCTGGTGGGCCCCGAGTGCCAGATCGGCTTCGAATGCCGACACCTCCGCGGGGGTGGGGGGGAGTCCATGGAGGTCGAATGTCGCCCGACGGATGAACGATCGTCGGTCGGCCTCGCCAACCGGTGGCAGCCCCGCCCGGACCAGGGCCTGCTCGAGGAAGGAGTCGACCGGGTTTTTCTGCGGATCGGCCCCGGGGACATCGGGACGGATGAGGGGACGCAGCGACCACCATGCGTTGTCGGCGGCAGCGTGCTCCGGTTCAAGCACCCGCGGATCGACCGCCCCTCCCCGCACCCAATCCTCGAGAATCGCAATCTCGCTGTCCGGGAGTTTCTCTTCCGGCATCGCCAGTTCTGTATCGCTGTGGCGAACCGCCTGCACCAGGAGGCTGGCATCGGCATCCCCCGGCACGATCGCTGGGCCGCGCCCGCCACCGGTCTGCCAACCGCTCCGCCAATCGAGGGCCAAGCCCCCCGCAATCGTTCGGGCGGCATGCGAGTGACAGGATAGACAGCGGCGACGGAGGATCGGTTCGACCTGTGCGTGGAACTTCGCGGTGGCCGCCTCCACATCGGCAGATAGCGCCCGGTCGCCGGTTTCATCGGCATCAGTCACCGCGATCGGGATCAGCAGCAGTCCCATCGCCAGCGCGCGCCACCAAGCCCGGAGGCTGCAGAAGAGCGCGGCGAGCGATGGGCCTGATGTCATGAGTGGCGCCGAATCCAGCAGCGTGCTTGAACTGGGCAAAAACCGAGCACGGACCGCACTGATCATGGTTCACAGGGACTGCTTCGTCGAGGGCGGATCGGGCCCGGTCTGGCGTTTTTCACCGGCGGTCCAGCGGAGGCTTCAGCGACCCTTGAGGATCAATTGAACGCTCCAGAAGGGGTAAAAACCGGCCGATTCGACGGCGATGCCTGCCCGTATCAGGGCGGTGAGCAGCGTCGCTGGCGGAGAGAGGGCCGGGGCGATCCGGCAATCGACAGTCTGCTCATCGATGAGATGGGCCACGGGGACACGGTCTGCCAGACACTCGCGGGCGCCGGCCGCGTTGTTCCGCACAGTCACCCGCCACCACCAGGTTCGGGTTGGATCGAACGTCGCTGGGTGGGCCGGGCCATGGGCGACGATCCGCCCGGAGTCCATCAGGGCGACATGGCTGAAGCAGGAGGGAACGACGCCGTCATCGATCGCGGCGACCACGGTGCGGTCGGCCATCATCGCGGCCTCGATGAGTCGCTCGCAGAGCGATCGCTCTGCGGGGTCGAGGCCCCGGAAAGGATCGTCGAGGGCGACCACTGCGGGGTCGTGGAGAACCGCCCGCCCGAGCAGGAGACGCTTCGAGGCCCCTTCGGAAATCGTGTCGAGGCGTTCCGGACCGTGGAGGCCGGCCACCTCGAGGGCCCGCGAGCGGGCCAGGGCGAGTTGGTCAGGTGCCAGGCCAGCAGCCATGCCGAACAGATCGAGAAACTCAGCGGCACGGATCGCGGGCCAGGATTCGAGTCCGGCTGGCGCATACCCGCACATCTGGCAGGCGGCCGCCGGTTGGCGGCGGTGCGATATCCCAGCGACAACGATGTCTCCGCCGGAGAGGGGGACGGCGCCTGCAATCGCCGCGACGAGAGCGCCTTTGCCACAGCCCCCGGCGCCGATGATCGCCCACGACTCCCCCGCCGCGGCGTCGAGCGTCACACCGGCGACGGCAGCCACGTCTCCAGCGCGGATCACGGCGCGTTCGATGTGGATCATGGCAGGTCGGCAGGCATGGCAGGCATGGCAGGCATGGCAGGTTGGAAGACGCCTCAGACGTCGGACGGACGTTCCAACCGCTCGGCCGTCATCTGCAGCGAGACGAGCAGCCCCCGGGCCTTGTTGAGCGTTTCCTGGAATTCGCTCTCGGGATTGCTGTCGGCAACGATTCCGGCGCCTGATTGAACGTAAGCCTTGCCATTGGCGAGAACCACCGTCCGCAGTGCAATACAGGTGTCCATCGATCCACCGAAGTCGATGTATCCCACGGCGCCGGCGTAGGGGCCGCGGCGCCGTGGTTCCAATTCATCGATGATCTGCATCGCGCGGATCTTCGGAGCGCCTGACACGGTGCCAGCAGGGAGACAGGCCCGCAGGGCATCGAAGGCACTGGTGCCAGGCGCCAGGCGGCCGCTGACGTTGCTTGTGAGGTGCATGACGTGGCTGTACCGCTCGATCGACATCACGTCGGTGAGCGACACCGAGCCGATCGCCGCCACGCGACCGACATCATTGCGGCCGAGGTCGATGAGCATCACATGCTCGGCCCGTTCCTTGGGGTCGGCAAGCAGCCCCTCGGCGAGTTGCCGATCCTCCTCCGGAGTGGCGCCACGCGGCCGTGTGCCGGCCAGTGGACGAACCGTGACGGTGCCGTCCATGACCCGCACCATGATCTCGGGCGAACTGCCGACGAGGGTCGCCCCGGGGGTCCGCAGGAAGAACATGAACGGGCTGGGGTTGACCACCCGCAGCGTCCGGTAGAGCTCCAGTGGCGGGAAGTCGTAGGGGATTTCCAGGCGACGGCTGAGCACCACCTGGAAGATGTCGCCCGAACGGATGTACTCGATCGCTTTGTCGACGGCGGCCAGAAAATCATCGCGCGAGAAGGTCGATGTAATGCGGCTGCTGGCCGGTTCGCCACGGGGACCGATGTCGGCAGCCAGCGGCCAGTCGCCGGGGGCGAACAGACGCCCGATGGTCTCATCGATCCGCCGGCAGGCCTCGATTCTTCCCTGCTCCACCCCCTCAGCCGAGCCGTCGCCGGTGTCGGCGAGCACCACGACGTCAAGCGACTTGGTGATGTTGTCGAAAACGATCAGCCGGTCGTAGAAGGCGAAGCACAGATCGGGAAGAGAGAGGTCGTCGGGGGGAGGGGCGGGGAGGTTCTCCACATACCGCACTGCGTCATACGAGGCGTAGCCCACCACTCCGCTGGTGAATGGCGGCAGTTCCGCCAGTTGGGCAGGACGGAACGAGGCCATCCGCCGTTCCAGTTCGGCCAACGGATCGGGAGTGTCGAATGACTCCGGCTCAACCCCCTTGCCGCTGACGGTGACCCGCGTTCCCCGAGCCTCCAAGAGGAGAAACGGATCGGCTCCCAGGAAACTGTACCGCCCCACCTTCTCACCGCCGACCACGCTCTCAAAGAGGCACCCACACGAAGACTCCTCAAGCCGGGCAAATGCCGACAGCGGCGTGAGCCCGTCCGCGAAGAGGCGTCTGTACACCGGCACGAGGCGATGCCCGGCTGCCAGCGAACGGAAACGGTCGGTGTCGGGGAGGGAGTGTTTCAGTGAGGAAGCGGGCAGTTGGCTGCCGTGGGCCGATCGATCTGCCTGCTGGAGAGAAACTTCCTGGCGCGGGGGAACGGGCATGGTGTGGACACTTCCGGGTGCAGGCGGGCCGGCGAAGGCGACTCTCCGCCGTGGGATCCGCAGGCCATGGGTTGAGGTGCGTCCGCTGCCGGACGGCCCTGGAAAAGAGACTAACGGCCGCCGTGCGGGTCAACAACAAGGGGCTCGTTGTGGGCACCTGGGGACTCCGCTGGCTCCGGGCGACCGCAGTCCCCAGGAACCGGGGCGACCTTGCGAGGGCGGAGCGGATATGATTCAACGGCAAGCGCTGGACGGCCCGGCCGGCCAATTGGCAGGCCGGTGCTTGGCAGGGTGCCGGTGAACAGCCTGAATTTGGGAAGTGCCCGACGAGAGACGTGGTTTTTTTGTCAGAGAGCGTGTGACGCGACACGGGGACCCTATGAAGTGCCAGCAGTGCGACAACCCGGCGGTGTTCCACATCACGGAACTGGAGTCGGGGAGCGTCCGCGAACTCCATCTCTGCGAAGACCATGCCCGCACGTACCTCAACCAGAACGAGGACGCCGGTGGCGGGTCGGAGGGGGGAGGGGCACCGAAAAAGGGCGTTGGACAATCGGCCGGTGGACCGCTCGGAGTCGGGCAGACTGCTGATGATCTCGCGGCGCTCGACCAGCGGGTGTGCGAGATGTGCGGGATCACGTTCTTCGAATTCCGCAACCAGGGACGACTCGGGTGCCCGCACGACTACATCCAGTTTGAGAAGGAACTCGAACCGTTGATCGCCAACATCCATGGGGCCACCGAGCACACCGGCCGGCGGCCGTCGCGGGCCGTGCCGGCTGGGGCCGATCCTGCCGTGGGAACCGATGGACTGACGGAGGTCATCGGGCTCCGCCGAGGCATGAAGGAGGCGATTGCCTCCGAGGACTACGAGAAGGCCAGCGAGAACCGGGATGCGATCAGGGGGATTGAGGACCGCTGGGTTCCCCCCCTGCCATCGGGGCAGTCGCCGACCCCCTGAAACCATCCCCTTGACGTTGTCCCGCCCGCCGGGCGGCATGACGAATCCCCGCTACCGCCGGCCCCAGTGCCGCAGGAGAGTTACCGCATGAGACTCGACACGCTGACGCAATCGATCGGAGAGTGGCTCCGCGGTACCGGTCCCGAATCGGACATCGTGATGAGCAGTCGGGTGCGTCTGGCGCGCAATCTCGCCCAGTATCCGTTTGTGAACCGGGCCACCGAGCAGGACCGGGCCGACACCGAGCGGATTCTCCGCGAACGGATCGTGGCGGCCCCGATGGGGATCGCGCTTGACTACATCGATGTCGGCCACTTGGAAGAGGTCGACCGCCGCTTCCTCGTTGAGCGGCAATTGATCAGCCGGGAACACGCAGATGCCCAAGGGGCTCGTGGCGTCGCCATCGACTGCATGGAGCAGGTCAGTCTGATGATCAACGAGGAGGATCATCTCCGCATCCAGTGCCTGCACAGTGGTCTCGATCTCCACGGTGCCTGGGAGCAGATCAAGACGGTGGACGACCAGATCGAGAAAGTGGTCCCCTACGCCTTCCACCCGCGCTGGGGCTATCTCACCGCCTGCCCGACCAATGTCGGCACCGGAATTCGCGTCAGTGTCATGCTCCACCTGCCGGCCTTGGTGATCACGCGCCAAATCGACAAGGTCTTCCGCAGCCTCCACAAGATTTCGCTGGCGGTCCGCGGCCTGTACGGCGAGGGCTCGCAGGCGATGGGCGACTTCTACCAAATCTCCAACCAGACCACTCTGGGCCGCACCGAAGAGGAACTTGTCCAGCAGGTGGCGGATGTCGTGCCGGTGATCATCGACTACGAGCGGAGGGCGCGGGAGTTCCTGGTGCGAGAGACGCAGCAGAACGTTCACGACCAGGTGAGCCGTGCCTACGGAATCCTCCGCACGGCCCAGACCATCACCAACGAAGAGACGATGCAGCTTCTCTCCCGGGTGCGGATGGGGGTGCTGCTGGGCCTGATCGGCGACGTGAAGATCGCCGACATCAACTCCCTCCTCATCCGCACGCAACCGGCGCATCTGCAGAAACTGCGCGGTTCGGATGGGGATTCCAGCGACGACATCGAGCGGGCCCGCTATCTCCGGCAGCATTTTGAAGGGGGCGATTCGCAGGTCAAGACGAGTGCGAATTAACTCTGCTACGACGGTGTCGTGCACTCTCCTGTGGCCAGTTTCTCACGCAGTGCCACCACCACGGGGGGGGTGACGAACTGGCGCAGAGCGTCATCGTCTGCCAGTGGCGTGATCTGCTTGAGCAGCGACGACGAGATGTGGGAGTACTGCGAGTCGGACATGAGAAACACCGTCTCGACGCCGGGATCGAGTTTGCGGTTGGCGAGCGTCATGGTGAACTCGGCGTCGATGTCGGTCAGCGAGCGGACGCCGCGCAGCAAGACCTTCGCTCCCTGCTCGCGCACGAACGCCACCGACAGCCCGCCGTAGAGTTCGACACGGACGTTGGCGAGGTGGGCGACCGATGCCTTGACCAGCCAGACCCGCTCCTCCAGGGAGAACATGGGCTGCTTATCCGGATTGATCCCCACGCCAATCACGATGCCACCGAAGATCCGGCTGGCCCGCTCGATGACGTCCAGATGGCCGAGGGTAATCGGGTCAAACGACCCGGTGTAGACGGCCATCACCTCGGTTCCCGGGGAGGGACTGGGCTGTGGCCTCGCGGGGGCGGCGGGGGGGACCGGAGGGGGAGACATGGGGGCGACTCCTGGCGGGGAGGGGAGCACCGGGGAGATGGTTCGATGGTAGGATTGGTCGTTTCCGGCCATAATCGCTCCCCGGTGGTGCTTCTCAGGCCGGGGATTATTCTTTGGCGAATCAGGGATAGCGAATCGGCCGTGCCGCAGGGAGATCCAGTCCGGTGACGAAGTTCTTGCCACTGACCGGGATGATCATCTCCGGGCTCATCGGAATTCTATTCCTTGCCGATCTCGCGGTCGGTTTCCCCTTCAGTCGGGTCAGCCTCCCCTTGGATGTGGGGTTTCTCGTCTCGAGCCTGATCCTCGCCTATCTCAGTTGGTCGGTGCTCGACACGGCGAAGAGCTGAATCAGAGCCGCTTGGTAGATCGGTCTGGGTTGGTCTATCGACCCGGGCTTCCTCCCTCTGCTGGTCAGAGTGGTCGGGGGTGGCCATGGTCCTCAAGCGGCTCGCAGGACCGATCCGCTGCGTGCATGATCGCCCGATCCGAGGAGCGCCGGAAGGTCAGCCGCCCGAGCCATTCGCACCCCGCAGCGCCGCCCAACGGAAGTGCACCACGCCAGTTGCCCGGAGAGCCGCTTGGCGGTCTCCTGCACCCCGCAGCCGGTGCCGGCATCGGCATGGATCACCAGCAGGGAGCCTGGTTGGATGTGACTGGCGGCGGCCCAGGACAGGAGCCGTTCGATGATCCCCTGGTTGGGGACGGATGCGGCCTGCACTTCCCACAGCCCCCACAGCACGCTGCGGCACGCCCAGCCCTCGGGGGCGGGACGACGGTTGCCCCGAGGCACGTCGTCGAACCGGTCGACCACGGCGGTGCGGATCCCACCATCGAGGAGAATGTCACGGGGCGGGAGCGTGGCGTTGCCGTGGATCACGACGGTGTCAACGGAGCCCGCCGACTGCCGCACAGTTGCCAACTGCTGTCTCAGTTCCTGACGGGAGATGGCTGAGGTGGTGTCCAGCGACAGCGCCCAGTTGGCGTCGGCTTCCTCGGTGGCCAGACGGACAAGATCGGAGCGATCGGCAACCCACGTCACCGGCACGCCACTGGCTCTGGGCTCCGCAGCGAGGGTCCGAAAGGCTGTCGCGCTGGTCCCGGCGGGCACGCCGCAGAGAATGATCACAGTTGCCGGTGACTGGTCGTGGGGCACGTCATCCTCCCGCCTGTGGGTGGCTCACGCCGTGGGTGGGGGCAAGGGCGTGGCGGCGTTGCTTTCCTGATGGTGGTCATATCGTCGTCCGGTCGCATTGGGCTGGAGCCGCGCTTGGAAACGGCGGTGCCATCCTCACTCACCGGCCGTTGTGGTTCGCCCCAGAATGACAGTCAGGACGATCGCAGCGGTGACGGGGCCTGTGCGGCCTCGAGGGAGGCCTCGAAGGCGGCCATCGCCTCGCCGAGCGCTCGGCCGGTGGCCTCGGCCGCCTCGACCGTGGCCGGGTATCCAGCCGCCGCGAGCGCCCCCGATGTCACCGGGCTGAGGCTCGCGATCTTCCACGACAGCATCCGTTTTCCAAACATCCGGATCGCCGACTCGGCCACAGCCGGACTGGTGGCCGTAATCCAATCGATCGATTCTCGATCGATGGCAGCAAGCGCGTCTGGTTCGAGGGGCGGGGCGGGCTGGCTCTGATAGGCCGCGACTTCGACCACATCGTGCCCTGCCGCTTCGAATTCTCTCCGCATCACCTCTCGGCCCCGGTCAGCCCGCACCAGGAGGATCCTGCCGGAGCGAAACGTGGGGAGAATCGCTTCCACGACCCCTTCGGAGGAGAACACCCCAGGCTGCAGATCGCAGACGAAACCGGCCGCCTCGAGCGCCTGGCGTGTGGCCGGGCCGATGGCCGCCAGCCGCGCCGTACCGATGGCCCGCCCGTCTTTTCCAGCCCCCCGCAGCCGGGTGAGAAAACCCTGCACGCCGTTGACACTGGCAAACACAATCCAGTCGAAAGTCCCTACCTCGGCGATCGCCAGATCGAGTCGTTGCCAGGACTCCGGTGCCACGATCCGCAGCGCCGGGATGTGGAGGCAGGAGCCCCCCAAGGCGGCGATCGTCCCAGCCAGATCGTCCCCCTGCCCCGCCGGCCGGGTCACCAACACGCGGCGGCCAGCCAAGGGGAGGGACGGCTTCGCGACGGAGGGGAATCTGGCCGGCGACGATGCGTGCGTGGCCAATCCGGCCGACACGGCCCCCACGATCACCACGGCCGGTGCTTGCCAGCGGTGCTCAAGGAAGGCCGCCGAGCAGGCTCCCAGGGTGGTTGTGGCAACCTCTTGGTCGGGCCAAGAACATCGGCTCACGACCGTTACCGGCGTGTCGGCGGGCATGCCCGCGGCGATCAGTTCTCCGGCCCAGCGGTCGGCTTGATCAACCCCCATGTAGACCGCCAGCGTACCGGGGCGGGTCGCGAGGGAGCCGAAGTCAAGCACCACAGACTTCTCGTCGGCTTCGTGCCCGGTGAGGATCGTGAGGTGCGAGGCGCTGGCCCTGCTGGTCAGCGGAACTCCAGCGGCCGCGGCGGCGGCCAGTGCTGCGGTGACGCCGGGAACGATCTCCCAGGGGATGCCCGCTTCACGCACCGGGGCGAGTTCTTCCGCCAGCCGCCCGAAGATCCCCGGGTCGCCCCCCTTGAGTCGCACCACCCTGCGGCCGCCGCGTGCGAGGTCGACCAGCAGTCTTCCCGCCACTTCACCAGGGTCTTCTCCGGTCATCAAGCGGGGCACGGGGACACGCTGCACCTCGACTGGCAACCGTTCCAGCAACGCCATCGGCACCAAGGCGTCGAAGACGACGCAGTCGGCCGCGCGGAGTCGTTCCAGTGCCCGGACCGTCAGCAGGTCGGGGTGGCCCGGACCGGCCCCCACAAATGCCACGTGGCCATCCCCGTCGTTGCCGCCGGAAAACGCCCCCGCACGAGGGGCCGCTGGGGGTGCCACCGCGGCCACCGTCGATTCTCCACCGGCTGATGGTTCCGGGAGCGGTGCAGTGGGTGGCGACGGCTGGGGCATGGCGGCGGAGGGGGAGTGGCGAGGAGTGAGCGAAGTCGCCGATGCCGATTGAGGCGTGAGGCCGGCGGCACTACACTCTATGGTCTCCGCGGGCCGATCGGCAGGGGAGCCTGCCGCGGAACGGTCGTGACTCCCGGTTCGGCAGTTCGGCTGCAAGTTCGGCAGTTTGGCTGTAACTGGAGGTGCGGACCGTCGTGGGGGCCACATGCGGAAGGCCCCTGTTTCGCACCGATCGGCTCTGGACCGTGTCATCTTCCGAGGAATGCGCCGGCAGGCACCATGGCCAACGATCCCCCATCCGGCCCGGTCGGCAACGCCGATCCATCGGCCTCCCCATCTTCCGCCCTGCTCTCCCCCGCCGAACGCTCGCGGTTGCTGCAGTGCTACCAACGGGGCATTCAGAATCTCACGGCCAACGCTGATTACGCGATCGAGATGTTCGCCGCCTGCGTGGTGGGTGACCCCGGAAACGCGGCCTATCTCCAGGCCATGCTGGGAATCCTGCGCAAGAAAAACCCCCCCAAGAAGTCGGGCGGATTGGCCGCCCTCTGGCCGGGCGGATCGAAGGGGGGATCGCTCCGCAAACTCGTCGCCGCCGGCCAGCAGCGAGACGTCATCAAGCAGGGGATCGACGCCCTCAAGGGGAATCCGTACGACGCACCGGCGCTCTTGGCGATGGCCGATGCTTGCGGGCACCTTTCCTTCCCCGACACCCGCCGGGTGTATCTGAAGAATGCCCTTGATGCGGCACCGGCCGACGCCGAGGTCAATCGGCAGTGTGCGGCATTCCTGGCCGACA
>QWOP01000070.1 GCA_003669605.1 Planctomycetota bacterium
ACGAACAGGAGGACGGGGAGGATCGCTTCCATAAAAAAGCACCACCGACGTGAGGACGACGAACAACACCGCTGGCCGCCACGCCAGCCGACACGGCAGAGGAATCAAACTCGGAAGCCGGACATCAACCGGACCGAACGACATCAGCAGAGGCAACGATTGTGAAATATTTCACAATGTCGTCGCTGAGGAAATGCCGTCCCTGATAAAAAAGCCGTCAGAGTGGGGACCGGCCGATTTGACCGCGGGTGGCGGCTCTTCGGTTTGGCCAAGTTATACCGTCTTGCCCTCCGGGCGACGAGACGGAGACGATCGCCCCGATTTTCCGGGGGGATTGGCCGCTCAAGCGGCCCGGATTCGCTCCCTTACCCGAAAGGAAGCAACGGGCCAAAACACCCTGGACATCACTCAAAATCCCCCCAGGGTCATAGCCACTCCGCCGCCACCAAACATCCCCCCTGAGTAGACCGTAATCCCGCCGCCATGCACGTCGTCGAACGGTTTCTTGCCGCCGCCACCGCCGCCGCCGCCACCACCGCCAGAGCGGTAGGGAGAGTACGACGGGCCCGAATTCATTCGGGAGGTGGCCGCTGCGGAGGCCTGGGCGGTGAGTTGCCGGTTGGCGTTGGCCTCCGCGACGAGGACTTGTCGGCCGTCGTCGAAGGCAGCCTGCCGATCCTTGAGGGACTGGCGTTTCTGCTCGATCTTCCCAATCTCCTGAGACAGTTGGCCGGCAGTCATGTCGACGACGTTCGGTACGTCCTTGAGGACGTCATCCCGGCGGCGGTCTGACATGGCCGAGAGATACTGCCCCACCCAGGCCCTGGCCTCCTGCGCTTCGGGTGTCTCCATGACCTTGAATTTTGCTTCCAAGTCGTCGAGGAGGTATTCCAGTTCGTGCGACGTCATCCGAGACACTCGGCGGTTGAAGTCAGACTTAATCCGGATCACTTCCTTGGGAGGGTAGATCTGCTGCGAGGAGAGCCACTCCCCCAGTTCGAAAATCGCCCGCCGCCAGCGTGGACCCTGAAGGATGGCCGCCTTGGCGGCGATGTCATCCTGCGCGTCGCCCACCGGAGACGTCTGCTTGGAGGCAGCGGCAGTCGGGAGCGGTTTGGAGGGGGCCTTGGTAGGCGGGTCGGCAGCGTCGCTGCGGCCCAGCGACAGTGAGCCGACGAGCGCCGCCAGGAGGACTCCTCCCACCGTCAGGGCCAGAAACGGCCGCCGGCGAAATCTGTAGGTCGAAAGGGGGAAAAGGTTGGTGGTTGTCATTTGCTGGTCCCCTCTGGCTTCCGAGTCATTGTCATCGTGACCGGTGTGGGTTGATCGGCCCCGGCATGCGTCGGGAACGACTGGAAAGTACACCCATCCTTCCCGTCGTAGACATAGTGATTGATCGTCGAGGCCCGGCTGCCGTCGGGCAGGACCGATGCCACCCGTGACACCCAACTCCCCTCCTCCAGCGCCCAGACCGCCTCGGAATGCCCCCCGTCGGAGCCGAACGACCAGGAGCGGATCTGCCGGGTCAGCGGGTCCCTGCCGATGCGCTGCGAAATCTCCATGCCACCGCCGTCAGGGGAGGTGATCCGTGTCTCGCGGAGGAGATAGGTGTGGGTTGGGTTCCAACGCACCGACATGTCGATCGTCGGTGGTGATGCCGGGGCGACGGCGATTTTTCGGCCGTTGATGGTCACCTCATCTCCGTTGCCGGCTGCGGCATGGGCAACCGCGCCATGAATAGTCACGCTCCAGTCGCCGACGAGCCAATCGAGATCCTCGAGCCGCGCCTGGTTCTCGGCCGGGTCGGTCCGCCATTCCCGCAGACCGGCGAGCTTCCAGCCGTCATCCTCCTTCACCCAGGTGGCCGAGAAGCGGCCGTGATGTGCCTGCGACGCTCCGGGGACGACGACCTCCACGCTCCCGTCCTCGATGGCCACCGAGTCGGAGAGCAGACGGATGCTGGCACCGGTGATCCGGAAGTTGGGAGCCGCGAGGTTTCCATCGGCCGGAGGCCCTGACTGCAGGGCGCTTTCGCGGCCCAGGACGACGCTTCCCGAGTCGTCGATGATGTCGCCGTCGGCGGTCCAGAGGGCAGCGAGTGCTTCTGTATCGCTCTTTGCCATCGCTTTCTGAAACGTCTCCGAAGCCGCCCGAACCTCCTCGACAGCAGACGTCCTCGTAGTGACCGTCGCCGGCGTCGAGCGGGGAATCGTCTGTCCGAAAACCGTGCCTGAGAGCAGCAGCGACCAGAGCACAAGCGGGCATCCTGCGACAGCCGCTGCCGATCGCCTGGGAGCCCTGTCGGAATGAGAGGTGTCCATATCGAGTACCGTGGGATTGGGGGCAATCCGCCCGGGGAAAGTGGATGTCAGAAAGACCGACGGCGAATTCTACCGCGCGGGGAGGGGGTTGGCGCGGCCGGGATGCCTGCCTGATAACCTGCAGGAATGGCAGATTCCTTGGCGACGCTCGCCGACCTCGTCCGCCGCCCCAGCGTCAACCCGATGGGGCGGGATGTCTCCGGCCCTGAATATCTTGAGGGCCGCCTCAGCGATTACCTCACGCAGCGGTTCACCGCTGCGGGAATCCCTTGGGCCAGGCAGCCGGTGTCCCCCGGCCGCGACAACGTCTTGGCCCGCCTCGAGGCCACCCAGGAGGGTGCTCCGGTCGTCCTCTGGGATGCCCATCAGGACACGGTTCCAGTCGACGGCATGACCATCGAGCCGTTCGTGCCGCTGGTCCGCAACGGTCGGCTGCAGGGGCGTGGAGCGTGCGATGTGAAGGGGGGCATGGCGGCGATGCTGGTCGGCTTGGACCGGCTGCAAAGTTTGGGCCGGCCCCGGCCGGTGACGGTTGTCTTCTCTGCCACAGTCAATGAGGAGTTTGGCTTTTCCGGTGCCCGTGCGCTGGCTCGCCTGTGGCGCAGGGAAGGCGATGCCCCGGCCACCGATGAGGCGGCACAGGGATTGCTCCAGGCCGCTCCGCTGGCGGCGATTGTCGCCGAGCCGACCGGACTGGACATCGTTGGCACGCACAAAGGGGCGGTCCGCTGGCGGATCCGGATCCATGGCAGGGCCTGCCATAGTTCATTTCCCGAACGGGGATCCAACGCCATCTACCACGCTGCCGGGGCGGTGTTGGCAATCGAACGCCTGGCAGCCGAACTGCTCTCTCGGACGCCGGATCACCCCTGCGGTCCACCCACCCTGAGCCTGGGGACCATCCATGGCGGCACGGGGGTGAACCTCGTGCCCGATCTGGTGGTCCTGGAACTCGATCGCCGCCTCGTGCCGGGGGAATCCTCCCGCGCCGCCCGAGACGAGGTGATCCGCCGGATCGCGGATGCCTGTCCGGAGGCGACAATCGAACACGACGAACCGTTCGTCGAGCATCCCGGGCTTCCCGAGGGGGGGGTCGCGGTGCGCCTCGGCGGACGGCGTCTTGCCGAGCGGTTGGTGGAGGCGGTCGAGCGACTCGGAAGGCGGAGCACGATTCGCGCTGCCCGTTACGGCACCAACGCCAGCGTGTTTGCTGCCGCCGGCGTCCCCACGATGGTCTTCGGACCGGGATCGATCGATCAGGCCCATACTGCTGATGAGTGGATCGAGATTGCCCAGGTCGACCTGGCGGCGGACGCCCTCGTCGCCGCCGTCACCTGACTCTATCCGCGACTCCGGCCCCAACCCCGCCGGAAGGCGGGGCTGGGGTACTGGAGCGGTGAACAACCCGCCTGCGGTAACGACCAGATGGTGGTCAGCAGGCCAGGAATAGCCTTTGTCTGCTCGCACTGCACACTGCGCCGCCAAAGCGCCGTGCTTTTGGAAAAACCGGCGTTTTTCCGGAGCGTCAGAAGACGTCGAGGTGGAAGTGGTGCCCCTGGTAATAGCGGCGCGACTTCGGGTAGTCGTTCTGCCAGGCACGGTTGTAGACCGGCACCCGCATCTCCTGCGGATAGCGGTGGTAGAGATCGTTAGCGCTCTTTGAGTAGCTGTCGGAATAGAAGTTTTGCGGATACCACACATATGGATAGTGGTAGAAGCGGTTCCAGTCAGGCGCAGCGGCCGACTGTCCCCAAGACTGACCGAAGGCCTTTGGGGCCCCGTAGCCGTTCTGGGCGGCGGCCTCTCCGGCGGAGAAGAACAGCGTCGTGGCCAGGCAGGCCGCGGCGGCAAACGTGGAGCGTTTCATCCGAATGGATCCCCCTGCTGTCGGGCGGGAGGGTTCCCCCTGAACCCCCCCCAGGCGGCACGCTTCGCCCCTGACGCTTGCCGACCCTGAGGACCATCGAAGGTCCGGGGACTCGGAGCGTGGCGAGGAAAAAGGTGCGTCAGGAAAGGTATCGTCTGCCGGCACGACCGGTCTTCACGGAAAAACCGTCACCATCGGCAACCGTGGTGGGGGAGGACGACGAGCGCTGGTGCACGTCTGTCACTCAGGCCACGTGGCGGGCCGCGATCCCAGCGAGGCCTGCGGCGGAGAGATCGGCGACCGAGTCGACGATCAGGTCGGCCCTGAGTTCTTGACGGGGCCGTTGGCATGATCACCGGGCTTGGCTTGCCGAGACATCACTCCCGCCGCGGTGCCGTGGAGGGGAGTCGCCCCTCGGCGAGTTCGCGGTCCCACTGCTCCATCAGTGGCCAGGCCGGGGCACAGGTGCCGAAATCGGCGAGCGAGAGATAGCCGTTGACGCGCTCGATTGTCTTGCGGAGGAGGGCATTGTCCCGGCGGAAGATCGGCCCGTGGCTGGGCAGCAACCAGTCGACATCGCTGGCGGCAATCCGCTCGAGGGACGCAATGAAAGCCGGGATGTCGCTGCCATGGTGGGCGTCGATTGCGCCTACCGAGCCGTCGCGGTAGATGGTGTCGCCGGAGAGGAGCAGGTCGTCGAGACGAAAGGCGAGTTGGCTGTCGGTGTGTCCAGGGGTGTGCCACACCTGGAGTTTCCGCGTGCCGACCGTGATCCACTCGCCATCGGTGATCGTCCGATCGACCTTCACCGCCGGCATCTCCAGGTGGATGTTCTGGGCCGCGATCTCCGCGAACGTCTTGATGCGGTCGCCACTCTCCAGCGACTCCACGGCGAGGGGATGGGCGAGGATCGGCGCTTTGAGCAGCGCCTTCGCCTTGGCAAGACCCTGGATGTGGTCGACATCGGCGTGGGTCGCGATGAGGGCCTTGCAGGCAGAGAGGGGGAAGTCCATCTGCCGGATCATCTCCACGATCTCTTCCACGTTCTCGGTGAAGCCGACGTCGATCAGCACCCACTCCCGGTCGTCATAGACCAGATAGACGTTGCAGCCGATCCGCCACCCGGCCTGGTGGTTCATCTCGATGACACCGGGGAACAGGGGGCGGCGTTGGAGCATCGGCAGTCCGGGCGGAGGAGGACGGGGGGCGGGCAGGGTGAGGGGCGGGCAGGGTGAGGGGCGGGCAGGGTGAGGGGCGGGCAGGGTGAGGAGTGGGCCGGGGGGAAGCCCTGGGTTTGCGGCGGAATCGGCCGCAGCACACACTGGAGAGTCGGGGATTGAGGACGATCGGTTGATTCCCGGAGTGTAGCGCGTGATGCGGCACGCGGCAACGAGCCTCAAGACCGATCCCTCCGATGATACACCTGACACACCACGCAGAGTCCGCCGGTGGCAGCAGACGACCCCTTTCGCCGATCCGTTCCCGCCGCGCCGGTCTCCCGGTACGCGGCCTGGGCCGGGAGCGTCCGCGAACTGTGCAGCGTGGTCGATCTCCTCAAACCGCTGGCGGCAGAGTTGGGGGCTCCTGATCCCGCCGAGAGCGAGTGGTTCGGCCAACTGTTCGGGAAGTTGCGGCCGCAGGTGACCCGCGAGCCGATCCTGGTGGTGGCGGTCTGCGGAGGCACCAACACCGGCAAGAGTCTTGTCGCCAACGTCTTGGTGGGAGGGGAGATCAGCCGCTCTGTGCCGGAGGCAGCCCGGACCCGCTGTCCCGTCGCCAGCCTGCCGGTGGGCTTGGCGGCCCGGATCGACTTGGAGGAACTGTTTCCGGGATTCACCCCCCGCCCCTGGTCGAGCGGGGTGGATGCCCTTGGCGGTGGGAGTGACGGCGACGATCTGCTCATCTGGCGCGAGGACCCCTCCGGAAGGCAGTCGCAGCGGCTGATCCTCATCGACACACCCGATGTCGATGGCACACTGCGGGAGAACTGGCACCGCGCCGAGGCAGTCCGCAACGCTTGCGACGTGATCGTCGCGGTGCTCACGCAGCAGAAGTACAACGACGCTGCCGTCCGCGACTTTTTCGCTGCCGCCGCCGCCGCGCGGAAGTCTCTGATCGTGGTCTTCAACATGGTCAACTGGCCGGCGCAGCGGGAGCGGATCGCCGGTTGGTTGGCGACGTTCACTGCCGAGACCGGCGCCGCACCGCTGGCGGTCTACGCGGTGCCCCACGACTTCTCCCGGGCCGAGGCGGGGACAATCGAGTTCTTTCCCCTCCCGGAACTCACCGGCAACCGGGCTGCTGGCGGCCCGATTCCGCCGCCATCGGAGCCACCGGCCGATCTCGCCACGGTCCTTTCTGCGGTCGATTTTGATCGCATCAAACTGCGGGCCATGGAAGGCGCCTTTCGCGTCGTCCTCGATCCGCGGGCCGGCATGGGCGCCTGGCTCGACGCCTTCGAGTCGTCATCGCGTGGTTGGCAGGAGGCGCGGACGGTGCTCGCCGAGGAGGCGCAGGTGCGGGTGGAGCTCCCATCGGCGCCGCGGGAACTGGTGTGGCACGAGATTTGGGAATGGCTCGAGCCGCGCCGATCACGGATCGACATCAATCTCAGCCGCGTCTACCGGGTAGCCGGCAGCGGCGTGGCCTGGATGGGGCGGCGGATCGGTGTCGTCCGTTCAGCGCAGGAGAAGCAGGAGGATTTTGCCACCGTTGAACTCTCCGCCCTCACCCAGGCGCTGACGGCATTCATCGACCGGCTGGACGCCGCCAGGCGACGCAATCCACGGCTCGAGAAACTCCTCGGTGACGCGCTGGTCTACGGGGACCGGGCATCGTGGTATGCCGATCTGGAGCGGCGTCATACGGCTTTGCCGATGGTCTCCGAGGATTACCGGTCGTTCGTCCGTGGCGAGCTCGATCGCTTCTCGCGGGAGAACCCCCGCTTCCTCCAGATGCTGCTCACCGGACTGAGTCTCGGCTCGGTGGCCAGGCCGTGCATCACCGTCGGGCTGATGGTGGCTGGGGCTGCGGCGGTGCCGGCGGTGGCAGCGGCATCGCACGGCCTGACGACTCTGGTGCACACTGCCGGAGACTACGTCGTGTGGGCGGTGGCACCGCTGGCAGGTGAAGGCGTGTTGGGGTTGACGATGGCGGGTCTCAAGCCACTCCTCGAGCGGCTTTTCGCCGGCTGGTCGGCCGAGCGCAGCCGGGTGCTCACCGAGACGCTCCATGACGTCGTCCTCGGCGACCGGCTCGAAGAAATCGAACGTTTGGCCGGCGCCGCTGCCCGCCCCGAAGTAGCCCGGGCCCGGCGGCTGCTTCACGAGTGTGGTAGGGAGGTCTCCTGATATGTCCGCCGACACATCCCCGCCGCGGGATCCACCGCCTCAACGAGATCCACAACATCCGCTCCCGGGCCTTCCCCGCACCGATGACGGCGCCGCGGTGGCCCTTGCGGCACCCGGGTTTGACGACGCAGCCTTCGATGATCTCGTCACCGGCCTGGCGCGGTGGAGCGGGGCCCTGCCTGATTGGCCGCCGGCGCGGAGGGTGCGGGCCGAATGGGAACAGGTGGCTCTCCGTCTCGACCGGGCGCGCCGCGAACTCTCCAGGGTGCTTGTGGTGGGCGTGATTGGTGGCACTGGCACCGGCAAGAGCACGCTGGTCAACGCGTTGGCCGGCCGCGATCTCAGTCCGGCCGGTGACGTGGCCCGCCCGACGACGGTGGCTCCGGTGGTGGTCGTGGCCCGCGATGTCGACTGCTCCTGGCTGTCGCTTGATGGTGTCGGCGCGCGCGTCGTCACCAGCGACAGCCCGGCGGTCGCAAATATCGTCTTGGTCGATTGCCCTGATCCCGATACCCAGCCTGGTCCCGACACCCAGCCTGATCCCGATACACAGGCGGCAGGTGACGACGGGGAAGTTCCCGCCGGCGACCGGAGCGGTGCAGCCGCGCGTCCGAGCGATTCCAACCGCAACCGCGATCTCCTTGAGGCGGTCTTGCCGGCGTGCGACGTCCTCCTGCTGGTGGCCACGGCCCAGAAGTACCGGTCGTGGAGCGTCGCCCGGGAGGTGGCGGCGTTTGCGCCTGGCCGCCCGCTCCTCTTCGTCCAGACCCATGCCTCCCGCGATCCCGACATCCGTGACGACTGGCGGCTGGAGTTGGAACGCCAGGGAATCGAAGCCCCCTCCATCCACCGCATCGATGGATTGGAGGCCGCCCGTCGGACCGCCGCTGGACTGGAGCCGGAGCCTGGGTACGCAGCCCTCGTGCGGGCCATCGATGAGGAGTTGGTGGGCCGGGCTGCCCGCCGTGTCCGCAGGACCGGCGCCCTCGACCTGGCCGGATGGTTCGTCCGCCAGGCGCGGCAGCAACTCGATCCCTTCAGGCAACCGGTGGTGGCGCTGTTGCAGGGGGTTGAAGAGCAGCGGGAACGGCTGGAAGAATTGATGGGGAGGGCGGTGGGACAGAAACTCCGCGACAGCCGCCCGGCCTGGCAGCGGATCATGCAGGATGAGCTCGTGGAGCGCTGGCAGGGGGGGCCGTTCGCCACGTTCCTCCACACGCTGGCGTCGCTGGGGGCGCTCTGGCCCCGGCTCCGTGCCGGGGGACTCGTCGGCCGGATCCTTGCTGGGCAGAATTCTCCAGCGTTCGCTGCCGGCGACGGCGCTTGGCAATCGATCGAGGAGGTGGGGCTGGGAGAGGCCGACGTTGAGCAGTCGCGAAGTATTCTCGTGGGCCTGGCCGCCCGAGCGGCGATTGGTGAGCCGATGGTGGGACGGGCGCGGCTCAGCGAGGCGGCGGTCCAGACGTCGGTGGGAACGCTTCTAGAACGGACTGGCAATTGGCTCGTCGGCGGTGTCGATCGTCTGGTGAGCGAGCGCCGCGACCGGGCCGACGCGCCGTGGGTACGGGCGATCTGCGAGTTCCTTTTCTCTGGCATGATCATCGCTGTCCTGGGGCGGGCCGGCTGGAACTTCTTTTATGGCCACCTCTGGGATGGCCAGCCGGTCGGGGGGCTTGGTTTCCTCGAAGAGGCGCTGGTGTGGCTGGTGATCTGGGGGTTGCTGCTTCGCTGGATCGTGTTTGCGCGCATGCGTGCCGGACTCGACCGCGATATCGCCAGTCTGGTCACCCGGCTGCCTGGAGCGAGGTTGGTCGATCCGTTTGTGCAGGACTTCGCGGTCGCCGCCGGGAACACCTCCGCCTACCTCGACGAAGGAGCGGTACTCGACGGTCGCTTGAGGGGCCTGTGCGAGCGCGTCGAGGAGGGGCGATCGTCCCTGGGACGGCTCAAGGGGGCCGTTCGATGAAGCCGTGGCGCTGGAGCGCACCGAGAGGAGCCCGCGGACTCGCCTCCCGCGCGCTAGTCGCCGCGGTGGCCTGGCTGGTGATCGCTCTCCCGGGCCCGGGGGCGGAGCTCGAGGCGGTGATCAAGCGCGGGGAATTGGTGTGGGCGGCCGACCAGGAAGGGGGGGGGCCGCACGTGTTCCTCGATCCGTCGGATCCGACGAAACTGGTCGGTTTCGAAGTGGAGTTGGCGGCGCTCTTAGCTGAGGAGCTGGGAGTCAGGGCCCGCTTCCAACAGGGGCAGTGGGACAGGCTGCCGTTGCTCCTAGACCGGTCGGCCGACTGCGTCATCAACGGGATCGAAACGACCCCAGAGCGACAGCGGGACTGGCACTGCTCCCGTCCCTACTATGCCTACAGCCTGCAGCTGGTGGCTCGGCGGGATGCCGGGCCGGAATCGGTGGAGGCACTCGCTGCGGCGGGGCCGGGGGGGAGGTGGCGGGTGGGGGTCCTCACCGGAAGCGCCGCCGAGAACTTCCTCCGAGAGCGGCCCGGATTCGAGGTCGATCCCATCGGCTATGACGGCACCGTCGATTGCCTCGAACAGCTCAAGGGAGGGGTCCTTGATGCCGCCGTGATGGACGACTGCATCGCGCAGTTCAACGACGATCGGTTTCCGGGGCTGCGTGGTGCGGGCCGACCCTTCGCCGGTGGCACCTACACGATTCTCACCGCCCGGGAGACGCCGCGCCTCTCGGAGGCGATCGACGCCGCCCTCGGCCGAATGATCGCCGACGGCAGGTTGAAGACGCTCTACGACCGCTGGGACCTCTCCGGCCGCCAGCAGATGTTTTTCCTCCGCCATGCGGCCGAGATTCCCGCTGCCGCACCGCAGGGACTGGTTGAACTGGTCAGCGGCACGCTGCCGCTGCTTCTCTCCTCAGCGGCGATGACGATCCTCCTGGCCTGCGCCTCGTTCCCGCTGGCGATCCTCGCCGGGCTGGCGGTGGCGATCGGCCGGCTCCATGGTCCGTTGTGGCTGCGGCCGGTGCTCGCCGGCTATGTGGAGATCCTCCGCGGCACCCCGCTGTTGCTCCAGCTCTACGCCCTGTTCTTCCTCCTCCCCAAAGTCGGTTTGGCAATGCCGGCTTTGGGAGCGGCAATCGTCGGTTTAGCGCTCAACTACTCCGCGTATGAATCGGAGATCTACCGGGCGGGACTCAAGGCGGTGCCCTGGGCCCAGTTCGAGGCGGCGCTGGCGCTGGGGATGACGAAGTGGCAGAGCCTGCGGCACGTGGTCGTCCCCCAGGCGGTGCGGATTGTGATGCCCCCAGTGACGAGTGACTTCATCGCCCTGTTTAAAGACACCAGCGTCTGTTCCGCAATCACGGTCGTCGAATTGACGAAGCGCTACAGCGTCCTTGCCCTCTCGACCGGACGGATTGCCGAGTTGGCCGTGATCACCGCCGTTCTCTACATGGCGATGAGTTGGCCGCTGTCGCTCCTCTCGCGGTGGTTCGAGCAGCGGCTTGAAAACCGCGACAAGCGGCCCGGTTGCTGATCTCCAAGGGAGGATTCCAAGGCTGTGATCGACATCGACTGCCTGGTGGCGTTTCGCTCCGGAAACCGGATCCTCGATGGGGTCAGTCTGACGGTTGCCGAAGGGACCGTGACGACACTTGTCGGGCCCTCTGGCGGTGGCAAGAGCACGTTGCTGCGCTGCCTCAATGGCCTGGAGACGTTTACCGCGGGAAGTGTCACGATTGTCGGCCACCGGTTTACCGCCGGGCCCCACTCTCCCCGTGACCTCGAGCGGGTGCGGCGCGATGTGGGGATGGTGTTCCAGCAGTTCAACCTCTTCCCTCACCTGTCGGTAATCGACAACGTCACCGTCGCGCCACGGGTTGTTCTCGGGAAGCCGGCGGTCGACGCGCGGCGGAAGGGGCTCGAACTCCTCGAGCGCGTCGGACTCGGTCGCTTCGCCGCAGCTCGTCCGGCCACGCTCTCCGGCGGTCAGCAGCAGCGGGTGGCGATCGCTCGGGCCCTGGCGATGGAGCCGCGGGTGATGCTCTTCGACGAGCCCACCAGCGCCCTCGATCCGGCGATGTCGGCAGAGGTGCTCGACGTTGTCGGCGAACTTGCTCGAGGGGGGCAGACGATGGTCATCGTGACCCACGACCATGGTTTTGCCAGACGGGCAGCGACTCAGGTGGTGGAGCTGATCGCCGGGCAGGTATGCCGCGTGGGAACAGCGGCGGAGGTCCTCGACGAGTCGGACAAAAAATAAAAAACTCCGCCCGGGACTTTGGGTCCCGGGCGGAGCTCACTGGCCGAAGTCGGGCAACGAACTTTCCGTTCGCCCTACAACAGGGAGATCACTTCGTGGAAACCGTCCGCACGGCAACCTTGCTGCTGGACTTCCGAGCAGCCGAGGCGTCGGGGGTCGGGGCAATCGCCGGGGTCGACTCGATCACACCCACCGCACCGCACGCCGGGTCGCTGCAACCGTTTCCGGCACCGCAGCCGGGGTCAGCACCGCAGCCGGGCTCGCAGGCGTCGCCACAGCAGCTGCTGCTGGTGCAGCCGGCGTCACGCTTGCAATGCTTCTTGGACTTCAGCCCCTTGAGGAGCCCACCGAGGATCGAACCCTTGCTGTGCTTCTTCCGGGGAGCAGCGGTGCACCCAGTATCGCAGCAGCCGTTGCCAGCGTCGCAGGCCGGTTCCGCACAGCCGTTGCCAGCTGCACAACCGGGCTCAGCTCCGCACCCACCGAGGCAGCCGTTGCCGGCGTCGCAGGCGGGCTCAGCACCGCAGCAGCTTGCGCTGGTGCAGCTGGTGTTCTTCCGCTTGCATCCGTCGAACAGGCCCTTCAGCCCACCGAACAATGAGTGCTTCTTCCGACCGCAACCTGGGGCAGCGGTGCAACCGGAGTCGCAGCAGCCGTTGCCAGCGTCGCAAGCCGGTTCCGCACAGCCATTCCCCTTGCCGCACCCGTTGCCAGCACCGCAACCGGGATCGGTCGCTGCACAACCCGGATCTCCGGCGTTGCCGCAGCAGCCGTTGCCGGCGTCGCAGCCTGGCTCACAGCAAGACGACCCAGCCTTGCGGCAGCCGCCGAGCATCCGGTCAAGGATCTCGAAGCCGAAGGACTGGCTACAAACGGTAACGCCGAGGACCAGCGCACCAAGGAACAACATACGCTTCATCGAGCCACATCTCCTTTGCTTATGGATCACGCGAGAGGACAGCTCCTCATCGCGAGGCAGGTCACCCCGAAGTAGTGATCCACGAACTTTCCCGCGGCAGGTCTGTCGAGCCAATCCGTGACTCGATTCATTGCAGGTTCCTGCCGCCCCCTGATTGCCCGACGGGCACAGTGATGCCCCGGGGGACAACTGGGGTATCGGACCGCTGGCGAAAGCGGCTTGAGGAGGCCCCAAGTATTTTTCACGGCGGGACTTACGGCGCGTGTTAGGTAAATTTTGCGCTCCGTTCGGTGTCGGTAATTGGTGCGGGCTGAGGCCGTACAACCAGCACGTCTTCACGTTCAAAATCTCGCCAATCGGAACAGGTTCACGCGCCCGCCATGGAGGGTGTGAAACCTTGCCGGTTAGAGGGGGGGTGCCTGCGGTCGTTGACAGGGTCAACCCGTTCCCTAGACTCGTCTTCCCGCCCGCTGGTGACCCTTGTCCGCGGCTTCGTCCAGCGACACCAGCCACACCAGGGAGGCCGTTTCATGTCCAGCCCATGCCACCGTGACGGGGCGCTGCGCGCCCTGCCGGTCCGATCGGGGTTCACGCTCGTCGAGTTGCTGGTGGTGATCGCCATCATCGGGGTGCTGCTGGGACTCCTCCTCCCGGCGGTGCAGGCAGCCCGGGAGGCGGGCCGCAGTGCCACCTGCTCCAGCAACGTTCGCCAGTTGGTGCTGGCCCTGCAGCTCTGCACCGACGCTCAGCAGGGGAAACTGGCCCCGCTGAAGGTCGATGACCAGGTCCGGATCGCCGGCACGATCGCCGGTCAGTACCCCTATCCAGGCAGCAGTCGCTACTGGTTCGGCACCGTCAGTGCCGATCCGGCGGGAGGGGCGGATCGGGTTGACTTTACTGGCGGCACCCTCACGCCCTTCATGGAGGGGAACGTCGCGGCGTACCAGTGTCCCAGTTTCGGTCCGTCAGACATCGACCTCCTCACGTACAGCACGATGTGCACTGGGTTCGACTACAACGCGGCGTTGGGGCCAGGGACTGTGATTGGCTACGACGCCAACTGGTCGCCGTTTTTGGAGGCGGCCAACCGCCGATTCACGCTGGCGTCTGTGCGGGAGACGCAGCGGACAATTGCCTTTGCCGAAAGCGCACAGGTGCGGTACGACCTGAAGTTCATCGAGAATCTCGGCGGCCTTGTGCCCCCCAGCGGCAACTTCCCTACCGTCCACTTCCGCCATTTCAACCAAGCCAACGTTGCCTTCCTCGACGGGCACGTCGAGCAGCGGCCCTGGAAGTTTGCCGCCGAGGTGCCGGGCGACACCTGGCTGTCCACGGAGCAGGCGGCACGGATGGAGTTCAAGCGGTTGGGATTCGTCTGTGATGGCGAGCCGACTGACGCGGCCAGCCGGGATGCGCTCTACGACCGCGACTAATTCCCTGACCGACGATGGTCCATGCGGGTGTGTCGCAAAGGCGTGTCATGCACGAGTCGTCTTCACAGCACCGCCGCGAGTCGGTGCTCGACCACAATGCCCGGGCCTGGGACCGGCTGGCCGCGGCCAAAGTGGCTCTCGCCCGCCCGGCGGCCGATGACGCCTTTGACGATCCGCGGGGTTGGCTGGGGAGTGGCGGTGCCGCCGATCGGCCCTGGCTACCGGCGCGGTTGGACGGCCTGGAGGTGCTCTGCTTGGCGGCCGGCGGGGGCAAACATGGCCCGCTGTATGCGGCCGCCGGTGCCCACGTCACCGTGGTCGACCTGTCGCCGGCGATGCTGGCGCTGGATCGCGCGGTGGCGAGCGAGCGGCGGATCGACCTGGGGATCGTGCAGGGCTCGATGGACGACCTGCGGATGTTTGCCGGTGGAAGGTTCGATCTGGTCGTCCACCCAGTGAGCACCTGCTACGTCCCGGACGTGGGGCGGGTGTTCCGAGAAGTGGCCCGGGTGACCCGCTCCGGCGGACAGTACATCAGCCAGCACAAACAGCCAACCAGCCTCCAGGCCGGACTTTCGCCGGGGGCCAGCGGCCGGTTTGAAGTCGAGCATCCCCTGACCCGCCGCGATCCACTCCCTCCGGGGCCGCCATCACGGCTGCGGGAGGCGGGGACAAAAGAATTCGTTCACGGTCTGACGGCACTGCTCGGGGGGATCTGCCGGGCGGGGTTCCAAATCGAGGACATCTTCGAGCCTGATCACACCCGGCCGGGGGCGGAAGGGGGCTCGTTCGCTGACCGGGCCGCCTACCTCCCCCCCTACCTCCGCGTCCTCGCCCGCCGCAGCGGCGCGGCAGCCGCCCCGGCGGCCAGGCTGCTGGTAGAGTAGTCGGGGTCTGCAGAGAGGACGGCTGAACCCTTTCCACTGGTGCCGAGATGCTTTGTCTCACCGTGCTGATCATGGCCAAGGACGTGGCCGACGTCCCCAAACTTTGCGAACTGCTCGGCGAGCAGATGCGCCGCAGCCGAACCGAGCCAGGCTGCCTGCGGTTTGAGGTCTATCACTCGAGCGCCGAACCGCGGCGATTCGTCCTGGTGGAGCACTGGGAATCGGCCGCGGCCCTCGACGCCCACCGTCTCGCCGAGGCCTACACCACAATCTATAAGCCGTTTGTGCTGCCGCTGGTGGAGCGCGAAGGGCATCCGTCGACGCTCCTGGAGTAACCCCCGATGATCCTCCTCATCGACAACTACGACTCGTTCACCTGGAACCTCGTGCAGCGGATCGGGGAGATCGATCCCTCCACGCCCGTCGAAGTCCACCGCAACGACCGCATCGACTGCGATCGGATAGCCGCTTTGGCGCCGAGCCATCTGGTGATCTCACCGGGGCCCTGCACGCCCGACGAGGCGGGGATTTCCTGCGACGCAGTCCGGCGGTTCGCGGGGAGGATGCCGATCCTTGGGGTCTGCCTGGGCCATCAGGCGATCGGGCAGGTGTTCGGCGGCAGCATTGTCCGCGCCAAGCGCTTGATGCATGGCAAGGTCGACTCCATCGAGCACTCTGGCGAAGGGCTGTTTACCGGTCTCGACAGCCCTCTCGAGGCCACCCGCTACCACAGTCTCGTCATCGATCCCCCCACCGTGCCGCGAGAATTCCATGTCGATGCCTGGTCGACAGCTCCCGATGGGAGCCGCGAGATCATGGCCATTCGCCATGCCACGCTCCCGGTCTATGGCGTGCAGTTTCATCCTGAGAGTTTCCTGACTCCGGCCGGATACCACCTGCTCCGCGCGTTCCTGGCGGTCGGGGGTGACCGCCATGCCACCCTGCCGGCGGGCAGAATGCCAGTCAGCCGCTGACACCCTGCGGACAGGGGAAAAGGAGTGGGAAGAGATGCTTGATCTCGAGGCAGGCTTGGCACTCGTCGAAGAGCATGCCTCGGTGCTCGGACCACGGAGGGTGCGTGTGGCGGAGGCGCTCGGACGCCGCCTGATGGTCGCGGTCATTGCCGATGTCGATTCCCCTCCCTGGGACCGGGCGATGATGGATGGCTTCGCCCTCCGCGCAGCCGACGCGCAGCCTTCCGGCCGGGATGGCACCGGCGGCGTGTTGGAATTGGAGGTCGTCGCCGATCTGGCGGCGGGGGACCAGAGCCGGATGGTGATCCGCCCCGGTGCCTGTGCCCGGATCATGACCGGGGCACCGCTGCCTGCCGGTACTGATTCGGTGGTGCCGATCGAGTGCGCTGTCGATGACACCGCCGCTGCGCATGCCGGCGCGTCTGTCCGACTCCTCGACGCCCGCTTCCGCCCGGGGCAGCATGTTGGGCTCCAGGGGTGCGCGTTTCGACGGGGGGCAGAGGTCCTGCCAGCCGGAACCCGGATGGGGCCGGCAGCGATCGGCTTGGCGGCGGAAGCTGGTGCCGTGCATGTCGTCGTCGCGCCGCGCCCGCGGGTGGCGATTCTCTCCACCGGCAGCGAATTGGTGTCCCCCGACTCGGTGCCGGGGTTTGGGCAGACGCGGAATTCCAACGGACCAATGCTCGTCGCGGCCGTCTCCGCTCTCGGAGCCGAACCGATTCCGCTGGGAATGGTGGTCGATCGGCCGGAGCCGCTGCGGGCCCAAGTGGCAATGGGCCTCGCCGCCGATGTCCTCGTGCTCTCGGGTGGCGTGTCGGCTGGCGATCTCGATCTCGTGCCCGACACCTTTCGACGCTGTGGCGTGGAAAAGGTCTTTCACAAGGTGCGGCTCAAGCCTGGAAAACCGGTCTGGTTCGGTGTGCTGCGGCGGGCAGGGGGGGCGACGACGCTCGTCTTCGGCCTGCCCGGAAATCCGGCCAGCAGTCTGGTCTGCTTTGAATTGTTCGTGCGGCCGGCAGTGCGGCGGCTCCAGGGCCGGCCGCGGAACGAATGGCACCTCCCCCGGGTCCGGGCCCGGCTTGCGGCGGCCGCGAAGGGGGCCGAGGACCGGCCTGTCTACTCCCCCTGCCGGCTCCAGAAAGGGCCCGATGGCCTGATCGCGATTCCGCTCCCCTGGACCGGTTCCTCCGATATGGTCGGCTTGGCTGTGGCTGACGGACTGATCGCACTCCCTGCCGGTGTCCGCCGTGCCGAGGAGGGGAGCGATGTCGAGGTCGTGCTGCTGCACGAGTGATCCTTGGGCTGAGCCTCGGCGTCCGGTCAGGGGGCGCGAGACCTTTCGCCGGCGACTTCGAGCGCCCGCCGCGGGTTCACCGCCAGCAGCCGGTGGATCATGGCGTCGTCGAGACCGACAGCCTCCGCAAGCACCCCCTTGAGCCGCTGGATCGTGGCGGTGGAGCCCACCAGATGGGTATGGTCCTCCGACCAGGCTGCGCCATCCTCCCCGACGACCACCCCCTGCGCCCCGAGTCGGAACGTCCCTGGCCCCATGCCGGCGGCCGCGGTGGCGTCGCTGACGACGATCGCCCGGTCGGGGCCGAGCACCTTGAGGATTATCCCCAGGAGGAACGGCGGCAGATGGACGCCATCAGCGATCAATGTCACCCAGCGGAGTGCCTCTGAGGCGAGCACGCGGTGGATGATGTTGTCGTGCCGCGGGAGGAGATGCGGGCATCCGTTGCCAAGGTGGGTGAAGGCTTGCAGCCCCGCGGCGCAAGCCTCGTGGAGCAGGCCGAGGGAGGGATCGCAGTGACCGGCGGCCACGAGGATCCCCCGGCTGGCCAGCAGTGCGATCGTCCGCAGGCCCGGGTCACGCTCCGGGGCGAGGGTCACCATCCGCACGTGTCCTTGCCCCGCAGCCAGGATCCGCTCCATCAAAGAGGGACTGGCGTCACGGGTGTGCTCGGGTGGATGGGCGCCGACGAAGCCGCGCTCCTCACGGATGAACGGTCCCTCGATATGGATCCCGGCCACCGTCTCCTTGACCTGCGGATCGGAGTCGATGCACAGGGCCAGTCGCGCGGTTTTCTCTTCGAGAGTGGCGATCGAATCGGTGATCAGGGTTGCCAGAAACTGCCCACCACCAGCGGCCCGGAAGGCAGCACAGGCCGCGGCCAAGGCGCGAGGATCGAGGTCGGTGGCGGCGAAGTCGAGGCCGCGGAAGCCGTTGAGCTGCAGGTCGAGTGGCAGGGAGGAAGGGGCGGTGGAGGCGAGGGATGGTGGCATTGAGGGAGCCCTCCGGTCAGCCGGTGAGCGACGGCGGCAGGAGTGCCGCGGCCGGTAGGTCGACGTGGAGCGAGCAGGCGGCGTGAGTCCGCAGGATCGATGCCGGGCAGTCCGGAGTGAGTGGACCGGCGACAGAGTCGCGCACTGCCCGAGCCTTCCGCGCGTCGGGCACCGAGCAGATGATCCGTGCGGTGGCCAGGATGCGGCGGATGGCCATGGAGATCGCCTCAGTGGGGACCTGTTCGAGTCCCGCGAACCAGCCTTCCCCCACCTGCTGACGCCTGCAGGCCTCATCGAGGCGGACCACGATGTAGGGACTGCTGGTTGTGAAATCGGCCGGCGGATCGTTGAAGGCCAAGTGACCGTTCTCGCCGATGCCGATCGTGGCCACGTCGAAGTTGCCTGCCGGGACCAGTGCCGCCAGACGGCGGCACTCGGCGGCGGCATCGCGGGAGGCGTCGATGCCGTGGAATGCCGCGGGCCGGCGGGGCAGCTTCTCGAGGAGTCGCTCGCGGAGATAGCGGCGGAAACTGGCGGGGTGGGTGTCGTCGAGGCCGGCGTACTCGTCGAGGTGGAAGATCGTGATCCGCTCCCAGGGAACGTCGTCGTCAACGAGCGCAGCAAGGGTATCGAACTGCGATGCGCCTGTGGCCACAACGTAGTTCGCCGCGCCTCGGGCGGCGACAGCCTCGCGGAGGGCGGCAGCGGCTTCGCGGCCGGCGGCGCGGCCGAGGGCCTGGGGGGTGTCGTGCACGTGAATCTGCATGGAGGCTCCCCCTTGAAGGTCCGGCTTCGTTCACGTTCCCGTTGCCGGGGCCTGCCTACACAGTTCGGTGCCGCGACGGATCGCATTCGGCGGGCGAGTATAGCGTTCTTGTTGCCTGGTTTGCCCGCAAAGCCCCGACGGGCCGCTACCATGGTGGCTGTGCCATGCCGGGGAGTCTGCGCCAGTGCGCGGCGGGCATGGTCGCACAGCAGGGGGAGATGCCGGTATGAAGCGTGCAAAAACCTGGGGCATCGAAGGGGCGGCGCGGGGGAGTGTGCGCGTGGCAATCATGCTGACAGCGGGATTGCTGACTGCCACCGGGAGCCGGGGGGCAGAGCCCGCCGCGAAAGTCGCGTTGATCCGCGTCGGCATTATCGGTCTCGATACCTCGCACGCCACCGCGTTTACGAAGCTCCTCAACGACGCCAGCGACAAGCAGCATATTCCTGGGTGTCGTGTCGTCGCCGCGTCCCCGCAGGGAAGCCCCGACATCCAGTCGAGCGTCAGCCGCGTGGCGGACTACACCGCGGAGGTCATGAAACATGGGGTCGAGATCGTGGATGGTATCCCCGCGCTCCTGGAGCGGGTCGATGTTGTCCTCCTCGAGACCAACGACGGTCGGCCCCACCTCGAACAGGTGATCCCGGTGATTGCGGCTGGAAAGCCGGTGTTCGTCGACAAGCCGGTGGCCGGGTCGCTCGCCGATGCGGTGGCGATCTACCGCTTGGCAGCGCAGCGGGGAGTGCCGCTGTTCAGTGCCTCGTCGTTGCGCTTCGGGGCTAATACGCTCGCCGTCCGCGGTGGCTCAATCGGAGCGGTGACTGGAGCCGAGACGGTTTCCCCCTGTGCCCTCGAGGCCACGCACCCCGACCTCTTCTGGTATGGCATCCACGGCGTGGAGTCGTTGTTCACGGTGATGGGGCCGGGGTGTGTGAGCGTGACTCGGACGCACTCCGCCGACTTCGACCACGTCAGCGGCCTCTGGGATGACGGCCGAGTGGGCTGTTTTCGCGGTGTCCGACGGGGCGCTGCCCCGTACGCTGGAACCGCCTTCGGCGAAAAGGCAACAGCGGCCGTGGGGAGCTTCGACGGCTACCATCCGCTGTTGGTCGAGATCGTGAAGTTCTTCCAGAGCGGTCAGTCACCGGTGCCGGCCGCAGAGACACTGCAGATCTACGCTTTCATGGAAGCGGCCGACGAGAGCAAGCGGCAGGGGGGGGCCCCAGTGAAAGTCGCCGACGTGATGGAGAAAGCGGAGGGGGAGGCGACGGCGCGGTTGGCGGCCCTGGGGCAGAACCGCTGAGGGAGATTCAGCCGGGCAGGCTGCGGTGGAAATGGACATGCTTCCACGCCCCGCCGATCCGCTGCCAGACCCGTGTCTCTTCGCAGAGGCTTGTGATCGGCCGGCCGGCGTCGTCGAGTTTCTGCACCATCCGCACGTAGGCCACCACCGCGGCATCGTCACCGAGCATCCGCACGCGTGGTGAGGCAAGCGTCGTCATCGGGGGAGCGGCCGGTTTGCTGCCGCTGCCAGGAAGACGGAAATAGAACTCATGGAACGGGAGTCCCTCCACGAGGTGACCGCGGGCCTCGGGTTCGAAGCAACTGATGTCGTCGGCGACGAGCGACGAGTAGGTCTTCCAATCGGCGGTGGCGATGCTCTCCAAGAGCCGACAAGTCAGCGCGATCAGTTCGGCAGGGGATGCGGAGATGGTGGTCATGGGCGAAGCGTGGGGGTGCGTGGGGGGCGGACAAGGTTAACGGGGAGGAATTGTTGAGGACTGGTCGTCTTTCACCAAGCCGAGGGCGAGAAGTTTTTCCCAGCACTCGTCGCGCTCGCGGCAGCGATCCAGCCCTGCCCAGGAGGGTTCTTGGGCGGCCAGAAAGGCGTTTCGGCCGGCGGGGATTCCTGCTGAACCGCTTGTCAGGCGACGGATCACCTCTTGATCGAGCCGTGTCAGCCGGGTGGATTGGAGACGGTAATCGACGAACGCTTCCCAGCAGAGCGGGAACAGCGGCTTGACGATCTGTTCGCCGATTGTGGTGGCGTACTGGCGGATCTCCAACTGCGCGTGGGAATCCATCCGCAGTGCCAAGAAGTGGAAAAGGTTGTGGAGATCGACCTTCCAGTAGGCCTCGGTATAGGTCGACAGCGGCAGATCCTTGCGGGCCTGTTCGCGGGCGATCCCAGCCTCGAGTCGCTCCTCGTAGACGCGGCGGGAGAAGCTTTGCAATTCGGTCTCGGACTGCGTGAAGCGGTGGCCTGCCGTCGGCACCAGGCAGCCGTCAGAGCCCTGCCGGTTGCTGCTGGCTTGGCTGCGCCACTCGCCGTCGTGTGTGGCCTGCATCGAGTCGATGGCGAGTGAGTATCTGGTGGAATACTCATTGATATTGGCAGTCCGGTGCCGGACCCACTGCCGCCAACAGTCCATTGGCACTCGGACAACGAACTTTAACTCTGCCATCTCAAATGGCGTGGTGTGGGCGTGCCGCATCAGGTAGCGGATCAACTGCCTGTCGTCGCTCACCTTCCGGGTGCCGTCACCGTAACTCACGCGTGCTGCCTGGACGACACAGCCGTCGTCGCCCATGCAGTCAACAAGGGCTACATGGCCATCATCGAGGACCGGGAACTTTTGCCACCGCAGGCCGTCGAGGAGCTGATGACGCTCGGCGGGAGAGGGGGGGACGGGCATGGGGGAAGTGTTGGGCATGGCGCAGCCGGGGGGACCCGAAGGGCGTGGAGCCGGCTCAGGATGGATCGTCGGCCGTCCCAAGGCAAGTCTCGGCCGTGGCGCCCGCACGCCCCTGTCAGGCCGAGTCCTTGGCGAGGAGTTCTTGGAGGAGATTGGCCAGTTGACGGGCATCGTCGGATTTGCGGATCCGATCGATCCGGCTGGCCGGCACACCGAGTTTTGCCAGGGATCCGGTGACGCTTGTCCAGAGCTTCTCGCGCTTCTTCCCCTCGGCAAGATAGAGGTCGGTGACCTGCTCTCCGAGGCGCTGGAGGAGGGCGGTGTCGAGATTGGCGTAGTAGTTCTGGACGATCTTCTGCTGGTACTTCGAAAGTTCGGCCATCGGGATGGGCCCTCTGGGATGCGGAGGGGGAGAGAACTGCTGGAAGAGAAGTCCGCTGCTGGCTACAGTATCGCTCGGCGCTTGCAGTATCGGCTACGGTCCGCCAACTCCGGGATTTTTCCATGCCGACGATCACGTTTGCCAGTGAGAAAAAGGAAATTCAGGTTCCAGAGGGGGCCAACCTCCGTCAGGAGGCCCTGCAAGCCGGCGTGGCTCTCTACCCCGGCGTCCACAAGATCCTCAATTGTCATGGCATGGGGAGTTGCGGCTCCTGCCGCGTCATGATCACCAAGGGGATGGAGAATTGCAGCCCGAAGGGGCTCCTCGAGTCGGCTCGGTTGGCTGTGTCGCTGGCCTACATCGGCAACGAGCAGTCGATGCGGCTCGCCTGTCAGACCCGCGTCAACGGCGACATCACCGTCACCACCTGCCCGTCGCTCAACCTGTACGGCGAGAATTTCTTCAGTTGAGTGCTACGCCGTTGTGGTGCGCCTGTGCCGCCGGGAACGGTGGTGGGAGTTCTGCGGCCTGCCGAGGAACGGGCGATGAAGGAAGTGATCGCCATCGTGAAGCCGTTCCTTGCCGAGCGGGTCCTTGAGGCTCTCCGCCTCGCCCCGCTTGAGGCGTGCACCGTCCGCGAGGTGAAGGGGTACGGCAGGCAGAAGAACTACCTCGACCGCTATGGTGACAGCGAGTATTCGCTCGCCTTCCTTCCCAAAGTCGAGATCCAGATGTGGGTTGAAGACTCCCGCGTCGACGAGGTTGTCGAGCGGGTGCTGGAGGTGGCCCGCACTGGCCGGATGGGCGATGGGAAAGTGTTCGTGATGGCAGTCAGCGACTGCTTCCCCTGCTGAGGGCCCGCGGGGGCCCGCGGGGCGTCTGGCCCCAGCCCCAGGCTGGTCTCGGCCCCTTACGGGCCTTGGCCTCCTTGATGGAAGTGCTGTAGAGGCCGATCGGGCGACCGACTACACTCCGTTTCCCTCCCGACCTATCTTCCCCAGGCGTTAAACCCATGCGTTCCCCTGCCGGCAACCGCCGATCCAACCAGTCCTGCGGATCCACCTGCCGGCGGGCCCTCGTGCTGGGGGCCTGCCTGGCAGCCGGACTGCCTGGGCTGCTCAGGGCACAGGATGCTGGGGGCCGGCGTTTCGAGGAGTTGGCAGGCGACGCGCTGCGGGCGACGGAATCGTTCCGCCCCGTCAATGACTCGGCGCTCGATGCCGCAGCCGCCAATCTCCGCACGGCGATGGGACCGCTTGATCGGCTCCTCGCCCGGAGCAAGAGCGGCGAGAACTGGCGGAAATATCTGGAATGGCCCGCTCTCCAGGCCCAGGCGTCATCGGGACAGGCAGCCGATCCGGTGGTGCTGCGGAGAATCGAGGAACTGCTCGGCGCCACCCAAAATGGGCTCGACATGGCCGATTTTGTCCGTGTTCGCAAGGCGGTAACGAGGTTCGCCGAGGTTGCCGATGTTGCCCGCGGCGACGGTGGCAGCAAGTTTGCCGACCGACTCGGCAAGTTGGCCTCCTCCCTGCTGGCGGCTTCGGCCTCCGGTCAGGCCGAGGCCCTCGCTCCAGTGCCGCCGATTCTGGAGCGGCTGACAGAGTCGGGCCAGGCCCAGGGAGTCGTGGCTGCCGTCCGCGGCGCCGCATCCCGGCCCAATATTCATCTGGAGATCTCCGAGGACCTGCTGGCCCCAGCGGTCAACCGTCCGGTTGATCAGGTCCAGCCGGTCGACGATGTGGTCCTCGGGACCCGGATCCGCGGCACGGGCCATACCCGTGGCAACGTCCGACTCGACTTTGTCCCCTCCAATGACAAGGCCGTGTTCGACATCGTTCTCGACGCCACCAACATCTCCCATACCCGGGGTACGCAGGGGCCCGTCACCGTCAACAGCCGCGGTGTCACCGAGATCGACGCCCGGCGGCGGATCTTCCTCGACGAACACACCGTCACGGCGGCGCCGGTGGAGGCGTCGGCCGACACCAACTCCACCGTCACCGGCATCGGTATCAACGCCCCGTTCGGCAAGCGACTCATCCGCCGGATCGCCAGCCGGAAGATTGCCGAGAGCAAGCCGCAGGCCGAGGCGGTGGCCGAAGGCAAGGCCCGCGACCGGATCCGTCGGCAGTTCGGCGAGCAGACTGAACCGGCCGTGGCCCAGATGCGGCAGCAGTTCCGCGACCGGGTCCGCGGTCCCCTCCAGGAGCGGGGACTGTATCCGGAGTCGTTCCACATGCACACCACGGATCGTGACCTGCGGATCGTGGCCCGCAAATCGTTGGCCACGCAACTGGCCGCATTTTCGGCACCTCCTTCGGCCGCCGGGGGGAACGTGATCACCGCCCGAGTCCATGAATCGGCGGTCAACAACATCCTCGAGGAGAAGCTTGGGGGGCGGATCATCACCCAAGACGACGTGGCACGGATCGCAAAAGAGCAGGATATGAAGATGCCCGACTCGCTTGGAAGCGATCCAGACGCCGAGCAGAAGACATGGGCGATCACGTTTGCCAAGTACCGGCCGGTGACGGTGACTGCCGAAGACAGCCGCGTGAAGATCACGGTCCGTGGCGACAAGTTTGTCTCAGGAGAACGTGACTTCCCTGGGATGGACATCGCCGCCACCTACGCGCTGGGCCGAGGCCCGAAGGGTCCGGTGCTCGTCCGTGAGGGCAGCGTGCAGATCAACCCGTCGGGATTCAAGTCTGGCGACCGGAAATTGACGATGCAGGAGACATCGCTGCGTCGCATTCTCCAAAAGCGTTTCGACAAGGTGTTCAAGGACACGATCGAAATCGAGCCGTTGCCACTGAAGGGGGAGTTGGCAGTCGTCGGGCCGCTGCCGATGAGCCAACTCGATTCCCGCCGCGACGGCTGGATGGTGGCCGGGTGGCGGAAGGGATCCGCTGCCGGTTCCGTTCCTGGCGAGGTGATCATCAGCGAGCGGATGGCCAATGCCGCCGCGGACACCGGCGTGGCAGTGATCGAGAGCGTGGCGAGAGGTGTTGCCGCCCAACTCGAGGCCTTCGCCGCCATCGGCAATCCGTAGTCCTCTCCCCGGAGTTTCCCTGGCGGGGGGACCGAGGAGCGGGGATTCCCCGCTCCTCACCGCGCCGGTTGCGGATCGTCGTTCGGCTCTGGCTGCACCTTCTCGAATGGCCGCACCCACACCGAGCGGAACTGGAGCGGGTTGCCATGGTCCTGCAAGGAGAGAGGGAGCAGGTCGGCGTGCTGTTCATAGCGCGGCGGGTCTGCCCAACTGGTCGTCCCCAGGATCACCGTATCGGCGTGGATCGCCACGCCATTGTGGAGGACGCTCACGCGGCCTGGCTTCTCGAGCGAGCCGTCGGCCGCGAAGCGGGGCCGGGTGAAGAAGATGTCGTAGGTCTGCCACTCGCCAGGCGCCCGGCAGGCGTTCACCGCCGGCGGCTGCTGCTTGTACAGCGAGCCGCACTGGCCGTCAGGGTAGGTGAGCGGGCCGTCGCTGCCGTCCTCGAAGGAATCGAGGATCTGGATCTCGTACTTCCCCATCAGATAGACCCCTGAGTTGCTCCGCCCCTGGCCGGCCCCGGAAGCCGGCTGCGGCGTCCGGAACTCGACGTGCACCTGGCAATCCCCGAAGTCTTCCTTGGTGGTGATCGTCGCGCCGCCGACGGTGGCAATCCCATCGTGGATGGCCCACTTCTCACCGCCATGCCAGGCGTCGAGGGTCTTCCCGTCGAAGAGCACGATCGCGTCGGCGGGAACAGGTGCCGGCTTTTCCGGGGCCGGCCCCGGATTCACCACCCGCGGCCGCGGCCAGGTGATCGCCGACTTCCACTCACTGCTTGGGAACTTCTTCCCGAGGAGGTAATCATGCCGGGAGCGGAGGGATGCGGTGATTCGCCGGGCCTTCTCCTCGGCTTCGCCGATCGATAAGCCGGTGGCGATGCCGGGGCGGAGGTGGCCGGCGGCGGAGAGATAGGCGTCACGGAGGAAAGTCATCCGCTCATGGCACTCCGGGAGGAAGTTCGCGAACCATTCCGGCTTCTCCTCGGCAGCCGTCTTCGCGTCGCCGAGGGCCGCGAGCACGCCGCGGCAGATCGCCCACTGGCCGGCGTCGTCCGGATGGACCGCGTCGGGGATGAAGGTGAAGGTGGGGTCGTCCTGCCGCTTGGCATCGAGGAGAGTCGTCATCGGCGTGTGGGTGTCGATCACGGTCCAGCCATCGGCCCGCTTCGAGAGGAGCCACTTCGAATACTCCTGGAGCACCCCCTCGTAGTCGGCTTCGCCGGCCGGGTGATTCGTGCCGGGGCGGCCGTCGTAAACCGGTGGCGTGAGATGGATGATCTTCACGCCGCGCTTCTCCACCTCGTCGTGGAGCTTTTGCATGCCAGCCTGATACGCAGCGAAGCGGGCCTCGTCGAGCGGCAGGTAGATCCCGCAGTTCATCCCGTAGCAGGCGAGCACGAGGTCAGGCTTGACCACCGCCAGCACGCGGGCGAGCCGCTCGTGCACATCCGGTCGGGGAAATTGGCCGCCGGCATGCCCCTCCTCGGAGAGGCCGGAGCAGGTCTCGCTGGGGAGCCCGACGGCGATCACCTCTCCGGTCAGCCCCCGGGCCTCCATCCAGGCCGAGAGCGCCGAGACCCAGCGGCCGTCGTAGGTGATGCTGTCGCCGAGGACGCAGATCCGCTTGGCGGCGGAGAGCATCTCCAGTGGTGTCGCTGTCCCAACAGCAGGGGCCACCTCGGCGGCACAGGCCGGCCAGACCATCAGCGTCTGGACGCCGTCTGCAAGGCCGAGGATAAGTGCGAGGCCTGAGACGGCCGAGGCACGGATTGCAATGCGGGCGGACCGCGATCCCTGGATGAAGGCGAGCATCGAAGAAATCCCCCTGGAAATACCCGCCGCCGCGGCGGAGGGTGGCGTGCTGCAAATACCCCACGCCCCGCGCCGCACGTTTTCGGACGGCGCGGGCTCGTGGAATGCGGACGACTGAAAAAGGACTACTGGGAAGGACTGGACTACTTGGCTTCGGGAGTCGCACCCTCACGGATCGCAAACAGGTGGCTCTTGTTGGCGATGTAGAGCGTGTCCCCGGCGACAATCGGCGTCGAATAGACGCTGTTGCCCATGTTGACCTCGGCGATCAGGTTCTTGTCGGCCGAGAGGTCGAAGATCGAGATGTCGCCATCCTCATCCCCGACATACACCTTGCCATCGCCCACCAGGGGCGATCCCCAACTGGCCGCGAGCATGTCGTGGGTCCAGTGCGGCTTGCCGCTCTGGAGGTCGATGCAGTGGACAAGACCACTGAAGTCAGCGACGAACAGCAGGCCGTCCTTGATAGTCACGGTGCCGCAGGTGCGGTGCATCGTCTCGTCGAAGTCGAGTTTGCCATTGCCGTTGGTATCGGCACCGGGATAGTGCCAGACCGCAGCGGAGTTGGGATTCGGCCGGGCCACTTCCCCCTGCTCCTTGATCACCGCTTGGTTGCGACGGTGGGGGAGAGGCGCGGAGGGATCCTTGAGGCTGACGGCGACCTCAGGGCTCGTGTCGCCCCGTTTCGTCGGATCGATGCACCACAGGTGGCCGACGCCTTCGCCGTGCTCGGGATCCTCGCCGACGGCGATGTACACCAGCGAGTCGTGGATCACAGGAGTGCCGATGATGTGATTGCGATCGGCACGGCCGCCGAGGACGTACTTCGACTCCTTGGGGTTGCAGTCGAACTGCCAGAGGAGCTTCGATTTACCCTTCTCACCACGGGCATCGAAGCTGTACAGCCAGCCGTCGCCCCCCCCGAAGATCACTTGGGGTACGCCGTCGATCTCAGCGTAGGCTGGGCTCGACCACTGGCCGTGGAGGACGTTGGCACCGGGCGACCCGTCGGCCCACAGAACCTTGCCGTCGCGTTTGTCGAGGCAGAGGAAACTGGGGGCGCTGGAGTTAGGGAGGTTGATGTGCCCCTCGTCGACGCCGTTACTGGTGTTCACAAAGAGCAGATCGCCGACGGCGGTGACGCTGCAGGAACACATGTTGTGCTGCGACACTCCCAGTTCTTTCATCATGTCGAGCACCCAGACGGTGTCGGATTCGTCGGAACCCTGGATCTTTTCCCCCTGGAAGGGACCGTCATTCTCGCCGTCGCGGAAACCCTCGGTGTAGAGGCACTTCACTTCGCCGCGGCTGGTGACGTACCAGAGGCGGTCACCCTCCACTAACGGCGAGCAGCAGATCCCCTGCAGCGGCCAATCGTGAACTCTTCCCGTGGGGAGTTTTTCGCTGGAGTCCTGCCAGAGAAAGCCGCCGTCGTTGGTGTTAAAGGCGAGCAGGCACCCCAGATCGACGCTGGAGGGATAGCGGGTCAGCCAGCCCTTGCCGTTGTTGGTGCCGACGTAAGCCTTGCCACCGGCGACCACGGGGTTGCCGTAACTCTGGCTCCCCAATGCCGCCACCCAGGCGATGTTCCGGCTTGTCTCGGGCTTCCAGGCACCGGTGGCGGAGTCAAACTGCCCCGGCTCCCAGTCGGTGGGGAGCGGGCCAGTTTCAGGAGCGTTGTTGCGCGACGGGGACCCACCCCATTGGTTCCAGTCCCCCTTCTCGGCGGACGCCGGCAGCGCCGTCAAAGCGGCGATCGTCACGGCAGCGATGGCAGGCAAACGGCGTGACAAGGCGATGCGGAACTTCATGGTTGCTTTGTCCCTGTGGAGACGGGCGTGACCGACACGTTGTCGATGAAGATCTCGGAATCCTTCGACTGACCGAAGAAGCCGGGGCTTCCTTGGAGGTTGCCGTCGGCGTGGACAGCCTCGATCGTCCACTCCGCCGGCTCTTTTTCGCCGCGCGGCCAAACCTTGCCGCGGAGAACGGCGCCTGCGGTGGACCGACGGGCCTCGAGGACGAGGGTGTACCAGCGTCCCGCCTCCCAAGCGAAGGGGACGGTCTTGGAGAAGTGGGTAGCCACCTGGGGGGGCCAGGTGCGGAGTTGGAGCTGTTGGCTCGCTCCCATCAGATCGAGGGTGTAACGCTGCGCGATCAGCCCCATGTCGGGCATGCGGGCCTTCTCAAGCGCCGCGGGATTGCCGAATGCCTTGGAGAACGCGTCGGCATCACTCCCCCCCGATTGTTTTCCGTCGGCAGGCTTGTCGGCAGCGGTTGGCGTGGCCGGATCGCCCGGTTTTCCGACGCCTGATTCGGCGGCGCGGAAGTCTGCCTGGATGGAATAGTCGTGGAGGCCGATGGGCCCGATCCAGCCCTGCGAACGGGTCCCCTTAGCGATCGTGGTGATCTTCACGAGCGTCTTACTGCCGTCGACTTCGCGGACAACGTGCCGGTGCCGCATCCCAATCCAGGGCAGCGGCGGCTCCCCCTTGACGACGCCCGTCTTGGGGTCTTTCTCGAGCGCGATCTCCTCGAAATCAAACTTCCAGGGGAGGGGGGGCATGGAGCGAATGCGGGCTTTGCCGGCGAGTTTGCCCACCTTTGCCGTGATCACCGCGGCGGCGTGTTTGTCGGCTGGAGCGGTGTACTGGCCAGCCGAGGTGACGCTCCCGGCGCTGGCCGTGAATTCCGCCGGGGTCTCTTTGACGAAACGTCCAGCAGCGTCGAAGAGACGGGCCTTGAGTTGCACCGACTCGCCGGCCGCGATCTGGCTCTCTGCCGGGACAATCTGTACCCAGGCTGCATCGCCTGCCCCGTTGCCGCTCGCCGCCGACACCCGCTGTGGTTCGGTCTCTTCGGTGGCGTCGTCCGCTGGCTGATGGGCCGTGAGGGCTGCGGCGTCGCCTAGGCACAGCAGCCGTTCGCCGGTGGTCAGATAGATTCGGCCGTTCCAAGCGATCGGTGAGGCGGTCACCTCGTCGGTGTCCGAAAACCGCATCCGGTTGACGAACTGCAGGCCGGTGGCGGTCGGCTTGAGGACATGCCAGCCGCTGGTGGAACAGACATAGAGCTTGCCGTCCGCCACCAGAGGGCTGCCACGGACGATGGTCCCCAGGAGCTTCTGCGGTTTGCCAACCGGCTCACCGGTGGCCTTGTCGAACGCGTAGACCTTGGCACCGTCGTCGACGAAGTAGATCCGGTCGTCGAGGGTCACGGGCATCGCTCGGCCGTCCATGACGCCCTTGGCGCCCTTCTTTTGCCACTTCAAAGCCACCGCGGTGATGTCGGTGTTGGGGGCCGGAGGACCTGCCGGAGGACCTGCCGGAGGAGCGCCGACGGCCGGAGCAGCAGGCGGGGCAGCGGCCGGAGGCGGAACTGCCGCTCCGTCGAATGCGGTCACCGAGCCCATCGTCTGGTTGTCAAGGTTTTCCTCGGCTTGCGACATATAGACGATGTCGCCTTCGACCAGCGGAGAAACGTTGAGACCGCGGCGGGAGAGTTTGAAATTCCAGATCGGCCGGCCGGTGCGCGGCTGGAAATTCCACACACTGCCGTCACTCGATCCGAACACCAAAGCTGCCTTGCCGCCGAGGCTGGCCAAGAACGGCGTGCTGTAGGTGGTGTCTTCGGGGAGTTCCTTGGTGCCGTTCATCCACCGGACCTCGCCGGTAGCGATGTCGAGGCCGAGGAAGCGATGGGCGGGGCGGGCGGTGTCGCCCCAGCCGGTGACAACGGCGCTGGCAATCACCAGATCTTCAAACACCACCGGGATATTGGTGCGGCCACCGTAGGTGGAGAGGAAGCCGAATTCCTCGTGCAGCGAGCGGTTCCATTTGGTTTTGCCGGTGTCGGCATCAATGGCGGTGAACAGGCCGCAGACCCCATGGGCAAAGACCGTGTTTGACACCGGATCGGCCACCACGGCCGACCAGCCGACACGCTCCGCGGGGACATCGGAGAGATAGACGTTAAAGACGTTCTCCCACAGCTTCTCGCCGGTGACGGCGTCGAGGCAGAGAACCTTCTCCGCTTCTTCTGTGGTCCCAGGCTTGTGGCGGACCAGGGTGTAGAGCTTGCCATTGAGGATCACAGGAGTGGAGATGCCCCCCCCTTCCACGCTTGTCCAGAGGACGTTGGTGCCCTCTTCGGGATCGAAGGAGTCGATATATCCGCCGCCGCCTGCCTGACGGTTTTCGCCAGGGCCCCGCCAGTCGGGCCACTGCTCGGCGGAGGCTGCGGCAGCCACCAGAGCGATGCCGAGAAACACAAGGAGGATGGTCGGCAGCCGACAGAGGAGACGTGTCATGGGATGTTTGGATTTCCGTCGGGGGATGTGCCCGGGCGGGGCCGTGGGAGGAATGGTCGCCAGAGAGTGGGATCCACGAAGGGTGCTTGCCTGTATGGGATGTGCCGGGGGATCAGTTGGTGATCCCCTTGCTCCTGGCGTCGGCGGGGAGTTGTGGATCGACAATGCCGCGGGCACCGCGGCCCTGGATGAGCCGATCCTTGGCATCCAAACGGATGCTCTCGATGTCGGCGTTCCACCAGGAGTGCCGGGCGTCGGGTTCGGGTGCGGTGAAGGGCCGCACCACGCGCATGCCGACGCCGAGCGCGGGATCCTCGGTGTACCACCACGGGCTCTTGGGGAGGTTTGGATCGACTTCCTTCCAAGCGACGTCCTCCGATCCGCGGCGGGCGGCGCTGCGACAACGGGTCGCTTCGTCGTAGAAAGAACCCCCGCGGACGACCCGCTGTTGGAGCTTCGTCGGCCAAGTGATCGCGGCGGCTTCGGGCACCGGCTGCGGAAGGCCCGCCTGGCGCGAGTAGCCCCCGGCCACGAGTTGGTCGACGACCCACTCTGCCACGTTGCCGTGCATGTCGTGGATGCCGAAGGCGTTGGGCAACTTGCTCCCCACGGCGTGCGGCACTTCATCGGAGTTGTCGGCGAACCAAGCGTGGGCGTCGAGTGCGGCGGGGTCGTCACCGCACGACCACGGCCCCTCTGTACCGGCTCGGCAGGCGTACTCCCACTCCGCTTCGCTCGGCAGTCTGTAGAACCGCTCGGTGAGAAGGCTGATCCACTTTGTGTACTGCCGCGCCGCGTACGGGGTCATCGTCACCGCCGGCAGGTCGGGGAGCTCGCCATGGGTGAAGGTGGTGGTGGGATCGTAGAGATTCGATGGCGCGGTAACGGCGTCGGCCTCGTTATCGGAAGTGATCGCTGGACGGAGACGGGCCGACTCAACCGCCTTGAAGAGATCGCAGGCGGCCATATAGCCCTTGTATTCAGCCCAGGAGACCTCGTGTTGACCGATCCAGAACGGGTCGATGACGACCTCGAACTGCGGACCCTCGTCGGCATGGCGATCCGATTCCGACTCTGGGCTCCCCATGCGGTAATTTCCGCCAGGCACAGGCACCATGCGGAACGTGACGTCGCTGCCGGGGAGCCTCTCGTCGTACGAAATCATCCATCCCCCCGGGACCTGGACCATCGGACCATCCCCGTCGGGCTTGGCCTCACCGGCCACGAACCCGGCGGCGCTCGACGATCCGGAGGGATCCTCGGCACGGCTGGCCGCGCCGCGAATCAGGACAGAAAACAGCGACAGAAAGAGCACCGCGGCGTACACCACCGTGGATTGAAGGGCGCCTGAACTGGAGGGAGAACAGGGGCATGCTCCCGCGGGACGGCCTCGGCCGATTCCGGCTGGGGCGGTGGCACTCGATGGGAAGGCAGGGAGGTGGCGACCGGCTGGCATGGGCGGGCTTAGAATCCTGGGTGAAAGTGGTGTTGTCAGTGTAGCCTGGGGAGACCACGCTGCCCAACGCTGCCGGCCGGTGGCGATGTCCCCTTCAATAGGATCCACTCTTTCAGGATCCGCCGTTTTCAATAAAGAGTGGTCCCGTCGTGCCCCCCTCCAAGCCTACCCGTCCAGCCGCTTTGAAACCGAAGGCCGCCACCTCCAAAGGGGGGGGTGGCAAAGGGGATGACGCGCAACCGGAGCGGGTGGTGGCGGAGAACCGCAAGGCCCGGCACGAGTACGAGATCACCGATACGCTGGAGTGCGGAATCGCGCTTGTGGGCAGCGAGGTCAAGAGCCTGCGGGCCGGGAAGATGTCGCTCGATGAGGCTTATGGCAGGGTCGATGGCAGCGAAGCCTGGCTCATCGGCTGTGACATCCCGGAATACGAGAAGGCAAACCAACTCAACCACCTGCCGAAGCGGCCGCGAAAGTTGCTGCTCCACCGCCGCGAGATCATCCGCTTTGCAGGACTTGCTGCCGAAAAGGGGCTGACACTCGTCCCCTTGAAGATGTATTTCAAGAACGGCCGGGTAAAGGTCCTGATGGGGATTGGCCGGGGCCGCAAACTCCACGACAAACGTGAGAAACTCAAGGCCCAGTCGGCACGCCGCGACATTGAGGTCGGCCTGCGGGGTAGAAGAACAGGCGGCCGCCGCGACGAGTGAGGTTTTCTCCCCTGTCGCGACGGCCGCCTGGAATCTGTATCAGTTTGGTGAAGTTCTCAGCGATCGTCGCCGGCGCCGACGAGCATCGACGCCGATGTCTCAGTGGAGTCCTCCGGGTGCCACAGCGGCATACCCCGTTGGATCCGTTCAGCAAGGATGTCGAGTTTCTGACGCGAGCCCGCCGGAGCGCTGGTAGGAGCGAATTCCGGCGTGGTCTGCGGTTCGAAGTTCTCGTCGTGACCGTACAACTCAATGATTTCGAAAACGTTGCGAATCCGGGCCATCTGGACGACACAACTCCTGGTGAGGCGGACCTTCACCCGTCAGGACCACGGACGTTCCGCGGCTTCCGGGATTTCACGAACCGACTAAAATCAAACTGGCATCAAGTTTCAATCTGATGACTGCCCCAGCACGCACGCTGTCGGAGCCACGTCAGACAACTGCATCAGACCACCACATCAGACAACCACATCAGACAAACACATCAGACATTTGAGGAAACACTCAGGACAGGGGACACATCTCCGCGAGAACCCGTCCTTCCGATCTCCGCTGGCACCCTTCGCCTGGCACGTTGAAATAGTGGCCAGCAAGGTGAGCAGGAAAGTCAGCAGGAAAACGAACCCGAGGAACGGTACTCTCGGCGAAACTTCCTCTTCGGGAACCTTTTCCTGTCGGAAAAGTCTCCGGACGCGAGGCGAAATACTCCGGTGCGGTGGATGGAAGCACGAGGCCAGACTATGAACCGCGGGAGGGGTCATGGCCTGTCGGGCGACAGCCATGGTCGCCGCTCGCCGGCTCCGTGGAGGCGGGGGAATCTTCCGACCGCCGACATTATGGACCCGTGCTTACGCGAGTCAAACATTTCTTCGCGGTGGGAAGGATTTTCCTCCAACTCCCCAGACGGCAGTCGCTGGATGGCACCGGTTGCGGTGACGTTGCGGTGACGTTGCGGTGACGTTGCGGTGACGTTGCGGTGACGTTGCGGTGACGTTGCGGTGACGCGGTTGGTATTTCGAAACCCCCCGCCCGGCATCAACAACACAGACAGGCGAAGAGGATCAGTCTGCTGTGTGCCGCGACTCAAGAATGGGTGTCGTTGGCCCGGCACCAGGCGATTTTCTCGGCGGTACTCGTAGGCATTGATCCCTTCCCGCCGACTGCCTTGGCCACCTTCGGCTTCGCAGGAGCCACAGGAGCATCGATTGCGATCTCCTCTGCTGCGGGAAATCCCTCCACCTCCTCGGCAGGCGGGGCTGCGGCGGCCGCTGTGCCGGCTCGGGCACGGGAGAGGATCTCTGCGGTGGATGGCTTGCCTGCCGATGCGGTGGACGGCGCAGCGGCAGCAGCCCCGGCCTTAGCCCGCGCGGCTGCCAGAATGTCGGCCGTGGATGGTTTGGCGCCTGCGGCGGGCTGGGTGGCGGGGCTCGCCGCACTCCCAGCGGCTTTGGCAGCTCGTGCTGCAGCGAGGATGTCGGCCGTGGATGCCTTCGCGCCAGCGGCCGGTTTGGTTGCGGGTGCTTTGTCTGCTGCGGGTGCAGGCTTGGCCGCCGCCGGGGCCTTGGCAGCCTTCGGTTCCTTCTCCTCCACCGGCTTCGGCTCGGGCTTGGGGACGATTTTCAGGCAGGCGGGGTCGATGTCGTACCAACCGATGTTGTTGAACTGATCGAACTCCACCAGGCAGCGGCCGTTCATGTTGACGGTTTTCACCTGGCCGGTGGTGCGGGTGAACCGGGCCAGTTCAGGTGCCGGCGAACTCACTGTCACGTACTTGTCGGTCCACTCGGACTTGAGCCGTTCGATGACGTCGAACATGGTGGGTTCCAGGCCCGCGGAGAGGGGCATTGAACGGGACGACTGTCCCGAAGGTCTTCGTGAAGCGGTCGGGGCGACTGTGCACTCGGGCTGGAGGGGACGTTTGGAAGCCACGTCCATCCCAGGAATTCAGCGTGGAATGTGACCGATCGACCGATCGGTTGCAAGCCGGCGTCCGGCACCCCGCGGCTGGCCGTCAGCCCCGCCGATCGCCCGCCTCCTCGAGCCTCGTGCCCGCCAGCGGCTCGATGCCGTCGAGAGAAAGCCGGTAGGACCATTGCACCGTGCAGGGGAGTTGGGCGGGGAGCGGGATGGCGGGCACGATCCGCACCAACTTCAAGTCGCGGGGGATCGCCAGGCAGCGGTAGGTCGATCCCAGCCATCGGGGAGGCTCGTGGAGCCGGGTGGCGACGTCAACGCGGATGGCGCCGGGCCTGTCGGGATCGGGGGTGATGCTGGCGGAGAAGTGTGAGCGGCCGGCCAATCCGATGCCGACGAGTGGACTGGAGATCCCTGCTCCCATGCGGTGGATTTCAGTCATCACCGGCGACGCGGGCCAGCGCGGGTCATCCCCGTCATCACCGGGCCCCTCGACCGATTCCCAACGGATGACTTTCGGCACCGAGAGGGTCGGATCGGCCTGCGGTGCGTTCGGCCGGACAGAGTCCTCGAGGCATTCCACCGCATCGATCTCGACCGCGTGCCCCCAGCGGTCGGCGTTGGAAACGAAGCGGATCAGTATCCGGCCTGAGGCAATGAGTTGTGGGGGGCGCGGCTTCCGACCTGCGGGCCTGTCGCTGCTGGAAGAGGGCATGACGGTGGTGGGAGGAGTCGGCCACCGACAACGGACAACAGGTGGCGGAGGGGGTGCGGCCTACCAAGTATACTGGCTGCCGCGGCCTTGGTTCCCGGCATCCCAGTCCGGCAGAATGGGGGCGGTCTCACCCCCAGAACCCTTTTTCGGGATCCCCGATGGAACCGCGCCGTTCGATCGGCTGGCCGATCCTCTTGGGTGTCGTCCTCATCGGGTCGATCATCGTCCTCGGCGTGGGATGGGTGCTGGTCAGCATCGCCGCCGCCTTCGGTTCGGGGAATGCCGCCTTCTACTGGGTGATCCTCGGCGTCGGCGTGGCGCTGCTGGTGCTCCTTCTGGTGGGTGTGATCATCTACCTGTTCCTCACCGTGAAGGCGATCGCGCTTTCGCAGCGGCAGAGCAATTTCATCGACAGCGTCACGCACGAACTGAAGAGCCCGCTGGCGTCCCTCAAACTCTACCTGCAGACGCTCAACCGCCGGCAGGTGTCGCCGGAACAACAGGCTGACTTTCACCGTTTCATGCTCAAGGACATCGAACGCCTCGACACGCTCATCGACCACCTCCTCGACGCCGCGAAGACGATTCAGCGCCGCTCCCGCCGCGGCGAGGGCGCCATCGACATCGAGCCGATCCTCCGGCAAACGCGGGATGCGGTCGCCCACCGCTATGGCATCGAGCCGTCGAGGATCGTTCTGGGACCGCTGCCCGAGGGGGGGGCCAACGTCCTCGGCCGGCCGGCCGACCTGGAGATCGTTTTTCGGAACCTTGTCGATAATGCGGTGAAATACTCCCTTCCTGATTCTGAAGTGGGGATCGAAGTGGAGTGCGCTGCCCGGGGGCAGGTGGTGGTCCGTGTCAGCGACAACGGCCCCGGGATTCCGACGGCGGAGCGGACGCAGGTGTTTCGCCGCTTCATCCGCTTGGGAAGTGAACTCGAGCGATCGACTGCGGGCACCGGCCTGGGGCTGTACCTTGTGAAGTCGATCGTGGCCCAACTCCGCGGCCGGGTGAGCGTCGCAGGCCGTGGAGCCAAGCGTGGCACGGTGATGGAGGTCCGGCTCCCAGGCGGAAGAGCGTGAGTCGCCGCGGCCTTTTTGCGGCCCCTTTTCCCCCCTGCCGGCCCCCGGTCTAATTCGCCGTTATGAGCACACCCCACGCCCACCATGGTCTCCCCTCCACTGTCATGATCGCTGTTCCCGACCCCATTCCCATCCGGCGGGTGTTGGTGAGCGTGTACGACAAGGCGGGGCTCGAGCAGTTGGCCGTGGCGCTCAAGGGCTCGGGGATCGAGGTCGTGAGCACCGGCGGAACTGCCCGAGCACTGTCCGGAATGGGGGTCAAGGTTACCGACGTCGAGGCCGTGACCGGTTTTCCCGAGATCCTCGATGGCCGTGTGAAGACGCTCCACCCCACTATTTTCGCCGGTCTCCTCTTTCGTCGCGATCGCCAGGATGACATCGATGTCATCGCCCGGCACTCGATCGGTGCTGTCGACGCGGTGATCGTCAATCTCTATCCGTTTGAGTCGATCATCGCCCAGCCCGACTGCCGGCCGGCCGACGCCATCGAGTTGATCGACATCGGTGGGCCGAGTCTCGTCAGGGCGGCTGCGAAGAACCATGCCTTCACTGCCGTGGTCACCGGCCCTGAACAGTACGCGGATCTGATCGCGGCCCTCGGCCGTGGCGGTACGACGCTGGCGGAGCGCCGGCGGTATGCGGCCCAGGCTTTCGAGCGGACCGCGGCCTACGACACGGTGATCGCTGCCTGGATGGCCCGTCACGCGGGGCTCGTTTCCGAGCCCTCCAGACCCGTCACGGCCGTTCCGTCGACGCGCGGTGAGGATCACGCCCCGCTCCCCGCCCGGTTCTCGCTGGAACTGGAGCAACGGCTGCCGCTGCGCTACGGTGAGAACCCGCATCAGTCGGCGGCCATGTATGCGCCGGCCGGTTCCAGGGTCGGGCTCGCCGGCCTCCGGCAGCTCTGCGGCAAGGAACTCTCCTACAACAATCTGCTTGACCTCGACGGTGCCATGCGGCTCTCGGGATTGCTCGAACCCCCGTCGGCGGTGGTGGTCAAGCACACCAATCCCTGCGGTGCCGCCAGCGCCGCGACGTTGCCAGAGGCCCTGGCGACGGCGATGGGGGCTGATCCCATCAGTGCTTTCGGGTCGATCGTGTCTGTCAACCGGACCTTCGACAGGGCCTGTGCCGAACTCCTCCTCACCCCAGGGCTGTTTGTGGAGGTGATCGCGGCCCCGGCCTTCGATCCGGCGGCGGTGGAACTGCTCACCACCAGGCCCACCTGGAAGGCCAGTGTGCGGTTGGTGGAGGTGCCATCCGGCGATCCCTGGGGGCCCACCTGCGGCCTCGAATTGCGGAGCGTGGCCGGTGCCATCCTCGCCCAGAATCCCGACGACTGTTGCGATCAGCCCGCAGACTGGAAGGTGGTCACGAAGACCGTCCCCCATCCATCGTTGACGCCGGCACTCGACTTCGCCTTCACGATCGTTCGCCGACTGACGAGCAATGCAATCGCGGTCTGCCAGGGGGCGAGTTTGGTCGGTGCTGGGATCGGTCAGACCAGCCGCGTCGATGCGGTGCGCATCGCCTTGGAGAAGGCCGGGGAACGGGCCCGCGGCGGTGTCCTCGCCTCGGATGCGTTCTTTCCCTTCGCCGATTCGATCCAGTTGATCGCTGGTGCCGGGATCGCGGCCATCGTTCAGCCGGGCGGTTCGAAGCGGGATGCCGAGGTGATCGCGGCCGCCGACGCCGCGGGCATCTCCATGGTGTTCACCGCCCGCCGCCATTTTCGCCACTAGTTTTTTGCCACTCGTTTTTCGCCAATTGGATCGCATGGCCACCATCCTCGATCGGATCGTCGCACGGAAACGCCTCGAGGTTGCCGCGGCCGAGGCCCGCGAGCCGGTGGTTGAGTTGCGCCGCCGCCTTGTCGATGCCCCGCCGGTGCGGGACTTCTTCGCCGCCGTCTCGCGGCCCGGTGCCATCCGCCTGATCGCCGAATTCAAGCGGAAGAGCCCGTCGGCCGGTGTGATCCGACCGGGAGCGACAGTCGAAGAAGTAGTCAGTTCCTACTGGCGGGCGGGGGCCTCGGCGCTTTCTGTGCTCACCGACGGCGAGGGGTTCGGTGGGAGCCTTGACGACCTCGTCGCCGCCCGGGCGGCGGTGCCGCTGCCGGTGTTGCGAAAGGAATTTGTCGTCGACCGCCGCCAAGTGATCGAGGCGCGGGTTCACGGAGCCGACGCCGTTTTGCTCATCGCCGAGTGCCTCGACGATTGCCTGTTGCGGAGTCTGTACGGCGAGATCATCGATCTGGGGATGACGCCGCTGGTGGAACTCCACGACGAGAGTCATCTGCCCCGACTGCTCAGCATCGGGGCCACGCTCATCGGCATCAACAACCGCGACTTGCGAACGATGACCACCGATCTCGACCACGTTCTCCGCCTCCGCCAGCGGGTGCCGGGGGAGTGCACGCTGGTCGCGGAGAGCGGCATCCGGAGTCGGGAGGATGTCCGGCGGCTCGAGGCTGCCGGCATCGGTGCCATGCTGGTAGGCGAATCGCTCCTCAAAGCCGCCGATCCCGGCGCCGCGGCTGCCGCGCTGCTGGCCGACGACTGACGCGTTTTCCTCCGTGCGGTCAGTCCGGGCCGTCGAGGGTGGGGCCTTCGACGCTTGTCTCGTCGGGGCTGGGGACGACTGCGGGTTGCTGCTTGGCCGCTTGTTGTCTCCGGCCCACGAACCGGTATCCCATGCCGCGTACCGAGAGGAAATGCACCGGCCGGGAGGGATCGCCTTCGAAGTATTTGCGAAGGTTGAACATGAAGGTATCGATCGTCCTGGTGGCCGGTGGACGGGCCATGCCCCACACCCGCTCGAGGAGTTCGTTTCGCGAGACCACCTTTCCTTCGTTGTCCACCAGGTAGCGGAGGAGTTTCATCTCCAAGTTTGTCAGCCGCACCGGCACGCCCTGTGACCGCGATTCCCAGGTGTCGAAATTCACCTCCGCTTCGCCGAACCGGTAGACCGGCCCGGCGGCATTCACGGTATCTGCTGCGGCCGCTTCCCCCGCAGGGCGCGACGATCGGCTGCGGCGGGAGATCAGGCTGCGGACGATCGACAGCAATTCGTCGAGATCGAACGGCTTCTGCAGGTAGACATCGGTGCCAGCGTCGAACCCGCGGATCCGGTCCTCAACGAGTGTCCGTGCCGTTAGCATCACCACCGGGACATCGTCCCCGCGGTGACGGATCGCCTCGCAGACGGCATATCCACTCATCCCCGGCAGCATGACGTCGAGGACCACCAGATCAAACGGCTGCGGCGCGCTGCCGAGGAGGACCAGCGCCGCCTGACCGTCGCTGGCAGTCTCGACGTCAAAACCCTCCGCCTCGAGGTTGAATTTGATGCCGATGGCGAGGTGGTTTTCGTCCTCGACGACGAGTATGCGGGGCATCGGCGTGGACCCGGACGAGGAGGGAGGGATTCCTTATTCTAGCAGGCTGTAAAGAGACTGTCGGACCGAACGCATGGGGTGGTATGAGCGAGTGCGTAGCACTGGAGAAAACGGGAGGTTGCCCCAAGTGGAAAAAGCTTTTGAATCACTTTTTCCACGGGCTCGAAGGTCCATCTGCCCTGTTAGCGAACCATCATTGTCCGCCCACGGACGGGCCGGGCGTAGCCATGGTTTGTAAACCACTGCCAAGCATCGGCCACGGTCTCCTCAAGGGGCCGGAATGTGTAGCCCAGTTCGGTCCGAGCCCGCTGGCATGAGAAATTGTGGGGCAGCATCGACATCCGCGTGGCGGCGGAATTGACAGGCAGTTCTTGGCGGGTGCAGAGACTGGCGAGGTCACCAGCCCATCCGGCCACGCGGACCAGTGCCGTCGGCGCTGTCCCGAAGGGCTGCATCCGTCCTGCCAGACGGGCAAACATCCGCCAAGCGTCGAGATAGGTCATCGAATGGCCGCCGAGAATGTAGCGGCGGCCGGTCCGGCCGCGCTCGGCTGCGGCCAGAATGCCGCCGGCAACGTCGCGGACGTCGACGAAGTCGTTGGCGCCTGGAGGAGCAAAGAGGCCTTTTCCGGCAGCGACCTCGACGAGCATCCGACCACTGGAAGGTTTCCAGTCCCACGGGCCAAGCATGAAGACGGGATTGACGATCACGGCATCGAGGCCGCGTGCCACTTCGGCGTGGACGACCCGCTCGGCGTCGCGCTTCGTCAAAACATACGGGCATTCCGGCATCCCGCCGGGAGGCGTCTCCTCGTCGGCAGGTTGGCCGTCGGGCCGCAGGCCGATAGCGTCGACACTTGAGACATGCACGAAGCGGGCGCCGGCCCGGCGGGCTGCGGCCGCTATGATCCTGGTGCCCTCGACATTGGCGGCCACCATCTCATCGTGGTGCCGCCAGCCGCAGTGGACCATCGCGGCGGAATGAACAACCACTTCCGCCCCCTCGACGGCCGCCTCCACGGCGCGCTGGTCGGAAAGCGACGCATGGGTAATGTCGATGGGAAGACCTGCCAGGCAGCGTTGGGACGCCTGTCTGGAACGGACCAAAACCCGCACCGACTGCCCGCGGGCGAGGAGCATGCGGACGACATTGTTCCCCACCAGCCCCGTGGCTCCGGTGACGAGGGCGTCGACGGCAACACGGGAGCGGGAACGCCAGGGAGAAGCCGGATCGAAGTTCACCATCGGAGGATCGCCTGCTTGAGTCGGTGGGATGCAAGCCGGGGTGGTCGATCCATCCTCCACCCCCGACTTCAATGTAATTCGGAGAAAACACCGTCGCGACTTGGGGGGAATCCGGTTTTGATGACGTTGACGAAGGTGACGGCAGGTCACGATGATGCCCCGCCGGGCCTCGGTGGCCGGAAGCCGTGGAATCTCGGCCCGCAGATGCCCCAAAAGAGGGGCTTTGTTGGCTCTGCCGCGGCACTGTCGGAACAGGCGTCGCGCCCCGGCGCCTAGCACCATCGCCTTGTCGCCCCCCGAACATGCATGGAGGACCCGTGGCGGAACTGACTATCCGGCCGGTCGATACCCGGTCCGAGCAGAAGCGTTTCGTCCGGTTGCCCTGGAGAATCTACCGCGACGATCCCTGCTGGATGCCCCCCCTGATCATGTCGCAGGAGGAGCTCCTCAACTTCCGCCCGCACCCCTTCTATGAAGATAAACGTTCCAAGGCGCGGAGTTTCATCGCCTCCCGCGGCGGTGTCGACGTCGGCAGGATTACGGCGATTGTCAACGCCGGCCACATCGAACGGTATGGCGAGAACCGAGGATTCTTCGGATTCTTCGAATGCGACGAGGACTCGGCTGCCGCCCGCGGCCTGTTTGGCGCTGCGCGGGACTGGCTCCACGGCCAGGGAATGACGAGTATCCGCGGACCGGCCAATCCCTCGCTCAACTATGAGTGCGGCCTGCTCATTGAGGGCTTCGACACACCGCCGTTCTTCATGATGACCCACAACCGGCCCTGGTATGGGGGGCTAGTCGAGGAGAACGGATTCGGAAAGGTTGAGGATCTCTACGCATTCTGGGGGGAGACGCCGATGCTCTCCTCGCTCGATGCGAAACTCGGCGTGATGATCAACGGTGTCAAGGAACGCTTCGGCGTCACCGTCCGTCCCCTCGACCGCAGTCGGTTCGACGAGGAGGTGCGGATGTTCCTCAGGATCTACAATTCAAGCCTCGGCGGCACATGGGGGTTTGTGCCCCTCTCCGACGGCGAGGTCAAGCACATGGCCGCCAGTCTCAAGCACCTCATCGTGCCGGAGTTGGCAATGGTTGCCGAGGTGGGTGGAAAGCCGATCGGCACGGTCTTTTGCCTGCTCGACTACAACCCACGGATCAAGGCGATCAACGGTCGTCTGTTCCCGTTTGGATTTGCCCGCCTGCTGTGGAACAAGAAGGGCATCAAGCGGATGCGGGCCATCAGTACGAACGTCGTTCCGGAATACCAGGCGTGGGGGGTGGGGTTGGTGCTGATGGGAGCGCTCGTGCCCCAGGTGCTTGCCTGGGACATGAAGGAGGTCGAGTTCTCCTGGGTGCTGGAGTCGAACCACCTCTCGAAGCGGACGCTGGAACGCGGCGGGGCGGTCGTCACCAAGAAGTACCGCATCTATCAGGACGACCCGCCGAATCCAACGGTGTGAAGGCCGGCTTCTGGGGCCCGGGCGGTCATCCGTACAATCACTTTCCCCATCGGTCCCTCGGCCAGCCTGGCAAACGCCGCAGGGACCTCCTCCAGGGGAAACACCGAGTCGACGACCGGGCGGCTCCCGGTGATTCGCAGCAGCGAAACAACCTCCCCCCACGCTGCCGCCTGGGAGTCGCGCGAGTCAGTGCCGACGGCCACGCCTCCGATGCGAACGCGGCGGAAGAAGAGGCTGGCGGTGTTGAACGCGGGGACCGGACCGGCAAGCATCCCCACGACGCTCACCCGTCCCTCGAAGCCGAGCGTGTCCACCAGTTCGGAAAACAGTGCTCCGCCGATTGTGTCGACGACGAGGTCGACTCGTCGGGGAGCGAGCAACTCCTTCAACTCGCGCCGCCAGCAGTCTGATCGCGGATCGAGGACGGCTGTTGCCCCGAGCAAGAGCAGCTGCTCTCTTTTGGCGACGCTGCGGGAGAGGCCGATGACAGTGTGTCCCAGCGCCGCTGCCAATTGCACCGTTGCCACACCGACTCCCCCAGAGGCTCCACTGACGAGCACCACCGAGGGAGCCAGCCTGCCCCATTGGAGGAGCGCCTGGTGGGCAGTCAGGGACACCAGCGCTGCCCCTGCGGCCTCCAAGTCGCTATAGGTCTCTGGAACTGGAGCCAGGGAATCGGCAGCGACTGCCACTCGTTCGGCAAGTGTGCCGGGGCGGGTGACCCCGGTGTCGCCTCTGAGGATGAGCGCCCGGTCGCCCGGCTTCCAGCCCCTCACCCCCTCACCCACGGCCAGGATTGTGCCGCTGCCGTCACGGCCAAGAACGTGCGGGAAGGTCGGCCGGGCAGGGTAGAGCCCTTCGGCCAGATACCGGTCGGCTGGATTGAGGGCGGCAGCGTGGAGGTGGAGAACCACGTCGCCGGCAGCGGCGATAGGATCGGCGAGCTCCACCAGCCGGAGTCCTCCAAGGCCGCGGTGGTCGGGGATCGTCCATCCAAGCATCGCGCAGCCTGTCTTTCGTGCGGTTGGTGCGGAGGGCTGGGGAAGCGTCGAGTCCGCCGGTAAACAGGGTACCCCGCTGCCAACAAAAGTGGCAGGACTCCCGGCCGGTTTTCGTTCGTTCGGCCTGTTAGAATCCGTGCCGCTTCAAGCCCTTGCGTCGTCCGGACACCACTCCCCATGTCTGCTCGTTCATCGCCGCTGATGGTTGGCTTTGTCGTCGGTGAGGGGGATGTTGAGAGCCGTCCTGCCGGCTGGAATTGGAGAGGTTGGCTAGAGTGGATGGCGATTGCCATGCTAGCCGCAGGGGCGGTGATTGGGCCGTTGGTGCTGGGAGGTACCACCTCGCTTGCCCGGGTGGCGATCAATCTCCTCGTGGCGGGGGCGGCGGTCGCATGGTGTGTTGCGAGGCCGCGGTCCTGGCGCTTGATGTGCCTGCCACTGGCCGTGACGGCACTGGCGATGCTGCAACTGCTGCCGCTGCCCGGTGCAGTACTGCAGAGCGTTGCGCCATACTCGGCGCAGCTTTGGATGGCAGCCAACGGGGGCATCCTGCCTGCTTGGGGCACGATCTCCGTCGATGCCGGTGTGACGATGGTGGCGATCCGCCAGGTCTTCTTGGGCCTGGCGGCCTTTGTCGTGGTTGCCGATCTCTGCCGCGATGGTTGGCGACGCCTGTTCCTGGCCGGTTCCATCGCGCTGGTGGGGGGGCTGATCTGGGGGCTAGCGCTGGCGTTTCCGATGAACGAGAAGCATGTCCTCCTGGGGCGCTTCTCCCTGATGTCGGTCCACGGACCGTCGTGGAGAACGTCGGTGCTGACGCCGGATCGGACCGCGGGCTTCGACGCTGACGTGCCGGAAGTGGTGACCGTCGGGGACAAGCGGTACACGGTGAGGTACTGGGCGATCGGCGACGGCATCGGCTCCTACGTCGTCAGCAATCATTTTGCCGCTGGCATGTATCTGACTCTGCCGCTGCTGGTCGGGCTGTTCCGGGAGCGGCTCCGTGGGCGGGTGTGGGGATGGGGCGGGGCCGTGGTGTCGCTGGTGGTCCTGCTGGCGGCAACGAGGACAGTCGGGTTCCAGGCGCACTCCAGGGCAGGGATGGGCGCGATGCTGTTGGCGACGGTGGTGTTTATGGCGCTGTCGTCGCGCTCGTGGCTGGGGCGCTGGTTCTGGGGGCTCACGACGTGTGCTGCGGTGGCCGGCCTATCGCTGATCGTCGCGGCATTCTTCGGCTGCCTTCCCGGGTTTCCCGGCCTGCTGCCCGACGGGATCCGGGAACGCGCCGTCGTCGCCCTCAAGGACGGTCGCCTGCAACTCACGCACGTCGCGTTCTCCCTCTGCGCCGTCGCGCCGCTGCTTGGCACCGGTCTGGGGACCTACGGGGTTGTCCAGCCCCACATGGCACCGAAGATGCCGAGAACGTATTTCACGCACAACGACTACGCCCAGATGCTGGCCGAGGGAGGCGTGGTGGCGGGAGTGGTGATGGTGGGGCTGGCGCTGGTGCTCGTGGCCGGACTGGTGCGTTGCTGGCGGGCTCCTGAAGAAGAGCGCTGTCGCGATGCCGGAGCCTGGGCCGCTCTGGCCGCCATCGGCCTGCACTCGTTCTTCGACTGGAACATGCATGTTCCGGGCAACGCTCTGCTCACCTGCCTGGTGGCGGGATTGGCCATGGCGGGGGTCATCGTGGGTGATGAGGAGAGGCCAGGCCGCTGGTCGCTGCGCCGGATTTGTCCAGCGGCATTGCTGGTGACTGCCTGCCTCGTTGCGGCTCTGCTCTCGGTCCGTGACATGACCAGTGAGTCGGCGGCGCGGCGGCTCCGCTATGCCCTGCTCGGCATGCGGACGGCGACCACCGACGACGAACGGGCCATCGCCATGGGCCGTCTCGAGCACGCAAGCGCCCTGGCAGACCCTGCCGACCGCTGGAATCCAAACCACGTGGAGTTGGCCGTCCTGGCCAGCCAGGCTGCACTTCACCTCGCGGCTGACGGTGACGACGCCTCTGCCGAAACCGCCGACGCCTGGATGAAGCGTGCCCGGGCGCGGAGCCCACTGCCTTTCGGTCTTCCAGAGCCTCTGCCTGGCGGGCAGGGCAAGTGATCCTCTGGCTGCACGTTGGCTGCGAGCGCGTCAGCCGTCTCGGCGACTCTCACCCGGCCGGCGCGGGCGGTAGCCGACGCTCCCCCGGCGGCGCTGCTGCCGCCTGCCGTGGTCAGGCCGTGCGCCAGGCTGTCCAGTTGTGTCCGGGGCGTTGCCGCCTGGTCCACCGCGGATGTGGTCGCCTGAAGTCTGGTCGGTGAAGGCCCGCGTCGCCTCGTTCCGCTTCTGTTCGAGCGCCTCGCGCGGCGGCCGATCGGGAATCAGACAGTCACACCCCGATCCGATGAGATCGTGACGACCGGCCTGCTCCAGTGCCCGGCGGACTTCAAACCAGTTTTCCGGTTTGAAGAATTGGAGTAACGACCGCTGCATGCGCCGATCACGCGTTCCCTTGGCCACCTTCACCGCCGCGCCGGTCATCGGGTCGAGGCCGGTGTGGTACATGCAGGCCGCGATGTCGAACGGACTGGGGATGAAATCCTGCACTTGGTCCGGACGGTAGCCGTTCCGCTTGAGGAACACCGCCAAGTCGATCATCTCTTCCAGGCCGCTGCCGGGGTGACTGGAAATGAAGTACGGCACGGTGAACTGCTTCTTGCCGACCCGCCGGCTGGCGGCCTGGAACGCTTCGTCAAACTGCACGAAGTCGTCTGCCGCCGGCTTCTTCATCAATTCCAGGACCTTCGGATCGGTGTGCTCGGGAGCCACCTTGAGATGACCGCCCACATGATGGGCCGCGAGTTCCTCAAGGTACTCAGGATCACGGCGGGCAAGGTCCATCCGCACCCCCGAGGCCACCAGGACACGCTTCACTCCCGGCACCTCGCGGGCCTCCTTCATCAGAGAGCGCAGCGGTCCATGGTCGGTGCCGAGGAGTTTGCACACTGTGGGGTGGACACACGACAACCGTCGGCATTTCGCCTCCACCTCGGGACGGGAGCAGCGCATCTGATACATGTTGGCCGTCGGTCCGCCGATGTCGGAGACGGTGCCCTTGAATCCCGGCTGCTGGCTGAGGAGCCGGATTTCGCTGAGCACCGACTCCTGGGAGCGGCTCTGGATGATCCTTCCCTCGTGGGCCGTGATCGAACAGAACGTGCAGCCGCCGAAGCAGCCACGCATGATCTGCACACTGTGTTGCACCACCTCGAAGGCGGGGATTCGGGCCGCGCCATAGGAGGGGTGGGGCAGGCGGGTGAAGGGCAGGGCATAGACCCTGTCCATCTCGTCCTGCTCCAGCGGCAAGGCTGGTGGATTGACCACCACCGCTTCGCGACCGTGGCGTTGCACCAGCCGGCGGGCGTTGTGGGGATTGGTCTCCAAATGAGACGTCCGTGTCATGGCACAGAAGGCGAGTGGATCCGACGAGACCATTTCATAAGGAGGCAATTCGACGGTCGATGAATCCGCTGGCGGTGGTTCGCTGGCCCCCAGCCGGTAGGCCACGCCCCGCAGTCCCCGGAGGTCCTTGACCGTGCTGCCGGCATCAAGCCCCCGGGCCACCTCGAGTACCGTCCGCTCCCCCATTCCGAAGACCACCAGATCGGCCTTGGAGTCGAGGAGGATCGAGCGGCGAACGGTGTCGCTCCAGTAGTCGTAGTGGGCGATGCGACGGAGCGATGCCTCGACACCACCGGCGACGACAGGCACTCCGGGGAACGCCTCGCGGGAACGCTGGCAATAGGCAAGGGTTGCCCGGTCAGGACGGCGTCCGATCTGCCCGTCGGGGGAGTAAGCGTCGTCGTTGCGCACCTTGCGGCTGGCGGTGTAGTGGTTGATCATCGAATCCATGTTGCCGGCCGAGATGCCGAAGAACAGCCGCGGACGGCCGAACTGCCGCCAGGGCTCGCAACTACTCCAGTCGGGTTGGGCGAGGACCGCCACCCGCCATCCCGCCGCCTCCAGCAAGCGGGCGATGAGACCGTTGGCGAAGCTGGGATGGTCCACATAGGCATCCCCACTGACCAGCACGATGTCGATGGAGTCCCAGCCCCGTGCCACCATCTCCGCCCGGGTGGTGGGGAGTGGCGGGAGAGCGGTGCGGGGGGGGGCGGGGGGGAGCGGGAGGGGCACTGGCGTGATCGCAGGGGGGGGACGCACTTGCGGTCGGCAAGAGCGGCGGATGAGGAAACCGGGCTGCTTTCGTGGATCCTGAGAGTCTACGCTCTCCACCGTGGGCGGTCTTTGCGGTCTTGAAGAACCGTACTTTACGGCTGCGGCGGAGACTGCAGATCCGGTTGGGCTGGTATATTCGAGCGATTCCCGTGGCAGTGATCCGCCTGTGACGGACCTCATCATGCGTTTTCCGCCTTCGTTGCCCTTCGTGCCACCCATTCCAGGCGGCCATGGCCCGGATGTTCCTCCCCGGGCCGTTGGCAGCGGCGGGCGTCGTCTTCCGCCGCGGCTGGTGGTGGTGCTGTTGGCGGCATGGGGTGTTGTCCTCCTGGCGGGGCCTCGGCATCCGGCGGCGGGGGAAGTCCCTCCGCGAGCCCCAGTCGACCCCCGGATTGGCGAATGGATCGCCCAACTGGGATCGGATCAGTTCGCGCAGCGCGAAGCGGCCAGCCATTCGCTCGTCGAGGCGGGGGCAAAGACGTTGCCCTCCCTGGCGGCAGCAGCCAGTGGTGATGACCTCGAGATTGCGAGCCGGGCCATCGAGATCATCCGGGGGTTCCTCGCCGCCTACCCTGCCGCTGATGGAATGCCCGCCGAGGTGTCCAATCCGGCCGACGCCACCTCTGAGCCGCACGTGGCCCAGGAAACGTCGCAGCAGGCCGAACGGCTGCTGGAGGCGCTGGCAGAGGGGGAGACTGGTCCAGTCGCACAATTGGCCTCAACGACGCTTGAATTTCACCAGATGGGAATGGCCGAAGCGGCCCGGGAGCGGCTGGAATCGCTCGGAGCCAGGTTTAACGACGGTTTCCTTCCCAGCGGCAGACGGGGCTTGGAGGTGGTGATCGATTCCCATTGGAAGGGGGGCGTCGAGGATTTGCGGTTGCTCCCCCGGATACGCAGTCTTCGCCATCTGGGGATCCACGGAATCCGACTCGATCCTCCGGCTGTCGCTGCGCTTGGGCGGATGCGCGGCGTGGAGACGTTCCACCTCTATGGCACCGGGATCTCCGACGACGTGGTGACGGGGCTCGCTGCCCGGTTCCCCAACGCCGAGATCGACATCCGCAGGGGGGGCAAACTGGGCGTCGGTGGCCAGCGGACGATCGGCCCCTGTCAGATCACCCAGGTGATGGCCGGTTCCGCCGCCGACAAGGCCGGCATTCAAATCGGAGATGTGGTCCTCTCCATGGATGGTGAGGCGGTGGCGAACTTTGAGGGCCTCACCGACTTCATCGGCCGGCGTGGGCCGGGGGAGTCGATCGAGGTGATGATCGAGCGGGCGATTGCTGGCAAGGTCCCCGAGCGGCGGAAGGTCACCGTGACGCTGGATGGCTGGGACTGACAGCACGAATCGAATCACCCCCCAAGGGCGTCGGGAGTTTCGCATGTCGGAAGAAAAAGTTGATGTCCGTTGGCATGCCCATGCCGTCAGCCGCGCGGATCGCGAGCGATCGGCCGGACACGCTGGCTGCGTGCTGTGGTTCACAGGCCTTTCGGGGTGTGGCAAGAGCACGCTGGCCAATCTCGTCGATCGCCGACTTCATGCCAGGGGAGTGCACAGTTTCGTCCTCGACGGCGACAACGTCCGCCTCGGCCTCAACGCCGCCCCGGACCTGCTCCGCCAGCGGCACGACGAGGCGTTCGCCACTCGCTTCGGCCTCGGCTTCGGCCCGCAGGACAGGGAAGAGAACATCCGCCGAATTGGTGCCGTCGCCGAACTTTTTGCGCAGGCGGGAATCGTCGCCCTGACGGCGTTTATCAGCCCCTACCGCCGCGACCGCGATGGCGTGCGAGCGATGTTTCCGCCGGGTGACTTCGTGGAAGTCTCCGTCCGGGCCCCGCTTGAAGTCTGTGAGGCCCGCGATCCGAAGGGACTTTACCGGAAGGCCCGGGCGGGCGAGATCAAGGGATTCACCGGGATTGACGACCCCTACGAGGAGCCGATCGCCCCGGAGATCGCCGTCGATTCCGCCAACCGTCCGGCCGAAGATCTGGCCGATGAGGTGATCGACTGGTTGGAGCGGGCCGGAAAAATCCCCGCGGCTCCCCGCTGAACCAGCAAGTCAGCCCCGGAGTTTCCCAGACGCCGCGAGCGCCAAGCGAAAGCGGCAGGGACTCCGAAAGCGGCAGGGCCTCCGAAATCGGCAGGGACTCCGAAATCGGCAGGGACTCCGAAATCGGCAGGGACTCCGAAATCGGCAGGGACTCCGAAATCGGCAGGGACTCCGAAATCGGCAGGGCCTCGGTGGCGAGAACGCCACCGAGGCCCTGAGCGAATCAAAAGCACTGGCATGATCATGCATGATCATGCTGGATCAGGCTTAATCAGGCTTAATCAAGGAAACCGGAAAGTTCCTCGCTGCGGGCCGGGGCCTGCAATTTGCGGACGGCCTTGGCTTCGATCTGCCGAATCCGCTCGCGCGTCACCTTGAAGATGTGCCCAACTTCCTCCAGCGTGTAGCTGTACCCGTCCCCGAGTCCGTAACGGAGCTTGATGATCTCCCGCTCCCGGTAGCTGAGCGACTTGAGCACCTTCGCGATCCGGTTGCGGAGCATCTCCTGAGCCGCTCCCACAGCCGGGTTCTCGGCACCGGTGTCGGGCAGCAGGTCACCGAAGTGGCTGTCCTCACTGTTGCCGACCGGCCGATCAAGGCTGATCGGGTAGCGACTCATCGCCGAAACACGGCGCGTCTCGTCGACGGGCGTGCCGGCCCGGGCAGCGATCTCCTCGATCGTCGGTTCGCGACCATATTCCTGGAGCAACTGGCGGGCCACGTTCCGCACCCGCGACATGGTCTCGACCATGTGCACGGGAATCCGGATCGTTCGGCTCTGATCAGCCACGGCCCGTGTGATCGCCTGCCGGATCCACCACGTGGCGTAGGTGCAGAACTTGAAGCCGCGGCGGTATTCGAACTTGTCGACGGCCCGCATCAGGCCCGCGTTCCCCTCCTGGATCAAATCGAGGAATGACAGACCGCGGTTGCGGTATTTCTTGGCGATCGAGACCACCAACCGGAGGTTGCCCTCCGACAGTCCCCGCTTCGCTTTCTGATACTGAGCGTAGATTTGGCGAATCTCGGCCACACGCCGCTTCAGGCTCCGCGGAGTTTCGTGGCAGGCCTTGAGGATCACGCGGTATTCTTCCACCAACTTCTGCCTGCCAGAGGGGGGCTGCTTCCCCTTCTTGTGGGCGTCAATCTTCATCCGCAGTTCCTTGACGCGGCGGACGAAGTCTTCGAGCGTGGGGATCATGGCCTCGATCCGCTGGGTCCGCAGCCCGAGTTCCTCAACCAGCCGGACACAGCGGCGGCGACGACGGCCGAGACGAGCCCAGGCTTCGCGGCGCTCCTGCATCTTCCGCTTCTTCGACAGCGCGATGCGGTAGTCGTTCTTGTTCTGACGCAGCAGCACATCGAGCGTCCGCAGATTGTGCGGGAGACGGCCGAGGATCTGGTCCTTCTCGAGGCGATCGGTGACCGACACCTGCACGGTGCGGTCGAACGGCAGTTCCCCGCGGTGAACGCGGGAGAGCACCTTGAAGGCCTGCTGGCAGACGTACTCACATTCGAGAAGCTTGGCGCGGAAATTGGCGCGTGTTGTCTCGATCTGACGGGCGAGATAGATCTCCTGCGCCCGGGTCAGCAGGGGGATCTCTCCCATCTGTGTGAGGTACATGCGGACAGGGTCGTCAGACCAGTTCTCGTTCTGTTCGATGAGAACGTCCTCGGCCTCACCGCTAGCCTCGACGTCGGTTTCGGCATCGGCATCGATCTCGCCGTCGGCGAGTCCTCCCGAGTCATCGTCGGCCATGAGATCGGCGTCGGCCTCTTCGGCATCGACAACCTTGACGGTCAGATCCTCAACGTCCTGAGGATTGGAGACGACGTCGTCCTCGAGTTCATCCAGCAGCGAGTCGTACAAGGCTTCAGCTCCTTCGGGAAACGGATTCACTAGGCTGGGCGGGGGACGCCACCGGTTGGTCGGCGGCGTCACAGACTGACTGCTCTACTTCTTCATCTGCTTCATCATCGACTTCAGGGTCTTGGGCCCAACGCCCCGCTCGCCTGTCGACGGCCGCAGTCCGCGGTCGCCGGAGGCATCATTCGGAACGCCGACAGTGTGATTCAAGGGGTGGGCAAGTCCAGCGGACAGAATCCCTCCTCTTTTTCGCGACGCAGACTCCGACACCGTGCCGAGCGAAGACACGCCGCCGAAAGACACTCACCGGAATAGGACTCGAAGAACCAGCGGACCGTTCCGCCTGCCGCCGGGCAGGAGAACTGCAAGGCGACGGACAAAACGTTCATTTCGCCGGCGTGCTCACGACGGCGAGATGAATTGGGATGATGGCAACGGTGCCGGCAGGCTCTCCGGCATGCCAGAGAGCCCAAGACAACCGCACTTCTCAGGGAAGCCACATCTGGCAGCGAGCCGTCTGTGGGCGTCCGATCGAGCCAGTCGGGAGCCAGTTCGGGGGGCCAAGGACCACCACGCTCGTGTTGTGAGCCGCTGATGCGTCGCCATGGCCGGAGTCCGGAAGGCAGAGGATTATGCCGCGGCGAGGCATGGAAGGCCAACATTTTTTCCCCTTCCGGCACGGATTGTTCGAGGAATCAGCGTTCAAATGGTAAAAAACTCCGGGCACGGTGTTTCTACGGCCTCCGGATTCAATTCTCCATGAACGCGTATCTGCTCCCCTGCGCCTGTGGCGCGGACATTCCGGTCTCGGCGGCGCAGGCCGGTGGCCAGATTGGTTGCCCGGCCTGTGGCCGTCTGGAAGCGGTGCCGAAGCTGCGGGATTTGGGGCAGTTGCCCCGTGCCGCCGCGGAGGCCGTCGTCGGGCGGCGGGCCACCGCCGCTGGCTGGACGATCCTCCACACCCTGCTGCTGGCCGGCAGCCTGCTGGCCATCGGGTGTGGCCTGGGATCGATGCTGGTGACGCCGCCCGAATTCGAGCTCCTCGACAGCGCCGTACTCCAGGCTTCGGTCAACGCGGCCTCCGCCACGGACGTGATCACTGCGTTCCGTACCCGACTGGAGATGACAGCACTCGAAAGACCGCTGACGGAGCAGGAAGCGAAGTCGTTGAACCGTTCTACCTTTTACACGCGTCTCCGCGACGGCCTCCGGGCAGCGGCCCTGCTGGGCGCCTTGGCGGCCGTTGGCGGGGGGGTGGGAATTCTCGCTGGGCGGGGTGGAAAGCCCACTGCACCGCCCGGTGACCTGCAGGGCCGACGGCGATGAGAGCTGCTTTTATCACCCGGACAGGCGGGGCGGACGTGATCGAGGTCGGGCAGTTTCCCGATCCGCTGCCCGGACCGCGCCAGGTCTTGGTGCGGGTCCGGGCCTGCGCGGTCAATCCGATCGACACTTTCGTCCGTAGCGGGGCGGTGGCGTTTCCGCTTCCGCTGCCATTCATCGTGGGATGCGACCTGGCAGGCGAGGTTGTGGAAGTCGGTGCCGACGTCGTCGGCCTGAGGCCAGGAATGCGGGTCTGGGGATCAAACCAAGGATTGCTGGGCCGACAGGGGACGTTTGCCGAATTGGCGGCAGTCGATGAACGATGGCTTTATCCCACGCCAGATTCTGTCTCCGACCGCGACGCGGCAGCGGCGGCCCTGGTGTCGATCACCGCCCACCTGGGCCTGGTCACCCACGCTGCGTTGCAGTCTGGCGAGACGGTGTTCGTCAACGGTGCCTCCGGGGGGGTGGGCACGGCGGTTGTGCAAGTAGCACGGGCTCTGGAGGCCCGGGTGATCGGCACCGCCGGTACGGAGGAGAAGCGACAGCGAGTCAGGGACCTGGGTGCCGAGATGGTCTTCGACTATTCCCGGGAGGATTTGGTGGCGGTGGCACGGGCTGCGGCGCCGGGTGGGATCGACGTCTACTGGGAGACGCAGCGCGAACCGGCCTTCGATCGAGCCATCGACCTGCTTGCTGAGGAGGGGAGGATCGTCCTCATGGCTGGCCGCGACTCGCGGCCGCAGTTTCCGGTGGGGCCGTTCTATGTGAAGGGTTGCCGGATGGTGGGGTTTGCGATGTTCAAGGCGGACTGGCGGCGACAGGCCGCGGCGGCTATCGACATTAATCGCTGGATGGCCCAGGGGCGTCTGCGGGTGCCGATCGACCGAGTGCTGCCGCTCGAAGAGACCGCCTCGGCCCACGCTCTCCAAGAGGCCGGAACACTGGGGCGGACCGGCGCCTTGGCGGGGAAAATCGTCATCGAACCCTGAGCCGGCCGGCGGGGCGCTGCCGCTGCGAACGTCGTCCGGGAGCGTGCCATGCAATGGGAACGGGAATGGAGGCCTCCGATGCCGTCAATTGCCTTGCCAAAGCAATCGCGTGCGCGATCGCCGCGGCGTCGGTCCCAACTGACCGCGATCGTCATCCGTGGACTAATGGTGGCGGTGCTCGTCGGTTGTCCGGGCCTGCCGCTTTCCGGGACGGGATCCGCATCGCATCGGGCGGTTGCGCAACTCCCCCCCGGAGCCAGATCGCCGGGAGGAGTCCGGACGGGGATCTTCGGGCTGGAGGCGAAGGGCAACAGGTTTGTCTATGTCTTCGATCGCTCGGCGAGCATGGGGCAGCCTGAGGGCGCGCCTTTGGCTGCAGCGAAGGAGGAATTGATCCGCAGCATTGATGAACTCGGCGACGTCCAGCAGTTCTACCTCATCTTCTATAACGAGCGACTGCAGGTCTTCTCCCCCCCGGGGACTCGGGGCAGGCTGCTCTTTGCCACCGAGGAAAATCGCCGCAGCGCCCGCCGATTCATCCAGGGGGTAAGAGCCGACGGAGGAACGCGGCATGCCGAACCGCTGGCGGCTGCGTTCCGGCTCGATCCCGACGTCATTTTTCTCCTCACCGACGCCGACGCCAAAGACGACCTCTCGGAGGCCGAACTGGAACGCCTCGCCCGCCTCGCCGGCGGCGCACGCTGCATGGTAGTGCAGTTCGGCGCCGAGGAGCAGCGCTCTTTGCGATTGGCGGAATTGGCAGCCCGCTGCGGGGGGAAGTATTTGGCGGTCTCACCCACCGCCGCGATGGATGACCTCATGGAAGCCGATGCACCCTAGCAACCCGTGGATACGCTGCGGGCCTTGCTGGAGGGGGCGGTCTCGAGTGCGCAGCAGTCGAAACAACCGCGTCTGTCCGAAGTAGAAAAAGTCCATAAATGACTTTTCGAACCAGCAGTGAAAACAACTTTCAAACCATCATGATCGATAAATCCTTGCGCATTGTGCTGGCAGTTCTGCTCTTGGCTATCTCGGGGAGAGTGTATTCCCAAACAACTGATACGAGCTGGGACAGCATGCTCACCGGATCCCAGTGGTATGTGCCGACTCAGAATATGTTGTCCTACATGACAGTCGCATCGAATTTGACCCAGACTGTTCAAGCCGGGGATCAAACGCTCTGGTACATCGCCGATTGCGTGGATGGAGTTTTCACGGGGACCTCTTCGCAATCACTCACGGTCCCCATGTCTGGGGGAACACCCCAAACGGCAACCGGTACGGTAATGAACGGAGTGATCAATAGTGCCGGACAGGTTCTGATCGATTTTACCGAGACAAACGGCGATGTCACGATAGCGCTTGGCAACTATCGCAGCGTGAGCGGGTCTAATCTGATCGAGATGCAAATGTTTTCCCAAGTCACTACCGGTGCAAACGTCACCCATTGGGCCTACATGGCTCCCTATTCAGGCTCTGATTACCCCCAGGACACTCCGACCGACCCAGCCCTCTTATCAACAAATTGGGAATGGATGCAGGGGACATCCTGGAAATTCAACGACGCCGCTCTGTGTGGGTCAAATGGCAGCGGCCTGTTCTCTGTCAGCACGTACAACAGCGGTTACTTTTATGGTTCTGGCACCAGCGCAAATGGCGACTTCACGTTGATTGGATCCGCGACGCCAGAGGGAAATCTGATTCTGGGGCTTATTGATAATGCAAGCGGCGTGAAGACAAGTCTCTTTGGGGCCATTGCCGGCAATAATTCGAGTGCTTCAATGTCGTTAAGTACGTACACGACCGAAGGCATCACTGCGGGCCCCCCGGTCGCCACCGCCGAGGTTATTCCGGGGCCTATCGCCATCCTCTCTGTCGCCAACGGAGCTGCACTCTCCCTTGCCAGCGGCACAAGCACTTACGCCTATGCCTATGTCGGCAATACAGCCAATGATTCCAACAGTTCCCTCACGGTCACGAATGGAAATACGCTGCTGGCAAACTCCCAAAATCTCTCTGTGGGAAATCTGGGATCGGGCAACACGATGACGATTTCCAATGGGGCCGTGGTGGCCGACAGATCAGGGTTTGTCGGATACGATCCAGCATCTTCGAATAACTCGGTTCAGGTGACGGGAAGTAACTCAGTCTGGCAGAATAGCGCAGACCTCTACGTGGGTTACAGCGGAAGCAATAATAGCCTTCTGATTACGAGCGGTGCCGAGGTGAGTGCTTCCAACACTTACATCAGTTCGTTCGGAGGAACCGCCAATTCAGTGCAGATTTCAGACGCGGGGTCCGCCTTAACAAACAGCGGGTCGGTTTGGGTGGGAGCGTCCCCTATTGATTGGCCCGGTCTGGTGGGGACGGGGACGTTGACGATCACTTCAGGGGGGACGCTGAGCGCTGCGGATCTCATCATCTCTGGTACCACCGGCTCGGTCGGCACGGTAGAAGTCGGGCTCAAGGGAGGATCCGACTCACGTATGACCCTCAATGTTCCTCTCATAACTTTCGGCGAAGGAACGGGAAGTCTTGGCCTCAACCAGTCCGATACGCTGACAATCTGGGGTGCGATCGCAGGGGCGGCGAGTACGAGTTCGTATGCCATGATCCAGCAGTACGGCAGCGGCACGACGATTCTGACGGGGATCAGTCATACGGGCTTGGGGTACCGTGTCGACGGTGGCCAGTTGATGGTGGACGGAGGAATCCTCGATATTTACCTCGTCGACGCCATTGCGCCCGACGAGTTGGGAGGTCCTCGGACCGTCACCGTCGGAAATAAGAACAGCGGCATCTCCCTCGTGGTGGCGAACGGGGGAGAGTTGCATTCCTTCGCTACGATCATCGGAACGGACCTTCAGAAGAACTCCGATGCCCTGACCACTTCCTCGAATAATTGGGCACTCATTACTGATCCCGGAAGCAAACTCATTGCGGGGGAGCTCCAGGTTGGCAATGTCAGCAGTGGCAACAGTCTTGTGATTCGCAATGGTGCGACTGTCTCGTCAACACTTTCCACGAGCATCGGCATCTCTGGATCCAATAACAGTGTCACTGTCGATGGCGCGGGGTCGTCGCTGACAAACGTTGGATCCCTGATTGTTGGAACCTACAGCCAGAGCTTCAATTCATCCGCTAATTCGCTGCTTGTGGCCAACGGCGGGAGCGTGACGAGCGGCTCGGCAACCATCGGAAACACCACGAGTGCTTTCGGTAATTCGGTGACTGTTTCCGGATCGGGATCATTATGGACGAATGACGGCGATGTGATCCTTGGGAATGGTGGATCAAGCAATAGCCTGAGTGTCACAAACGGAGGATGGATGGGAAGTGCCAACTTCTTCATCAGCAACACAAATACCTCTCTCGATAACTCTGTGCTTGTGACTGGCTCAAGCGGGATCTCTTCCACATTGAACACCACCGGGGCACTCTCGATCGGGTATGCGGGGAGCGGATCCTTGACTGTGGCAGATGGAGCCCTTGTTGTGGCCTCTGGTGGCATCGCGATCGCCTCATTGGCCGGTTCTGTGGGCACGCTGAACATCGGCTCTTTCGGAGGAGTTGACACGGCCGGCGCGATCACCGCCCCGGCGATCGTGTTTGGAGCAGGAACTGGCACCATCAACTTTAACCAAGTCAACGCCGTCACAATCGCAGCGAACATCAGCGACAATGGCAATGGAGCGATCAATCAGTTGGGAAGCGGCACGACGATCCTCAATGGCAACAACAGCAGTTTCTCTGGTCTTACGAGCGTCAAGGCGGGAGTCTTGCTCGCCAACAGCAGTACGGCCCTTGGAACCTCTGCGGTGACGGTCACAAACTCGGGCACGCTCGGTGGTAATGGGAGCATTGGCGGTGCTGCCGCGATGACGAGCGGAGGAACACTCGCGCCAGGATATGACGGAGTCGGTTCGCTGAGCTTCACCAACGGTCTGACGCTGCAGGCGGGATCAACGACCTTGTTCCTGCTCAATTCAATAAACAGCTTTACGTCGATCAATCTTCTTGGTGGAGGCGTTCAGTACGGAGGTGAGTTGGTCTTCAATATCGCAAGCTATACCCCCAGTGCGGAGGATGTTTTCACCGTCTTCAATATGACGGGCGGGGCAACAGCGAGCGGGGATTTCTCGAGCATTGAGGTGGGAGGCACCTTTTTAACTGATGCCAGCGGCATCTGGAGCGGAACAAACCCGCTTGGGGTTCGCTACCAGTTTCGCGATGCCACAGGGCAGCTCACGGTACGAATCGTTCCTGAACCCTCACAGGTTTCGACCCTCCTCGCGACAGGCATCGCGGGACTCTTGATCGTTCGCTGCAGGAAGGGACTGGCCAGAGTGGCACTTCGATAGCAGCCTCTGGAAAAAGTCGTCTCTGAACTTTTTCCACGGGCAGCGGGCGCGAAGTCCAGCCGCACCTTGACTGGCTGATCGACAGCCTGCCAGGAGGGCCCTGTCGGCCGCTGGGCTCAGTTGGTGCGGGAGCCGGTGGCGCTGCGTTGGACGCGGGGCGCGGCGGGGCGGACCTGTCCGTTTCGCGACTGCGGCGCGGCCGCCGTCCGCTGGCGGGCAGTGGCCTGAGACTGCTGTCGCGTCGCCTGGGGGAGTCGTCCCGGCTCGGTCACGAGGAATCGCGCTGGATCGGTGGCTGGGCTAGGGAGCGGTGCTGCTGCCGTCTCCGACGTCGCCGTGGCCTGGAGCGCTTCACGATCGGGAACGGTGAGAAACTGGATCGTCGAGGGCCGTCCCATCTGGCCAGAGCGGGGGTTCTGTTTCTCCACGGTGACCGGTGCCGCAGCCACCGTGTCGTCGGCCAGCGCTTGGGCAGAGGGTGTTCCGTCTACGCGGTTTGCGGAGGTGGCCGTCGATCCACCGGCAGCGGCACCCGCATCATCGACCGCGCTCGACGGTGAATTGGAGGCGACTGTCTCCGGTGCGACTTGAAGAGCGGTGCCGGGGTTGGCGGCGGGGACTGTTTCGGAAGACACGACGACCGGCTCAACGGCGAGCGATCCGGTGGGAGCCGGCGAGGGCTCGGCCGAGGGGGCCGTGCTGGTGGCTGGAGTCGCTGGGCTCTGGGTCGTCACGATCGACGTGGCCTGATCGGCAGCTTGTGCGGGCACTGTCGGCGCTGAGGGAGCGGCGACAATCGGCGCAAGGGGCGTTGCCGGAGGCCGTGTGGCGACTGTCGCGGGGATCCGCGCGGCGATTGTCGGGGCCGGTGAGACGACAGTCGTCGGCTCCCAGAGGTCGCCTTCGGCCGTGGTGCGGGGAGATGCCGTCATCGTGGCGATGCCACTGGAAGCCGGCTCACTTCCCCCTTCAAGTTTGCCCAATTGGACCGCCAGAATCGGCTGGCCTTCCCGGAGAGGATGGCGGACGACGAGGTTGTCGAGGTTGGCGCTGAGGCGCAGCGCCGACGACGGGACCATGGCCTTCGGCCAATCCTTCAACGCCACGTCCCAGACGGTGACGGGCGACCCGGCGGGCAGCGATCGCAACGCCACCAAAATCGGTTCCATCTCGACCTGTGGCCGGGATTGAGCGAGGTGCGTGTCGAGCACGCGGTTGACGCCGAAGGCCGCTGCCGCACCAGCGACGAGTGCGGCTCCGAAGACGGTGACCGCTCTGGGGCGGTGCGAGCGCGCAGATTCTGACGACGTGGTCATGAACGGTTCCGTGATCTGCGAGGCTGCTCCCCGCCGGACGGTGCCGGCGGCTGCGGCCGTGAGGGTGAGGCATCGTCTCCGCTCCACTCGATCGGCATGCTTGGAATCCCCGCGCCATGTCATCCCTGCGGTGCTAGCGCTCCTTGCCAGGATGACGCAGGTTTCCTCCTCGGATGGCCGGAGGATCGCGGCAGAATCCCCCCATTCCGCCTGGCTTCAAGGTGCCTGGGGAAGGATTCCGGGAAACGGCGATCCGATGGCAGGAACAACCGGGGAGAACAGTCCCTCTCCCGCCGACGACAGCTCATCGCCCCCCTCGCTGCCACCGTTGCGGAGGGCAAACATCGGATCGATTCCCCTCGCCAGGGGCCGAAGGGCGAGGAGGCGCAGTTCCCGTCTTCCCTCCCCCCGCTGCCGAAACAGCGCATCACCGACGGTTGAGCCTGGTTCACCGGCTGGGCCGATCACCAGCATGGCATCGGCAGGGACATTTGTTTCGCAGCGGAGGCGGTCAAGCACCCGCTTGCGTTGCCCCGCCTCCAATTTGAAGGCGCCGTCTTCCCCCACGAACGTCCGCTCGTGGGGGCCGTGGCGGATCACCGGGACGAGTTCCACGCGGACGCGACCGTCGGCTGCCGGCCAAGCCCGCAGTGAAAAATGGGGAAGGGCATCGCTGTAGCTGGCGCCGCGGACATCGCTCCCATCGTGCTCGAGCACCACCAGTTCTGGCCGGGCGCGGAGGCCGACCAGTTCGCTCTCCCGGCCCGGGAGGATCCGGAGCACGCGGCGGATCACCGGCGGGGTGGCATCGGCGGTGTTGGCGGCAGGCGGCAGGCCCTCCTCGGTCGTCAGGGGAGGCTCGAGCGCTGCAAGCAACGGTCCTGGAAGGCCTCCCAAGAGAATCCCCGCCCGCAGGCCGTTGGCAGCCAGACGACGGCGGAGGTCGTCGTCGATCCGCTGTTCATCGACCTGCTGCCAGAGCAACTCGGCTTGCCCCGGATCGTCCTGATCAAAGCGGAGGAAGAAGACTTCCAGCGGAATCGTCTTGGCAGCGGGCCGCATCGACTTGCCGCCATACGGTCCGGCGGGGGACGATTCGCTGTGGAGAAGCAGGCCGTCCAGCACCGGCGCCGAAAGACAGCCCTGCGCCGCGATCATGGCGCCCAGCAGCCAGCCGAGGCACCGATGCCGTGGTACGCCGTTGGCGGAAGGTCGCATGGCGTGGAGCCTGCAGGAATGACCAACGCCGCCGGCAGACGATGCGGAAGCCGAGCGGGCGCCGAGAAGCCTTCGAGGGGGGAGAGGGTAGGCCCAGGCAGGATCGGCGTCAACGCCATGGCAGGGCCGCTGCCCCCCTCGACGGGCTGCTATCCCACCGCCTTGACGGCGTTGGCGAAGATCGTCAGCCCGACGCCACTGGCGGCGGCGTCGAGATGTGAATTCCAGGCGGGATGCTGCGTGGCATCGAGAAACCGCTCCGGGTGGGGCATGAGTCCCAACACCCGGCCTGTGGTGTCGCAGACCCCCGCCACATCCCCCTCGGATCCATTTGGATTGCAGGCGTGGGGGGCGTAGCGAAGCACGAGTTGTCCCGCGGCGGCGAGGGACTCGAAGTCGGCTGGAGAACGGGACACGAACCGGCCCTCACCGTGGGCCACGGGCAGATCGAACGGCGCGTCGAGCCCTTGCAGGAGCACGCACCTCCCAGGCGCGGCGCGAAGTTGCACCCAGCGATCGGTGAACTGTCCGGAGGTGTTGTGGGCCAACGACGCCCGTGGCTGGCCGTTTCCGTCCGCCACCAGCAGGCCGGTCTGCATCAGCACCTGAAAGCCGTTGCAGATCCCCAGCACCACACCTCCCCGGTCGCGGAACCGTGCCAGCAGATCGGCGAGCCTCGTCTTCAGCTCCAGCGAAAAAATCCGGCCGCTGGCGATGTCGTCGCCGTAGGAAAAGCCCCCCGGGATGCAGAGGATCTGGGAGTCGTCCGCCAGAGCCGGCTTCTGGGCCAGAGCCCGCACGTGCACGCGGCGACTGATCGCTCCGGCGCGCTCCAAGGCGTAGGCCGTTTCGTGATCGCAGTTGGTTCCGGGGGCCCGGAGGATGAGGGCTCGGGGGGAAAGCATGAATAATTTCCAGGCCAGGGGAACAGGTGTCAGTGGGTGGGAGTCTGGCCCCGCCATGCCGCCCGCAGGCGCTCGACGGGAATCTGGGCAGAGGCAGCGCCGTCCCGGCCGCGGACGGCGAGCAGTGGCGCGGCGGTGACGTCGCCGATCCATCCCCAGGGGATGTCGCCGAGCAGGCCGGCAATCCGTTCCACTGCCGCCGCGGAGACTTCGCAGACGAAGCGGCAAGGAGACTCGCCGAAGGCCACGGCCAAGTCGCGGTGCGGTCCGTGGGTGGCGTCGAGGATGGCAGGGGCACCCGTCAGGTCGATCGTCGCCCCGAGGCCGCCACCGATGGCCATCTCGGCAATCGCAGCGAGCAGGCCGCCGTCGGAGACATCATGGCAGGCGAGGATGTCGCCCGAACGGAGCAACCGAGCCACTGCCAGGAACGTCGAGCGACAGCCGGCAGCGTCGACCGCCGGTACCTTTCCGCCACGGACGATCCCCAGCCCTTCGAGTTGGCTGCCGGCGAGGTCGTCACGCGAGACGCCGATCACCACCAAGCGACTTCCGACGCGTTTCAGATCGGGAGTCACCACCTTCCGCACGTCATCCACCTGCCCCATGGCGGTGGCGAGCAGCGTGGGGGGAATGGAAAGTTCGCGGGCCTGGCCGTCGGCGTCGTGCCAGGCGAAGACGTTGTTGAGGCTGTCCTTCCCGGAGACGAACGGTGCGGAAAGGGCCACGGCGACATCGTGGCAGGCGCGGCAGGCCTCCACGAGCGTGCCGAGCGATTCGGGGCGGCGTGTATCGCCCCAGCAGAAGTTGTCGAGGAGCGCGATCCGGTCTGGGTCGGCACCGGTGGCGATCACGTTGGCCACCGCCTCGACGATCCCACCGGCTGCCATCTGCCACGGGTCGTGGGGGCCGATCCGGTGACGGAGGCCGACCCCCAACGCAATCCCCCGATCGCGACCGAGCACGCCCCGGATCACGGTGGCATCGGCGGGGCCCTCACCGGGACCGAGCAGTGGTTTGACCACACTGCAGCCTTGCACTTCATGGTCGTACTGGCGGATGATCCATTCCTTGCTGGCCACATCGGGCGCGGCCAGCACCGCCAAGAGGATGGCACTCAGATCGCTGGCTTCAGCCGACCAGGACAACGGCTCCTGGGGGACCGGCACGCTCCGAGAGACCAGCCGCTGCCGGGGGCGGCCGTCGTGGAGAAAGTGGCACTCGATGTCCCCCACCACCCGCTGTTGCCAGCGGAGTTCGATCCGACCGGAGCCGCTGAAGGTGCCAATCACGGTCGCCTCGACCCCCTCGTCGGCAGCGATGCGGGCCAGTTTCTCCCAATCGCTTGGTGCCACCGCGAGCACCATCCGTTCCTGCGCTTCCGAGATCCACACTTCCGTGGCCGACAGCCCGTCGTACTTCAGCGGCACACTGTCGAGGTCGACCGTCGCGCCCAGTTCGACCCCCATTTCCCCCACGGCACTGGAGAGCCCGCCGGCACCGCAGTCGGTGATGGCGTGGAACAGTCGCTGCCGCGAGGCCTCAAGAATGAATTCGACGAGCATCTGCTCGTGGATGGCGTGACCGATCTGCACCGATCCCCCGGACTGCGTTTCGCTGTCGCTGGTCAGTTCGATGCTCGAGAAGGTGGCGCCGTGGATCCCGTCGCGACCGGTGCGGCCACCGGCCACCACCACCAGATCCCCCTTGTGGACCACACCGTTGGCGGAGTTGCGCGGCATGATTCCCACGGTGCCGCAGAACACCAGCGGGTTGCAGCTGTAGCCGGGATGGAAGGCAACGGCACCGGCGATCGTGGGGATGCCCATCCGGTTGCCGTAGTCGCGAACACCGGCCACCACACCCGCCAGCAGGCGGCGCGGTGGGATCACCCCCGGGGGCAGTGAGGCGGCTGGGGTGTCGGGATCGCCGACGCAGAAGACGTCGAGATTGGCGATCGGCTTGGCGCCCAATCCGGTGCCGAGCACATCGCGGATCACCCCTCCCAGGCCCGTCGCGGCTCCACCGTAGGGCTCGATGGCGGAGGGATGGTTGTGGGTCTCGACTTTGATACAGATGTCGTGATCACCGTCGAACCGCACCACGCCGGAATTGTCGCGGAAGACGCTCACGCACCAGTCACCAGGACCGAGCGTCTCGCGAACCTTCCGCGTCGCTGCGAAGACCGTCTCTTTGAGGAGGTTGTCGTAGCGCACGGGGCCGTCCGGTCCCTCGTGATCGATCGGACTGCCGAGCGTCTTGTGGCAGCAATGCTCGCTCCACGTCTGGGCGATGGTCTCCAATTCGATCTCGAAAGGCGGCCGGCCGATGCTCAGGAAGTGGTCGCGGACGGCCGACAATTCCGCAGCCGTCAGTGCCAAGCAGCGCTCGCGGCTCAGACGGGCCAAGGCGGCGTCGTCGAGTCCGTCGAGTGGCACGGCGTCCTGCGCGAACGTCCAGGGACGTCCCCCTTGCAGGGAGCGCAATGGCAATCCACCCACCACGACGTCGTGGATTGCTTCACTGGCGAGGAGTTTCCAGGCCAGTTTCTCCGCGTCGGCGACGACGGTCGCAGGCAGCCAATACTTCCGCACGCTCCGCACCGCGGTGGGCAACAGTCCCAGCAACCCCATGGCGGTCATGGCGCTCTGTGCCGCCGGGTCGGTGACGCCCGGCTTGGGGAGGACATGGAGCACCACCGGCAAGTGCGGATCGGGAGAGGGAGTGCCCTGCTGACCATCGGGCCCGCCGGTGAGGCAGAGAATCTGGAATGTCTCGGTGATCGGATCGACGAGCAGTTCGACAGCGATCCGCTCCACCTCCCCCCGCGACAGCGGACCCTCGATCAGCCAGCCGGCGGCGGTGCGGGCGGCGGTGCAATCACTCACTCCGAGTTCGCGGAGGCCCGCTACCACGCCGCGCGCGGCATGGTCAGTCGCGGGGTCTCGTGCGAGGACGTCAACTTCCCACAGCATCACGACGTTCCTTGGCCCGTTCGAGGAGCGAGAGGAGAGCCCGACGGTCGTGCGTCTCCAGTGCCTTCTGCATCCGTGCGGTCATCCCCGCCACCCGCCTCAGTCCGCGGACCACCTCGGGGGCGTTGTCGAGGAGAATATCGGCCCACAGTCCGGGATCACCGGCGGCGATGCGGGTGCTGTCCCGCCAGCCACCGGCAGTCAAGGGGATCGATTCGGCTGGGGTCGCGGCGGCGAGGGCCGCAGCGACGACGTGGGGGACATGGCTGGTGGCGGCGAGGAGGCGGTCATGATCCTTCGGCGGCATGAGAAACACCGTTGAACCAAGCGCCGACCAGAATGCCGCCACCTCTTCGGTGTCCTGCTGGGGGGTGGCCTTGGCCGGCGTCACGACCGTCACCCGTCCGGTGAACAGATCGGCCGCGGCGGCCGCCGGCCCCTTGCGGTGGCTGCCGGCGATCGGGTGGCTGCCGACAAATCTGCACCGCCGACTGCGGCGCATCTTCTCCCAGCCAGCCACGATCGATCCTTTGGTGCTGCCGGCGTCGGTGAGCAGTGTGCCCGGGCGGGCAGCCGCGTCGATCAGTCCGAGCAACTCGCCGATCGAGGCCACGCTCGAGGCCACCACCACCAGGTTGGCCGTGGCCACTCCGGCGGCCAGATCGGTCGTCGTCTCATCGACAGCACCCAGGCGGCGGGCTTCGGCGAGCGATGGCTCGCTGCGGCCCACTCCGATCACCCGCTGTGCGATCCCCCGGGCCTTGAGCGCCAGGCCGATCGAGCCACCGATCAATCCCACACCCACGATCGCGACAGACTGCCAGGGAGCCTTCATGGGCAGGGGCGGTTTGGTGGTGCTGTGGCTGGGCGGAGGGGCAAAGGCAGGGGGCGGGGCGTCCATTGTCCCGACGGGCGTTTTCTACCAGATGGCGGGGGGATGTGTTAGGGTCGTGTCGAGAGTGAGCAGGCCGTGGACACACTGCCGGCAGGTGCTGCACGAGCCGGTCGCGAGAGCGTAGCACTTGAGAAAACCAGCGGTTTCTCTCGTGGAAAAAGCTCAAGGATGCTTTTTTCACCGGCAGCGAGGGTCGGGAACGCCAGCGGGAGTCGCCATGGTCTTCACCTCCCAGATGCCGACCAAACAGATCGCTGACCTGCTCGGGCGGCTGGCGCTTGCGCTGTCGGCCGGGATCGATATCCGCCGGGCGTGGCGGGGGGAGATCCAGCGGGTAGCCAGACGCTGGCGGCCGGCGATGGAGGAGGTGGGGCGGGCTCTCGACGACGGCCAAGGGCTGGCGGCGGCGATGGACCGAGTTGGCGCCACCTTTCCGCCGCTGGTCCGGGGGATGGCGGCCGTCGGTGACCAGACTGGACACGAGGCCGAGACGCTCCGCGAACTCTCCTTACTGCTGGAGCACGCGGTGCGGACGCAGCGGGAACTTGTCCGCGGGCTGATCTGGCCGGCGTTTCAAATGGGGGTGGCGCTGCTGGTGGTCGGGTTCCTGATTTGGATTGCCGGGGCGATCCGCGATCAGAATAACCAACCGGTCGATATCCTCGGCCTCGGTCTCACCGGGTCTGCCGGGTTGGCCGCCTATCTGTCGGTGGTGGCTGTGTTGGCGGTGGCCCTGGCCGCCTCGGCGCGGGCGATCGTCGCGAATTGGCACGGCCAGGGCATCGTCCGCCGGCTGGTTCATCCGCTGCCGGTGCTGGGGTCGGCGGCCCTTGCCGCGGAGGCTGCGGCCTGGTGCCGGGCGGCGTCGCTGGCCAGTGGAGCCGGACTCGATGCCGGCCGGCTGGTGCGGCTGGGAGCCAGTGTGGCGCCGGGGATTGGGCTCGATCCCGACCGGGTCGAGCAACGCCTGCGGGCCGGGGCCACGCTCGCCGAAACGCTCCGCGAGAACGGCCGTTTCCCCACCACACTCATCGAGGGAGTGGCAGTCGGCGAACTGACCGGAAACACCTCTGAGGTGCTCGGGCGGTTGGCCCGCCAGTACGACGAGGAGGCCCGGAGGGGGTTTGAAGCGGTGGCTCGCGGCAGTGGCTTTCTGGTTTGGGCGATCGTTGCGGCCCTGATCACCTTCGTCATCTTCCGTATCTTTTCTTTTTACATCGGCTCAATCCAGGCGCTCGCCGGAGGCCGATGATGGACTGGGAGTTGCCACCCCAGGCGGCCGCCGTCGAGCGGCCACGTCAGGGGCAAACCTGCTTCGAGGGGCACTTGATGTGCCGAGTCGCATGTCGAGCCATCGCTCCAGCCACGTTCCGGTCAGTCTCCACCATCTGCTGGTGGCAGGCCGTTTGGTGGTGTTGGTGATCTGCTCTGTGGCTGGGAATGCTTGGTGCGATGAGCCGGAGGCCCCGCCTGCCGTGGTCTCTCCTGCGGAGAGCGATGCCGCGCTCCCATCATCAAGTGGGGGCGCAAAATCGCAACAGGAACTGATGACCAAACGCGGATTCATCCGCGCCCAAGGCGTCTGGCGGACGGTGCAGGAGATCGATTTGCTGGAGCGCGCCGACAGGGCCAATGTCGCGCAGAAGCAGTGGGTGCAGCGGTTGGCGAAACTCCGCCGCCAGCTCGATGATCCGGCGACGACGGCCCCGGCCGCGGAGGAGATCCGCGAGCGGACCGATGCCGCCGCGGTGACTGCCCTCACCCAGGCTCTCAGCCGGGAGCCTGCGCCGCAGGTCCGCAGCCTGTACATGGCGGCCCTGGCCCGGATCCAGACTCCCGATGCGGTGGCGGCGTTGGTGGTGACGGCGATCGATCACCCCGATCCGGACACCCGCGCGACGGCCACCGAGAAGCTGCAGATGCTCGGCCCGCGGTTTGCCGAACCGGCGCTGGTGGCGGGCTTGGCTGGTCCTGACAACGCCCGCATCAACCGGGCCGCTTGGGCGATCGGTGCCCTGGGGCTCTCTGGGGCTACCGAGGCGCTGGTCGCGGCGCTTGAAACCGAGCACATCGCCGCCAGTGGGGACGGCCGGTCTGACGGGCAGACGAGCGTCACCTTTACTCCCTCCGGTGGCGGCTTGTCGCTGGGGGGCGGGCCGAAGCGGGGCAAGGTGCGGGTGCGGAATGAAGCGGCCCTGAGTGCCCTGGTGAAGATCACCGGGCAGGATTTTCAGTGGGATGTGCCCGCTTGGCGAAACTTTCTCGCCCACCGCGAGCAGCCGGCCGACAGCGATCTGCGCCGCGATGACTGACTCGATCTGCCCGCAGACAACTCCTCGGTAGGCAGTCTCGCTCCCGACTCAAGCCGCCTGCCGGCGGCGGCGGGGGAACCATTCGGCGTTCAGGACCAACAGCGCCACCCGGTTTTCGAGGTTGGGCCGGAAAACCACCAGCAGCAGCACCGGCAGGAACCAGGCCATAAACAGTCCGCCGTCGTGGGCCTTCCAGAACTGGCTGCCCAGGAGTACCGCGGCGGTGCAACTCATCAGCGTCCCCAGGTTTTTTGGGGAGGGCCAGATGGCGAGTGTGGCCATCATGGCGACAAAGGCCGCCAGCACCGGCAAGCGGAAGACGGCGTCGTTGGCCTCGAGAGCCCAAAAACCCTCGAGCTTCACCTCGTTGGGGAAGATCCAGCCGAACATCTGCCGCAACTGGCCGAAGAACACCGCTTTGTCGGGGGACCGCATCCACAGGGCCGCTACCAGCACCCCCAGGGCGGCTGCCACTCCCAGTGCGAAGCGACGGATGCCACGCTCCCAGTAGAAGCTGCACCACAGGGGAAGGAGGAAGACGGGGTAGTAGATCGTTCCCATCGCCATCCCGATGAGGAAGCCTGAGGCCAGTGGGCGCCGGTAGGTGGCGATTGCCCAGATGATCAGGGCACCGGGCAGGGCGTGGTCGACCCGGCCGGTCATGATCGCCGTGTAGGGAAGGAGCAGGTAGAGCACCGCTGCCGCGATTCCCAAGCGGGCATTCTCAAAATGCCGCCAGCCGGTGAACACCATCCCGGTCACGATCGCCAATTGGGCGAGGATTGCCATCACGCGGGCGGTGGTCTCGTTGACGATCCGGTTGTCGCCGTCCGACTCCACCGTTCCGGCACCGTCGGCGTCGGGAGAGAAGATCTTCTGCGCAGAGATCCGCGGGAGGAGGAAGAGGAGCGGGTAGCCCGGCCCGAGTCGCTCGAGGTTGCCATCCACATTCGGCTCCCGGGTGTCGAGGCGTGACGCGGTGGCGGCGGCGTCGACGTCCGCTTGCTGGGGACGGGTGGCGATCACATTCGCCAGGAGGAAGACCAGCAACGAGACCCCCAAGAAGACCAAGCCCCCGGTCGACAGGTTGGGCTCCAGCAGCGGCCTTCGCACCATCAGCGAATCAAATAGCATCCGCACCAGGAACACCGCCGAGATCGAGAACAGCCAGATGAACCCCAATTGGGTGGCGGCGGGATTGGCCCGGTAACTGCCGTACTCCACCGCCAACAGACCGGGAGCCAGCAGAATCAGCAGGAGGAGGTCGAGATTCCGCACGCTCAAGACGCGGTTGAACTTGAAAAACAGCGCGATCGAGAGGAGCGACGACAGGTAGAACCATGTCGTGGGGTTGACCCGGTAGTAGTGGAAGAGGATGTCGCTCATGCCAACTTTCAAATCCCGCCTGCCGCAGGTCTTCCCGAGGCATCGCACCGATCGCCACCAACTGCCCGCCATGGCAGGCCAGGCCGTGCCGGCGGCGTCACCGGAGGAGCGTGGGGCTGAATACCCGTCAGGGTACGGTGCCGGAGTCGCTTTTGAAAGTGTGGCCGTTCTCCGGGCAGGGCCGCCGCGCAGGCTGTGGATAAACTGCCGGCACGTGCGGCACGAGGCGGTCGCGAGTGCGTCGCCCTGGAGAAAACAGGATGTTTTTCAAGGGGGAAAAGGTCAGGGATGACTTTTCCACGGGCAGCGAGGGAATCAAACGATCGAGGCCGGGGCGGGGAATGCACCCCGTCCCGGCCCCGGTTTTTCGCGGTCAAGCCCCGGTCGTCACCATCTGGCCAAGAGGGCCTGGGTGATTGCCGGAGTGTGCCAGTCAGTCGACGCTCGTCGCCTCGCCGCCGCCCCGGGTGACGAGGCTTGAGTAGATGCGGATCGAGATGTCACTGTTGAGGACCCGTACCGAGCCGTCGCCGAAGACGTGGCTGGCCCCGGCGGCATGGAAGGCGTAGGGCTCGCCGGTGCCTTCGGTGCCATAGACAGAACCCTTGTAGGGAGCGGTCTCAACACTCTCTCCGTTGGTGCCGTTGATGGCCAGCGTGGCGCCAGCACCGAACAGCGTGCCGTCGGCAGACGAGCCATCAAAACCGAAGTCGCTGGCTGGGCGGCACCAACCGCCGCCGTTGATGCGGCGGCTCGGGAAGACCACGCCACCGCCGTCAGCCCGCTTGCCGCGGACAAACTTGTAGGGCCGGCCGGCACTCTCGGCCACGGCGATCGTCTTCGACAGGCCGTCGGTGCAGTCGCGGATCCGGGGCTTCACGGTGCCGTTGTAATCCTTGGGCAAAAAACCATCGCCAGCGCCCGACCGCTGCGCGCTGGCGGGAGCCGAGTTGGCCACGTCGGCGAAGGAGTCGTTGATCGTGCCACCGTTGGCAAGACGGACGTCGACGTACGTCGTCGGCGAGTAGTCGGTGGTGGCGCAGAACAGGCCGGTGGTGGCAAAACCGTTGCCAGCGCTGTTGAGCGTGGCGATGGTTTCGGAGGTGGGGTAACCGGATGGGGTCGAGGTGGTGTCGGGGTCGCCGTCGTAGCCGTTGCTGCCCGGGCTCGATGGGCAGTTGAGCATCTGAAGGCGAGTCATCGCCAAGACGGCGTTGGGCACCTGGAAGCCGGCGGCGGTGTTGGGGGTCAGGCTGCTCCAGTTTTGGGACATGTCCCAGCGGTTGGCGATATTGCCTTCCTCGAAGTACGACAGCAACCGGGTCACCCACGCGATGCGGGCCGTGCCGTTGTTGGGACGGTGGCTGTTGGGAAGGATGCCGTTGTAGGAGTTGCTGTAGTTGAGGACCGCCAGGCCGATCTGCTTCATGTTGTTGGAGCACTTGGCACGGTTGGCAGCCTCGCGGGCAGCCTGCACCGCTGGCAGGAGGAGGCCGACGAGCGTCCCGATGATGGCGATCACGACGAGCAACTCGACGAGCGTGAACGCCCGCCGGGGAGACACGGGACGGATAGACATGGGAGTTTCCTGACTGGAGTGGTGAAAGAAAACAAGGAAGAAAACGGGTGAGGTTGTCTGCCCTTCCTTCGCTTCCCCTCCGGTCATTCCGGTCGGTATCGCGGATGGGGAAGAATTCGGTCTTTGAGGGCTGTAACTTGATGATTATCGATTCGATAAACATCGTGATGATCGATAGCATACAAAATCGATCGTATTGGTCAACGTTTGCGCTTAAAAATTCTTTGAGCCTGCAAATCGACCCATTTTACCCCTGTTTTGAAGGGTGCAGCCCAACGCGTGGGGGCGCACCACCGAGGGGCTGGCAGAGTGGAAGGCGAATGCCATCCAAGAATGATCACTCAAGTGGTGATCATTTGGCGGAAGGTCTGTCGGCAACCATCCGCTGGGGCCCGCTGCGGCCAGTTGTCAGCCGGGCCTCGTCAGCCGGGTCTTCTCGGTGCGTTCGATCTGGACGACGACCCCGTCCTGCACGATGGCCAGCACCGATCCATACCGGAGGTCGCGGAGGGCGTCGTCGATGCGGTCGATGGCGGGGTGTCGCTCGGCGGATCGGCCGCTGATCGGCGGGCTGGCACCCAGGCCGGGGGAGTGCGGCTGGGGGGAAGGAGGATTGCCCGGCTTGTCGGTACTCATGTCGGTGCTCTATGGGGATCTGTGGGGCGCTCGCACGCGAGGGGGTAGAAACGGTTGAGCGGGCTCAGATGACGTACTCTGGATCGGGGAGAAAGACCCGCACATGCCGGGGCGTGATCGCGACTGAATCGCCCGGCTGGAACGCGATCTCCCGCGCCACTGCACTCGGCAGATCGACGTGCAACTCGTGGGAAGCATCGCCAGTCTGGCAGGTGATACGGGTCATCGCACCGGTGCGAGTGAGTCGCACGACCGTGGCCGGGAGACTCTGGGCGGCTGCGGCAAGAGCGCCTCCAAGGCCGCCCGGCGCCGCTGTGCCAGTGCGGGCGATGTCGAGTTCGTGGGGACGGAGATAGACGCGTGCCGGCCGGGACTGGGCGTGCGGGTAGTCGGGGTAGTCGATCGGTACGCCGTGCCAGAAGGCGCGGCCATTCTCGACCCGCCCATGGAACAGGTTGACGTTGCCGAGGAAGTCCATCACGAAGGGGGTCGCCGGCTTGTCGAACACCTCGTCGGGCTTGCCCCGCTGTTCGATGCGACCGTGGTTCATGACCACCACCTCGTCGGCCAATTCAAACGCTTCCTCCTGATCGTGGGTGACGAAGATGCTTGTCATACCGATCTCGTCGTGCAGGCGACGGAGCCACTGGCGCAACTCCACCCGCACCTTGGCGTCGAGGGCGCCAAAAGGCTCGTCGAGGAGCAGGATCCGCGGCCTGATCGCCAGCGCCCTGGCAAGCGCTACCCGCTGCCGCTGGCCGCCGGAGAGCTGCGCGGGTTTTCGGGCACCGAGACCGTCGAGACGGACAAGATGGAGCAGTTCTTCGACGCGGGAAGTGATCTCGGCGGCCGGCGCCTTCCGCACCCGCATCCCGAAGGCGATGTTCTCGAAGACGCTCATGTGGCGGAAGAGGGCGTAGTGCTGAAACACGAATCCCACCTCCCGCTGCCGGGCGTGGCGGTTGGTGATGTCCTGGCCGTCCTCTTCGATGCGACCAGCATCGGGCCCCTCCAGCCCGGCAATGATCCGCAGGAGCGTCGTCTTTCCTGAGCCCGAGGGGCCGAGGAGGGCGAGCAAGGTGCCGTGGGGAATGTCGAGCGAAACGTTCTCCAGCGCCTGAAAGGTGCCGAATGACTTGCTCACGCCGTGGACGCCGATACTCATGACAGATCTCCTCCCGTGGTCGGGTCGGTGCCGGCATCGGACGCCCGTGCCGCTTCTAATTCCTTCGATTCAGCCTCCAACTGGCGCTCGATGACCACCTTCGCCACGAGGGTCACCAGTGCCAGCCCGGCCAGCACGCTGGCCACGGCCATCGAGGCCGGGGTGCGGTATTCCTGGAAGAGCTTCTCCACCCGCAGCGGCATCGTGTCGGTGGCGCCGGCGATGTGACCACTGACGACGTAGACCGCGCCGAATTCGCCCATCGCCCGGGCGTTGGCCAGCACGATGCCATGCAGCAGTGCCCAGCGGATGTTGGGGAGGGTGATCCGCCAGAACACCTGCCAGCCGTTGGCTCCGAGGCTGACGGCAGCCAGTTCCTCCTCCGGCCCGATCGCCTCCATCACCGGGATCAGTTCGCGGACCACCATGGGGAGGGTGACGAATGTTGTGGCCAGCACAAGCCCCGGCCAGGCGAAGATCACTTTCGCGCCGAACGTGGCAAGCGTCGGGCCGAAGAGCCCCTGCCGGCCGAAGATCAGCACCAGTGCCAGGCCGGCCACGACCGGTGACACGGAGAACGGCACGTCGAACAGTGACACCAGCAGCGTCCGTCCCGGAAAGCGGAAGCGGGCCACCAGCCAGGCAGCGGCAATCCCAAAGATGGTGTTGAAGGCCACTGCCACCGGCGCCACCGTGAGCGACAACCAGATGGCATGGCGGGTGTCAGGATCGTGGGCGATCGCCTCCCACCAGGCCCGCGGTCCGTTGGCAAAGGCAGCAACGAAGACGCTCGCCAGCGGGACGACAATCAGCAGCCCGATCGATGCCACCGCGGCAGCGATGAGGAGGAGCTCGCTCAGCCTCGTGGCAGTGGCGGCCTTGGAGAGGCTGTGGCTCCACTGTCGCAGCCCCCGCGCAAGGCGCTGGCCAGTGCGTCGCACCGCAGAAAACAGAGGGTGTTTCCAGTAGTGTTCCAAATGGAAAAAGTTCAGGAGCGACTTTTTCCACCGGCTGTTGGAGGCCATCGTGCTGCTGGGGGGGTAAAGGAGAAAGACGGGTAAAAAAAGGGGCAGAGTCACTGGGAGTTGCGCACCAGGCGCTGCTGGAGGACGTTGACGACCACGAGCATCGCCAGCGACATCGCCAGGAGGACGACCGCGATGGCCGTGGCCTCCGCGTAGGCAAATTCCTCGAGTCGCGAGACGATCAGCACCGGGGCGATCTCGGTCTTGAAGGGCATGTTGCCGGAGATAAAGACCACCGAGCCGTACTCACCCAGCGATCTGGCCAGCGCCAGCGCGAAGCCGGTGACAACGGCCGGGAGGATTCCGGGGAGGACGACGCGAAGGAACGTCTGGCTCCGGCTGGCGCCGAGCAGGCGGGCTGCTTCTTCGGTGTCTTTGTCGAGGCTCTCGATCACCGGTTGCACGACGCGAACGGCAAACGGCAGGCTGACGAACACCAGCACAAGCACGATCCCCAAGCGCGAGTAGGCACCGTGGATCCCCAGCGGCACCAGCCACTGCCCCAGCCAGCCCTTCTCCACATAGAGCGTCGAGTAGACGAGCCCCGCCACCGCCGTGGGGAGGGCCAGGGGGACATCGACGAGGGCGTCGAGAATTCTCCGGCCGGGGAATTCCAGCCTTACGAGCACCCAGGCGACGAGTAATCCAACGAGCGAACTCATCCCCGCCGCCGCCAGCGACGCCCCCAGCGACACCGCATAGGCCGCCCGGGCCCGCGGGGTCCAGGCGGCGGCGAGGAAGCCGGCCGGCCCCAGCGAGGCAGCGCGGAGAAACAGCACCGCGAGTGGAAAGATCACGAGACTCACGATCACCAGCGACGTGATCGCGAGGCTGATGCCGAAGCCGGGAAGCACTGTCCGAAAGGCCCGCCGGGAAGGGGGTGGTCTGCGGCTTCTAGGCGGGATGGTGGCTGATGGTGGCATGGTGGAGTGCATGGAGTGAGGCTCTGATCGGGCCCTGAAAAATAGTTCGGTTCAATTCCCGGCCGGCTGGTAAATCCGATCGAACTCTCCCCCCTCGCCGAAGAGGTTTTTCATGGCGTCGTTCCAGGAGCCGGCGACGAATTCAACGTCGAACATCTCGATGGCGGGAAAGCCTTCCGGCGGCCCCTGCTGATCGGCAAACCAGGGCCGGTAGTGGTGCCTGCGGATGATCTCCTTGCCATCAACGCTGTAGAGAAACCCGAGGTAGGCTTCGGCGGCATGCCGGGTCGCCTTCCGGTCGACGTTCGTGTCAACGACCGCCACCGGGGGATCGACGCGGATCGAACGCGCGGGATAGATGATCTCGAGTTCGCCCTTCGACTCCTCGACCTCAAGGTGGGCCTCGTTTTCGAATGTCAGATGCACGTCACCGATCCCCTTCTGCGAGAAGGTGGCGGTGGCGGCGCGGGCGCCGGTGTCGAGGACCGGGGTCCGGCGGTAGAGGCGTTGCACGAAGCCCCGGGCGTCGTCGGTCGAGCCGCCGGAAGCGAGCACCGAGCCCCACGCGGCCAGGAAACTGTACTTGCCGTTGCCGGAGGTTTTGGGGTTGGGAGTGATGATCGAGATCCCGTCACGGTCGAGGTCTGACCAATCGGCAATCCGCTTGGGATTCCCCTTGCGGACCACGAACACCACGACGGAGTGGTAAGGGACCGACTGGTTGTCGAACCGCGCCTGCCAGTCGGGCTGGATCAATCCCGACTTGGCGATTGCCTCCACATCGGGCCAGGTGGCCAGTGTCACCACATCGGCTTCCAGTCCATCGATCACTGCCCGGGATTGGCTCCCCGACGCGGCATGGGACTGCTTGATCGAGACGACGGTGCCGTGCTTTTTTTGGTAGTCATCAGCGAAGGCCTCGTTGATGCTTCGGTAGAGTTCGCGGGTTGGGTCGTAGGAGACGTTGAGCAGTTCGATGGCTGTCGTCTGGGCATCGCTTCCCCCCTCCCGCTTGGCTCCAGAGCAGCCTGCTGCTGCCAGGATCGACAGCCCGCAGGCGGCGAGAGCGATGGCGGAAGAGAGGGGCAAACGGGGAGCGGCGCGTGAACCGGTGAGCATGGCTGTGATCGCTCGTGGATGGACGGGATGGACCAAGCGTACGAGGGGGCGATTATTTCGTACATTACCAAGTTCGTCAACATGCATACTTTTCTTGTGTGGGAATCAAAAAACCCGCCCGGAAATCGCTTTCCGGGCGGGTGAGATTCCGTTTTCCGCTTCCCATTCCCCCTACCTTTCCACGTGGTGGCAGGAGGGCTGATGCGATCAGGCGGGCACCGCGGGGGGTCAGGCGGTGGTGCCGCAGCACACCGGCACTCCGCCGAAACAGATCGTGCAGGCGCAGCCGCTCTGGCAGCAGGTGACCAGGCACTCGCAGCAGGCCTGCGTCATCCGGCAGCAGTCTTTGTCTCCGGAGCGGCAGGTGATGCAGACTCCCTTGGTGGTCGGTTCGCAGCTGCAGCTGCAGAAGCAGAGATTGCACTGGGCCACGCAAATGCCGTTCTTCGTGCAGACACAACTGCACATCCCCTGCGAGAGGGTGCGGCAGAGGTTCTGCAGCGTCCCGCAGGCCAACTGATCGTCGCATTCGCACAGAATCCGGAAGCCGTCGGTGCACGTCTCGAAGCGGATCGTGCAGCGTGGCACAGCCTGCCAGGAGGGGGCGGCCCCAGTCTGCGGTGTGCCAGAGTGTGGCTGTCCCGCTGCGGAACGGTCCATCACTGATCCAGAAGCCATCGCTACCTCCATCTGCCAGGGGGGTGGTGTTGCCAAAAACCTCCGGCGGCGGCGCCAGGGGGGTGGGACTGTAGTTCGCCCCTGATTCCCGCGGCAACCGCGAATCCTGGGGCGAAATCGACCGATCGTCCGGGGGACGCCGATTGTCCGGTCTGCACCGCGTTGGTGCCGGCAGGCACGGCTGAAGGGGGTATCGGTTCGATACCCTTCGGGGCGCGGGCCACAGCGCGGGCGACCGAGCCGGATCGGATGAGGGATTACCAGGGGCCATCTGATGGGGATCAACCGCATCGTCATGCAGAACGGGGTGGTGTGGTGGCTCCCGCCGCTGCGCCGTTCCCCGCGCCGCTCCGAGGGGCGTTCTGGCCGCCAATCGAGGCCGTCGGCCGATGCGCTAAAGCCCCTCGACGACGCTTCCGCAGGCTCGGCAGCCGTCACGGGAACCGGCAGCGGCCAAGGCAGCGACCGTCCAACTTCCGCATCCGACCATGGGGCGCCGCCGGCCGGCTTTATTCCACTGTCATCGCTGGGGCTGCAGGGGGTCGACGGACTGCTCCTCCATCAGGGCCACCTCTACCGCGACGCCTACGGCCGCGCTTCCGGCGAGCGGCGAGAGCCTCCCGCCGGCCAGAAGGCCCCCGAGGATCGATCCGGTCCTGCCGTCGATCCCGACGCCCCGCCTGCCGAGCAGCGGCGGCCGGCGGCCTGACCGCGAGCCTCTGTCAGCAGCGGGGGGGAGTACCGGCGCCGGGGGATGCGCGAGGGTGTTTTGCCCAGTGGTCGGATGGTAGGGTGTGTCGGTCGTGCCTATTCATTCGGTGGCGCGTTGACGTGTGTGCCTCGCCCACCATCCAGACATGTCTTTTGAGGAAGACCGCGATGATTGATGAGTTGCTGGCCGGTAATGCAGCTTTCGTGACCAAGGAGTTCATGCCCAACGAGGCCTACTATCACGCGCTAGCGGCGCAGCAGAAGCCCAAGGTGCTGTGGATCGGATGCTCTGATTCAAGGGTCAGCGAACACCAGATGACCGACTCCAAGCCGGGGACGATGTTCGTACACCGCAACGTCGCCAACATCGTCGCCTTCAACGACGTCAACATCTCCGCGATCCTCGAATATGGTGTCACGCACCTGAAGATCGAAGACATCATCGTCTGCGGACACACCCGCTGCGGCGGCATCGCCGCCATCGAGGACGGCGTCCACGAAAACTACATCGCCGACTGGCTGTGCATCGCCACCGGCGCCAAGGAGGCCGCCGATCGGATCGCTCGCGAGCAGGGACTCAACCGGGAACAGAAACTCGCGGTCCTCACCGAAGAGAACGTCAAGCTTCAAATCAAGCACCTCAAAAACTTGGCGCTGATCAAGAATCTGCATGCCAAGGGGGACCTGCCCCGGATCCATGGTTGGCTCTACCGGGTCGAGTCTGGCACGGTCGACATCCTCATCGATGGCCGGGGCAATGCCCCCCGTGCCACTCTTCCCACCAAGGCCTTCAAGGCGGTGGTTGGCGCCCAGTCGGGAACGGTCCGGGGAAAGTCGAAGCGCCCGGCAGCGGCGAAAAAAGCGAAGAAGAAGAAATCATAAGTCGTTGGTGACCCGGCCCGGGGGGCTTTCTGCTCCCGTCACGCCATCCCTTCATGGGGGGCTCGATGCATCGAGACAATCAGACGCCACTTGGCAGCCTCCGGGGCGCGAGCGATCGGGATCCATCTCGGGCTGACAACGGTGCCCAAGAACGGTTCGCCAGTTACTACGCGTTGCCCCGGGCACCGTGGGATATCGGTCGGCCGCAGGCGGCGTTCGTGGCCGCCGCCGACCGGATTGGCAAGCGGGTTCTCGATGTTGGCTGCGGCACCGGCGACCTCGCCTTGTGGTTGGCGGAGTCGGGCCGGGCTGTGACGGGCATTGACTTCCTCGAGGAACCACTCGCCGCGGCCCGGCACAAGGCGGCCCAGATCGGAGTCGCCGCCAATTTCCTCCGCATCGATGCCACGGCGGTGGGCACGCTCCCTGAGCGGTATGACTCGGTGACTGACTGCGGACTGTTTCACTCCCTCGACGACGCTCTGCGGGCTGCATACATCGCCGCCTTATCGCGCCTCCTCGAGCCGGGGGCGCGCCTGTTCATTCTCTGTTTCTCCACCGCCGAACCTGGTTCCCATGGCCCGCGGCGGATCTCCGCCGAGGAGCTCAAACGCACGTTCGCCGTTGATTGGGAGGTGGAGTCGATCGAACCGGCCCGGTTCGAAGTCGTGCCCGGTGTTCCCGGAGCCGAGTTTGCTCCCGGCGGAGCCCAGGCGCTGCTGGCGGTCATTCGCCGGGCGTGAGCGGGATGCGGGGATTGTTGTCGGCGTTGGTCAGAAAGAACTGCTCACCATGAAGCAAACCTCGGCAGAGTGGCTCGTATCGGTTTGGCTGCGCCAGGCGGCGATCTGGCAGTTGGCCGCCGCCGCAGTGGCCGCCGGGGCGGTCCGATGGAGGTCCCGTTACCGGGGGCGTTTTGCTCCTGTCAGCCCTCCGAGGCCCACCTGTCCTGTCAGGCCGTGATCCGGGGCCAGGGGCGGGGGGGGGATGAACTTGGGCCGATCACCCAGGGCCTAGGGTGGGGGCCTCGAAGAACTCAGTCGCCGGGGCCGATCGGACGATAGAATGGGGCGGACTCGCTTGATCCGACAAAGCCGCCATCACGCACGTCAGGGAGAACGCCATGAACCGCCTCCAGACCATCCTGCTCAGCGGAGTGATTGCCCTCGGAGCCGTGCTCGGCACTGCCGCCGTCGCTTCGGCTCAACAACCCTCCCAGCAGCCGGCCCAACAGACGACCCGCCGTCAGGCCCCCGCCACGCAGACGACCCGCAGTTATCGAAGTTATTCCGTCGCCCCGTCGAACACCCGACAGCGGTCAGCGTCGCGGAGCTATTCCCAGCAGCCGACCTGGAAGCAGGCAGGCGCCAAGGCTGCCGGACAGTACCACGAGTAATCTTCAAGGGTTGTTCAAAGGGGTTGTTCAAAGGGGTTGTTCATCGCTCTTGTGATGCCGCCAGCGATTCGATGGGCGCTGGCGTGATCCAAGCCGGGGCGAAGTCTTCTGGTGAGTCCAGTGCAAAGTGTCTGGCAAGGGCCTCGTGGGATCCACTGAGGGCAGCCTCTTCAAGGCACTTCATCACTCTCTCGATGCCGCGCTCGGCAATCAGCCAGCGAATCAGTGCCGCCGACTGCCCGTAAAACACCTCCTGCCCCTGGGTGTCGGGGGGATAGTCTTCGAGGGCGAGCAGTGCATGAACTGGCAGGGCGCGTCGGTGCCGCCGGGCCTCCTCAAAGTCGCGGGCATGGGCAGCCTGCTTGGGAGCGTCGTCGAAGAGCACCGCCAGCCCCTCGTCGGCCCATCTCGGCAGCGGGGCGGCGGTGAACCGATCGGCGAGGACGACGTGCACGATTTCATGCGCCAAGCCGTCGGGGATCGTGTCGGCGCCTGCGATGATCACGTCGATGCGGCGGAGGGTGATGCGGTCGCCGACGAATTCCAGTGAGGTGGCGCCGCGGACCGCAGCCGGAGGTTCGCAGCCCAGGGCCGCAGCGAACGACTCTGTGGTGGTGTGCACTTGGACCAGACAGGGTTCTGTCCAGGCTGCCGGTGAGGAATCGCCATGAAAAAACTCGCAGGCCAGTCGGCGGACCTCTTCCGCCCGCTCGACGATCACGGCTGCCTGTCTGGCTGGTACTCCCGCAACGACAATACTCGCCCGGCCAAGGGCGCTTTCGGAACTGGGAAGAGTCGGCGGAAGTTCTGCCCCCCGCGCGGAATCGGCTGCCGTGAAAGCCCCCCACGACCACCCGATCACCAGCCATCCGACGAGCAGCCCGGCGAGGAGCCGTCGCGGCGGAGGCAGACGGCAGCCACAGCCCAGCCGCTGTGGGGTGTGTGACAGGCAATTGTGGAGGAACGCGAGCATGGAAAACAAAACCATGCACGGCCCGTGCCATGGCAGGGCAGGAGCGCAAAAAATTGACGGCCTCCCCCAATTGATCGCTGAAAAAAAGGGTTTTTCGTGCCCCGCGGCCTTGCCCCGTGCGGCAGGTACACCCTCTGGAGATCACCGGGCGAATGCCCGCCCTCTGCTCAGCGTTTGCCCAAGCAGCGGGCAATGGCCGGCGTGGGACTGGCGCGGGAGGCGGGAAATGGTGTGCGCCCCCGTCTCGACCGGACAGGTGTCGGCCGCTCAGCGAGTCGCCATAAGCGCGCTACGGCCAAGCGCCGTGGGGAGGTGCTGCGCGACGCAAAACCCCAGATTCGCCAGCCAGTCTGTCACCTCTGGAACGGTATACAGCCTCCCTTGAGTGACGGTCGCCAGGAGCACCGAATACTCCGCTGCCCACACCGGCCCGGCGGCATCGTCGTCCAGGAACATGTCGTGGATCACAATCCGCCCCCCCTCCGGCAGGCTGTGGGCACTGCGGGCCAGCAACCGGCGGCAGTCGGGGACATTCCAATCGTGGAGGACATTGGAAAACAGGTGGGTGTCGCAGTCAGTCGGCCAAGCGGCGGTGAACATGTCGGCCGCAAGCACCGCGAGCCGTTGGGTGAGGCCGGCCGCTGCGATTCGCGCCCGGGCGATCCGCTCGACAGGCGGCGCTTCCAGCACCACTCCCCGCAAGCCTGGCATCTGCTCGGCGGCGGCGATCGCGTAGATCCCCGATCCGCCGCCGACGTCGAGCAACCTGCGGGGCGAATCGGCGGCGAGCATGGTTGCTAGCGGCGGCGCGAGCACGCGGCCCCGGCAGTCCATGGCCAACGTAAACGATTCCGCAAAGGCATCGCTGCGCATCGCCGCGTGCCAATCGGCCTCCCCCTCCTCGCCCGGCCAACCGGCGGGCCGGCCGGTGCGGAGGACGCGGAGGAAGTCGGCCACCCCCGGCCTGTCGGCCATGCTGGCGTAGTAGGGGCGGGCATCGCACGGCGCGCCGTCGATGAGAAACTCACGCGCCATCCCCGTGGCCTGGAAAGTGCCCGTGGCATCGCGGGTCAGCAAGCCATGCGCGCCGCACAGAGCGAGGAGCGCCTGCAGCGGCCGCTGATCGACCTGCAGCCGTATGCAGAGTTCCGTTTCCGTCGCCGGTCGCCGCGCCAGTTCACTGAACAGGTTGAGGTGCACGATCGCCACACAGAGGCAGTCGGCCGCGGCCAGCGAGTCGCGCAGCCGGTAGATCGCCGTGGGATCATGGAGTGGTGGATGCACGTCGTGAATTCCAGGAGAGCCACTGGCAAGATCGCTCACGCCGGCGAGATTGTCCACCGGCGACGACCGGGACGGAAGCGGCCAGTAACCGATTCGGCACGACTCGATCTTCGCCCCTCTCCGGGAAGGTTTCTCTCCAATGCGGCTCTTCCCCTCCGACCGCTATCCGCTGCCGCTTCCCGAGGGGCATCGGTTCCCGGCCACCAAGTACCGCCTCCTCCGCGAACGACTCGAAGCCCACGCCGCCGCGGGGGCGGCGTTTGAGTTCATCCAGCCGCATGCCGCCACCGATGAGGAGCTGCTCCGGGTCCATGATCGGGCGTACGTCGGCCGTGTTCTCTCCGGCGCCCTCTCCGCGGCCGAGGTGCGCCGGATCGGGTTTCCATGGAGCCCGCAGTTGGTGGAGCGGTCGCTGCGGAGTACCGGTGCGGCGGTCGATGCGGCGGCCGCTGCGCTCGAGGAGGGCGTGGCTGCCAGTCTCGCCGGCGGCACCCATCACGCCGGCAGCGACTTCGGGGAGGGGTACTGCGTGTTCAACGACACCGCCGTCGCCGCGCGGGAAATGCAGGCCCGCGGGCTTGTCCGCCGCGTGCTGGTCCTCGACCTCGACGTCCACCAAGGCAACGGCACGGCGGAGATCTTCGCCAGCGACCCGAGCGTCTTCACTGCCTCGCTCCATGGCGAGAGAAACTTCCCCCTCCGCAAGCATCCTGGCTCGCTCGATGTGGGGCTCGAAGATGGCACCGCTGATGCCGACTACCTCGCGGCGGTGGATCGCGTTCTCGCTTTATCCCTGGGCTGTTGGCCCGCCGACTTAGTGCTCTATATCGCCGGTGCCGATCCCTTCCAGGGGGATCGGTTGGGCAGACTGGCAGTGACCCAGGAGGGGCTCCTGGAACGGGACCGGATGGTGCTGACCGCGGCCCGAGCGGCCGGGGTTCCGGTGGCGATCGTCTGCGGTGGTGGGTATGCCGCTGATATCGAGAGGATTGTCGATATCCACGCTTCAACCATGCTTTTGGCCGCTGGGGCCCAGGTTCCCGGTGGACCAGTCAGGAAGTGGCCGACGGGGCTGGAATGACTGGCTCAACCCCCATCATCGCCATGGTTTTTCAGGCATCGTCCGGCCGGTGGGGGGGCGAGAAGTTGCCGTCGCCTTGCTCAGGGTGGCATCCTGCCGTATTCTACAGGGTGGATTTTGTTCCATTCGTTGGGGGGGGTCGGCTCAGGGTGCGCGGCGTTTATCAGCGCACCGAAAGCGGGCCATTTTTCATTTCTCCTTTTTCCTCCTGTTGGAGATTAGTCATGGGCAAACACGTTTCCTCACTCGGCCGACGGGCTGGCGCCAAGTGGCCGGCCGGTTTTACGCTGGTGGAACTGCTGGTGGTGATCGCCATCATCGGAACACTGGTCGGCTTGCTTCTTCCCGCAGTTCAGTCGGCCCGCGAGTCTGGTCGCCGCCTCAAGTGTGCCAACAACCTCAGGCAGTTGGGGCTCGCGGTGCAAAACCACCACGACTCGCGCACCTACCTCCCCACCGGCGGTTGGTGGTGGGGAGCTTGGTCGTTCAACAACGGCCGTCCGACCAGCGGAGTCAATCAGTTCGCCGGTTGGGGTTTCCAGATCCTCCCCTACCTCGAGAACGAGAATCTGTGGCTCGGCAACGGCGCCAAGGATGTCGATGGCAATGGATCGATCGCCGACTGGGAGCGCTTCTATCTGGCCCGTGGCACGCCGGTCGGACAGTACTTCTGTCCGACCCGTCGCGGCCCCTCCGACGGCGTCAAGCGGGGGGGGGACTGGTACGGCGACCCCTTCCCCAGTGCCGATGCCCCCTTTGCCCAGACCGACTACGCAGGGAACAGCCTCGACACGGGGGACAATTGGCTCGGTGGTGAAGGGGCCCCATGGCATTCCGAGGGGGACGGCCCGATCTTCAACGTCGACGGCAACAAGCCGGTTGAACTCCGCAAGGTTTCCACGCTGGCCAGTGTCCGCGACGGCACCACCAACGTGATCTTGCTGGCGGAGAAGGCTCTCGACAGTGACAACTGCAAGGGCAACTTCTGCGGTGACGATAACGAGGGCTACACCGCCGGCTGGGATCACGACATGATGCGGCATACCGGCTTTGTGCCCCAGTCGGACGGCGACCGAGCGGGTTCGTGGTACGGCGACGGCCGGTTCGGATCGGGCCATGCCGCCACCGTCAACACGCTGATGTGCGACGGTTCAGTCAAGGGGATCGCTTTTAACATCAACGAAACGATCTGGCGGCGGATGGGCCACCGCGACGATGGAAAGACGGTGGAATTCTGATCATGGGGAAACTGATGTTTGATCGTTTTTTTGGCAGGCGGCAGGTTTCGCTGTCGCTGGTGTGGCTGTCGCTTTCGTGTCTCGCCGTGGCGGCAGCCGGGCTCTCCGGCTGTGCCAAGGGGGGGAGCAAGACCGAGCCCGAATTCACCATCAGCGGCAAGATCCTCCGCGGAGGAAATCCGCTGTTGCTCGATCCGGTGATGGCCAAGGCGAAGGCTGCCATGGTGAGTGTGAAATTCATCCGCATCGACGGCAGCGGTGGGGCCGATTTTTCCAACACGGCGTTTGCCGATGAATCGGGTGCCTTCAGGATCAAAGTCCCCAAGGGAAAATACCGGGTGGCGGTAACCCACATCAACGGCCGCCAGCCGGGCGACAACCTCCAAGGGGCCTACGGCGAACGGAAGTCAAAGATCGAGCAGGATGTCAGCGGCGACGCGGCTGACCTGGTGATCGAACTCGACTCGTTCAAATAGTCGCCACGGCGACACACACCGGCATCACAAGCAATGGCACCCCGGTCGGCATCTGCCGGCCGGGGTGTTGGCTTTCAATCGGCGTCGTCGCCGGCTTGCTCCGCATCGTCATCCTCTGCGGTCGCGAATACGAAGGCTGCCCGCCGTGGGGCCGGCATCGGTGAATGAGCGCCGCGGACGCTCCGCCAGACGATTTCGTTGAGGAGCAGATCATCGGCCGCGTCCTCGACGGAGAAATCCATCGCCAAGGAGTCGTCGGCCCCCCAGGCCGCAGCCACGTTCTTTTCGTCGAGGGAGACGTTGGCCGGCCGGCACTGGTAGGGGTCCAGCAGCGGGACTTTCGCAAACGAGCGGATCATCGGCAGGGCCGCGGCGTCAAACTGCGACATCGGCTGGAGTGTCAGGATCAGTTCCAGTGTCCGCAGCATCGAACTGGTGGAGTAGAGGCTCGAGTCGACCGCGCCGTGCTTCGACCAAGGGCTGATCACGAAGGCGATCGTGCGGTGGGCGTCGATGTGGTCGGGGCCGTTCTGGGCGTCGTCCTCGACGACGAAGATCGCCGTCGTCGGCCAGAATTTCGACCGGCTCACCCCCTCCACGATCCGCCCGAAGGCGAGGTCGTTTTCTGCCATGAAGGCGGTGGGGGTCAGTTTGCCGGGGCTGGTGCCGCTGGTGTGGTCGTTGGGGAGGCGGACGATCTGGAGCCGTGGCATCTCCCCCTCCTTTTCGAAGCGGGCCAGTTCGGCGAGGAAGCGGTCGGCCCGCTTGAGGTCGGAATAATCCTGATCGAAACTGCGGAAGAACGGGTCGATGCGCCCCTCAAGGGCCTTGACCTTTGGCGTGCAGGGGTCGGTGGCGGTCTTGCCGTTGGCGACCCATTCTCCGTAGCTGCGGAAGCTCACCCCCGCGGCGATCGCCCGGTCCCAGAGGTAGCCGCCAGCAGGGCGGGCAGCCGCATCGAAACTCCCTTCAGCCGGATAGGGAAACTTCTTCCGTCGGTTGTGGCCGTAGGAGAGTGGCCAGTGCCGCTCGATGAAATCGGTGGCGTAGGCCCCCATACTCCACTCGTGGCCGTCGGCGCTGACCTCGCTCTCGACGTAGAAGTTGTCGAGCAGGACAAACTGCCGGGCGAGGGCGTGGTGGTTGGGGGTCACCCGTTCGGGAAACAGACAGAGGGTCGGGTCGCCATGCCCCTCGGGCATATCACCGAGGACTTGGTCGAAAGTCCGGTTCTCCTTGACGATGTAAATCACGTGGGTGATGGGGCTCGTTTCCCCGGGGGCCAGGGGGATCGGGCCACCGTCGAGTTCCTCAGGCGAAAACACCTCGTCGGCCTCCGGCGGGCGGCAGGCGAAGGCCCGCTCCGTCCAGACGGCCAGTTGGGAGGTGAGTTTGTTGTCGGTGGGAAGGTCGATGAACGAGAGAGTGCCGTCGAAGAGGCTGCCGATGTAGTCGGGGGTCGGAGCGTCGGGATTGAATCCGGGGCGGGGGCCGTTGCGGTTGGAATCGGAGATGATCCCCTTGCCGTTGGTGACGAGGAGCCGGCGGCCGTCGGCGGTGAGGCGGACGGAGGTGGGGTACCAGCCGACGGGGATGAAGCCGAGGCTCCGGGCCGCCCCCGGCTCCTCGACTTCCCACACCGTCAGGGCGTTGATGTTGGCGTTGGAGACGAAGAGCATCTCGCCGTCAGCGGAGATCGCCAGGGAATTCGGCGTGTTGCCGGGAGGCGCGTCGGGGGTGAGCGTGGCGACGAGCGTTTCGGTGACCTTCTCTTCCGCCAGATCGATCACCGACACGCTGTTGCGGTTGGCGTTGGCGACGAAGAGGCGTTTACCATCTGGCGACAGAACCATCTCGTTGGGGTGTTCTTCGACGTCGATCCGGCCGACGACGCGCCACGCCTGGGTGTCGATCACCGCCACAGCGGCCTGCGCCCAGAGGGAAACGTAGAGCCGCTGCCGGGGCTCGTCGACGAGACAGGCCCAAGGGTGTGGGGCGGCGGCGACGACGCGCTCCAGGAGCACATCGGCTCGCTTGGTGATCGACGGATCATCGGTCGTCGGCGGCGCCACCGGGGCCGGAGCGGGGGGCGCTTCTCCAAGGAGGAGTTCGTCGACACCTGGCGGCCCGTTGGTCTGGTCAAAACGAACGCGCGACACCGAGTGCCCCCAAACATTGGCGGCGTAGAGGGTGGTGCCTGCGGAATCGACGGCGATCCCGCAGGGGATGCCGCGGATCGTCTCGTCGCGAAGTGGCACCGCAGGCAGTCGCACCAGGGCACCGTCGTCGAAGCGGAAGGGGAGGATCGTTTCGGCAGCGCCACCGGAGACCAACAGCCGGCTCCCGTCGGGGGTGAACGCCATTCCCTGGAAGGCCTCGTCAACACGGGTCCGGGAGAGGACGGCCCGCGAGTCGATGTCGATGACAGCGAGTTCGTGAGGGCCGAAGCCGCAGTGGAGGACGACCGCATGACGGCCATCGGGATGCAATGCGATGTTGACGGGAAAGTCCCCCACCTCCACCTGCTTGCCAACCGGCCGCAGCGACCACTGGTTGGGGAGGACCACCGACCCATCGGCCTGGGGGCCGGGGATCCGGGGTAAAGTCTCATCGGCACGCACCGGCCACGGACTGGCCGCTGAGAGCGCGCTGGCAAAGCACAGCCCGACGGCACAGCGCACGATCGCTCTGGAGAAACGCATGACGGGGCCTCGCGAGGGTGGACGGAGCCGTGGTTGTACTCCGCTCCGCGGGGGGCGGCGACCTTGCTCGTCCGATTCTCACGAAGTCGGCCAGGAGTCTGCCGTCGGCGATGTTCAGGCGGGCGTCAGGGAGCCGACGGCTCGTCGGCAACCACGAGCGATCGCCCTCCGCCGGCGAGCGGTTCGAGCGTGACGCGCAGAAAGCGGTAGCGGCAGTCATAGGCACCGAGGAACAGGGCCTCCTGCCGCGGAGTCTGCCAGTAGTCGGAGAGCGAGAGCCTGGCCGGATCCCCTTTCCAGTCGATCCATGGCCGGCCATCGACGGTGACTGCAACTCCGCCGGGCAGCACCGTGCAGACGATCAACGCAGGGCGGTTCTTCACAAACACGTCGCCGCCGATCCGCGTCGGACTGTCGGCCACGTTGCGGCCGTCGACGTTTTCCAGGGCGCTGGCCCGCGTCCCCGGGGTGCCGAAGCCGAGCAGGGCCAGGAATCGGTTTCCCCCCGATCGCAGCCCGATCGAAAGGCCGTGCGGCTCATCGAGCGGTTCGACGACAAGCGTCAATCGGTAGGCCTCGGGCGGCGCGTACGGCAGTTCGATCCGCGCCCCGAACCCGCGCGGAGCGAGAAGCTCACTGCGGCCTTCGACCTCCCCCTGCGTCCATTCGCCCGACACTCCATCCCGGGCAGGATTGACAAGCGCTAGCAGATCGATGGCCTCACCGGCCTCGCCGGGAGTCGTTGGCATGCGGTCGGTGGGATCGACATCGACCGGCGGCGGTGGGATCGCAGGATCGATCCGGACTTGGAAGTAGCCCCATGCTGATAGACCAGCGGAAGGATCGTCAGAGGCGCGGGGGGTGTGGTCGGAGTCTGAAGGTTCATTCGTGGCCGGCAGCGCCGGCCGGGTTACTCGCCAGGCGACGGCACAGGGCCTGTCGAAGCGTCCCAGAGGGACGACGCCAGAGCCAAGGGGGGTGTCATCCATCGCCACGGTGATCCACGGTCCACGGAGGCTCGTCTGCAGTTCAACGCGCAGCTGCTTCGGGAGCAGTGTCTCCGGGCTCAGTCGCAGCACCACCGGCTGGCCCGGACGGGGAACCGCCGGTTCCGGGGTGACGATGAACTGATCGAAGGATGGATCAGATGGAATGACTTGGCCATCGGCGAGCGTGAATCCCAGCGTCCGCTTCTGGCCGGCATCGATCCACGACTGGGCAAGTGCGCTGCGGTACTGTCCTTCGCTCATTACCGAACCGTCCGCGGGTTCCGGATGGGGCATGCCGATGGCATGACCGATCCCTTCGTGGTAGACGACGCAGTCGCTCCCCCGGTAGGGCACGCGCCAGCCGTCGCCGCTGACGAGCCCCCAACCGCGGCCGCGGTCAGGGAGGTAGACAGCCCGCGAGCCCCCCGCAGCCGAACCGGGGACATGCACGCCGCCGTCGGAGAGTGCACCGTCCAGCTTCCAGCCTCCGCCATCGGGCGACTGCCGCGAGAAGTCGTCCAGGGGCCGCCAGTTGATGTCACTGAGGACAACGAGGACGGGGAAGGCGCCATCACCGTCACGGCCGACGTCGATGGCGGCATCGACCTCTCGGAGCGTGTTGAAAAATGTGGCGTCGGCGTTCCCCGCCCGTAGCGTCGCTGTGGTCATTGCCGAGCGGAAGGGCTCGGGGTGGAGCGTGGTCAGCAGTCGGGAGCGACCGGCGAACTCGCGGTGATGGAAGCGGCGGAGCCGCTCGCAGAGCCACTCCGCCCGTTCCCGCCAATCAGCCAGCCCTTGACGGTCAGAGGGAACAAAATAGACGACGGTGGCGCGGATCGTGTCGATGGAGTGGCGGCCGTCCCAGGTGGTCAGCGCCGCCGCGGGGGGCGACGTGGCAGCAGCGTCGTCTGCCGTCGCCGTGGTTGCCAGCCAGCCAAGCAAGGCCACGCCCATCATGGCGGCGGACAGGAATTGGATCGGTTGTCGCCGCATCGTCACGCTCCCAGGATCTTGCAATGTCGCAAGACAATCGCTTGCAAGGTGGCAAGTATACGAACAAAGCCATTGGTCTCTAGGCACCGAGTGCACGATGATCGGATGAAGGGAAATACCTCGATGGCATGGCACACTGTTTGGATCGTCGACACCGGATACGGGCGGATGCTCGCCGCCCTGCTGTCCGCATGCGCCGTTGCCTTCGGCGGATGCGAGCACGGTGAGGTGGAGCGGATTTCATCCGTCGTTGAGGAGGCCCCTTACCGGGCCACCGAAGATGGACTGCTCGCCGTCCGTCCAGATCTCTTCCCCCGGCTGAGGTTTGTCCGCGCCGCCTCCAGCCCGGTGTTCGCCGAGCTGCATGGTGTCGGCGTGCACCCTCCTCTTCAGCCTCTATGGCGCTGCCTGCCTCCGCTCGCTGCCAATAGAGGCTTTTCCAGACGTTACCGATCCGCGCGTCGAGGTTATCGGGCTCTATCCCGGACAGGCCTCTGAGGAGGTGGAGCGGCGGGTAACGGTGGAACTGGAACGGGTCCTCGCCGGCACACCGCGGCTTCTCGATCTGAGGAGCGTGTCGGTGTTCGGCCTCTCGCTGGTGACGATGACCTTCGAGGAGGGGACGAGCGACTTCGAACTGCGGACGAGCGTCGGTGAGCGGATCCGGGATGCCATCCTGCCCCAGGGGGTCTCGGTGCAAATGGGGCCGCAGTCGACCCCTGTCGGTCAGGTGTACCGCTACACGCTCCGCGGTCCGCTGCCGCTGAAGGAACTCCGGGCAGTCCAGGACTTCGTCGTTGAGCGGAGGCTGCGGAGCGTTTCCGGCGTGGCGGATGTGGTCACATTCGGAGGCTATGAACGAAATTACCAGGTCCGCGTCGATCCCATCCGGCTGACCGCCGCCGGAATCTCCGTCGATGTTGTCCACAACGCGATTGCGATGGCCAACGAGAATGCCGGTGGTGGATACAGCGGCATCGGTTCCCAGGAATTCGTCGTCCGTGGCATGGGGGTGATCCGCGATCCCTCCGAGATCGGCGAGATCGTCGTCGACACCCGTGATTCGGTGCCGATTCACATCCATGACGTGGCGGATGTCATTGAGGGATCGACACCGCGCCGGGGCGCTGTGGGACGGGGGCGCAACGACGACTGCGTCGAGGGGATCGTGCTCCTCCGCCGCCGCGCCCACCCCAGCCTTGTGCTCGAGGGAATCCACCGCCGGGTCGAGGAACTCAACCATGGAATCCTTCCACCCGGCGTGGAGATCGTACCGTTCTACGACCGCACCGATCTGATGCGGGCCACGCTCTCGACGGTGGGCCGCAACCTCCTCGAGGGAGCGGCGCTGGTGCCGATCTTTTTTCTCGAGCGCGTCGAGGGGCGGATTTTCGCACCGATGGCCTACACCTATGCCTTCGCGCTCGGAGGCGCGATGGTCTCGGCGCTGATGGTGGTGCCGGCACTGGAACGGTTGTTGTTCCGCGGTCATTACCGCACCTCCGAGCCGGCTTGGCTCACGGCGGCTCGGTGGCTCTATCTCAAAGTGCTCTACGGCTGTGATGTGGTGCGGGGGTTCCTCCTCCCGGCGGCGGTGGTTGGATGTGGGACGCTTGCGTGGTACGCAACGGGCCATGGCCCGCCTTGGCGTCACCGTTCCGCTGGCGCTGGCTGTGATCGTGGTGGTCTTGTTTGCCAATTTTGGCCGTTGGCTGCCGACGGCCTGCATCCTCCTCGTCCTCCCGTTCGCGGTGGTGGGAGCCGTGGTAGCGCTGCGGGTCTCGGGGATGAATTTCTCCGTCTCCAGCGCCGTCGGCTGTATCGCGCTCCTCGGGCAGGTCGTGCTCTCGGGGGTGATTGTCTGCAGCCGGATCCTCCATGCCCTGGGGAACGCCCGCGACCGCCGCGCCGCGCTCCTGGCCGGCGCAGGGGAGGCGTTTCGGCCGGTCCTACTGACGACGATGCTTGCGATCCTGGGGCTGGTCCCGGCCGCGTTGTCGCATGCCATGGGGAGCGAGACGCAGCGCCCGTTCGCGATCGCCATCGTCGGGGGCCTGATCACGTCGCTGCCGATCGTGACGGTGGTGATGCCGATTCTGTTTTCGATGCTCATGGGCCCGCCGCGGCGGCCGGCTCCCTGACGGCTCGAGTGGCAATGCGGGGCTGGGGTTCAGCCGGCGCGGAACGTGGCTGCGACCCGATCACGTTCCCGATCGACCTGCTCGGGGCTCGCTCCGAGTTGCTCGAGGATTCGGACGGTGAAGGCCATCGCTACCTCACCCTCTGCCGAGAAGGCATCGTCCGCTCCCGCCTGCTGCAATCGCTTCAGTTGTCGGGTGAAGTGCGTCCGGACGAGGATCCGCACATGGGGATTGAGTTGCTTCGCGCAGCGGATGATCTCCTCGTCGACGCTACTGGTACCGGAGGTGAGGACGAGATGCTCGGCGCGGGCGATGCCTGCCCGGGAGAGAACCTCAGGGCGGCTGGCATCGCCGTAGACGGCGCGGACTCCGAATGCCAGCAGCCGGCGGACGGTGTCGAGGTTCAACTCGATGACCGTCGGATCGATCTGATTATCGAGGAGCAGTTCCGTCACCGTCTGTCCTACCGGCCCGTAGCCGACGACGATCGTTCGGTGGCTGGATGGGGTTTGGGATGGCGCGCTTTCCTCTTCTGGCCGGACTTCCGTGGGAAGCCGGTGCGCCGGACCGGTCACCACGCGAATGGCCAATCGAGAGAGCAGGGGACTGAGCGTGATCGTGACGATGGCCGTGGCCACGAGCACTTCAAGCACCTCGCCCGGCACGACACCGAGCTGGAGGCCGAGGTTGGTGAGAATGAAGGAAAATTCGCCGATCTGCGCAAGTGCCGCGGCCACCGGCAGGGCGACGGTGAGCGGCTGTCCCCGGAATCGCATCACGAAGAATGCCACCGCCGGCTTGAGGAGCAGCACGATGAAGAGCGCCGTGGCGATCGCGGCCGGGCTTTGCAGGAGCGTCGAGGGGTCGAAGAGCATCCCCACCGACACGAAGAACAGCACGGCGAAGGCGTCGCGCATCGGCAGTGCTTCAGAGGCTGCTCGAAGGCCAAACTCGCTGCGGCCGACGACCATCCCCGCCAGGAATGCCCCCAGCGCCATCGAGACTCCGAAGACACTTGCGGCGCCGACGGCGATCCCCAGCGGAATCACCAGGACCGCCAGTGTGAATAGTTCTCGTGATCCAGTCTCGGCAACCGTCCCGAGGATCCAGGGAATGATCCGCCCGCCGGCGAGCACCACCACCGCCAGAAGACCCACGATCCTCAAGGCCGCCATCCCGAGGGCGATCCCCACGCCCTCAGCGCTCGTTTCACCCCCTGAAAAGAGCGAGGGAAGAACCACCAACCCCACCACCGTGATCAGATCCTCGACCACCAGCCACCCCACCGCGATGTGGCCGGGGCGGGTGTGCAAGGCGCGGTTGTCGGTGAGGACGCGGAGCATGACCACGGTGCTGGCGACCGACACCGAGCCGCCAAACACCAGCGAGGCCGGCCAGTCCCATCCCAATGCCATTCCGGCCAGCGTTCCCAAAACCGTGGCCACGCTGCAGGTGACAATCGCCCCTGGCAGGGCAATCCCCCGCACCGCGAGCAATTCATCGATGCGGAAATGGAGGCCGACACCGAAGAGGAGGAGGACAACACCCAGTTCCGCCATCTCGCGGGCGAGGCTCGCATCGGCCTCGTATCCCGGAGTGTGGGGGCCAACGACGATTCCTGCCAGGAGGTAGCCGACAATCGGCGACAGACGCATCCGCTGCGTGATCGCGCCGAAGACCAGCGCCGCCGAGAGGCCTCCGGCAAGGGTGAGGATGAGGTCGATGTCGTGCATGGGACAGCGTTCAGGGGGCCGACAGCCGCAGGAGGCACAGCGATCCGGCATTGAACCACACGCGGCCCTGGCGGGCGCGGAGTTCGGCGACCAGTTCCACTGTCCGTGTTGACTCCACTTCAAAGACATGGCCGAGGAGCGTCCACTCCCCCTCCACATCCACCCGCTCGTCGCGTGTACCACCAGAGATCCGCAGTCCCGCGCCGCTGGTCGGATCGTCTTCCAGAGGATCCACTCCTTCCTGGATCGCCAACCCTTGGAAGAGATATTTTCCAGGCGGCAGTTCAATTGCCACCCGCCATGAGGCGATCGCCGCTTCCCCTCCTTCGACAGCGATCGAGAGCCGCCGGCCATCCCCCTCCACGTCGATCTCCTCGACCAGCGCCGTGCCGTCGTCAACCCGCGGGGACCAGCCGGCCAGAACTGCCCGTCGGGCGTCATCGAAGTGGGTCGGCTCAGGCTCCGGGGCCGAAGCCTGCTCGCGGAGATTCTCCTCCCGGGCCGCGATCCGCTGTCGCAGGTCTGAGACGGCCTCATCCCAGGCGGCCAGCGCCTCCTCTCCGCTCTCCGCGACGACGGGCCGAAGTCGTCCGGCCTGCTCCTCCAGCAGCGGGAGCAATCGGCCATCCGCGTCGAACAGCGGCAGGAGTTCTCTGACTTTCTCGCGGAAGGCGTTCCGCCAAGCGGGATTGTCCATCACCGCGGCGGCGACGAGCGTGGGCGGCAGATCGAGGAGCGGTGCCTGGGGATCGCCGAGGATCTGGTCCATACCGTGGGGGATGAAGCACGCCCGCCCTCCATTCCCGGGATCGATGTAGATGCGGTAGTTGTTGTGTGCGGTGGTGTACCCGTCCCAGTGGGCAGTCATCAGTTCCAGCGCCATAAACGTGATGAATTCTGTCACATCGAGCCGCTCCTCAATCGCGGCCCACCGTTGGTCCGGATCCTCCGTGCGGCAGGCGGCCGCGAGGGCCTTGAGATCGGCTCCGGGCACGCCGTTTTTGCCCACATCGCGTTCGCTTAAAGTATCGATGTCGACGCCCGAGCCGCCGTCGTAAAGGTTGCCCGAGGAATCGTCGAAGTGACGCTTGAGGAAGTCGTGGTCGAGCGCCTCTTTGAAGACGTACATCCCCAGGTCGCGGTCATCGAGGATCACGCGGGCGTGGGTGACTCTTGCCGCAGGGATTCCCGCGGCGCGAAAGAGCGCACCGCCGAGCCATTCGTCGAGCAGTGACGCATCCTGCACGGAATTGTTGAGGTGAAACTTATCGAGGCCGTGGAAGCGGCGGCCAGGACGAAAGCGGTCCATGGTGAGCGTGAAGGCCGGCTTGCCGTCGAGATCCTGGAAACTGCCGGCGGCCCCCTTGAGGCGGATGGCGACGTCTTCGTGAGTCGTGTCACCGTCGACGGTGAGCGTGCAGGGCACAGAGCCGCGGGGATTTTCGCGGAGCCTGTCGGCGGCACCATCTGCCAGGTGGATAGAGAGGGTCGGCGGATACCCCGACTGGAAGAACTCGCCTGCCATCTCGTCGTCGGCAGCGCTGGCACTGCCGGGGCCAACGCAGCACGCCAGAGCGAGAGCGACGAGGATTGCCCGGAAGGCGACGATGGACAGATGAGGGGACGTGGTCATGGGATCGCTCCGCGGAAAGCAGCCTGCCCGTTGGGAGACAGCCAGCAGGGGCGGCCGCCAGTGCCTCACTGCCGGCAGACAATACTATCCAGAGCCCATCGGGCTCCGCTCATATTCCGCTCTGGCCCGGCAGGCCCGCCAGGTACGCTCCGTAAGGGCTCTGCTGCTGCCGGTGCGCCAGGCGCGCCAGTTGTTCGTCGTCGATCCAGCCCTGCCGCCAGGCGATCTCCTCCGGGCAGCAAATCTTCTGCCCCTGCCGCGTTTCCAGCGACTGGACGAAGTTGCTGGCATCGACGAGGCTATCGTGCGTCCCGGCGTCCAGCCACACATCCCCCCGGCCGAGCAATTCTACCTCCAGTTGGCCACTGTTGAGATAGTGGCGATTGAGGTCGGTGATTTCCAGTTCGCCACGCGGCGACGGGGCGAGTTGGCGGGCGAAGTCGACTGCCTGCTGGTCGTGGAAGTAGAGCCCCGTGACGGCATGCCGGCCTTTGGGCACGGCGGGCTTTTCCTCGATCGACAGCGGCTGGCCGGCCGCGCCGAGTTCGACCACGCCGTACGCCCGTGGATCGGCGACTGGATAGGCAAAGATGGTGGCGCCGTGGGGGCGGTTGTTCACCTTCCGCAAGCGGGGGCCGAGGTCGTGGCCGAAGAAGATGTTGTCACCGAGGATCAGGCACGGGAGCGAGGAGCCGAGGAAATCGGCTCCGATGAGGTAAGCCTCCGCCAGGCCGGCGGGTTTTTTTTGGATGGCGTAGGTGATCGACATCCCCCAGGCGGAGCCGTCACCGAGGAGTTCCGCGAATAGCGGAGTGTCACGCGGCGTGGAGATCAGCAGCACATCCCGCATTCCCGCCAGCATGAGGACGCCGAGGGGGTAATAGACCATCGGCTTGTCATAGACCGGCAGCAGTTGCTTCGAAACCGCCAACGTGAGCGGATGGAGTCGCGATCCCGATCCGCCGGCCAGCACGATCCCCTTGCGATTCATGCGGAAATGTCTCCCCTGCAGACGGCCTGTGGAGTGAGCGATGCCCCGACACCAACGGAGAAGCCATCGGGCCCAATTCGGCCGAGGCGGATCATGGATCGGCCGAGATCTGGCTGGGGCCGCTCCCGACCGTCTTGGTGTACTGCCCGTCGCCGCTCTTGACGTATTTCGTAAAACCCATCCGATCCAGATTCTTGTCGGAGAGCATTTTCGGGTTGCCGATGGCCGTGTTTTTTCCGCCGATGGCAAATCCGGTGATTACCCGGCGGACCGGCTCATCGGTCTCCGGGTGCTTGTCGAGGACCGGCTCTGACATCGACTGGAGGAGTTCGAACCGATCGCCGCCCGTGCCATCCGGCTTAACGACTTCGTAGACGTAGGTGGGCATGGCGGAAATCGAGCCAGGGATTGGTGGGGGCTGGTAGGCAGTTGCGACTGGAAGTCTAACTCCCCGTGGCAACCGCCTCCCCCCTTTTGTCAGGGCCTGCCCCTAAAATCGCTGCGGGTCTTCCGGGGGGCATCGGCAGCGTCTCGAGCGCTGTACCAGGAGATCCAGAGGCCTCTTTCCCCCCTCTTTGCGGCAGGAGACTGCTGCGGCGCGTTCTCCGCCGGCAGAGCCCGGTCGGTATCATGGCGGCGGGGTCGGATCGCTCTTTACTCTTGTTGATGCCATGCCCGCCTTCACTTTTTCTCCGCTCCCGCGCCATGCCACGCTGTGGCGCGTGCTTCAGGCGGTGCTCCTGGTGGGGATGATCGCGCCGTGGGCCCTCTTCACGGGCCTCCCGGCGACCCGTGCCGCCGATCCCCCCGAGCGTGTCGTCGATGGCCTCCAGGCGCTCTACACGTTTGAGGCGCTGGTGAAGGGGGTGATCCCCGATCGGGCCGGTGTCGGTGAGGGGATCGACCTGCGGATCGACAAGCCGCAGGGGGTGCGCTTCCACGCCGGCCGGATGGGGCTCGATCTCCCGGTCGTCGTCGCCTCCGATGGTCCGGCCGCCCGGCTCACGCAGGCCCTCCGCCAAGCGCAGCAGTTTTCACTTGAAGTCTGGATCACCCCTGCCGAGCCCGATCAGACAGGCCCAGCCCGGATCGTCAGCCTCTCTCTCGACACGAGCAAGCGCAGCCTGTCTCTCGTCCAGGACAAGGGGCGCTATGAAGTCCGCCTCCGCACGAGCACCACAAGCGACAACGGCACCCCATCCACGCCAACGCCCGACGGCTCGGCAGTTGTCCGGCGGACGCACCTCGTCGCCACACGCACCCCTGACGGCGTCGTCCGCATCGCGCTCGACGGCAAGGAAGTAGCCCAAAACACCGTTGCCGGCGACATGAACCGCTGGCCCGACGACTGCCGGCTCGTCGTCGGCAACGAAGTCAGCGGCGACCGCCCCTGGCGCGGCGAGATTGCGCTCTTAGCCCTCTATTCAAGAGCCCTCACGGCCGACGAGATCGGGCGCAACTTCGCCGTCGGCCCGCCGCAGATCGAGGAGGCTGTGGCGCTGCCGCCAGCCTATTTTGGCGCCGTCGACTTCGTCGCTGACGTGCTCCCGATCCTCTCCAGCCGCTGCTTCGACTGCCATGCCGGCGACGAGGAGGCGGGGGGCTTGAATCTCGCCATTCGCGCCCGGGCCCTCCAGGGGGGCTTTCACGGGGCGCTGATCGAGCCGGGGGAGAGTCTCTCGAGCCGGCTTGTCCATTCGATTGCCGGCATCGCCAAAGCCAAGCCGATGCCTCCCGACGGGCCGCCGCTTTCTGCCGCTGAGATCGGCATCATCCGAGCCTGGATCGATCAGGGGGCCGTGTGGCCGGCTGGCCACGATCTTCCCGATCCGCGAGAAGAGCGGGCCCGGGAGCACTGGGCCTTTCGTCTGCTCGAGGATGTCGCGGTGCCGGCGGTTGACGACGCCGTCTGGCCGCGCACCGACATCGACCGTTTCATCCTCGCCAAGCTCGAGGAGAGTGGTATCAAGCCTTCACCCGCGGCCGACCCGCGGACGCTCATCCGCCGGATGACCTTTGATCTGACGGGGCTGCCGCCGACCCCGGATGAGGTCGAGGCCTTTTCGATCGCCCATGCCAACGACTCCGACGGTGCGATCGCCGCCCTTGCCGACCGGCTCCTCGCGAGCGTCGCACATGGCGAACGCTGGGCCCGCCACTGGCTCGACATCGCCCGCTACGCCGACAGCGACGGTCAGGAGGGGGACCGCGACCGCCCCCATGCCTGGCGCTACCGCGATTTCTTGATCCGCTCCATTCAGGACGACATTCCCTTTGACCGCTTCGTCCGCTGGCAGATTGCGGGTGACGAGGAGGCCCCGGATGATTCCCAAGCCCTCGCCGCCACCGGCTTTCTGACTGCCGGGCCGTCGTCGGTGCTCCCTGAGAGCCTCATGGAGGATGAACGCCTGCGGTCCCGCTACAACGAGCTCGACGACACGCTCGCCACCGTCGGCAGCGGTTTCCTCGGCCTGACGCTCGGTTGCGTCCGCTGCCACGATCACAAATACGATTTTCTCCCGGCCCGCGACTACTACGGCATGCTGTCGGCATTTCATTCCGGCTCCCGGGCCGAAGTGCCACTGGTGGCTGGCAACGAGACTGAAAAAGCCCTCGTGTGGCGCGACGCCGGCCCGGAGCCACGCACCACCTGGCTCTTCCAGCGGGGCGACTGGTACGACCGCGATCAGCCGGTGTCGCTGTCGTTTGTGGGAGTGCTGTCGCGCGGACGGTCGGCCGACGACTATCTGCGCGCGGCGAAGGAATCATCGCCGCACCGCGACACGACCTACCAGCGGAAGGCATTGGCCGACTGGATGGTCGATGTCGATCATGGAGCGGGGGCACTGCTGGCCCGCGTGCTGGTCAACCGACTCTGGCAGCACCATTTCGGCGCCGGGATTGTGCGGACGGTGGGGGATTTCGGCGTTCGCGCCGATCCGCCGTCGCATCCGGAATTCCTGGAGTGGCTCGCCGCTGACTTCGTCGCCCACGGCTGGCAGGTGCGGCGGCTGGAGCGGCTGATTGCGACCAGCGCCGTCTACCGGCAGTCATCGGCTCGCCGCCACGATGCTGCGGGAGCGATCCTCGATCCCTCTGATCGTTTGTTGGCCCGGATGCCGCCGCGGCGGCTCGAAGCGGAAGCGCTCCGTGACGCGATGCTCGCCGTCGCCGGCACGCTCAATCCCACATCGTTCGGGCCATCAGTCAAGCCGCCGATCGCGCCGGAAGCAATGCTCGCTCGCAACGTCAAGGAGCCCTATCCAGCCGACATTAAGGATGGCCCGGAGGTGCGCCGGCGCAGTCTCTATCTCTTCCACAAGCGAGTCGTCCCCCATCCCTTCCTTGAGGCCTTCGACAAGCCCGACGCTCAAAGTTCCTGCGGCCTGCGCGACCGGACGATCGTGGCCCCGCAGGCCCTGGCGCTGTTGAATGATCCGTTTGTGCGCACTGTGGCTGGTGAGTTCGCCGCGCGCGTCGCCGCCGAGGCCGGGCCCGATCGCACTTTGCAGATTCGCCGTGCCTTTCAGCGTGCCCTCCAGCGGGAGCCAGTATCCGCCGAGCTTTTGGCTGCGGAACGTTTTTTGTCGGAGGAGAAGTCGGGCAGCGGCGGTGTCGGGGCTCCTGGCTCCGATCAGCAGGCGCTCGTCAATTTCTGTCAGGTGTTGTTTGGATCGAACGAGTTTTTCCATGTCGACTGATGCCGGGAATCGACATCGCGGTCTGGCCGGGAGCGATGCCGGAGGGCTCCTCGCGCGCCGGCGGCTGCTTGCCAGGGCTGGCGGCGGGTTCGGAGGGGTGGCGCTTGCCAGTCTCCTTGCCGACGAGGGGCTGTTGAAGTGCGCGACAGCGGACAGCGGCCACGATCCGCTCGCTGCCAAATCCCCTCATTTTCCGGCGAAGGCCAAGTCGGTGATCTGGCTCTTCATGGAAGGGGCACCGAGTGCGGTCGATCTTTTTGATCCCAAGCCCGAGCTGACCAAGCGCCACGGCCAGAGGATCTCGATCGACGTCTTCAACGGCAGTCCGGGGCCGCTGATGAAATCACCGTTTGCCTTCCAGCAGCATGGCGAAAGTGGCGCCTGGGTCTGCGACCGCTATCCGAACGTCGCCCGGCATGTCGACCGGTTTGCATTTGTGAAGAGTCTCCACAGCGATTCCAACGACCATGTTCCGGCGCTCTACCAAATCAACACGGGCCTTTCCCGCCCCGGCTTTCCATCAGCGGGCTCCTGGGTGACCTACGGATTGGGGAGCGAGAACCAAAACCTGCCGGGGTTTGTCGTCCTCGGGAACAACTCAGGGATCAAGGGGGGGCCGATCAACTGGGGCTCGTCGTTCCTCCCTGCGGCCTATCAGGGGACACTCTTCCGTTCGCAGGGGAGCCCGATCCTCAATCTCGCCCGCCCTGCCGATCTTTCCGCGGCAGGGCAGCGCCGGCAGCTCGATCTCCTGGGCGCGTTGAACCGGCGGCATCTCGATGCCCGTCCTGACGAGGCCGAGCTCCTGGGGAGGATCCAGTCTTTTGAGCTTGCCTGGCGGATGCAGTCGGACGCGGCGCGGATGATCGACTTTGGCACTGAGACTCAGTCCACGCGATCGCTCTACGGCCTCGACGACGAGGCGACGCGCTCCTACGGATCAAAATGTCTCCTGGCGCGGCGGCTGGTGGAGAGTGGCGTGCGGTTTGTGCAGGTCTACAGCGACGGCGAGTGGGATGCGCATGGCGATCTGGCTGGCAATCACAGCAGCCATTGCCGGGCCACCGACGTGCCAATCGCGGGGTTGCTTGAGGATCTCCAGGCCCGCGGGCTGTTGGACGAGACGCTCGTCATCTGGGGCGGGGAGTTTGGGCGGATGCCAGTCTCGCAGGGGAATGACGGCCGCGACCACAATCCGCAGGGGTTTATGGCGTGGCTGGCTGGTGCCGGCATCAAAGGGGGAGCCAGTCACGGGGAGACCGACGACATCGGTTACAAGGCGGTGATCGATCCGGTGACGGTCCACGATCTCCACGCCACGATGCTCCACCTCCTTGGTCTGGATCACCTTCGTCTCACGGTCCGCCACCTGGGCCGCGACGTCCGCCTCACCGACGTCGCCGGTGAGGTGATCCGGGGGATTGTGGCGTGAGGGGGATGCGAGCCGAACCGCTGTGTTGCCTCCTTCTCTCGCTGTCCACAACCAACGCTTTCTGCTGAGCAGGTTTCACGGGGAATCACTCCCGGCAGAGGCCTCTTCAGCACCCTGATCGCATGCAGTGGGGCAACGCTGTAGAAAATACGTTGAATTCAATCGCGCCCACGGAGGCTCCATGATGCCACTGCCACGAAAGCTCTTTTGCCATCTGCTGGTCGTCATGGCCGCCGCCTTCTTTTTTCCAAACCCGCTCCCAGCCGCCGAGCCTCCGCTGCGGGCCGGGGTCGCCATCGCCGACATTACCCCCGCCGGACCCTATCCGATGAGCGGGTATTACTTCGAGCGCCTCTCCACCGGCACGAAGGATCCGCTCCATGCCAAGGCGCTCGTTCTCCGTCAGGGAGACTCGGCCGCCGCGATTGTCTGCTGCGATCTGATCGTCATCGCCTCCGACCTCACCGATGTCGTTCGCGAGGCTGTCGAACGGGAGACGGGGATTCCGGGGGCGAACGTGATGCTCGCCGCCACCCACACCCACACCGGCCCCGATTACACGAAAGAACTTTTTCAGTTTGTCACCGGGAGAAAGCCGACCGGCGACGCGGCCACCCGCGAGCCCTACGTGCCGCGACTCCTCGAGGGGATCGTGACGGCGGTCAAGCGGGCTGATGCGGCCGCGACCGAGGTGAAGATCACCGCTGGGAACGCCTTCCAGAGCGATCCGGTCTCTTTTCACCGCCGCTTCCTCATGAAGGACGGCTCGGTGCGCACCTGGATGAAGCTCGACAACCCCGAGGTGATCCGGGCGGCGGGGCCGATCGATCCGGAGATCGGCGTCATCCGCTTCGATGACGCCGGCGGGAAGCCGCGCGGGCTGCTCTCCTCCTTCGCCCTCCACCTCGACACCGTCGGCGGCACCGAATATAGCGCTGATTTTCCCTTCTTCATCGAACGCGAGATCCGCGAGACTCTCGGCGGTGGTGTGGTGTCGCTGTTTGGCAATGGCTGCTGCGGCAACATCAACCATGTCGATCCGACGAAGACCGAGGCCAATAAAACAGACTTTATCGGCTCATCGCTCGGTCGCTCGATTGTGGCCGGGCTGCCGGCGCTTCTGCCTGTTGAGGCTCCGCGCCTCCAGATCCGCTCGGCCACCGTCCGCGTCCCGCTGCTGGAGTGCTCCGCGGAGCAGGCGGTCGCCGCCAAAAAACTCCTCGCTGAGATCAAGGCCGGAGCGAAGCCCGACTTCCTCGCCCATGTCGACGCCTACCGGCGGCTGATCATCGACAACCTCCGCCACGACATCGATCAGGAAGAGGCCATGGAATGGCTCGGCTGGGGGCTCACTAAGAAGCTTGCCGGCTCCGGCGACACGATGCCGCTGGGCGTGCAGGTGATCACGCTCGGCCGCGACGTGGCGGTGGTGGCGTTTCCGGGCGAATCGTTTGTGGAGCATGGCTTGGCGATCAAGAACGCCAGCCCCTTTCGCACGACGCTTGTCATCGAGCTTGCCAATCACGGAGAGACAATTTACGTGCCGACGCGCCCCGCCTCGGTCGGTGGCGGTTACGAGACGACCAACACCACCGTCGCAGCTGGTGCCGGGGAATTGATGGTCGAAACCGTCGTCCGCCTCCTCCGCGAGGCCGCGGCAGCACTCCCCTGAGCCACAAAGGCGCCGGGGCGGACGCGGCACGCCGATCGGCTGACGACAAGGCAGTCTGGGGGGGTGAAGGGCTCCACGGGGACGGGGTTGAAAGTTGACAGTTGGCAAGTCGGCCACCGATACCTGCTGGCCTGCTGATGGCTGCCCCACTGTCGATCCCGCCCCTTCGAGGAGATTCCCCCATGCGTGCCACACACCGCCGCTTGTTCAGTCGGAGTGTCGTCGTCTCGGGCTTGGCCGTCGCCGTCGCGGCCTGTGGGGTTGCCGGGAGTGGCAGCGCCTCTGCCAAGGATCCGCAGATCTCCACCGAGTCAGCCGTCAGCCTGTCGTCAACCGAGTCGAGCGTCATCGCCAAGACGAACGAGGCCCGGGCCAAGCGGGGCCTCGCTCCCCTCGCTGCCGATGCCGCGCTGATGAACGGCGCCCGGCGGCAGGCCTCTTGGATGGCCCGCAACCGCAACCTTTCTCATGGCCAAGGGGTGACGGAGAACATCGCCATGGGGCAGTCGTCGGCATCCGAGGCGGTGGCCGACTGGATGCGTTCTGATGGCCACCGGGCCAACATCCTCGGCGGCTCCCACAGTCGAATCGGCGTGGCGATGGCGCGGACGGCCGATGGAACTGTCTACTGGTGCCAGCAGTTCCGTTGAGCGGCTGCCCGATCCTTGACAGGGTTTGTTGTGGGGTTTACTTTTGTCCTCAACGGGGGGGATTGCGTGCTGTCGCCCCACAAATCTTCCGCCTTGCACGGAGCAAGAGACTGCGATGACAATGCCACAACTCTTTGCCGGCCGTGGCGGGTTCGGCTCGATGATCCAGTGGTTCATCCGGATCGTCATCTACGATATCTGCGTGACCACGATCGCCGAGGTGCTCGGCGTCAGTCGGCTCGTGGCACTCTTCATTTTCCTGGGGATTCTCTTGGCTGCCGGCGGGGTCGCGTATGTCGTGCGCAACAAGATGAGCAGCCAGGCCGACGACGTTTGAGCGACCGCACGGATAGCCTGTCCATGAACCACGCGGTGCTTCACGGTCCGGCGTTCTCCGCGCTGCGACTCGATCTCGATGAAGGGGGCTCTGTACTTGCCCAGCCGGGTTCAATGCTGGCCATGACGCCCGGTTTTGACGTCGACGTCCGTGCCGGACTCCACATGGCCGGGAGCGGAACCGCTGGAGGAGGGTTTGCCGGCGGCGTCCGCAGCCTCTTTGGCGGAGAGAGTTTCTTTACTGTTGTCTATCGGGCGAAGCGCCCCGGGCAGCATGTGGTTCTGGCCCCGGATCATATGGGAGAGATTCTCGCCATCGATGTGGCCGGCAACGACGGGATGATGGTGGCGCGGGGGGCGTTCCTCGCCTGCACGCCGGGGCTGGGGTTCGTGCTCCACAACGCCGGCCTCCAGGGGGTGCTGGCGACGCGTGGGCTGTTCTTCCTCCGCACCGAGGGGCATGGCCAGTTGTTCATCAATGGGTACGGCGGCATCATCGAGGAATCGCTCGGGGATGGCGAGCGCTTCGTCGTCGACAACCGTCACGTCGTCGCCTTTTCCGTTGGCATGGCATACGAGTCGGTGGTTCTGGCCGCATCGCTCAAGGATTCGTTCCTTTCCGGCGAGGGATTCGTCGTCCGCTTCACCGGTCCGGGGCGGGTGCTCTACCAGACCCGGGCCCGCCCCTCGACGGGGATGCTCCGCGGGCTGTTCCAGACGCTGTTCTGAACGATCGCAACCGGATCAAACGATGCTTCCACCATCCGAGGTCCGACTCCTCCCTAAGCCCCGCTGTCTCACCACGCCACGGCGCCAGGAACTGCTCGGGGCCTTCCGGGCCAGTGAGAGACGGGCGCTTGTTTGGATCGCCGCCGAGCTGGGGGCGACCGGCCTCTTGCTCGCTTTTGCATGGGGGCGGGTGGGAGCGGTGCCGGCTTGGCAATCGCTGGTCCTGTTCGTGGCCGGCGCGCTCGGGATGTTCGATTTCCTCTTCACCCATTGGGCTGGACGTCGCACGGGCTTGGAGGATGTCGCCGATCAGGCGATCTACGGTGTCCACAGCGGCGCGTCGCTGCGGAGAGCCGTTGCGGACGTGTGCCGACGGATGGGGCTCGAGGGAAGCCGCTGCCAGGTCTCACTCGTGCCCGACAAAGCGATCAATGCCCAGGCGCTGCGGGTAGGACTGCTCCCGGGACTGCATGGCATCCATGCGGTGACCCTCAACCGCTCCATCCTCCATCTCCTCAACGAGGAGGAGCTGAAATATGTCATCGGACACGAACTCGGCCATGTCTTTGTCCACGCGCCCATCAGCAGCCGTTGCCTGGCGGTGCATGCGCTGTTTGCTGGGGCGTTGTCGCTTGCCATCGGCTTGGTGGCCGCGGGCTCCGACTGGATGATCGCGGCACCGCTGTGCGGACTGGCGGTGGCCCGGTGGCTTGCCTTTCGCACCACCGCGGCCCAGGTCCAGCAGATCGAATTTCTCTGCGATGATTGCGGCGCCTCGGTGGTGGGGGTCATTCCCGCGATCACAGCCATCATCAAGATGGGGCTTGAGGAGGAGGCGAGGTCTTTGCTCGTGTGCCGCGTGATGGAGGCGAAGCTTGCCGACGACGACATTCCCATGGCACAGCTGCTGGCGGCCTATGAGTCGTCACTCCCCTTCGGCAGCGTCGTTCCCGCACAGACCCACGATCGCCTCGTCGAGCAGGTGCGGCAGTTGCGTCGCGACGGCCGGCAGATGTCGCTGGGAGGTTTCTTCCGTTCTCTCTTCAGCGAAGACGATACCGACCGAGACGGGCTGCGCACGGCCGTGTTGGCGATGAGGAGGGCGGCGTCGGTCGCTCGCGTGCCGGTGGCGGCGGCGGAGGTCGTGGCCGATCCCCGCCACCTTGCCGCCTGTGTGGCGGCGATCGAAGACCATCCCGATCGGGTGCTCTTAGGAATGGAGGAAGAAATCGACGATTCCAGGCAGGGACACCCCTGCACCTCGCGCCGGCTCCTCTTCCTGTGGCGCGAGGCCCTCCGCTCGAGCCCGGGCCAAGCCGGCCTTGGCCCGGTTTGATAGAGGCCTCTGCCCCGTGCCGGGCCACGAGCGATTCTCCCCGGTCTGCCGATCGGCGATGATACGGCGGTCTGACAGCTGGCGCCTGTGACGTTCTGAGAGCGACCACCATGACCACTTTCATCCACTCTGCCGATTGGCAGCTCGGAAAACCGTTTGCGCGGATCGCCGACGACGAGCAACGCGGGCGCGTGCAGCGCGAGCGGCTCGAGGCGGTCCGCCGGATCGGCGAGGTGGCGCGCGATCGGAAGGCGTCGTTTGTCGTCGTCGCCGGCGACCTCTTCGATTCGGCGACGCCGAAGGATGCCACGATCTCGCACGCCCTGGCCGCCATCGGCAGCATCGGCGTGCCGGTCTACGCGATCCCCGGGAACCACGACCACGGCGGCCCAAATAGCCTCTGGGAGCGCTCCTTCTTTCTCCGTCAGCAGGAGGCTGTAGCGCCCAACTTCCACATGCTGCTCAAGCGCCAGCCAGTCGAACTCGACGACGCCCTGCTCCTTCCCTGCCCGCTCTTGCGGCGCCATGAACCGGACGACCCCACCACCTGGCTGCGACGCTTCGAGCCAGCCAGCGGCGACCAGCGGCCGCGGATCGTGATCGCCCATGGGAGCACACGCTCCTTTGGTGGCACAGCCCTTGGCAACAGCGTCGATGGCGAGGAGGCGGGGCAGGCCAACGCCATCGATCTCGACAGGCTTGCCATGGGCCAATTCGATTACATCGCCCTCGGCGACTGGCATGGGTTTGTGAAAGTGGGGGAGAAGGCCTGGTACTCGGGAGCCCATGAGATCGACCGTTTCCCGAAGGCCGATCAACTCCCCGGCCACGTCGCGGCGGTGACCGTGTCACGCGGCGGGATACCTGGAGTCGAGGGAGTGCCGACGGGAAAGTTCCGCTGGCTGACGAATGAGGTGGCGCTGGGAGAGGACGGTCCAGAGCTCCTCGAGCGAGTCCTCCGGGAGGCCACCGGGCCCCGCTACGACGACTGCCTCGTGGAGCTCGTCTTGACCGGCTCGGTGTCGCTCGTTGACCGGAGCCGGCTCGACACGCTCCTGGCCGATTGGCGGGCGGGACTTGTCCGGTTTGACCTGGAGGATCGCGTCACCCTCGCTCCCACTGAGGAAGAGGTGCGGTCGCTCACCAACCGCCATGACCCGATCATTTCACGGGTGGCAGGCGAACTGTTTTCCCGGATCGATGCCGGTGGCGACGAAGCAGCCGTGGCCCGGGGGGCGATTCGCCTCCTCCACGGGCTTTGTCGCAATGCCGACGGCGCCAGCCCGGCCAATCCCCCGCAGGGAGCGACACCATGAAACTCATCTCCGTGACTGTTCGAAATTATCGGATCCACAAGGAGGTGACGATCCCCTTCGATCACGGCCTGACAGTGATCGCCGGACCGAACGAATCAGGGAAGAGCACGCTCGTGGAGGCGATTCACCATGCCCTCTTCCTCCGCAGCAAGGTCAGCGGCGAGATCGCCCAGTCGCTTCGCTCGCAACTCCATGCGGGGCATCCGACAGTGATTCTGGAATTTGAGGCCGACTCGAAGCGGTGGACGATTGAGAAGACGTTCACGGGCACTGCTTCCGGCAGCACGACACTCAAGGAACAGGGGGGTCGGACACGTCACAACCAGGAGGCAGAGGAAGAAATCCACCGCCTTCTTCAAGAGGAGGATGCTGGCGGCGGCAAGGGCATCGCCGAAAGGATCCGCAACTGTTGGGCGTATCTGTGGGTCTGGCAAGGGACGGCCGGAGCCGATCCTGGCGAGAAGGGGAGCGGGGATCGTTCGATCAAGAAGCTCCGCCAGCGCCTCGGCCAGTTGGGGGGCGGGAGTGTCCTTGAATCAACCGTCGATAGCGCAGTCTCCAGGAGCCTGCTCGAATTGCTGGCGGAATCGTACACCGACAAGGGAAAGCTCAAGACCGGATCGGAGTTGGCGCGGGCGGCCGACGAGCTCTCCGCCGCAGAGGCTGCCCGCGTGGCCGCCGAGGGGGCACTCGGAGCCCTCGACAAGGCGGTGTGTGACGTTGACGCTGCCGAGCGCGCGCTCGCCGATGGAACCCGAAGCGTGGCGAAGATCCGTGGCGAGCTTGAGGCTGTGCAAAAGCGGCGCGAGGAACTCACCCGTATCGACGCTGCTCTGGCCGAGGGTCGGATGGCGTCCGCAGCGGCCGGGCGGGCGCACGACGAGCTGCAAAGTGCCGACACCGAGATCCGCAGTCTCGACGGCCGGATCCGCGCTTCGGAGGTGGCGATGCAACCGGCACACGATGATCTTCGCTGCGTGAAGGCGGCCGAAGTGGCCCATCGCGCCCGGTTCGACGCGGCACTGGCGGGCGTGCGCGAGTGCACCGGTAAGCATCGTGACGCGGCCGCGCTGGCTGAACGGCATGCTCTCGTCGAGCAGGTCGAGCGGCAGCGGGTGGAACGGCGCGGCCTGGCGTCACGCTGCGACCTGATCCTGACGCACCGCAAGCAGGCCGATCTGATCCGGACGCAGCTCCGTGGCCTTCCGCGGGTCAAGCCGGCCGACGTCGAGACGCTGGTGACGCTGCAGCGCGCGGCCGATGCTGCCGACGCAGAGTTGCGGGCGATCGCCACCCGCGTGGAGCTGATCGCCGCCGATGCGCCGGTGAGGCTCGGCGCTGCGGAGTTTAAGGCCGGTGACGCAGAGACGATCACGTCTGCGACCGACATTCTCATCGGCGGTTCGACGCGGCTGCGGGTGGTGCCCGGGGGGGGCAGGTCGCTTGCCGAATGCACGCGGAAGAGCGACGCCGCTGCCGCGGCAGTGGAGGCTCGGTTAGCAACGCTTGGCGTGGCGACAACGGAAGCGGCCCGTGGGGCGGCTGCCACGCTCACTCGCCTCACCAGCGAGCTGCGCGTGGAGGAAAACTCGGCCCAGGGGCTCGGTGATGAGAAAGCGCTTTCAGATCTGGCAGCGCTCGACGAGGCGATCGCCGAACTCGACTTGCAGATTGCCCGCCTCGCCAGCGAGGGATTTTCGCCAGCAACCAGCTTTGAAGCGGCGCTTGCCGCGCGTCGCGCGGCCCACGACGAGGTTTCTCGCCTCGCCTTGGGATTAGCGGCTGCGAATACCGAGTGTGAGGTGGCCCAGAAGCTTTCCGACGGGGCCCTAGCGGAACATACCCGGATCGCGGAGTCGATCCGCTCGGAGCAGGATACGCTGGCGGATCTGCGGTCGCGGCGGCAGGCGCTCGTCGAGAAGGTGGGGGAGGAGCGGGCCGTGGAGTTGGCCACGCGCCACGCCGCCCGCCGGGAGGCGGAGGATCGGCTGGCTGTCACCGAGAGCCGGCGGGCAGACTTTGAGCCCGCGACTGTGGAGCGCGATCAGAAGCGGGTGCAGTCGTCGCTCGAGCAGCGCCAGGAGGAGATGCGGGCTGCGGAGACACGCCGGCAACTGGCGCTGGCCACATTCCACGCCGCTGGCACCTCTGATCCAGCCGATGACCGGGCCCGGGCAGTGGCCCGCGAGGCGGCGGCGGCGGCGATGCACAGGCGGCTCGAGCACGATGCGCAGGCGGCAAAGTTGCTCGCCGACCTTTTCCGAGAGACGAAGCAAGCGGTCGAGGATCGGTTCAGCGAGCCGCTCAAAGCCCGGGTCGGCGATTACCTCCAGCGGCTCTTCGGGCCGGGAGCGGAGGTCTCGATCGATCTGGTGGGGGACGCGATTGGCGCACTGTCGCTTGTCCGTCCGGCAGGCGGCGCAGTGCCGTTTGAATTCGGTTCGCTCTCGGGAGGAACGCGCGAACAGGTCGGGGCAGCGCTGCGGCTGGCGCTGGCCGAGATTCTTGCCGAAGACCACGACGGCTGCCTGCCGGTGGTCTTTGACGATGCCTTTGTGAATGCCGATCCGGAGCGGTTGCTCGGTCTGGAGCGGATGCTCGATCTGGCGGCGGAACGGGGGCTGCAGGTTGTCGTTCTCACCTGCGACCCGACGGCGTACGATACTCTCGGCGTCGGGATCACCCACATCCAGCGGCCGGGGGGCATTCCATGACGATCGCGTCACCGTTGACAGGCAACCGGCTCGGCCCGCGCCGTGCCTTTGTGCGCTTTGGTCTTTCGGCGGTCGGTGGCCTGTCGCTCCCGGGCATGCTCCGGCTCCGCGCGGAGAGTCCTCTGGTTGACGGCGCTGCGCCAGTCCCGAAGGCCGTGATCATGGTCTGGCAGCCGGGGGGGTGTTCGCATGTCGACACCTACGATCCCAAGCCGGAGGCGACAATCGACTACCGCGGTCCTTTTCAGACGATCGCCACGAAGGTCCCGGGGTTGCGGTTTACCGAACTCCTCCCCCGGCAGGCGGCGATCGCCGATCGCTTCACGGTCCTCCGTTCGATGTCGCAGACAGCCGGCGGGCATCCGGCCGGCTCGATGCAGATGCTCTCCGGCGACATGGACACCCGCGACAAGCCGAAGCCCCGTCTTCCCGACTGGATGTGTGTCGCCAACCGACTTCTGACGGAGCGGGGAACGCGGTCGAATCCGCTGCCGCGCTCTGTCGGCATCAATCCGCCCCTGGGATACAACGGCCCGGCATATCTCGGTGACGCCTGGCAGCCGTTCGTGGTGACTGGCGATCCAAGCGCCCCCACCTTCACCGTGCCGAACCTGGGCCTCGAGAATGCGGCCGAGGTGGAGCGGCTCCGCCGTCGCGTGGGATTGCGGAGTCGGTTCGACTCGCTCGCCTCGATCGTCGGCCGCCGGCTGGAGATGGACGCGATCGATGTCTTCGAAGCGCAGGCGCTCCAACTGCTCACCAGCCGCGAGGCCCGCCATGCCTTCGATCTGGAGCGTGAGGACGATGCCACCCGCGATCGGTACGGCCGCAATGCTTGGGGGCAGCAGTTGCTGATGGCCAGGCGGCTGGTGGAGGCGGGAGTGGAGATCGTCACCACTGAATTGAGCGGGCCGTTGTGTGGCCGGACGGGCGTCTGGGACGATCATGCTGTCGATCATCATGTCTTCGAGGCGCTCAAGTTTCGGGCGGCGGCGTATGACAATGCCGTGGCAGCACTGATCGAGGACATCCACGAGCGTGGTCTTTCGGATCGGGTGCTGGTGGTGGTGACCGGGGAGTTTGGGCGGACTCCGAAGATCAGTTATGGCCCGAGCACCGGGGGAGGAAATGCCAGCGGACCGGCAGGGACGATCCAGCCCGGCCGCGACCATTGGCCGCAGGCTTTCTCCAACATCTGGGCAGGCGGTGGCATTGAGCCAGGAAGGGTGATCGGCGCCACGGACAAGCGCGGTGAGCAGGTAGTGGCGCGGCGCTGCACCGCCCAGGATTTCCTGGCGACGATCTACCACCACCTTGGCATCGACGCGGCCCGGATCACGATCCCCGATCTCAGCGGCCGGCCGACGGCCCTGGTCGACCATGGCCGCCCGATCCGAGAACTTGTCAGTTGACCCGCCCCAGAGCGGGCCACGAGCACTCGGGAAAGGGGTTGAGCAGCCCTCTCTGGTTGGGATGGCCCGCACGACGGCAGCACCGTGGTGACTCAAAGTCGTCACTGGTCGTGGGACGGGAGGCGCCTAGAATCTTCTGCCCCCCTTAAACCTCCGCCGGAGACTTCTCGTGAACGTATTCCTCCCTCGTGCCGTCATCTTGACGGTCGCGTCCGTGGTCATCTCCGGTGCCGCTTCGGCGGGTGACTGCAACAAGAACCGTGGCCGGGTCTTGCAAAGCCGGAGGGTTCACGTGACATCTCCCCGGCAGGTGACGACGAGCCGCTCGACGCCGGTCCACGCTTCCCCGACGGTTGTCGTCCACGAAAGCTCGGCGACGGTCGTACCGTACAGCACCTCGGTCGTGACATCGAATCCGGTGACCACGCAGCCCAAGGCGGTCGCCCTCCCCGATATCGTTGACACCGCTGTCGCGGCCGGATCGTTCAAGACGTTGGCGGCGGCCCTCGGCGCTGCCGATCTCGTCGGGGCGCTCAAGGATGATGGCCCGTTTACCGTGTTCGCCCCGACTGATGACGCCTTCGCAAAACTCCCCGCCGGCACAGTCGAGGAACTCCTCAAGCCGGAGAACAAGGACAAACTACGCGACATCCTCTTGCTGCATGTCGTGGCGGGGAAGGTGGCAGCCGCTGATGTGGTCAAAGTCACAGAAGCCAAGAGTCTTGGCGGCGGCAAACTTCTCGTGTCAGCGACCGATGGCGTCAAAGTGGGAACGGCAAGCGGCATGGCGAATGTCGTGAAGACCGACATCCCGGCGAAGAATGGCCTGATCCACGTTATCGATTCGGTCATCCTTCCCTGACAGCTCGTGGGAAAAGTTCCTGACCTTTTCCCGCGTGAAAAACCGGCTGGTTTCTCCACTGCTCCGCGATTGCAGCCGGCTCCTGCGGTTGGTCCGGCAGTTTCTGTACGAGCCTCCGAACCGCCGCGCTGGAATCCTGTTTCATCGACGCTCCCCGGTGCTGCAACGGCTCCGGGGAGCGTCGTCGTTTTTGAATCGCCCCATTGCTGCGGACTCCAGGGCCCTGCCGGGAGCCTTTGATCCCCGGAAGATCGTGGCGGGGCGTATAACAAGCCGACTGGATCGGTAGGCAGTGGAAGAAGAGCAGCCCTATGGCGAGGACGCATGCAGTCGGGTTGGGAAGGCCGGGGCCGATTCGCGTGGCTCTGGTGTACGACTTCGACGGCACGCTCGCCCCCCGCAATCTCCCCGAGCACAGTTTTCTACCGAGTCTCGGCGTGACTGATGTCGAGGGCTTTTGGGAGGAGTGCCGCCGTGAGGCGAAGCGCCACGATAGCGATCAGGTGCTGACCTACATGCGGATGCTGCTCTCTGCCGCCGAGCGGGCAGGGGTGCCGGTGACCCGCGAGTTGCTGCGGCAGCATGGCGCCCGCACTCCGCTCTTTGCGGGAGTGAGTGAGTGGTTTGATGATATCGGCGCGTATGGCCAGAGCGTCGGCATCGAGGTCGAGCACTTTGTCGTCTCGTCTGGTCTCCTCGAGATGATCGACGGACTCGCCATCCGCCCCCGGTTCAGGAAGGTGTTTGCGTCGTCCTATTCCTACGACGACGCCGGGCGGGCGGTGTGGCCGGCGTCGGCCATCAATTACACGACGAAAACCCAGTATCTCTTCCGGATTAATAAGGGGATCGACAACGTCTGGGACAATTCGACGATCAACCTGTGGATGCCCAAGCAGGAGCGGCGCGTCCCCTTTGAGCGGATGGTGTTCCTCGGGGATGGCGACACCGACATCCCGTCGATGAAGCTCGTCCGCGAGAAGGGGGGGCAGGCGGTGGCAGTCTTCGATCCTGTCAAGTTCGCGGAGCGGCTCTCGCAGGGGCACCTCGAGCGGCTCATCGCTGAGGACCGCATCGACCACATGGCCTCGGCTGACTATTCTCCAGGCTCGCTGCTGACGGTCATCGTCAAGGGGGTCCTGGGGCGGATGGCGAGGCATGCGGCGGGGTGATTGGCCCGACTGGGCCCCGGAAAAATGGGGTGGATCGATTGCTGGCGCGAGTTGCGCGAGGCGATCGCGGCCGGTGTTGTGTTTTTCGCCATCACCGCCTGCTGTTTCTGCTTATGTGCTGCGTGAGCGGCGCGCTGGTGGAATACGCATCACGCTGACTTGATGCGCATCGCGCTGACTTGATGCGCATCGCGCTGATTGCACTGGATGCTTCTGGCGAGAGCCGGATAGACTGAGCCGTGAATCGTATCTAGACACAAACGCACGACGCGCACGGAGGAACCATGATTCAGTTTTCGAGGATTCTGTTGGTCTGCACAGTGGCGATGATGGCACTCACGCAGGCGGCGCTGGCTGGTGATGTGCGGATGTTCGTCCGGCATGAGGTGGCGGATTACGCTGTCTGGAAGAAGGGATACGATGCCTATTCGGAAACGCAGAAAAAGATGGGTGTCTTCAACCAGGCCGTCTATCAGTCGGCCGCGAACCCGAGCGACGTGACGGTGATCCACGATTTCCATAGCCTTGAGCAGGCCAAGACGTTTGCCGCCTCGGCCGATCTCAAGGCCCACATGAGCGAGTTGGGGGTCAAGGGTGTGCCGCAGATCTGGTTCACCACCGAAGCCAAGTAGTTGGCGCCTAGCGGGAACGGCTGGAAGCGTGCTCTTTCGCATGGCACAATAGAGTCGGTCGTGCCGGGGGGGAAGGGTGGATTGCCACATGGGTGGCATTCCGCGCGATCGTCCTCTGGCGATTGTCTTCTCGCCAGCCTTCGCCGTGAAACACGTGAGCTCCATCGGTCTCCAGGTTGTTCCGATCCCCGCCGGGACGTTCTCGATGGGGAGCCCGCGCACCGAGAAGGAACGCGGCGACGACGAGAACCAGGTTGCGGTGAGGATTATCCGCCCCTTCCTACTCGGACAGACGACTGTGACGCAGGCACAGTGGAAGTCAGTGATGGGGATCGCTCCCTGGGAGGGACGAGGGAACGTCGCAGCGGGTGATGACTACCCAGCGGTGTACGTTTCCGCCGTCGACGCAAGCGGGTTCTGCGCAAAGCTCACGGTCTTGGAGCAGGCTCACGGCGGTCTTCCGGCGCACAAGGTGTACCGACTGCCGACCGAGGCGGAATGGGAATACGCCTGCCGGGCTGGCACAACGACGGCCTATTCGTTCGGTGACGATGTCGCTCAACTCGGCGACCATGCCTGGTTCGAGAACAACAGCGTGCGGGTTGCGCAGCCCGGCGAGACCGGATACGACGACGACGCCGCGGGCCAGATCGTGGGGCACGCTGGCAAGGTAGCCACGAAGGAGCCGAATCCGTGGGGGCTTCACGACATGCACGGCAATGTCTGGGAGTGGTGCGAAGACTGGTATAGCGATGCGCTTCCCGGCGGAGACGACCCGCGTGGGCCAGCAGAAGGCACACTCCGCGTTTTTCGGGGAGGCAATTGGACCGATCGCGCGTCCTTCTCCCGGTCGGCGTTCCGGGGTTTTGGTGGAGCAGACGCCCGGGGCCGCAATCTCGGCTTCCGCGTGGCGTGCGCCGAGCGCTGAGCGCTGAGCGCTGAGCCTGGTGGCTTTAGTCAGGGGCTCGCTTTCCCCGCTCGAACCCTCGGGGAATGTCGTACCGAAGCCAAGAACTGATCCCGGCGGTTCCAGTCAGGCTAGCAAGTCGGCCACCACGCTACCGGCCACGTCGGTTAGTCGGAAATCGCGGCCCTGTGTCCGGAAGGTCAGTTGCTCGTGATCGATGCCCATCAGATGGAGAATGGTGGCATGGAGATCATGGATGTGAACCGGCCGTTCCACGGCGTGGTATCCAAAATCGTCGGTGCCGCCGTGGGTCCACCCGCGGCGTGCCCCACCTCCCGCCATCCACATCGTGAAAGCGTGGGGATGATGGTCGCGCCCCCAGGTCTGTCCTGACAACTGCGCCACCGGCGTCCGCCCGAATTCGCCCCCCCAGATAACCAGCGTGTCATCGAGAAGCCCCCGCTGCTTCAAATCGCAAAGCAGGGCGGCGATGGGACGGTCTGCCGCGGCGCACTGCCGACGGTGCTCGCGGTCGATGTCGGTGTGGGAATCCCAGCCGCGGTCGTAGAGTTGGACAAACCGTACCCCGCGTTCCAGAAGCCGGCGTGCCAAAAGGCAGTTTCTGGCCAAACTCGCTCTGGCGGGGTCGGCCCCATAGGCCTCCAAAAGATGCCGCGGCTCCGTCGTTAGATCGGCCAACTCCGGAACGCTGGCCTGCATCCGGAAGGCCATCTCGTAGGCGGTGACGCGGGCCAGAATCTCGGGGTCGCCGATCGCCGCATGCTGTCGGTGATTCATCCAAGCCAGGAGATCAAGTTCCCGGCGGCGTTCAGGGGTGGATCTGCCGGGGGGATTCTCCAGATGAAGCACCGGGGCACCGCTGTTGCGCAGCGGAACCCCGGCATGACGTGACGAAAGAAACCCGCTGCCCCAAAAACTCTGCAACAGAGGCTGGCCGTCACTGACGCCGCTGGTCAGCACCACATAAGCCGGCAGGTCTGCGTTCTCGGCGCCCAGACCATAGGACAGCCAGGCGCCCATCGTCGGGCGGTCTCCCTGCTGGCTTCCACAGTTGAGGAAATGCACCGCCGGATCATGCACGTTGCTGGTGGTGTGCATGGAACGGATGACGGTCAGTTCGTCTGACACCGTAGCCAGATGGGGCAGGAGTTCGGAGATCACCGTGCCAGCCTGCCCGGTGGGCTGGAAGCGGTAGGGGGATCCCTTGAGGTGTGGCGTTCCCCTGATGAGGGCGAATTGCTGGTGGTTCCGCAGCAGTTCCGCCGGGATGGCGGCGCCTTCCATGCGGTTGAGGAGCGGCTTGGGATCGAAGAGGTCTATGTGGGACGGACCGCCTGCCATAAACAAAAAAATGATTCGCTTGGCGGCGGGTGAGCGACTCCCCGGAAGAGTTGCCTGGGCGGGGCGCAACAGGGTGGCCAGGGCCATGCTCCCGAGGCCAGCGGGGGATGCACCGAGAAACACTCTCCGCTGCAAAAGCGCGATCGGATCGTGAGGTGCTGGCATGGGAAGATCCTTGCGGCATGTCCTACGGCCGCACGAGAGTCTCGTCGAGGTTCAGCATCACCGTCGCTACGCTCGCCCAGATGGACTGCCTATCCCGTCGATCGTTGTCCGTCTGGGCTGCGGTGAGAAAATCGAGAAACCGGCTTTGCTCCTGGGCCGTCGGAACACGGCCTAAGCAGAGCATGAAGGCATGGGCGACCCGTGCGGCATCGTCGGCTGGGGCTTCCCGGAGGATGCGGGCCGCCAAGGCCTCTGCCGCTTCCACAAAGAGCGGATCGTTGAGCGTCACCAGGGCCTGAAGAGGGAGGTTGGCGGTGGATCGACGGATGGTGCAGGTGGTCCGCGACGGAGCGTCGAGCAGTTCCAGGCTGGGATGGAGAGCCGTCCGCCGCCAGTAGATGGAGAGGCTTCTGCGATACAGATCGGGGCCGCTGCTGCTGATCCAGGTACCAGGCAGATCCCGTTCCTCCCAGTAGCCTGCAGGTTGAGGGGGAAAAACGCCGGGGCCACCGATGAAGGGTGTGAGCAGCCCGCTCACGGCCAACGCCTGATCCCGGATCTGCTCGGCGGGCAGACGGACCCGTGGCATGCCTGCCAGCAGCCGGTGCAACGGATCTCGGGCCAGCGACTCCGCTGATCTGCCGGTCGATTGTCGATAGGTCGCGGAGGTGACGATCAGCCGATGGATCGCCCTGGTGTTCCAGCCCGATTCGACATATTCACACGCCAGCCAGTCGAGCAGCTCTGGGTGGGTGGGCGCGTCGCCGCGGAGTCCGAAGTCAGCCGGAGTGCGGACGATTCCATGGCCAAAACAGGACTGCCAGAGGCGGTTCACGACCACCCGGGCGACCAGCGGATTGTGGCCGCTCACCAGCCAGCGGGCGAATTCCAGCCGATCACGCGGGCCGGCATCGTCCTGCGGTGCATCATGCGCGGCTAAGAAGGCGGGCGTTCCCGGGGTGACCTGTTGGCCACGATCGAGGAAGTTTCCTCGCACATGGACGAAGGTGGCACGAGGCTCAGCGAGTTCTTTCATTACGGGAACGGCAAGCAGGCTGTGGTCAGGCGCCTCCCATTCCATGGAGGGCCCCCCTTGGGCGTGACCCACACCGCTGTGCTCAATGGAATTAAACAGGGCGAAGAGACGGTAGTAATCGATCTGCGATAGCGGATCGAATTTGTGGTCGTGGCACTCTGCACAGCCCACGGTCAATCCCAGCCACACCGCACCGGTGGTGTTGACGCGATCGACCACACCTTTGAGCCGATATTCCTCGGCCGGATAGGTTTCTCCCTTGGCCTGCGGTGCGTTCCGATGAAACCCGGTGGCCAAGCGCTGCTCCACCGTCGCCTCGGGCAACAGGTCCCCGGCGAGTTGCTCGATGGTGAACTGATCAAACGGCTGATTGCGGGCGATGGCCGCGACAACCCAGTCGCGGTAGGGCCAGTAGGTGTCTGGCTTGTCGTCGGTATAGCCACGCGTGTCGGCGTAGCGGGCGAGATCAAGCCAGTCTTGGCTCCGCCGCTCCGCGTACTGATGCGTCTCAAGCAGGCGGTCGACGAGCCGCTCGTAGGCGTCTGGGCTCGGATCGGTCGATACAGCGCAGACGACCTCAGGCGCGGGGGGCAAGCCGGTGAGATCGAGCGAAATCCGGCGGATCAGTGTGGCCCGATCAGCTTCTGGCGCGGGTGACAAAGCGTGGGCCTCGAGTGCCGCCAGCACAAACCTGTCGATGGGATTGCGGGACCAAGACTGGTCGATGACGGCTGGCAGGGCGGCCTTGCGCGGGCCGACGAACGCCCAGTGCGGCTCGTATTCCGCCCCTTGTTCCACCCACAGCCTCAAGAGCCTCTTCTGCTGGTCGAGAAGTGGCGGGTGGACAGTGGGGGGCGGCATGATCGCGTCGGGACGCGCGGAGAAAATCCGCTCGATGAGGAGACTTTCCCCTGGCCTCCCGGGCACGATGGCCCCGGCAGCGATCGCATCGGTGCGTCGATCGAGCCGGAGATCGGCCTTTCGAGAAGCACTGTCGGGCCCGTGGCAGACGAAACAATGATCCGTCAGGATGGGACGGATTTCGCGGTCATAGTCGACAGCCAACGCCGTAGTGGCTGGTGCCACTGCCAGACCGAGCAGCCAGATCCCGGTGCTCGCTCCGATCTGCCGGACGATGCTCGAGATGTTCATGGACGGGGAGAATTCAGGGGATTTTCAAACCAATACAGCCCCGATTTGCCAGGGGCGACAATGTCGATGTCGCCATCGGCATCGATGTCGTGAAGTGCCATCTGCAAGCCAGTGCCCGCCGAACCGGGGCGGAAATCTTTCAAGGCATCCCGTTGCTCAGGATTCAATGGTGCCGACAGCGCTGGCTCGCCGCGATAGACAACGCTTCTGATCCACGCAGAGGCCTGGGGATCGTACCGGTAGATGAAAAGGCAGGGTTCCGCCGTGGCTCCCGGTTCGCTCGCGTGGGCGTAGATTCGCTTGCCGGTGACAAACTCCTTCTGGCCATCTCCATCAAAGTCAGCCAGATGGAGTGTGTGGACCTGCGAGAAGCTCGTGTCGATGTCCTCTTTCGTCCAGACCCGGTTCCCTTCTGCATCGGTCGACTGTTTCATCCAGTGCAACCCGAAGTCGTGCCCCATCCCCCACACCACGTCAGTGTCGCCATCTCCATCGAAGTCATGGCCGATGATTTCGATGCTGGCGTTGCCGAGCGAAAATTCCGGGTGAAAAGCCCATTCCTCCGATCGCTCGGCTGGTTGCTCGTACCATCCCAAGGGCGTGAGAAGGTCGATTCTCCCGTCGCCATTGATGTCACCATGTCCGACACCATGGCCGGCGCCTTGGGGGGACAGACGGCGGGTTGTCCAGGCAACCTCTTGGGTATTGGAGGCAAGCTCATAGAGCAGGACTTGACCGCCCACGTTGGGAATCAGGACCGGCGTCTTGTCGCCGTAGAGGTCGAGGAGATAGGCAGTCTCCATCGAGCCGGGGATATCGATGGTGTGTTCGGTCCAGGGCTGCGTGGGGTCGTCTGGCTGCTCGACCCAGCCGATCGTGCGGCTGAAGTACGCGCATGTGACGATGTCGATCTTTCCATCGCCGTTGACATCAAGCGGTGCATCGGCAAAGTCTTCGTGGTACTGCGGGTTGGTTCCCGGCAGAACATCACGCACTTTGTGGCGAGTCCAATCGGGAGCGGCGTACCAGGAATCTCCGCAGAAGACGTCCGGCTTGCCATCACGATTGATGTCGGCGACGCCCACCGCCTCGAATGGCGAACGATGATTGATGGTGTGTTTTTTCCATGCCGAGGGTTCATCCGCCAGAATCGCCATCCCCTGGAGTGCAACAACTGCAATGAACAGCGCCAGATGTCGGAGATGGAAGCGAGGAGAGGGCACAGTGTTGACTCCAGTGGGGGAATTTCCCGGACGAGGCCACCGCGGTACATTGGGAATGGAAAAAAGTGTGGAGTGCGCCGTCGAAGCGGCGCTGCAGAGCGTCAGGCCCGGATGACCAATTCCATGCTCTCTGGCAGTCGATCCGCCACAGGACCGATCACGTCACCTTTGAAGAAACTGAGGATTCCGCGGCGCTTGCGGATCTGCATGTAAATCTTTGATGCCTCGACGTCGACTGCAGTCTGGAGGATGTGATCGGAGACCATGCCACCGATCAGGTAGACCAGACGGACCGGCACGCCGAGTCTGCGGGCGGGGAGCAGAGCCTCGGCGAAGACATCGCACGCGCGCTGGTCATCGGCGATATCCTCTGCCTTCCCCAACCCCATCACCGGGATCGCCAGTTCCCTGACGTAGAGTACCACCACGCCAGCCTGACTGTGGCGAGCGTCCTGCATTACGCCGGAGATCAACGCTGAGGGGCGCGATGCCGCCACAAGGTAGGTCGTGACGGGATGGTAATCGCCATCGAGGTTCTCGAGCGCGTGGTCTTCCTTTTTCAACGGAATGGCGTCGAAGACCCATTTGCTGACCCACACCAACAGTCCGGCTGCGCTGGCCGACCAGAGCAACGTGGCCGGGTTTGCGGCGGGCAGCAGTGCCGTGACAGCCACCTGCCCAGTGAGACAGATCACCGAGAAAAGACGCGCCGCGTTGCAGGCAAAGGAGCCGAGTGTGGAGCGGCCGGCGAGCGTGAAGAGTCGAGCGGACAGCCCCACGATGAGGATGGCTGTGGAAAAAGCCCGCGCTCCCGGCTTGTTGTAAAGCAACGTCAGCAGGATGCACGCCATCACCACTCCGACCCCCAGCAGCAGTCGGCGTTCCCAGGGCCGCAGTGCGAATTGTGACGTTATTCCAGTGGAGAGCAAATTGATGGTGATGGCGGCAACGACTCCCACGGAATAGAGACCAGCCAGTTGCGTGATGTCGGGAAAGATGAGCACGAGCGCCGCTGGCACGAGGATGGCAAGCAGCAGGCCATAGTGCGGTACGCCATGACGGTTGAGGCGGCCGAAAGCGGCGGGAAGCTCACCGTCGCGGGCCATCATGTATCCGATGGCCATCAGGTCCGCGATGGCGGTGTTGACGGCCGACAGGAGCAGGGCTCCAAACACGAAAGACGCTGCGTGGCTGAAGCCAGGACCGACATAGGCGGTTGCCAGCAGGTTCATCATGTTGTCGGTCCCGAGAGCGTGCCCCTCGGGATCGATCAGTTTGGCATCCGGCAGGGCATTCATCGCTGCACCCAGGATCATGTTCAGCGCCACGACCTCCACGAGAACAGGCAGGATCGATCGCCGGGATGTCGTCCGCACCGGTGAGACCATAATGCCCGTCATGTTGGCGATCGCCTCGATGCCAGACAGCGCCAGAACGATCTCGGTGAAACCGATCCAGGCATCCCCCCAGGCTGAGACGCTGTACCGTTCGCGGACGGGCAACTCCATCCGCGTGTGATGGAGGCTAGGCAGGGCACAGACCGCGATGATGGCCGTGAGGACCACAGTTGCCAAAGCGACGACCAACGCCACGCGTCCCATGCCCCGCGGGCCGAACCAATTAGCAGCTCCGACAGCGGCGATGGCGGCGAGCGTGCAGAGAATTTCCAGCCGCACGCCCCCCAACTCTCCCTCCATCCCTAAGTAGCGGAAGGCGTCGAGGCACGAGAGCGCAGCGGTGACGGTGTAATCGGCGCAGAGCATCAGTCCGCCGACGACTGCCAGCGCCCGGCTGCTACTCCGGGCGGAGGAATAGACGCCGCCCCCATCGGGGTATTTTCGGCAGATGATCAGGTAGCAGCTGCCCACCAGCACCAGGAGGACGTTCACAAAAGCAATGTGAAACAGCGATGCGTGGCGGGTGAAGTAAAACGCCAGCCCCAGCACGTACAGCCGACTGGTACCGAGGTCGCCAAACAGCATCGGTCCAGCGTGGTACCAGTGAAGTTCGCGAGGTCTGTGATCGCCGACAGCGGACATAGAGAGCTTCGTTAGGGCGGACGCGGCACGGTCAACGTGCCCTGCAAGTCCGCATCCTACCCGACGGATCATGCCGTGAGGATCAGGCTGCGAATCCGCCCTGATTCAGCAGCCTGCCGGAATCCTTGGGGGTCGGGCATTCATCCCGGCGACCGTGACTCAGCCTTTCTGATGCGGCAACTGTTTCCGCCAAACGAGCAGATCGTATCCGTACCGGAGGCTGACAAGGAGCGAAATTAGTGCAAACAGCATGGATGCGGAAAGGAAAATGGCTTCGCCCTCTGTGCCAATGAGAGGTGAGACACCTGCCGTTCCCTGATGAGAGGAGAGGGCAGGAGGACAGCTGACCTGCCCCCACGAATGACGCCAGATTCTAAGTGAGGGTTTTGTCCTCCAACCACACAGGGCTGCAGCGACTCTCGGGCTGGGAGCCGGTATCCCACGGCACTGTGTGGCCGGACCGTGTTAAAGTGCTGCCGCTACCGCTCGATGAGCACCTTGGCCTCGAGCGGCGTGTCCGCGCCGTCGGCCGCGCGTGAGAAAGTCACCTCCTGAGGAGGCGAGGCGGTGCGCTCTGCTCTTCCTGTGGCCCGGTCGCCAAGTCTGCAACGCGGTGAAGGAACGGGGGGCGAGATCGTGGAGCGTCGAGGCGCTCGCTGTCTCTCCGCGCGCGCCACGTGCGCCCACCACAACCACCAACTTCGACCGAGCGGCTCAAACTCCGGCACAGTCAGTGCCAATCGGAGGCCTTCAGGAGCCGTCAAGCCTTCATGAATCCCGGAAAAAACCGCTCGACTTGCGGGAAAAGGCTGAAAATCAGTACCCCCGACAGGGATCGAATAAACAGGGTTTCACTCGGAAAAAACCGCGAAAGCGACCCCCCCCCGGCGCAAATTCCGACACCACCCGTAGGAAGGGTCGCCAGGGGCAGGGCAGGGGCCGGAAAGGAGGTGCCACATGATGCACCTCCGACAGCCGATCGTGCTGCCCTCTGGCCGGCCGCTGAGGGTCTTGATTCAGGCGCGCTACTCCACCGAGGAACAGCGGCAGACG
>QWOP01000088.1 GCA_003669605.1 Planctomycetota bacterium
AGGTTCCGCCGATCGTGCCGCCGTGCCCCTCTTCGAGACTGGCAACGACGTCGGCGAACCCGCTATGCGAGCGCAATGTTGCAGCCAGCCCGGTGAGCCGCGAGGAAGGCTCGAGATCGGGCGGCCGAGAACGAGAAGGCGGCACCACGGTGGAGAGTGTAGCAGCCGCACCGCTGGCATCCTCCTCGTTCCCGTCGAGCATCTTCCCTGCCGATCCGATCAGCGCCGGGGTGGGGGACGGTTTTTTCATGCCGGGGAGTCTACCGCCCCTGCGAGTGATGCCCTCCGGGGCTTGGCCGGCTGCCGCAAGCGCGCTCCCGGGCCCGATCGAACCCGGCCCCGAGACGTTGTGGTGGCTTGGGAACTGCGCCCCATTGGGCTGGGACGCCCTTGAATTGACCGCTCCGCCCGCCGCTGGTTCAATCCGGACGGCCGCCGGCGGAGGATCGGCTTGCGGACCATTAAAATTCCGGGCGGACGGGAAGGAGCTCGCAGGCGTGACCAGGCACATCTTCGTGACCGGCGGGGTCGTCAGTTCGCTCGGCAAGGGGCTGACAAGTGCTTCGATTGGCATGCTGCTGGAGGCCCGCGGGCTGACGGTGCGGATGCAGAAGCTCGATCCATATATCAATGTCGATCCGGGGACGATGAGCCCCTACCAGCACGGCGAGGTGTACGTTCTCGACGACGGCAGCGAGACCGATCTCGACCTCGGGCACTATGAGCGGTTCACCTCCACGCCGCTGACCCGCGAGTGCAACTACACCACCGGGCAGATCTACCTCTCGGTGATCAACAAGGAACGGCGCGGGGAATTTCTCGGCAAGACCGTGCAGGTGATTCCCCATATCACCAACGAGATCAAGCAGAAGGTGCTCGATCTGGCCTCCCCCGACACCGACATCGTGATCACCGAGATCGGCGGCACGGTGGGGGACATCGAGAGCCTCCCATTTCTGGAAGCGATCCGGCAAATCCCCCTCGACGCCGGGCGGGAGAATTGCATCTTCATCCACCTGACCCTTGTGCCCTATCTCAAGGCGGCAGGGGAACTGAAGACCAAGCCCACGCAGCACTCCGTCGGCATTCTCCGCCAGATCGGCATCCAGCCCGACGTTCTCGTCTGCCGCACCGAGCGGGCCCTCGACGTGTCGGACAGAGAGAAGATCGCCTTGTTCTGCAATGTGCCGCTGGAGGCGGTGATCGAGGAACGCGACAAGGACTTCTCGATCTACGAGGTGCCGCTGTCGCTGCAGTCCAATCGGATCGACGACATCGTGCTGCGGCGTTTCGGCATCCAGGCCCCCCCCGCCGACCTCGACGCCTGGCACGACATCCTCCACCGGCTGCGGAATCCCGAACATGAGGTGTCGATCGCGCTGGTGGGCAAATATGCCGAACACCGCGACGCCTACAAGAGCATCTACGAGGCCCTCGACCACGGCGGCATCGCCCGTCGCACGCAGGTTCGAGTCCAGCCGATCAACAGCGAAGACATCGAGCGTGAGGGGGCGGAGCGGCTCCTGGCGGGATTTGACGGTCTGGTGGTGCCCGGCGGTTTTGGCGAGCGGGGCATTGAAGGGAAGGTGGAAGCGATCGGTTTTGCCCGGGCACGGAAGCTCCCCTTTCTGGGGATCTGTCTGGGGATGCAGTGCGCCGTGATCGATGCCGCCCGGAATCTCGCCACCCTCCCTGGCGCCCACTCCACCGAGTTCGCCCGCAACACCCCCCACCCGGTGATCTGCCTGATGGAAGAGCAGGAAGGGGTGGTGTCCAAAGGGGGAACGATGCGGCTCGGTGCCCAGACGGCGGTCCTCGCCGCGGGCTCCAAGGCGGCTGCCGCCTACGGCTCGACACGGATCAGCGAGCGCCACCGCCACCGCTATGAATTCAACCAGCGTTACAGGTCGCAATTGGAGGCGGCGGGGATGGTGATCGCCGGCACCAGCCCCGATGGGTCGCTGGTGGAGATCGTTGAACTCGCCGATCATCCCTGGTTCGTGGCGGTGCAGTTTCATCCAGAGTTCAAGAGCAAGCCGACCGCGGCCCATCCCCTCTTTTCTGGCCTGATCGCCGCCGCTGTCGAGCGCCATGCCGGCAGCGCATGGGTGGCCGAAGGCACCTGAGTCCTGCGGGCACATGCAGGCCCGCCCCTGGAGGAATCCGACGATGACGCACGACGACCTTTCGCCGCAGGATGCGGAGCTCGACCCGACCGATGCCGAGGAGAGCGACGCCCTCGGCGCCGCCCCACCGGCGACGTTTGACTTCCTCATCCATACCCTCTTCACTCAGGCGCTGATGGCGTTGGGGAGGATTCCCAACCCGATCACGAAGCAGTCGATGAAGAACCTCGCCACGGCGCGGCATTTCATCTCCATGCTGGGAATGATCGAGGAGAAGACGCACAACAACCTCGACCGCGACGAGCGCCGGCTTCTCGAAGAGGCCCAGCACCAGCTCCGCGTGTTGATGGTGCAGGAGACCGGTAATGATCCGCGCCGCGGAGGCACCACGTGATGCGTGCCAGAGGTATGGAGTCCAGAGGTATGGCCTCTGGAGTGGCCGCTCTCCTGATGGCGCTGGCCTCCCTGGCAGGAACGCCCGCTGCAGCCGAAGTAGCGCTTGAGCAGCGTGATGATCGGGTGGCGGTGACGATCGACGGGGAAGAGTTTACGAACTACCTCTTCACCGGACACGACAAGCCGATCCTCTTTCCGCTCCGCTCGCCGAGAGGCATCCCACTGACGCGATCGTGGCCAGTGGAGAAGGGAGTGGAGGGAGAGCCGGAAGACCATCCCCACCATGAATCGCTCTGGTTCACGCATGGGAGCGTGAACGGCCACGATTTCTGGGCTCCAAGGGCTCATGGTGCCGGCCCCGACGACCCCGTGCCGCATGTCGAGCATCTCTCCGTCGAACGCTGCGAGAGTGGCCAGAGTGGCGTGCTGCTGACGACCAGCCGCTGGGTCGATGCCGCAGGAAAGCCCGTCCTCACCGAGCACCGCAGGATGGTGTTCTCGGCAGACGCCGAAGCGCGGTCGATCTTCGTCACGCTCGAACTGGTGGCCGATGCCGGTCCGGTGACTTTCGGGGACACGAAGGAAGGGAGCTTCGCGTTTCGTGTCCGCCCAGCCCTCCAACCCAACGATTCCAACGGTTCCCAGGGGGCCAGTGGCCGGCTGGTGAACTCCGAAGGGCTCGTCGACTTTGCGGCATGGGGCAAGCGGGCCCGGTGGGTCGATTACTCCGGCGTGGTTGACGGTGCGACGGTTGGCATCGCCCTCCTTGACCACCCGGCAAATCTCCGCCATCCCACCTGGTGGCACGCCCGCGAATACGGCCTCTGCGGTGCCAATCCCTTTGGGATCCACGACTTCACAGGCGCGCCCGAAGGGAGCGGAGATCACACCATCCCGGCGGGTGACAAGCTCGTGCTCCGCTACCTGCTCATCTTTCATGAGGGGGACGCAACGGCCGCCGGGATCGACGACCGCTGGAAACTTTGGGCAGAGGGGGGCCACCCATGAAGGCTCGGCTCTTGGACGGGAAGGCACTTGCCGGGCGGATCGAGGACACGCTCCGCGACGAAGTCCAGACCTTTGCGAAAATGGTGGGGCGCCCGCCGCGGTTGGTGGTCGTCCTTGTCGGAGAAATGGCGGCGAGTGCCTCCTACGTGAAGAGCAAGGCCGCCGCGGCGGCCAGAGTCGGCATCGACGCGGAGGTGGTCCGCGCGCCGGTCACTGCCGACACGGAGCAACTCGTGGGTTTGGTGGAGGCGCTATCGCGGGATGAACATGGTCCGGCCGACGGGATCCTCGTGCAGTTGCCGCTGCCGACACACATCGATACGCAGCGGGTGCTCGATGCGGTGCCGGCTGAGCGGGATGTGGATGGCTTCCATCCAGAAAATGCCGGGCTGTTGTCGCAGGGGCGGCCGCGGTTCGTGCCCTGCACGGCGGCTGGAGTGCAGCGGATGCTGATTGATGCCGGTGTCGAGACGGCCGGGAAGCATGCGGTGATCATCGGCCGCAGCGACATCGTGGGGAAGCCCTTGGCGCTCCTCTTCGCTGGGCGGGGAAAGGGGGGGGATGCGACGGTGACGATCTGTCACAGCCGCTCTGAGGATCTCGCCGGTATCTGCCGAAAGGCTGACATCCTCGTGGCGGCGGTGGGGAAGCCGGGGCTGGTGACGGCCGGGATGGTGAAGCCGGGTGCGGCGGTGGTGGACGTCGGTATTAACCGTGTCGCCGATCCGTCGGCAGCCAGCGGCAGCCGACTGGTGGGCGACGTCGACTTCGCCTCGGTGGCGGAGGTAGCGGGGTGGATCTCGCCTGTGCCCGGGGGCGTTGGGCCGCTGACGGTGGCGATGCTGCTTGCCAACACGCTCCTGGCGGCCGAACTGCGGATGTAACCGGTACGCCCCCCCAGACCTGCGGAAATCCGCGGGGCAACCCATCTTGAACCGGAAGTGGGCCGGCACTACCCTCCCGCCCCGCAGAGCGTCGTCGGCCTCTTGTGGATCTTCCAGATTCGCAGGTCGACGTCATCCGCCCCGGAGGACGTCCGCCGTTTGGCGGTGGGCCTGTCCACCGGATTGTTCCGATCTCCATACAGGCTTTTGGAGGACGATCGTGTCGAGCCTAGGCGACGAGAACGATGCCCGCGGGGCGTCGCGCCAGGATCGCGTTGCGGGAGCGAGTGCGGTGCGTTTGTCGTCCTCCTCCGCAACGGCGCCCGGTGGCCAAGGGAAGTATCAGTCCATGCACTCCTTCGTCCGAGCCCTTCGCGATGCGGTCAAGAGTTGGCCGCTGCTGGTGGCCGCGTTCCTCTGCTCTGCCGGCGTGGCCAGTTTGTGGGGCGCCAATATTGCCGCCCTGTTTCCGATCATTGAAGTCACGCTCAATGGGGAGTCGTTGCAGTCGTGGAACGCCAAGCGGATCGAGGATGCTACGAGGCGGATCGGGATCGGCCGCTCGCAGGAGGAGACGATCCGGGCTCAACTGGCAGCGGAGATGTTTTCCGAGGATGAGGCTGCGGCTGCGCAGCGGACGCTCGACACCGTGACCCTCAATCTCCGTGGTGATGAGGCGTTGCTCTACTCCTCGGAGAAACTCGATCCCTGGCTCCACCGCTTCCTCCCCGACGATCCGTTCGTCACCGTGCTGTGGGTGGTGGCGTTCGTTGTCGCCAGCACGTTCCTCAAGCATGCCTTTCTTATGGCCAGCACGATGCTTGTCTCGTGGGTGGCGATGAACATCACCCGCGACATCCGCCTCAAGGTGTTTGACAAGGCCCTTGCCGTCGATCGGGCGCAGTTCATGCGGCATGGTTCGGCCGGCTTCATGGCCCAGGTGACAGGCACCTCGGAGATGCTCGCCAGCGGAATCACCAGCGTCTTTGGCGGCGCGGTTACTGAGCCGCTCAAGATTCTCGCTTGTCTCGGGGGGGCGTTTTGCATCTCCTGGCAGTTGACGCTCGCCTGCCTGACCCTCGCCCCGCTGGTGGGCTTCATGATGGTCTGGCTCAACCGGCGGATCCGCAGCGTCTCCCGAAAGATCCTCGGCCGGTCGCTCGGATTCCACCATGTCCTACTCGAAGCCTTCAACAATGTCCTCACCGTCCAGGCCTACACGATGGAGGACTTCGAGCGGGACCGTTTCCGGACCTGCACCAAGGACATGCTCAAAATTGGCATGACGCACACCTTCTACCACGCGCTGGCCAACCCGATCACCGAGATCCTCGGCATCGGCATGGTGGCCACGTCGATCGCCGTGGGGGCGTGGCTGGTAATCAACCAGCAGACGGAGATCTTTGGGATCACGATGACCGAGCGGCCGATGACCGTTCCGGGCATCATGGTCTTCTTCGGAATGCTGATCGGGGCGAGTGATCCCGTTCGCAAACTCTCTGGCGTGTTCACGGGGGTGAACGTGGGCATCGTCGGTGCGCAGGCTCTCTATCCCCTCCTCGACGCCCCTTCGACCCTCGTCGAACCGGCTCATCCGGTCGCGCTACAGTCCCCGCACCGAGAGATCCGCCTCGATCACGTGTCGTTCAGTTACGACGGCATCGATACCGTCCTTGACGATGTGAGTGTGGCGATCAAATTCGGCGAGCGTGTGGCGATCGTCGGCCCCAACGGCGGCGGCAAGAGCACGCTCATAAATCTCATCTGCCGCTTCTATGATCCCAGTAAGGGACGCGTCCTGATTGACGACGTTCCGCTCACGGATGTCGCCCTCGGGGATCTCCGCGGCCGGATCGCGCTGGTCACCCAGCAGACGGAACTCTTCAACGAATCGATCCTCTACAACATTCGCTACGGGCGTTGGGAGGCCACGGAGGAGGAGATCGTCGAGGCGGCCAAGAAGGCCTACGCCCACGAGTTCATCAGCGACTTCCCCGGTGGCTACCGGACGATGGTCGGGCCCAACGGGTTTCGTCTCTCCGGGGGGCAGCGGCAACGGATCGCGCTGGCGCGGGCATTCCTCCGCAATGCCGAAATCCTCGTCCTCGACGAGGCCACCAGCCAGATCGATGTAGAGAGTGAGCGGCTGATCCACGACGCGCTGGCGGCGTATGTCGAGAATCGGACGGTGATCATGATCACCCACCGTGTCAGCACACTCGAACTGGCCGATTCGATCCTCCAAGTCGAGCATGGCAAGATCGTGAAGCGGCCGGCCAAGCAGCTGCAGGCAGCTTAGAGCGCCAAAGCCCGCTTGAACTCGCGGGGCGGCGGTGGGCCTACTTCCGTGCCGCCAGCCGGGCCTTCCAGCGGGGGGCATCCTGTGGCTCGAATCGTGTGATCTCGAAGGTGTCGCGGACGACATTGCGCACCCCCCGCAGATCGATCGTGCCGTCGCGGGAGAGGAGTTGCACAAGCAAGTTGCCAATCGCGGTGGCCTCCACCGGCCCGGCGATCACAGGCCGGTCGGTGGCATCGGCGATCATTTGGCAGAGCATCCGGTTCTTGACGCCACCGCCCACGACATGCACCCGCCCCACTCTCCGGCCGAGGAGACCGTCGAGCTCCTCGAGGGTCCGGGCGATGGCTCCCGCCACGCTCTCCAGGGCCGTGCGGACCACGGCGGCGGTCGACTCTGGCACCGGTTCGCCGGTCGTCCTTGCCAAGGAGCGGATCGCTTCCGGCATGTCGGTGGGGGCGACGAGCGATGGATGGTTGGGGTCGATGAGGGTCGTAAGCGCTGGCGCCTCGGCAGCCAGTGAGGTCAACTGGTCCCACGACCACTCCTTGCCGGCCCGCTGCCAGGCGGCCCTGCACTGCTGCACAAGCCACAGTCCGCAGACATTCTTGAGGAGCCGGGTGGTGCCGCCGATGCCTCCTTCGTTGGTGAAGTTGCGGGCCCGGCAGGCCTCCGTGACCAGCGGCCGGTCGAGTTCGGCACCGACCAGGGCCCAGGTACCGAGGCTCACATAGCACCAGTCGGGGCGCGAACTGGGGGGCTCGGAGGCGGGGACGGCGGCGACGGCGCTGGCAGTGTCGTGGGTGCCAGGAACGACGACGCGGACCCCTTCCAGACCGGTCTCCGCGGCCACCTCCGCCCGCAGCGGGCCGAGGTCGGTCCCCGGTTCGATGATTGGGCCAAAGATCCCGCGCGGGAGGCCGAATCGCTCGAGCATCCCGAAAGCCCAGTCCCCCTGCTGCGGGTCGAAGCACTGCGAGGTGGAGGCGTTGGTCCGCTCGTTCGAAGGGATTCCGGAAAGCAGCCAGTGGACGATGTCTGGGATCATGAGGAGGCGGTCGGCGGCGGCCAAGACGCTCGAGTTGGCCTGCTGCATGGCGAGGAGTTGAAAGAGGGAGTTGATCTCCATGAACTGCAATCCCGTCGCGGCAAACATCTCGGCCCGCGACACCGTCTGCTCGGCGGTGGCGAGCATGCCGAGGGTCCGGGAATCGCGATAGCAGACGGGGTTAGCGAGCAATCCGCCGTCGCTCCCCAGGAAGGAGAAGTCGACGCCCCAGGTATCGACGCCCACGCTCGACACCGCGCGGCCGTGGCGCGCCGCCGCCATCCGCAGCCCGGTGACAACCTCCTGCCAGAGACGGACCAAGTCCCAGACCAGTTGGCCGCCGAAGGCCACCGGGGCATTGTCGAAGCGGTGGATTTCTTCCAGTTCCAGCAGCCGGCCGTCAAAACTCCCCGCCACCACCCTGCCCCCGGAGGCGCCAAGGTCGATTGCCAGTGCCACGGAGCGTGCCATCAGAGGAGTGTTCCTAGTCCACGAGAGGGGGCGAGTCGGGAGGGCATTCTCGACATTGTAGGGGAGGAAAACGAGTCCCCCTGCCGCCGCCCCGGGGACTGCGGAAGACTTTTCCAAATCGAGGCCCCCAGGGTGGCTTCGTGGGGGGCGACCGACGATGATCACCTCTGTGATCAGGATCTGGCAAATCGTTTGTTCATTTGTTTGGGCAACGTTCGTATGATTGCTGGTTGCAGCGAGTTTTCCGGCTGACTTGGGAAGTTACCCGTGACAGTGACTGGTTCCACCATCCCGACGTCTCCTCCGCCGTCGCTCTTGGCGCCATCTCCCTTGGCGCCATCTCCCTTGGCGGACATTCTCGCGGCCGCCAACCGCGATCTGGAAGCGGCCGAGCCGGTGGAGATCATCCGTTGGGGCGTGGAGCGGTTCGGCGACAAGCTGACGATGGCCACCGCCTTTGGCCCTGAGGGCTGCGTGATCATCCACCACCTCGCGGCCATCGCCCCGAAAACGTTCGTCTTCAATCTCGAGACCGGCTACCAGTTCCCAGAGACCCTCCTGCTCCGCGAGCGGATCGCCCGTCGCTACGGGATCGAGGTGTCGCTGGAGAAGCCAGAGACGACGGTGTCGCAGTACGAAGCCCTCCATGGCGGCCCGCTCCACGGCCGCGACCCCGACCGCTGCTGTGCCGACAGGAAGATCGCCGTTGTCCGCCGCGTCCTCACGCGCTTCGACGCCTGGATGAGTGGGATTCGCCGCGATCAGAGCCCCGACCGTGCCGCGGCACCGGTCGTCGGCTGGGATGCAAAATTCGGCGTGGTGAAGATCTCGCCGCTGGCCAACTGGACGAAGGCCATGATCTGGGATCTCGTTGTCCGCGAAGACATCCCCTACAACCCGCTCCATGATCAGGGATACGTAAGCATCGGGTGCGCTCCGTGCACGCGGGCGCTGGTGATCGGCGAGGACGAGCGGGCGGGCCGCTGGAGCGGTTCGGTGAAGACCGAGTGCGGCTTGCATTCACGGACCCACTGACTTCATGCCTCATCGCCTGGCGGTCGACGGGCCTCCTCCCCAACGTTTCCCGCCCACCGGCAGTTTTTCCCCATGCGACTCTCCGCCAAAACCGAATACGCCGCGATCGCGATCCTGGAGTTGGCCCGCAACTGGGGATCGGAGGAGCCGGTGCGGATCCGTTCGATCGCTGCGGCCCACGGAGTGCCTTCGCGGTTCCTGGTGCAGATTCTCCTCCAGTTAAAGGGGGCGGGCGTGGTGACGAGCACCCGCGGTGCCGCTGGCGGATACCAACTTGCCCGGTCACCTGCCGAAATCACGCTCGACGACATCTTTCGGGTCATCGAGGGGCCTGATGAACTCGTCACTGCCGTGACGGCGGGGCTGGCCGGGAAGTCGCGAAGCGTGGCTGTGCTCCTCGATTCATGGCGGAGCGTGGCAGCGGCCGAAACCGAAGCCCTCCGTGGCGTGACGTTCGCAGAGTTGGTGGAGCGCTCCCGCTCCGCGACCGACCCGATGTACTACATCTGACCGGCGGCCCGGAGATTGTATCTGACCGGCGGCCCGGAGATTGTATCTGACCGGCGGCCCGGAGACTGTGTCTGACCGGCGGCCGGGAGATGGTCTACCGACGTTCCGCCCGGCAGCAACCAGGGCGCCTCACTGGCTGCCACCTGCGCGTGAACGTGAGGCCTCCGCGGCCGAGCCCACCAGTTCAGCGAGCAGTTGCGTGATGTCGCTGGTGTGGAAGGGGGTGTGGAGCGTGCGGCGGCGCTCGTCGACGACCGCCTGCTGGGCCAGTTCCCGGTGCCGGGGGGCGACAAGCAGAATCGCCGGCACCTGTGCATAGAAAGGATCGGTCGTCAGTTTGTTGAAGGCCTCAATCGCCGACTCGGCCAGCGACTGCGTGCTGATCACCAGGCAGTCGGCAGGGAGTGGCGTCGTCGAGAACCGGGCGAGCGCCCGGGGCGGATTTTCCGTCAACAGCACCCGGTAGCCGAGCCTGCCGAAGAAGTCCTTGAGGGTCTGCTGCGCTTTGCCGCTGGTCTCCACGAGCATGATCGCCCGCTTTTTCGCCGCGGGCGCAGGCCCCAGGCCGTCGGCAGCCATGTCAGCCGCGGCAGCCGGCACGGCGGCAACTCCGGCGGAGGCCACGCCACCGCTGCCGATTGGGTACTTCTCCAGCAGCGGCTCCAGGGCCCGACGGACATCCGAGACAGTCTGGTAGCGCTCCATCGGGTCGAGGTGCATCATCCGGCTGACGACGTCGATGACGTCGCGGGGCGTGCCGGGAGCGCGGGTGTGGAGCGGCACCACCGAGGTGTAACGGCGCGGATCGGCCCGCACCGCGCGGTCGCGGGATTCGACTAGTGCCGACGCGCCGGAGAGTGCGATATAGCCCATCGTCCCCAGGAAGTAGATGTCGCTGCGGATGCTGTCGTCCTTCATCCCTGCGAGTTTTTCCAGCGTCGCGTAGTCGAGCGTCCGGAGCGTGTCCGACTTGCCGCCGAGCGCCTTGTCGCCCGCATCGGCGTCGATGCGGGCCAAGCCGAAGTCGACCAGTTTCACCTGGCCGAGTGACGAGATCAGCACGTTGGAGGCCTTGACGTCACCGTGCGTGATGCCGCGACGGTGGGAGTATTCGAGGCCGGCACACATCTGGTCGAGGAGAGTCAGGCTGCGGCCGACGTCGAGGGCCCCGCGAATTTTTACCAGTTCACGGAGAGTCTGCCCCTCCACGAACTCCATGGTGATATAGACGGTGTTGTTTTCCTGGCCGACGTCCTCGACGGCACAGATATTGGGATGGCGGACGAGCCGCCCCATCTCCCCCTCGCGGCGGAACCACTTGCACTTCTCCGCATCCTGCGTGAATCGCGAGCGGAGGACCTTGACCGCCAGCATGCTGGCGTCGTTGACGTTGACCGCCCGGTAGACGCGGGCAAACGAGCCGGCTCCCACCTGGTAGAGGATCTTGGCGCTGCCGTAGAAGTAGCCGCGGCGGCCGCCGCGGAGGAGCCGGTCGAGCTGATAGCCCGAGAGCACCTCGCGGCGGAGGAGAAACTGCCCCAAGTCCTCAACGGGGACGTTGTGCCCACCCAGTTCTGACCACGCCGTCTGGAGATCGCTCGCGCTGACGAGCTCCAGTTCTTGGGCGAGATGGGCAAACTCTTCGGCGGTGGTGGGTTGCATCGACAGGCTGCTCCGCGTGCGCCAAGTTTAGCCTCCGCAACGCTGCCCGGGGGGGAGAATCTCCTCCAGATCAGCAAGCGACTCGGGGCCCACCGATGCGTGCAAAGCGGTGGGGGGGGTTACGCAGGGGGCGGTGGTCGTTTGGGAGAGGCCGGAATCGGGGATTGCCCGGAAACCGGGGAAACCTGGGGGGACAGCTGGGCTGGAGCCGGCCCCGCACCTGCTGGTACAAGCCCCTTCGGTGCCCCGCGGACCGCAAGTGACCGGTCCCGGCCGCCTGAAAAAACGGTTTCAGAGACCACGAGCCGCCGTATGGCCGATCCCCGCCACAGCCACCCTCGTTCTGCCAGCGGCCGGTCTCCGGGGGGATGGAGGCTGACGGCCGTCGTGGTCGCGGCGGCGGTTCTACTTGCCCCAGGCGCCGTCGCGTGGGCTGCGGGGGTGGAAGATGCTTTCGAGGGGCTTCAGACATCCTGGTTGATCAGTGAGTCTGACGTCGCCCACCGGGTGGTGAGCCATCTCCGCTCAACGGAGGGTCCACACCGGGGAGAGCGCTGTGAACGGTTGGTCCTCGAAGCCTCCTCGGGAACGGCGCTGCGCGTCATTCTCCCCTTGCCACCAGCGCATGTCATCGACGAATGGCAGGCCACGCTGTGGATCAAGGCCGATCGCCCCGATATCCGCCTCTCGGCCCGGGTCCTGCTCCCCAACTTTCGCTCAGCGCACAGTGGCGCACCGCTGAGCGTCCTGGTGCCTGGCAGCCTGTCGATCGGCGCTGATCGCTGGGAGCAACTCTCCGTCGACTCCGTGGCCAGCGGACTGCGCCGCTGTCTCCTGGCGCTGCGGGCGGAGCACGGCCCCACTGGGGACGTGGCCGGCGCCGTGATCACCGCGCTGGTCCTCGATCTCTACTCGAGCCCCGGTCACTACGACGTCTCGATCGACGACCTGCAGATCAACGGGGTCGTCACCGTGCCACCGCCCCCCGCTCAGGCTCTCACCGCCTCTGCACCGGCCGCCAACACGCCGGCGGAGTTGACGGTCCTCGATGCCCGGCCCCTCGACGCGAAGCCCGTCGCTGGTGCCGATCCGCGGCAGGACGAAGGGCTGATGCCGGCTGCTTTTCAGGGGGCCGATGCCGGCCCGGCCTCCTCGGCATTCGCCACGGCGGCGGCGGCGGCCCCCCCGGTTTCCTCCGTGCCGCTCTCGGGAGCGCCTCAAGGAGTCCCTCAAGGAGTCCCGCAGGGAGTCCCGCAGGCGCCCACCGTGCCGCCGCAGCGCCAGCCTGCCTCCCGTGATCCCGTCTCTGGACTCAACCGTGGCGTCCTCGAAGTGGCGGGGCAGCCCTTCTTTCCCCGAGCCCTCGACCACAATGGCGAGCCGATGGCAGCCATCGCCGCCCTGGGCTTCAACTGCGTCCGACTGGCGGCACCGGCCTCCAGCGATCAGCTGGAGGATGCCCGCCGGGCGGGCCTGTGGATCATCTGCCCGCCGCCGCAACTCCCGGCGGTGGATATCCGTGAGCCGGAAGCGCTGCCGGTCTTCTCGGCGAATTGGGACCGTGTCCTGCTATGGGACATGGGCAGCGGACTTGGCGAGGAGGATGTCGATGCCCTCGCCGAGCATGCCCGGCGGGTGCGGACCTGCGACATCCATGGCGGTCGGCCGCTGATCGCCTCGGCCGATTCGGGTTCCCGAAGCATCTCCCGGCATGTCGATCTGCTTGTCGCCCGCCGCACAGTGTTGGGCACGAGCCTGGAACTTGGCGACTATTTCACCTGGCTGCGGGAGCGGCCGCGACTGGCCCGCCCAGGGACACCGCTGATGGCCACGCTCTCAACAGAACTCGATCCCCGTGCCAGCCGTCAGGCGGCCAGTCTCTCTGGTGTCGGTGGCCGCGGGCTGTCGGTCGATCCGGAGAGCCTGTCGCTGGCGGCACTGACGGCGGTGGCCGCCGGGACGCGGGGCATCCTCTTCACCTCATCGCGTCGGATCGACGGCGACGACCACGAATCCCGCGCCCGGTCCGTGGCGGCGCGGAGCATGAACCTCCGCTTGCGGGTTCTGGAGCCGTGGGGCGCCGCCGGTCGGTTCGCCACGCTCTCCGATGCCAGCGACCCAGAGGTGAAGGGAGTGGTGCTGGAGGCGGCCAGGGCGCGGATGATGATTGCCTGGAGGAATGTCCAGGGAGGACAGATCGTCGCCAGCCACTACCACGGCGACATTCCCAACGACGCTGCGGCGGTCACCTTCCTGTTGCGGGGGGTGCCGGAGGCGCACCAGGCCTGGGAAGTGACTCCCGGCGGCCTGCGGCCACTGCGGCACCGGCGCGTTACCGGAGGGGTGTCGGTGGTCCTTGATCCCTTCCGGGCAAGCGCCCTGGTGCTGATCACCGGAGATCCGGCGGTGGCGGCACATGTCCAGGAACGCCTCCGGGAGCAGGCTGGAGCGGCGTTGGCAGCCGCCCGCGACCGTTCTGCCACCGTCCTGGCCGATGCCGCTGATCTCCTCGTTCGCCTCCCCCCCACGGCGGTCGTCCGACTTCCCACCCCAGCGATGCTCGCCACCGCGCAGCAAGACCATCTCACCGGGGACGGGCTGGCGATCTCTGACCCGGCTGCGGCCACAGCCCGGTACGAACGGGCAGCCGCGATCGCCGGGCAGATCGAGCGACTTGTCTGGGAGCGAGGGATCGTGGCCACCGGTTCGTTGGTGGCCGGGCCGTTGTCGACATCCGATGCCTCGCTGGTCGAGCATTGGCGGTTCGTGGAGGCCTTGGCCACAACGACGCCGGGTGAGGAACTGCTCCCCGGTGGCGGCATGGAACGGATCGAGGACCTGGCGGGGACAGGGTGGCGACACTTCGCCATGAAGCAAGCGGTGATGCGCACCAGCGTCGAGGTGTCGCGATCGCAGCCGGCCGCCGGCCGCGGCTGCCTGGTGATCCGTGCGGAGGCTGTCGATCCCGCAGTGGCGCCGGTGGTGGTGGAGACGCCTCCGGTGTGGATCACCACGCCGCCGATCCAGGCCCCCAGCGGCAAGCTGCTGCAGATCGAAGCGCAGGTGTGGGTGCCGCAGGGGGTGAAGGGAAGTGTCGACGGTCTGCTGGTGTTTGACTCACTTGGTGGACCGGCGCTGGCAGAACGGGTGGGGCCGGCGGCGCATTGGCGCCGACTGGTGCTTTACCGAATCGTTCCGGCCGATGCCGACGGCGAACCGCTGACAGTCACTTTTGCGCTCACGGGGATGGGGGAAGTGAGGATCGACAACGTCAGCGTCCGCGTCCTCGACCGCGGTGGCCCGGGGGTGCCGGTTTCAATTGTCTCCACCGGCAATGCCGCCGCTGGTAATCAGCCGGGATTCCGTGCCCCGGGATTCCCCGCCCCAGGTGAACTGCTTGGCTCCGGAAACGCCGCCGTCTCCGACGGGCCGGTGAACCTGCCGCTCCCCACCGGCCCGGCGACGGCTGCGGCCTCTCCGAGTGGGAGCGGATTGCAGTGGCCTGGCAAGAGTCTCGAATGGCCAAAGATCCTCCCCTTTGGCCAATCGAATGTGCCCCCACCGGGACCGGGAGGGGGGCGCATCGATCCGTTCAAACAGGCGGGGATGGGGGTCTCTCAGCCGTCGCCGGCTGCTGCGATCGATCCGACTGCGGTGAATCCGACTGCCGTGAATCCGACTGTCGTGAATCCTGGCGTCGACCCCCTCCCGGAGTCAGTCCCTGACGGGGATCAAGCGGACCCTGCGGCGCTTCGCTGAGCGCCGAGCGACGCGGCGACAGGAAGCGCGGTGCAGCCGAGCGCACCCTCCGGGCCTCAGCGTCGAGTGCGGCCATCCGCTGCTTGACCTCGGCCACGAGCGTCTTGTCGTCCATCGCCGCGACCTCCGCGGCGCTGATCACCCGGCCGAACTCCAGGCGGATCCGCCCAGGGAGCGGGAATGGGCGGCTGCGTGGCCAGCATTCATACGCCCCCACGATCGCCACCGGCACGATCGGCACGCCAGCCCGCCTGGCAATCAGGGAGAAGCCCCCTTTCAAGTCGCCGAGCGAACCGTCGCTCGTCCGTGTCCCCTCCGGGAACATCACCAGCGCCACTCCCCCCTGGAGTTTTCGGATCACTGTCTTCATCGAGGCAACCGAGGAAGCCTCGCGGTCGATCGGCACCGCATCGAGTGCCGAGATGATGGCGCTAAAGGGCCCGAAGCGGAATAACGAACTGCGTGCCAGGTTGGAGATCCTCCGGTCGCAGACGAGGCCCAGCAGAAGCGGATCGAGGAAACTCTGGTGGCTCGAGATCACCAGCAGCCCGCCTTGCGGCGGGAGGGGCTCGGCGAACCGATAGCGGATTCCGAGCAAGGCCACTCCCAACGTCCGGCTCAGTATCCAGAGCGCGTCGTAGAACAGCCGCGCCGGCCAACTGCGTCTGGTGGCAGGCGCCGCAACAGGCTGCTGATCGTCGTGGCGGCTCATAGGACTGGGGAAGCACCGGCCGTGGGGCACCGGGCGGCGACCCACTCCAGAAGCAAGAGCACAACGTCCTCGGGAACCATCCCGTCGGTGACGAGCAGTTCGGCGCCGTCCGGCTGCCGCATGGCACCGACAGCCCGGGTGGAGTCGCCGTGATCGCGGGCATCCTGGGCAGCCAGGATCTCGTGGAGCGTCGTCGTCCGCCCGCGGCTGATCTCCTCGTTGAGTCTCCTCCGGGCACGCTCCTCCGGCGAGGCGGTGAGGAAGACTCGCAGTTCGGCGTGGGGAAAAACTTCCGAGCCCTGGTCGCGTCCCTCCGTGACGAGGTTGATTCCTTGGGCCATCCGAGTCTGGATCCGTTTCATCGCTTCCCGGACCAGCGGCGCATTGGCCACCGGGCGGGTGGCGGCGGTGATCTCGGGAGTGCGGATCGCAGTCGACACGTCTTCCTCGCCGACGAACACGCGCCCGTCGTGGAAGCGGATCGTGATCGACTCGGCCAGGTGGGCGATCCGCGCCTCGTCGTCGAGTGGAATGCCGCGGGACAGCGCCACCCAGGCTACGGCCCGGTACATCGCACCGGTGTCCATGTAGAACCAGCCGAGCCGGCGGGCCAGCTCGCGGGCAGTCGAACTCTTCCCTGCCCCTGCGGGGCCATCGAGGGTGATGATCATGTCGTCGGTGTCGCTGCCGGAGCCCAGTCCGCCGGGAGCGGTGCCCCGGCGTACAGCAGATCGATCAAAAGCCATCCATAGCGGCGCAGATGTGTCGTCGTGGTCTGGCCGTTGACGGAGATCTCTGGCCCCGTCACGGGCCGGCCGACCGCATCGCAGACCCGGGCGGCAGCGACCTCGAATCCCCAGTCGACCGTGACGTCGCCGCTGCGTCCCTCGGACTCAAGCAATCCGACGCGGACTCCCACTGCCCGGCCACCGTCGAGCACTGGTCCCTGCCAGGTGAGCCGCACGTTTCCCGACGCCGTGGTTGGCCCTCGGGGTGTGGGGGGCGTGGCGTCGATGACGCCGCTTGCCAGCAGGTCGAGCGCCAGGTTCCAAGGGCGCGCCAGCCCCACGCCAACAGCCAGACAAAAGGTCCCTCGCACGCCGTCACCCGCCAAGAGGAGCGAGTCAATGACATGCGGACTCGAACGGACATGCCAGGGAAGGCCACCGGTGAGGATCGTGATGTCGGTCTCGGTGGCGCTCTTGCCGCCGTGGCACAGCGTGATGGAATGCGGGGCGGTGAATAGTGTCCGCTCGGTGGCGATGCTTTGTGACTGGAGGCTCCGTCGCAGTTCGATGTCGTCGTTTTCGTTCCAGGCGAACCGACAGGCCAGATGGTTTTCCAGGCTGGCGCCACTCGACGGTGAGGCGAGCGAGACGTCGATCTCGATGCGGGCCAGCGGCAGGCCCGGAATCAATTCCACCCGCTGGGTGAAATTCCCCATCTGGAGTCCCTTGGGATCGCGGATGGTCCCCCGGCTGAGAATTGTCGTGGGGCTGATCCGCTCCACGCTGTCGGCAGTCGCCTGAGCGTATTCGGCCCGCTCCAAAGGATCCTCCCACGCCGCCCCGACCGGCGGTGCGGGGCGGGTGGTGCGGAGGGCCAGATGCTGGGAGAGTTGATTGCCGCGATCGGCAGGCCGGCGGACGGAGAGCAGGCCTCCGGTGACGGGATGGACACGGACCCGCAGCGTGTCGTGCTCAAGGACGAGTCGGTCGTCTGCGCCGCTGCCGAACAGGCCGCGGGCGAGGCCCCCCAGAAGCCCACCGGGGCGGACTCGGGAGACGCTCCGGAGCGCGGATTGCTGAGTGCCTGCGGCGGGCGGAGCTGTTGTGACGGCCAGGCCAGGGCCTCGCCCTGGGCCTTTGCTTTGCGATTGAGAAAGGCTGGCGACGACCTTGCGCCCGGCGACGATCCGCCGGGCCTCCCCGCGGGCAGCTTCGATCCGTGGTCCGATCGGATCGGCGAGCGGATTCGACTGGTCGCTTGTCGCCCCTTCCTCGCGGAGGGCCGGTCGCGAGACTGGATAACTGTCCGGCTCGTAACTGACTAGCGTGCCGGAGCCGGCGGTGCGGCGGAACAGTTCGTCGGGGGTGACGAATGTCCCCAGGGCGGTGGTCCAGCCGCCGATCCGGCGGAGATCATCGAACCACTGGCTGGCGGTGCCGGCATGGTGGGCGAATTGCACCACCGCGGTGTGGTCGTGATCGAGCGCGTCGCCGATGCGGTCGGCCAGCGAGAGGATGGTGGCCGATCGGCGGGCATCAAGCGGTGGCCGAGCGATGCCATCGACGCTCGCTCCGCCGCTCCCCTCCCAGCGGATCCGGCCGGTGCCGGGATCGGGCAGAGGAGTGCCATCGAAGAGGTTCCAGATGACCCCTGAGTAGTTGAAGTGCACCAGGATCGCCGGGAGCAAGGCCGACCAGCCGCCGGTGAACTGGGCGAAGGTTGTCGGCACCCGGCCGACGGCGCTGCGCCACGCGCGGTGCCCCTGGAGGAACGACTCGCGGATCGTTTCCGGCAGGCAGGAGTCGAGTGGAATTTCTTCGTAGCGGCCGCCGGCGGGAGCCACCCGGCCTGCTTGGCAGGCTTCGCGGAGTCTTCCCAGCAGGTTGGGATCTGATTTGGAGAGCGATTCGACCAGCCGACCGGTGGCCACCAGACCGAGCGGCACCGGCGAGTCGAGTTCGGCAGCGAGACGGGCCCCGAGAGTTGTCTCAGCCAGCAGCACCAGATCGATCAGCCAGACATCGACCGCGTAGTAGCGGGCCCGGGCTGCTTCGAGCTGACCAAAACAGTCCCGCAGCGCCTCCTCGCAGGCGACGGCGTCCCCCGCCACGCAGGCTCTTGCAGCCGCCACGACCCGCTCCTCGAATCCGCTCGCCACCTCATCGCCCGGCCCGCCGTGGTACGGGCTGGCCGATCCGATGCCGGTGCTTGAACGCATTCGCTTGGCGAGCAATTCCGAGAGCAGCCAGGCCAAGCCCAGGGAGTAAAAATCGGCTTCCGATACCGTCCGCCCTTCGGATGCAGACGCCTCGGACCGCGTGGAGATCGATTCCGCCAGTAGGCCAACCGCCGCCAAGGCCGCCTTCACCGTCGACTGCCGGTCACCGGCCCGACGGACCCAGCGTGTCCCGGGGGTGGCGCTTGAGTCGATCGATCCAGTGAGCCGGTCGTCGTAGGTGCCTGGAACAACGGCCAAGACGGGGATGTCGAATGAGGGGGGCGATTCGACGCTGGCCCAAGCCGGCATCCGGCCCAGGGTGGCGATCAGTTGTGGGTGCCAAGCGGCCGTCCAGGCAGCCAGCAACGCGTCGGCCTCGGAATCACCAAGCCACGTAGGGAAATCGTCGAGGGAGTGGCAGGGGAGGAAGACGATGATCCGCGCGGGTGACATACGCAAGAGTGTAATGACCGGACGATTGTTTTTCAGGGGTGGTAACGGAAGTTGGCCGACACACAAGGCGCCACGCCGCCGGCTGGGGGGGGCGGTTTGACACCCCGCCGCGGCCGTTCGTAAAGTATTGTTGGAGGGTTCTTCTGGGGTGGTCATGCCCCCTCTTTCCCTGTCTTCTCCCCTCTTTCGTTCACTTCTCCCCTCTTTCGCTGGAACAGGCCATGGCCCGCAGTCCGTACGTCTGGGGCATCGACATCGGCAAGTGTGCCCTCAAGGCCATCCGCTGCCGGGATTCGGGCGAGCCTCGAAAGATCGTTGCCGACGCCTTCGACTACGTCGAATACCCGATGATCGTCTCCCAACCGGAGGCTGATCCGGTGGAGATCGTGCGGACGGCGTTGCAGGAGTTTGTCGGCCGCAACAAGCTCCAGGGGGACCGGGTGGTGGTCTCGGTGCCCGGGCAGTCGGGGCTCTCGAAGTTCATCAAATTGCCTCCGATCGAGGCCAAGAAGATCCCGATGCTGGTCCAGTACGAGGCCCGGCAGCAGATTCCCTTCCCGCTGGAGCAGGTGGAGTGGGACTGGCAGCGGCTGGCCGGTGGGCTCGAAGAGGGGGGCTTCGTTCTCGACGCCGAGGTGGCCCTGTTCGCGATGAAGAAGGAGCAGGTGCAAAAGGCGCTGGTTCCGCTCATCGAGGCCGGCATTGAGGTCGACGTCCTCCAGTTGTCGCCGATGGCCTTGGCGAACATGGTGATCTTCGACCAACTTGCCGACCCCGCCACGCTCGACCCCCTCGAGCCGCCACCGTCGGTGGTGCTGGTGTCGATGGGAGTCGACGCGACCGATCTCGTGGTCACCAACGGCCTGCGGATCTGGCAGCGGAGCATGCCGATCGGCGGAAACAACTTCACCAAGGCCCTGGTGCAGGGGATGAAGTTGACGTTCGCCAAGGCGGAGCAGTTGAAGCGGAATGCCGCCCGGGCTGAAAACGCCAAGGATGTGTTCAATGCGATGCGTCCGGTGTTCAACGAGTTTGCCTCGGAACTCCAGCGATCGCTGAACTACTTCTCCGGCTCCGACCGCTCTGCCAAGATTGGCAAAGTGCTGCTGCTGGGCAATGCCACGAAACTCAAAGGCCTCGCCGACTTCGTCGGCAAACAGCTGAACCTCGAGGTCCAGCGGTACGACAGCTACCGTGGGCTGGAGGGAGCTGCGGTCACATCGAGTTCGGCCTTCAAGGACAATCGACTCTCGTTCGGCACCGCCTACGGTCTGGCACTGCAGGGAGTGCAGGAAGCGTCGATCAACACCAACCTCCTTCCCGGAGAGATCGTCCGCGAGCGGCTCATCGAATCAAAGAAGCCTTGGGCGGTGGGGGCGATGGTCGGCTTGCTAGGGGCCTCGGCGCTCAGTTTCCTGGGGACCTTTTTCGCGTGGACGACGTATTCGCCGGAGCTCTACGCTGGCGCCTTCCGTGACGCCGACGCTGCCAAGACCCGTTCGGCAGCGGCGCTTTCTTCGCTTGCCGAGACGAAGAAGAAGCAGGAGGACGCGACCGGTCAGCAGCAGTATCTCGTCCGTCTTGAGGATCGGCGATTCCAGTCGATCGAGATGCTGCGGGTGGTCGAAGGGCTGCTGCCGCACGACGATCCGGCAAGCCTTCCGGAGAGTGTCTCCGATCGCCGGGAGTTGCACGTCGACAGCATCGATTGCCAGTATTTCCCAGACCTTGCCGCCTGGTTCACCGGCGTGAAGGACCAGTGGCTGGCAACCCACCCCGCCGAGGAGATCGACGAGGAGGAGCAGGCAGCCGCCGGCACGCCCCCCGATGCCACGCCGCCCGTTGACGGGGACGGCGCAGCCCCTGCCAAGAAGTGGACCGCTGCCGAGGACACCGGGCCCAAGGGGCCAGGGTGGGTCGTGCAACTCTCCGGCCACCACTACCGCAACGAGGACCGCCACAAGCCCCTCGACGGCATGAACTATGTCCGTTCGACGATCGTCCAAGGCCTGCTCGGCACGACCGACGATGTCACCGTCTCGGCTGGGCCACTCGCTGGCAAGACGGTGCCAGTGGCGGAATTGGGGATCGGCTACCCCGTCATCGCCTCATCGGCGAAGGTCTATGTGGAGAAGGTGATGGGGCTCGGAGCAGTTCCCGGCACCGAGACCGATCAAGGGGACCAGCAGGCCCCGGCGGGGCCTCCGGGCGGCGGGCCGGGGCGAGGGACGCCTGGCATGCGAATGGGGATGGGGCCGGGTGGCCCTGGCGCGGGGTTTGGAGGACCGGGATTCGGGGGGGACGATGAAGGAGTCCCCCTGCGTCGCTACGACTTCGTGCTGCAGTTCACCTGGCAGCCGACTGTTCCTGGTGCGCCAAAGCCGGCGGCCGGGGACGCCGCCGCGGCGGCCAACTAACTCATCACCACCAGACAAGCAATTGCAGGGGACACACGATGGTCAAGATCCCGGATTCCGTCCGGCCGTACTGGGACTTTGTAGCCAAGTACCACTTCTGGTTGCTCGCGCCGCTGGTGCCTGTGATCGTCCTGCCGGTGCTTTTCATGACCAACGGCAAGCTCTCTGCGCAGATCACGCAGAAACGGACTGAGATCGACGGCAAGATCTCGTCGCTGCGGAGTGTCGATGGTATCTCCCCGCATCCCAACGAGACCTGGTCGAACGACATCGACAAACGGACCACCCGCATCAAGCGTGAGACGCTGGCGGAATGGCAGCGATTCTGGGATAGCCAAGCTTCGCTGCGCACCTGGCCTGCCGAGTTGGGGGCCGATTTTGTGCAGCGGATCACCAATCTCCGCGCTGACGGCAAGTTGCCGGGGAAGATGCTTGAGCGGTATCAAAGCGCCGTGCAGGCGATGGTCAAGAAACTCCCCGGCAAGATGGGCGCCGACGAGATGATGATCGTCTCCGAGGAAGGGAAGTCCGATGGTGCGGCCTCAGGCCCAGGGGGCGGACCTCTAGGCGGACCTCCAGGCGGGGCGGCGGCGATGATGGCCCGGATGGGACAGGGCGGGGGCGGCGGCGCTCCCGGTGCCAGACGGCGGTCTGACGCCACTGTCGATTGGGATGCCGCGGATCAACAGCGTCTGTTTGATTCCTTCCTCTGGGAGACCCTTCCCACGACCACGCAGGTCTTCCTCGCTCAGGAAGAACTGCAGGTCTACGGTCTGTTCTGCGAGTTGATTGCGGGCATGAACCAGGGGGCCGGCGGCTCCTACAACGCGGCACTTCCCTCCGTCGAAAAACTGGCTGTCGGGTATCCGGCAGCGGAGGACGAACCAGGCACCTCGACCGCCGGGCGGATTTATGTCCCCGGTGCCGAGGCGACAGGCTCGGGGCGGATGAGCATGGGGAAGAGTGGTCCTCCGTCCGGCGATGGCGGCGGTGGGGGGATGAGTACGGGGGGCGGCATGCCAGGCATGGGGGGCGGTGCGGCGGGATCAGCGAAGCCCCCCCATCCGCGGTTTCTACCCAAGGAGAGCGCAGCTGGGGGGGGAGGTATGGCCGCCATGAGCATGGCGATGAGGCCCCCCACCGGTGGCGGCGACGGGGGAGACGGGGCGTCGGCTGCACCGGCAGTCCCCACCAACACCGACGAAGGCCTGCGGACCTGGATCTACGTCGACTACGACGGCAAGCCCTTGGCCGGTGCGGAGGTGGCGACATCACCTGCCGCGCAGATTGCCCACCTGATGCCGTTTGTAATCCGGGCCACGATCGACCAACGGAAACTGGATGCTTTCTTGGTCGCCCTGGCCACATCTCAGGTGCCGATCGACGTCCGTCAGGTGCGGATCAATCCCACTGGTGGTGGTGAACGTGGGGCCGCGGCGATGGGTGGGCCGCCAGGGGGAGCGGGGGGACCGCCAGGCGCATTCGGCGGCGGGCCACCGAACCGTGGACGCATGGGCCCTCCGGGTGGTGGCCCTGGAGGGGGTGGGCCTCCGGGAATGGGAATGATGTCCGGCGGACCTGGGATGGCGGGCGGAGCCGGGATGGCCGCGGGAGGGGGGATGCGTCCCTACGATGTGCACATCGAACTCCGCGGCACTGTGGCGCTTGCCACGCGGCCGAATCTGGTCGCTTTGGGATTAGAAGCGGAGCCGGACGCCGCTGGCCAGGCCGAGCCCGAACCCGACGAACCTGCCGCGGTGCCCGCGGTGCCAGCGGCAGATGCGCCACCGGCCGCTGATGAGCCGGTCGCTGCCGAGCCGGTCGCTGCCGAGCCTGTTGTTGATCCCCCCGCTGCCGCCGACCCTCTGCCTGCTGATGCACCGCCTGCTGCCGGCGAACCGCCGCCGCCTGACGCCGTGCCGGCAGAGAATCCCCCGGCTGCGTTCCTGATGCCGCCGCGGCCACTGGCCCGCGGTCTGATTACCCTTGCGGATCGGCGTCAGAACCGAGTCGATTTTTTTGGGCAGTTTTGAGTTGTGACCGCCACGTTTCCCGCTCCTCCGTAGCCGCCTCCTTCGCCACCTGACCACGTGTCGCTCCCGCGATCCACCACCCGATCATCCGGGCCAAACAGAGGGTGTTCCCATGAAGAAGCCGAAGATCAGCCTCAGCAAGGAGTCGATCGTCGACTTCTTCCTCCATCATGGCGAGAAGTTGGTGGTCGGCTTGTTTGCGGCCCTGGCCTGCACGCTGGTGTGGGGCGGGATCGATGCGGTTCGTACCAAGACCGCCAAACGCGAACAGGCGCCGGGAGTGATCACCGAACATGCCGGTCGGACGATGAAGCACATCGCCGACTCCAAGACCCCCCCCCCGGAGACCGTGAAGCGCCAAAGTCTCACGAAGCTCGTTGAGCCGTGGCGGGCCCCGCCGATCGCGGCGTCGGCGTCCACGGCGCTGATCAATCGGCCGCTGTCTGAAGAGAAGGTGAAACGGACGAAGCCTGCGATCCTGCCGCTGGAGGATCTGCGCGTCCGGGCGGGGCATATCGTGCTGGCCGCAGCCGATGCCAAGTTGGGCGGGATGGCCGGGATGATGACGCAGTCGGCTGGACCTCGTGGCAGCAGCGATGACGGCAGCGACGGCAAGAAGGGGGACAAGGATGGAAAGAAGAAGGGGCAGAAGAAGGGGGCGGAGGGGAGCGACACCGTCCCGGTGATCCCTGGAGGACGGCCCGGCAAGATGATGGGCGGCCCGAGCATGGGCGACGGTGGGGGGATGGCTGGGATGATGGCCCGCCAGGCGCCTCCCCTCAAGCCGGGCAAGATTGTCCCCTACTGCTTGGTCACCGGACTGATTCCGCTTACCGCCCAATATCAGGACTATCTCCACAGGTTTGCCAACGCCGGCTACCAGGATCCGTCCCGCGACAATCCGGTGTGGACGGAGTTCATGGTGGAACGGGCTGAGGTTGCCGCGGGAAAGGCCGCGGATGCCGATCTGAAGTGGAAGAAGATTGATCTGGCGCAGGCTGTCAAAAATGCCAACAAGGAGTGGGTGGCGACGCAGCCTGAGTCGCTGCCGTACGACGTTGTCCTCGACGCCATGCAGCAGGCGTCCGCTGAACAAGGGGGTTCGGTGCTCGCCTACTGTGGTCCGCTGCCGCAGTTGGCGGACGATCCGTGGGGCTTTGAGTCGCTCCACCCTTGGTTTATCGAACAACTCAGGAAGCGGTTTTCCGCAGAGGAGGCTCTGCAGGCCCAGATGGCCGCAGAGGCCCAGGAAGGGGGCAGAAACGTGATCGGGGGGGGTGCACCGTCGATGGGGGGTGGCCCTTCCGGCGGCGCCATGGGGATGATGCGTGCTCAGATGGGCGGCCCTGGTGGTGGTGGGCCCCCGATGGGAGGCCCGGGGGGTGGTCCTCCGGGTGGTGGTCCGGGTGGTGGCTCGACGATGAGCCGTCCGCCGATGGGGGGAAGTCAGAGCATGGGGCGCTCGATGGCACCCCCAGGAATGGGACCGGGGATGATGTCGTCCGGTGGTCCGAGCGGCCCCGGGGGCCGACGCCCGCCGATGATGGGTGGGGGTGATGGCGGGACGCCGGCATTCGGAGGAGACGGTGGCCTCCTCGGACAGACCGCCGGCGCTGCTGGCCAGGGTGCCGAGGGGGAATTGCAACGGCCTCTGGAGTATCGGCTGTTCCGCTTTGTCGATATGTCGGTGGAGTCGGGCAAGACATACCGCTACCGGGTGCGGATCTCGGTGTTCAACCCCAACTACGACATGCCGGCTCAGTATCTGGCCGATGCGGCCTTGGCCAAGGATCTGAAACTCGCCTCCGAAACAAGCAAGCCCAGTCCACTCGCCCACATCTCCGAGCCGACCAGTCTGCTGGCCCGCACCTTGCGGAAGGGGGAGGGAAAGAAATCGAAGACGGGATATGAGGTGCTGCTCTTGGCCGAGGATCCGGAGACGGGCAACTACGCCCTCCGGAGCATCGCTGCCGAACTCGGTGGTTTGGCCAACATCGACAAGCGACTTGCCAAGGGCCCCGATGCCAAGGCCCGTGGGGAAGATGTGATCACCGACAGCGTCCTCATCGACGCCCGTGGGCGGCAGGATGATCGTGACGACAAGGACAAGAAAGCCTCGGCGCTCCCCAGCGAGCCTTTGGAACTCCTCTTCCTCCGTGCCGACGGGTCGTTTTCGCTCGCTTCGGCAGCGGATTCTCAGGAAAGTGTCGATCGGTATGCCCAGACGCTCGCCAGTCCGGATGACGGCAAGAAAGACAAGGACAAGGACGGCAGCGGTTCACAGCTCTTTCCCGGCGGTGGACTGTTCGGGCCGCCGGGCGGCGGTCCTCCCGGAGCGGGAACACCTCCCGGTTCGCCCCCCGGTGGCACGCCAGGGGGGGCACGGAGTTCGCCTCCTGGGGCTGGTCGATAGGTCCTTTTCATTCTCCGGACGGGCCCTCGCCCGCCCGACACTGCCCACCGTTTCCCTGTGAGGAGTCCGCGCCATGTCAGATCACTCTCTCCGCCGGTGGATGACCCGAACCGCCAGCGCCTTCGTCGCCGGTGCGTGGCTCCCCAGGCAACGATGGAGCGAGGGAAGGCGTGCCGCCAGTCCCCTCCTGTGGCTGGGGGTGGCGCTGGGGGGGGCGGTCTTCGCCATGCCGCTCTTCGCCCAGGATGACGGGAGCGGCGGCCAGGGACCAAAGGACGATACCGAGACCACCAAGTCGGCAGGTGATCCGCTCAAGAACGCCGCTTGGTCGAAGATCGAGCAGGATGAGAAGCGCTACAAGGAGGCCCTCAAGTCCGGCGGCGCATTTGATGCAGCAGCTAAGGATTTTGTCACCAAGAAGGTGATCCCACAACTGGCCAGTGATGCTAACCGGCCGATGATTGACCAGCGCCGGCGGCGGATGCGTGACATGCTTCTGTTGGGGATCGACAACGACGGCGCCTACGAGGCCGCCGCCGAGGCCGTCGCGGAATCGGCACTCGCCCTTGCCAGGGACGATGAATCCCCTGCGGTTGCCCGGGTCAATGCCATGCTGCTGATCGGTGAGATGCGAACCAAGGACGGTCGCGAGGGGACCGTATGGGCCCCGGCGGCTGTGCCCCTTTCGGCCGCCGCCGGCGACAAGGGGCTTGCGCCTGCCGTCCGCGTCGCCGCAGTTGCTGGGCTCGTTCGTCATGCCGACGTCGCCCGCCGGGCCGGAGGGGAGAAGTTGACCGATTTTGCCAAAGCAGCGCGGTCGTCACTGCTGGGAATCGCTGCGGAGCCAGTGTCGGAGGAAGACCCTGTCGCCGGTGAATGGCTGGCCTCGCGGGCGCTGTCGCTGCTGCCGTCAGTGATGAAATCGGCCCCCAAGGAAGTGGCAGCCAATCTCGTCGGCGTGATCAATGATCAGGCGCGGTCGATCGATGTCCGCATCCGGGCCGCTGCCGCGCTCGGTGCCACCGTCACGGCCAAGTCGGAGATCGATGCCGTTGCGGCGGTTGGTTCTGTGGTTGCGCTGGCGATCGCGGCGCTAGAAGCAGACGACAATGTGATCCGCGACCGTCGTTATGAGCAACTCCTCAATGGCGGCGGCGGCGCAAGCCCCAGCGGCCCACGGACACAGATGCCGGGGATGGGCATGCCGGGGATGGGAGGCCCAGGAATGATGGGTGGTGCCGGCCGGGGCGTTGCCGAGACTTCGGTGTCTGATCAGGCCTGCCGGCGGACTGCCTGGCGGTTGGTGACACTCGCTGATGGCCTCCTCACCGAGGATGAGAAGGCGGGCTTGGCAACTCTCCTATCGGGAGAGGATCGCGACAACTCAAAGGCCTATGCGGTCCTTCTTCGCGAGCAGGGATTGGCAATCGACGAGGCCCGTACCGAGGCCTCAATCAGTGAGGCCTTGGCCCTACTCCGGCCGGGTGACGAATCGGCGGCGGGGGCCCCTGCGGAAGGGGAAGGGGCCACCGAGTCGGAGACCACCGAGCCTGGATCGCCGTTTGGCAACTGACCGCAGCCAGGGCAAGCCAAAACCTCGCCGCCCGGTCGCATTGTTCGCTGCAACCGGGCGGGGGCATTTTCAAATCGGGCTCACTTGACGTCGAAGTCGAATGTATTGGCGCCCCGCTTCACGGTGGCGGAGAGCGGCGTGGTGCCCTGGGACGTGAATGAGGCGTCGATCGGCACTGGCTTGGTGCCGCCGATGAAGCCAGGGCCACCGGCACCGGATCCCATCGCCGGCATCCCAGCCGGTGGGGCGAGCATTTTCTTCATGACATCGGCACCGGGGCCCATCGGCGCGGCTGCCACCTTATCGCCTGTGATCAGCCCGGTGGTGACGGTCACTTTGCAGACACCGACGGGAGCATCCGGAACGGAGTACTTTCCGTCGGCAGCAATCACTCCCCCCGAGACCTTGATCTTGGCGTCGGCTGCAGTGGCATGAAACGTGATCGACCCGCCGGTGAGGGGTTGGCCGTCAACCTTCACCGATCCGGTGACCGTTCCCGATGGTGGGCCCGATTGGCCGGCACAGCCGGAGATGGCGACGAGGATCATCGTTGCCCCGCCGACGAGTGCCAGGCGCCGGCCCATCTGGACGTTGATGCATGCTGCTGGGCTCAAGAGTTGAATTCCTCGAAATGGGTGCGGGAGTGAGGACACGGAAGAACGGTCGGCTGGGAAGGGGGCCATTGAATCGCGCTGGCGGGAGAGCGATCCACCAAGAATCTGCGGTGCATCGCTCCGCGCTTGGCGCGGAGCGATGCACCTGCTGATTCACCGGAAATGGCTGCCAACGGGCAGGATCACCACTCGATATTAGGATTCTGGCCGTCGTCTTTTTGGAGCAGGTACATCCACACCAGTTGATCGACGCCGGCATCGATCGACCGGGCACTGGCGTCAGACATCGCCACCTGACAGGTGGTGCCGAAGGCCGAGGCCCGGTACGGCACACAATTGGCGTCGGTGGGGTTGACCTGCGGGGGGAGGAAGGCGTTGCTCGTGGGGCCGTACGGGCCGTAATTGGTGAAGTTCTGCCCCGAGGCACCGATCAGCGGCATCCAGTCGGGATTCCATTGGCCGTGGCCCCAGAGCTTACCGTTGGCACTGTCATTCCCCCCCTGACAGCCGGCCCGAGCCTCGGCCATCATGATCGTCTTGGTGGTGCCGTCGGGCATCAGGCTCAACTGGTTGTAGCCCATCAGCGGCCACCAATAGCCCCAGGGGTGTTTGGGGTAGCCGAACACCTGGTAGTTCATGGCATATCCCGTCGAGCCCCAACCCCAGGTTGTCTGCGACGAGGTGGCGTCGAGCGGATTGACGTATGCGGTCACCTTCTGCTGGAAAGGGCTGTTGTTCCAGTTGCGGGCCTTGCCGTCACCGCCGTAGACGTCGTAGGAGTGGTTGAGGGCCGATTCTCCGTTGCCGTCGTAGTTCACTTTTCCCTTGTTGTAGACCCCGATCTGCTCGATGAACGGCAGAAGGAAATAGAGACCCGTGCCAGTCATTCTGGGGGCATAGGGGCCCTTGTACATGTGGCCCGGGTCGGCGGGGTTGAGCCAATGCTCGATATAGGCCGGTGGCAGAAAGCCCTTGTTGGCATCGGAAAGGTTGTGCATGCCGAGGCCGATTTGCTTCAGCTGGTTGATGCTGGAACTGCGGCGGGCGGCTTGGCGGGCGGACTGGACGGCCGGCAGGAGGAGGCCGACGAGGGTGCCAATGATGGCAATCACGACGAGCAACTCGACGAGCGTAAACGCCCGCCTTGTGCCGTGGGAAAGGGGTTTCATGGGATGACTCCGGGATAATGAAATGCGATGGATAGGAGGGACTATTGTCTGTGCGGGGCCCAAAGGGCTGATGGAATAAAAGGACTCGAGAAGGCCTTGGGGCAACCGCAGCCTGCCACCATGATGGATCCCCTCAGCCCCAAGAATAACAGACCATTCAACTGTAGCCCGAGAACCTGGCTGGCGGCAAGGAACGGGCGTTGGACGGCAGTCCCGGTGGCCCAAGCCCCCAGTCTCCGGGCAACACTTGCCAGGCCACTTTTCCCCGGAAGTCTACCGCTTGATGAGATCCTTGACCGTCATCCCCGATGGGATCATCGGCAGGACGTGTTCTTGGTAGGGCACTTGGACATCGAGCAGGGCCGGCCCCTTGGAGTCGATCAGTCGCAGGAGGGCGGATTCGAGTTCTCCCTTCTTCGACACCGTTTCCGCCTGCCAGCCGAAACCGCGGGAGATGGCCACGAAATCGGGGTAGCGGCTCTCCGGGGAGATTCCGTCCCCCTTGCCGCGGGCTTCCGGGTTGTCGACCGGGCCGAGGTAGGTGTGGGCCCGGTTGCCCTTAAAGAACCTGTCCTCCCACTGCACCACCATCCCTAGGTGCTGGTTGTTGAGCAGCAACACCTTGACCGGGATGTCCTCGCAGGCGCAGGTGGCCAGTTCTTGGATGTTCATGAGGATGCTGCCGTCACCGTCGATATCGACGACCAGCGATTCCGGGTGCGCCACCTTGGCTCCCATCGCAGCCGGCAGGCCGAAGCCCATCGTTCCCAGGCCACTGGAGGAGACCCAGGTCCGCGGGCGGCGGAACTTGTAAAACTGCGCGGCCCACATCTGATGCTGGCCCACCCCCACGGTGATGATCGTGTCACGCTTGGCAGTCAGCCGCGAAAGCTCAGCGATCGCCTCTTGGGCGAGGATGCCTGGGTAGCTGGTGTCGAAGGCGAACGGATCCTCCAACTTCCACTGGGCGATCTGTGCGTGCCAGGGGCCGAGGTCGGCGACCGGCGCCTCCACGATCTGGTTGAGTTGCCGCAGCGCTTCCCTCACGTCGGCGACGATCGGGATGTGGACGAGCTTGTTCTTGTTGAGCTCGGAGGGATCGATATCGATGTGGACGATGAATCCGTGTTGGGCGAAGGCCTCCACCTTGCCCGTCACGCGGTCGTCGAAACGGACACCGAGGGCGAGGAGGAGATCGGCTTGGTCGACCGCCTCGTTGGCGTAGACGCTGCCGTGCATTCCCAGCATGTCCAGGCTGAGGGGATCATCACCTGGGTAGGCCCCCAAACCCATCAGCGTCATCGTCACCGGGATGCCGGTGCGGCGGGAGAATTCCCGCAGTTCAGCGGAGGCTTCGGCCGTGACCACGCCGCCGCCGGCATAGATCACCGGCCGCTTGGAACGCTTGATGGCCGCCGCCACCTGGGCGATCTGCTCTGGGGGGGCTTTGCGGACTTCTGGCCGGTATCCGGGGAGGTTCATCGGGGCCTGGAAGTTGGGCACCAGCTGAGCCACCTGGATGTTCTTGGGCAGGTCGACGAGCACCGGACCGGGGCGGCCGGTGCTGGCGATGTGGAAGGCCTCGCGCATCACCCGGGCAATGTCGCCCGGATCGGTGACCAGATAGTGGTGCTTGGTGATACCGCGGCAGACCTCGACCATCGGCGTTTCTTGGAAGGCATCGGTGCCGATGACGCTCGTCCCCACCTGGCCGGTGAGGATCACCATGGGGACACTGTCGAGTTTGGCATCGGCGATGGCTGTCACCAAGTTGAGCGCTCCGGGGCCACTGGTGGCCATGCAGACCCCGACGCGACCGGTCGTCCGCGCATAGCCCTGAGCGGCAAACGCCCCTCCCTGCTCGTGCCGGGGGAGGATCGTGCGGATCTGGTCGCTGTAGCGGGTGAGTGACTGGTGGAGCGGCATGCTGGCACCGCCCGGATAGGCGAAGATCACATCCACGCCATGGGCGATCAGCGACTCGACCACCACGTCGGCCCCGGTGATGAAGGCGTCGGACGTCCGGGGGCGGGAAGCGGTAGCCATAGCAGCGATCCTGGAGGGGTGGCTGGTTGAAAATCCAAGCCTCTCAAAAATACACGAAAAGCGCCCCCGAGCGCCAGGGGCGACGGGGTTTTTTTCGCCCCCCCGGCTGGGCCCTGTTGGCCGGAGGGGGAGGGGGGCCTGTTCAGGCGGTCAGGGCCCGGGTTTTGATTGTTGACCCAGTTTGTTGGTGTAGAGTGGAAACATGAAGCCAGCTGCCACCGGTGCCGTCCCGCCGTCCTCCACCGCCCCATCACCCAACTCCCCAGTCCTGGGCAGCGCCCCGGCCCTGGCGACTTCCAATCTACGGATCCGCAGCCTCGAGGCGCTCGTGCCTCCGTCCCGCCTGATGGCCCTTTTGCCACTGGACGCTGCCGCGACCCGCACGATTGTAGATGGCCGGATCGCCGTCGAGCGGGTGCTTTCTGGCGACGACCCCCGGCTCCTAGTGGTGGTCGGCCCCTGCTCGATCCACGATCTCGACTCCGCCCGGGAGTATGCCCGCCGCCTGCATGGCCTGGCAGCGCATGTCGCCGAGCGGATGCTGGTGGTGATGCGGGTCTATTTTGAGAAGCCGCGGACCACCGTGGGCTGGAAGGGGCTGATCAACGATCCCCATCTCGATGATAGTTTCGACGTCGGTACCGGGCTGCGGATCGCCCGCAATCTGCTGATCGAGATCGCCAGCCTGGGGCTGTCAACGGCCACGGAATTCCTCGAACCGATCACACCGCAGTACATCGCCGACACGATCGTGCTGGGGGCCATCGGAGCCCGGACGACCGAATCGCCCACGCACCGGCAGATGGCCAGCGGCCTGTCGATGCCTGTGGGCTTCAAGAATTCGACCGACGGCTCGCTCCAAGCCGCGGTCGATGCCATGCAGGCCGCGCGGACGCCCCACAGTTTTCTCGGTATCGACAACGATGGCGGCACCTGTGTCGTATCGACGACGGGCAATCCCTGGGGAGTGCTCATGCTCCGCGGTGGCCGCAGCGGTTCGAACTACGCCCCGGAGGTGCTTCACGAAGCCCGCACCAGACTCGAGGCGGCCGGGCTGCCGCCGCGGGTGATCGTCGATTGCAGCCATGCGAATTCCGGCAAGGATCATCGTCGGCAGTCGATTGTCTGGCGGGATGTGCTGGCCCAACGAGTGGCCGGTGACCGGTCGATCGTGGGGATGATGCTCGAAAGCAACATTCACCCCGGTAGCCAGCCCGCCAAGAGCGACCGTTCCCAACTCGCTTACGGTGTCTCGATCACCGACGGCTGCATCGGCTGGGACGAGACGGAGGAGTTGGTCATGGAAGCCTATCGCGACCTTGCCTGACCGCGACCTTGCCTGACGCCGTTTTGTCCTCCTCCCCAGGCTTGAGATCTGCCGCGGGTTACTCCTGATCTGACGGCCAGGGGGGGTGGCGCGGATGGCCACCATGCCAGTGACGGCCCACGGGCCTCCCTTTTCCGCTCTGGTCGCTGCACCGCCCCAGATTGCGGGTTAGGCTTGAGTGGCAAGCCGTGACGATTAGGAAACCCCTGCGGCCAGCGGCGATGCGCTGCGGGCCGCGGGTTCCGTCGGTGGCGTCCGGGAGATCCGCATCCCCCCGGCGAGCAAGGCAGTCTGCCAAGAATCTGCCGAGAATCCTTGGTCGAAAGATCCATGATCCCAGCCCAGCCAGACGTGATCGACCGGGTCGCCGCCCTTCTCCAACAGTTTGGGTTGGAGTTGGCGTTCGTCGATCCGGTGAGCGAGAGTGGACTGGCTGGCGTGACGATGTTGCTGGGCCAACTCGAGGACTCACTCGGCGAGGCGGATGACGTTCCGCAGCCGATCATCATGGGGATGATCGCCATCCGCAGATGGGTCGATGACCGGTTGGCCGCTGACGGCCAATTGACGGCCGACACCATCGTCCGCCTGCATCAGTGGCAGCCGTGGATGGTGGAGGCGGTAACGGCCTGGAGCCGTGGCTTGGCACCTCAGGTGGTGCCGGCAATCTGGTCGAAGGCGGTGTCGTCGTCGGTGTGGGGCGGAGCAGCAGACGATGGTCCGGCCGAGGTGCCCCTGACCCCCTCGCTACCCGCGGTGGTTCCTCCGCCGCCGCCGCACCAACCACCCGCCCCTCTCCAGGTGAAAGTCCTCTCCGCGCAGTCCCCTGCCGAGGCTGCCGAGCCGCCGCCAGCGGTGCCCGCCGCCATGTGGGTCGCCAGCGACGAATGCCAGGACGACCAGCAGGTGGCGGTGCTCCCGGAGCAGGGCGATCCGGAGATGCTGCAGCTCTTCTGCGCGGAGGCCCACGACCTTCTCCACGAGATCGAGCAGGGGATTCTCGTCCTCGAAGGCAACCCCACCGACAAGCCATCGCTTGACGCGCTGTTCCGTGCCTTCCACACCTTCAAAGGCAATGTCGGCGTCATCAAGCTGACCACGCTTCAGCAGTTCACCCACGAGATGGAGTCGCTCCTCGATGCCGCCCGCAAGGGCCGGCTCATGCTGGGCAGAGCGTCGATCGGCCTGATCCTCGAAGGCGCCGATGTCCTCGAGCGGTATGTCACTGAGTTGGCGGAGCAACTTGCTGGCAACTTGCCGGGGCGGACGATCGGCCTGCCCATTCCCCGTTTGATCTCCCAGGCCAACGCCCTCCTTGCCGGTCGAACGCTGCCAACGGCGCCGTGCCCGACGCCCGCCCCACCGCCGGAAGTTCAGCCGTCTCGGGCTGATTCGCCCCCCCCAAGTTCTCTGGTCAACGAGCCGCCTCCAGCCCACCCAAACCTCGGCAGCGTTGCAGTTGGGCCCGCGGCGGCAGTTGCGACATCCCCCTCCGTGCCCCGGCCGCCGACCAAGCCCGCCGCGGCCACCCCGGCCGGTGTCGTCCGGGTCGATACCCTGAAACTTGACGGCCTCATCGATCTGGTGGGCGAGTTGGTGATCGCCCAGTCGATGGTCGTCCAGAATCCGGTCCTGGCGGCGATCGCCGATGCGCATCTCTCCCGCAGTCTTGGGCAGTTGCGGACGATCACCTCCGATCTGCAGAAGACCGCGATGGCCTTGCGGATGGTGCCGGTGCGGGCAACCTTCCAGAAGATGTCGCGACTAGTCCGCGATCTGGCAGTGCAGCAGGGCAAGGAAATTCAGTTGGTCCTCGAGGGAGAGGAGACGGAACTCGACCGCGGTCTGGTTGAAGAACTGGGCGATCCGCTGGTCCACATGATCCGTAACTCCGCTGACCACGGCATCGAACCGCCGGACGTCCGGGCGGCGGCCGGCAAGCCGCGGCAGGGCACGATCCGGCTGCGGGCTTTCCATCAGGGGGGCTTCATCGTCATCGAGATCGCCGACGACGGCCGCGGGCTCGACTCGGGCAGGATCCTCGCCAAGGCCATTGAACGGGGGCTGGTGACACGCGACGAGAACCTCGACCGCCGGCAGATCCACGATCTTATCTTCGCCCCGGGCTTTTCCACCGCCGAGAAGATCACCGACATCTCCGGCCGCGGCGTCGGTATGGATGTCGTGCGGCGGAACATCGAGCGGCTCCGCGGCAAGATCGAGATCGACGCCGAGCCGGGGCGCGGCACCACGTTTACGATCTATCTTCCCCTCACACTGGCGATCATCGAAGGGGTGCTGGTGGGGGTTGGCGAGGAGCGGTTCGTGGTCCCGACGCTGTCTGTGCGGGAGTCGTTCCGTCCCCTGCCGGGGATGGTGACCACGGTGCAGGGGAAGGGGGAGGTGGTCAGCGTCCGCGGTCGACTGACGCCGTTGCTGCGATTGGGAAACCATTTCCGCATCCCCTGCCGGGCCCACAATCCCACCGAGGGCATCGTCGTCGTCATCGAGTCAGGGCAGGATGCCCGCTGTGTGTTCGTCGACGAACTGATCGGCAAGCAGGAGGTGGTGATCAAGAGCCTCGGCGACCTGTTTCGCAACCAGAACGATTTTGCCGGTGCGGCCATCCTGGGCGACGGCCGCGTAGGACTGATCCTTGACGTGAATGCGCTGGTCAAACTCCGGCACCGCGGCGGCGACGCGGCTGCATGATCCTCATTTTTTGTACACCCTTTTTCGGACACGTTTATGAGTGAAGCCACCCCACCGCTGGCCGCCAGGCAGAACGGCCATGCCGTCGCCGAACCTGGCAAATACCTGACGTTCAAACTCGGCCATGAGTCGTACGGCATCCCTGTGCTCAAAGTGCGGGAGATCATCCGGCTGTGTCCCATCACGCTGGTCGCCAACATGCCGGCGCACGTCAAGGGGGTGATCAACCTCCGTGGCAAGGTGATCCCGCTGGTCGATCTGCGGACGAAATTCGGCCTCCCGGTGACGCTCGACAATGAGCGGACCTGCATCGTGGTCACGCAGATCGCGTCAGCGTCCGGGGGTGCACGGCTGTATGGGATCATCGTCGACGGTGTCGAAGAGGTGGCCCATTTCACCGACGCCGATCTCGAGCCGACTCCTGATTTCGGCGGCGCGATCGACGCCCAATTCATCACCGGCATGGCCAAGGCGTCTGCCGGCGTGAAGATGCTTGTGGACCTCGACCGCATCTGGGCCGCTGACTGTGCGGCGCTCCCAGACCCCCGCCCTCCCCAGCCGGAATGAAGGCCGCCGCCCAGGACGACTCTGCCGATAGAGCCAGTTTTGCTTCCCACTCCTTGTCACTGATCCTCTCAACCCCCCGAAGCACCCATGAGCACCTGGACCATTCCGCGGCGGATCACGCTCGGCTATGCGGCCTTGATCCTGCTGTCGATCCTTCTCGGCCTGGTGGCGCTGTGGCGGATCAGCGCGATCAACCGCCAGGTGATCTTGCTGGCGACCAACACCGTGCCATCGGTGGCAACGCTCAGCGAAATCGTCAACACGGTCACCGCGTCTGGGCGGGCCGCACGGCGCTGCACCATGCTGGAGACTGCCTCCGATCGCGCCACCGCGGAGAATGCCTACGCTGCAGCCAAGTCTACCGGCGACCGGAAGATGGAGGTGTATCAGAGCCTCATTTCCGACGACGAGGATCGGCGAATGTTCAACGACGCCCGGGATGCCCGGAAGGTCTACACCACGGCCGCCGATAAACTGGTGGCACTGTCGCGCGGGGAGAGCCGGGCCGAGGCGCAGGCCTTCCTGGCGTCGGATGTTGATCCGGCGCTCGAGAAGTGTATCCAAGCATTCATGGCCGACGTCGACTACAACGCCCAGTTGGCCGACACCGCCGCCCAGGATGCCCAGGCAATCGTGGCGTCGAGTTACACCGCCATCGGCGCAAACCTCGCGTTGGCGACGCTCCTGGGAGGCATCATCGGCTGGCTCACCGTCCAGCGGACGCGGTCGGCACTGGGAGGGATCTCGGACTCACTGGAGTCTGGGGCGACCCACACCGCCACCGCGTCGAGTCAACTCACCTCCTCCAGCCAGTCGCTCGCCGAGGGCTGCAGTGAACAGGGCTCGTCGGTCGCCGAGACCAGCGCGGCCCTCGAGCAGATGTCGGTCATGATCCGCAGTACCTCTGATAATGCCGAGCGGGCCAAGGGCTTTGCCAACCAGGCCCGTCAGGCGGCCCAGCAGGGGGCCCAGACGATGGTCGAGATGAACACCGCCATGCAGGCCATTGAGGTCTCGAGCGCGGAGGTGGCGAAGATCGTGAAAAATATCGACGAGATCGCCTTCCAGACCAACATCCTGGCCCTCAATGCTGCCGTTGAAGCCGCCCGTGCCGGTGAGGCGGGGGCTGGGTTCGCCGTGGTGGCCGACGAGGTGCGGTCGCTGGCCCAGCGGAGCGCTGCCGCCGCCAAGGAGACAGCAGAAAAGATCGAGACCGCCATCGCCAACAGCCGCCGTGGCTCCGCCAGTTGCGATAAGGTGGGGGAATCGCTGCACGAGATCGTCCAGAAGGTCGGCGCCGCCGATGGCCTCGTGGCGGAAATCTCCACCGCCGCCAGGGAGCAGGCTCAAGGGATCGAGCAGGTGGGGCTGGCGATGACGCAGATGGACAAGATCACGCAGTCCAACGCCTCGAGTGCCGCCGAGACCGCAAGCGCCGCCGAAGAGCTCAACAGCCAGGCGCGGAGTCTGCAGGATTTGGTCGTGCACCTCCGAGGGCTGGTCGGCTCGCAGGCTACACACCAATCGCTACCGGTCGCCCCCCATCGTCCTGCTGCGTTGCCAGTCAGAATGCCGTCTGCGGCTCGAACTGTGACCCGCGGTCGCGAGTCGAAGCGGGCGATTGGACACATCCCCATGCCTGTCCAGGGGGCCGCGTATGATGACCAGGAGGATAAGAACTTCAAGGACTTTTGATCGCCCTTGCCGCGGCGTCCATCCCCAGCCCTCCATCCATCCGCCGCCGGCAGTGCAGGTATGCTCATCCCACCGGACGTCCCACTCTCGGCACGGGCATTCGAGTTTCTCACCAAGCTTGTCTATGACCGGAGCCGCATCCGCCTGGGGCCCGATCGGCAGGCACTGGTGGCCAGCCGCTTGCGGCAGCGCGTGCAATCACTGGGGCTCTCTGATTATGAGGCCTACTGCAGCCTGCTGCGGGCACCGGAGGGGGAGGACGAGGTCGATGCCCTCATCGATCTGATCTCCACCAACCACACCCATTTCTTCCGTGAGCCGGCCCATTTCGAGCTTCTCTCCCGTCACATCCTTCCGCAGATGGCCGACGGGGTGCAGGGAACGCTGCGGCAGTTACGGTTCTGGTCGGCGGCGGCATCCTCTGGCGAGGAGACCTACTCGCTGGCCATCGTGTTGGCAGAGTTCTGCCGCAACCGCCCCTGGCTGCAATGGCACATCGACGCGTCTGATATCTCCCAGCGAATGCTCCACCGCTGCCAGCAGGGGATCTACGAGGCGGACAAGGTCGAGTTACCTGTGCCGGAGTGGCGCGAACGCTATTTTCAGCGTGGCATCGGCGAGCGGGAGGGGTGCCTGCGGATCAAGCAGGAGCTCCGCCGGCATGTGAGCGTGCACTCCATCAATCTCTTCCAGGATGCCTATCCGGTCTCCCGCGGCCTGGATGTAATCTTCTGCAGGAACGTGATGATCTATTTCGACGTGCCATCACGGTCGCATCTGGTGGAGCGCCTCACCGACATGCTCGTACCGGGGGGCTATCTGTTTGTCGGACATTCCGAGAGTCTGATCGGCATCCGTCACGGCCTCACATCGGTGTGGCCGAGTGTCTACATCCGGCCGCAATGAAGGCCGGGGAGGGCCACATGAGCAGCGCACAACCAAAGCGAATCCGTGTTCTGGTCGTCGACGACTCGGCGCTGGTCCGCAAGGCGATCACCGATGCGCTCTCGTTGGACCCCGACATCGAGGTGGTGGGATCGGCCTGCGACCCGTATGTGGCTCGCGAGAAGATCATGCGGCTCGACCCAGACGTGCTCACGCTCGATCTGGAGATGCCACGCATGGATGGCCTGACCTTCCTGCGGATCCTCATGGAGCACCATCCGTTGCCGGTTGTGGTTGTCAGTTCGCTGACCCAGGCCGGTTCACAAGCGGCGCTGGATGCCATGGAGGCGGGGGCGGTCGACGTTCTCGCCAAGCCCGATGGCACGATGTCGGTGGGGGCGCTGGCCGGCCAACTGGCCTACCACGTCAAGGCGGCGGCAGCCTCCGGCCGTTTCTGCGATCTGGCGCGGCGACGGCGCAGCGCCCCGCCCACAGGTTCGGCGCCGGAATCTTCTGTATCAGCATCAGTGGCGCCGGTCCGTGCCCCGGCGCTACCTCCGGCCCCCCTGCCGCCGCCACACACCGGGCGGATCGATCCCCGGCAACTGATCGTCATCGGCGCCTCGACGGGTGGCGTCGAGGCCCTGCGGACGGTCCTTCCCATGCTGCCGACCGGCTTGCCGCCGATCGCCGTCGTCCAGCACATCTCCCCCTACTTCTCCAAGGCTGTCGCCACGCGGCTCGATTCGCTCAGTGCGCTGGATGTTCGTGAAGCAAGTGACGGCCTCGTGCTCACCAGCGGGATGTGTGTGATCGCTCCGGGCGACCATCACCTGACGGTGGTGTGGACCGGCGGATCGTACCGGGCGCGGATCCTGCAGAGCCCCCCGATCCACCACTGTCGGCCGAGCGTCGATGTGTTGTTTCGCTCTGCCGCGGAAACGGCCGGACCGTACACCATCGCCGCCCTGCTGACTGGGATGGGGTCCGACGGGGCCCTGGGTATGCAGGCCATCCGCCGAGCGGGGGGGCGGACGATCGCCGAGCATGAAAAAACCTGCGTTGTTTACGGCATGCCGCGGGCGGCCGTCCAAGCCGGGGCCGTGGAGCAGGTGCTCCCTCTGCCGCAGATCGCCGAGGCAATCGTCCAGGCGGTGTCGGCGCGCCGGCCGACGGGTACGACGTTCTGACGCCGCCCGTGCCGGGATCTCGGTACCTGGTTTCGGGGGGCAAAATCGCCTTTTTGCAGGGTGCAAAACTGGAATCGACCCGTGTCTGGGAAGCGGGGTACGCTTTCCTCGCACCCCCCCAGCAAAAGGATTCGCCATGCTTCCCCCGGTCGCCCGCCATCTCTCCGCCGTGGCCAGCCTTGGATTCCTCCTCCTCTGTGCCGAAGCCTCTCTCGGCCAGTTCCCCACGCTGGCCCCGCAGCCGCAGTACGCCCAGCCGCAGGCCTACGCCCAGCCGCAGTATGCCCAGCCGCAGGCCTACGCTCCGGCGCCGCTCTATGCCCCCTCCCAGCAGATCACCTCCGGCGACCACGAGACGCAGACTGTCGTCGCTGCCCAACAGGCACTCGACCAATTCTTCGCGATCCCGATGGAGTCAGTGCCACCGGCCATGCTTCAGGTCGCGGAGGGAATCGCCATCTTCCCCAACATGATCAAGGGGGGCTTCATCCTCGGCGTCAATTATGGCAAAGGGGTCCTTCATGTCCGCAATCCAGACCGAACCTGGAGTCCGCCGGTGATGGTCACGATGGGTGGAGGCAGTATTGGTTTTCAGGCTGGAGTGCAGGCTGCCGACATCGTGCTGGTGTTTGCCACGCCGCGGAGTCTGCAGGGGATCATGAACGGTCAGAAGGTGACGCTCGGAGCCGATGCCTCGATCGCTGCTGGCCCGGTGGGCCGCTCCGCCAACGCCGCCACCGATCCCCGTCTGGGCGCTGAGATCTATTCCTATGCCCGCAGCCGGGGCTTGTTCCTCGGCGTCTCGCTCGGGGGGAGCGACATCTCGGTGGACCACAACGCCGACGCCATGCTCTACGGGCGCTTCAACGTCTCGCCGGCGGATATCTTCTCACACCGTGGCATCGGTATCCGTCCGGAGGTGCAGATGTTGGTCGACGACCTCAACGCCAAGTCACGCCCGCAACTCGTGCAGGCGCCTGCCGCCATCGGAGCCGCCCCAGCGCAAGCCTTCACCCAGCCGGGACCGCAGGCCATCACCCCCTTTGGCGCCCCTGCTCCGGTTCCGCCTGCTCCCGTTCCGCTTCCTCCAGCACCGGTCGCGGCACCGCAACCGGTGGCCCCTGTCCCGCCGGCCGTCCCGCAAGCGGGCGCAAATCCGCCCCTGGTGCCGATCCAACAGCGGTGAGCAACCGGCGGAGGGATCCCTTCAGGCGTTGTTCGTCAATTTCCGCGACTGGCGCTTGAGCCGGTGGCCGAGGCTCGCAAGCGCCGCCGGCAGCCGATGCAGCCGTAGCAGACGCACCGCCCCGCGGCGGCGGGCCACGGGATGAACAGGCTGCGTGAAGATCCTCCCAAACTGTGTGACGATCAACGCTGCATCGGCGCACTCAGGCACCCTGTTGCCCCGCAGCCAGGGGGTGGCGCGGAGTTGGGCTGCGAGGGCCGGATCGCGGTCGATCGCCACCACGCGTTCGACGAGATCGTCGAGCGACTGGGAATCATGGGCCGAGAGAAAACTCCGGGTGTCGAAGTCGCGTCCCACCAACGGGTCACCCCAATAGATGGGGATCGATCCCACGAGCATCGGCTCAACCACCTTCTCGGTGGTGTATCCCGGGGCTGACTCGTTCTCGAAGGCGATCGTGAAGCGGCATTCCGAGAGGAAGGTCCGCTTATTGGCGACGCGTCCGCCGATGTTGTTGAAGAGTTTGCCGCCGGAATCGACGCGCTTGTAGCGGGAGAGCCGGCGGAAGAAATCATTCCGGGTGCGGCACAGCGGATTGGAGACGACAAACCCGCAGAACCGCGACTTGCCTGCCAGGGTGGCGGCGGAGTCGACGGGCAGTGGTTTCACAAGCTGATGCGGGTCGGCATACAGCACCCACAGTGGCAGGCGGGAGTGCCGGGGGTGGGTGTCATAGCGGAACGTGAACGCCCAGTCGCAATTGAGCCAATCGGCACCGACGTTCTCCCCGGTGAAGAAGATCCGCGTGCAGTCGTACTGGAGATAGTCCTTCCGTCGACTGCCGACGGTGGTGTAGACGATGAAGTCGGGCTCGGAATCCTGATCGATCAACCAGTGGGGAGCGAGGAGCCGCGTGAAGAAGTTATCGGCGGGATCAAATCCGTCCCAGAAACCGACAAAACGGAGGCGGAGTGGGGGGCGGGGAGTGGTGGTCATGAAAAGGGGCGGCGGGCAAGGCGGGAATCGGGAATCGTGACATCCGCGGAACCGTATTAGGAGGCGCTTCCCCACAACGTCACGAGCCTCTGGCAAAGCGTCCAGAGGCCGATGATCACGAACCCGGCCGACGACACCGCCAGGAGAATGTCCCATGCCCGACCAGGCTTGAGGCGGGGATCCATCGCCCACCAGCGGAACCAAACCACTGCGATTCCCAGCGCTG
>QWOP01000061.1 GCA_003669605.1 Planctomycetota bacterium
CGTCGTCGAGGGTTTCAATGGCAAAGCGAAACTGACCACCAGAAAAGCGTATGGCTTCAGAACCGCTCAGGGCATCGAATTCGCCCTGTTTCACGCAATGGGACGCTTACCAGAGCCGGAAGTCACCCACAGATTCTGCTGAGGAGGCTAAATGCTTGCCTACCGCGCTTTCCTGCCTCTACAACCGCCAGATGGCGAGCGCTCCCCCTTCCCAAAAAACGACTAAGAGCAAGTTCGGCTGTTTTTTTTGGTGGGGGGGGGATTGCGTGAGCCACCAAAGCCATTTAATTGTTAAAGGCCCGCCAGAACTCCCGCAGCACGCAGGCTACGCAGGCCGCTGCCCTGTGTTCCGTTTGCGGCCTCCTCAAGTTCACCCCCCCTTCCGTTTCGCCCACTTTTTGGCCCGAGGCCCAAAAGAGGTGTGAAACAGGGGCCCAATTCACTCCATACGCTTTCAAGTTTCAATTTCTTCTTTTCCCAAGCAAGAAAACTACTCATGCGTCTCTCCCCTCGCCTGTTCGGAAAGTTCATCGCTGCCTCCCTCCGCAACCTCTGGCCTTCGCGTCGCTTTGTCGCCGCCACAGTCCACCGGCGTGCGCGGCGTTCGCTGCAGCGGGGGCGATCTGGTTACGGAAGTGTTGAGACCCTCGAAGCTCGGCTTGCCTTGGCGCACACGGCGGTTGAGCTGGTGACGATGCCGCTTTCGTCCGGTTCGTTGGCGGTAGATAGCCAAGTCGTCCAGTCGATCGCGCCGGCCGCAGGGTCGAGCGAGTCTGTGCTCGCTGCAGCAGGCATCGATCCGGCGCTGGTCATCAGCCACTTTACTGGCCTCGACGCCACGCTCGGCTCGGTCTTCGGCCACGCTGGCACGCCGCAGGCCACGTTCGCCACTCATGTGGCCCAACTCGATCAGCAACTCCCCGGAGGCTTCTCGGCCCTCGGCGTCAGGATCCAGGTCCTCGACAAATCGGTGATGGGGGTCCATGAGGGGGCGTACAGCGCCACCGCTGCCGGTGGCCCGACGATCTTCATCCGCTCTGATCTCCTCCAGGGCCCAGAGAGCAAGGCGATCCTCCAGAGCGTTCTCCTTGAGGAAACCGGCCACCACATCGACTACGTCCTCAACGGCAGCCTTGACAGCCCAGGCGACGAAGGGGAGCAGTTCTCGGCCATCGTCCGCGGGCAGGCGCTGGTCGGGGCTGATCTGGCCAGGGTCACGACAGAGAACGATCACGGCACGCTGGTCGTCAACGGGCTCTCGGTGCCTGTCGAGTTTGCCACCGCGACCGGACAGACCACCACCTTGGCGTACACCGAAGCTGCCGCCAAAGTGGCAATGCAGCCGGGCGTGGTCATCACGCGCTCAAGCGCCACCGAAAATGTCACCAGCGTGGTGCTGTCGATCGGGACTCCCAATACGAGCGACCGGATCAGCGTGGCTGGTGCCGCTGGCACAAACGGCGCGGCTGTCGTTGCCGGCATTACGGTCCCGGCAGTTGGAGCCGCCAATGCCAGCGGTTCGTTCAGCTTGGGAGGGATTGCCTGGACGTACTCACTCACCGCCGGCGGTTCCTGCACCTTCACCAACACCCAGACCGGAGCCGCCTCTGCCACTGCTGCCCAGGCCCTGCTCCGCGCCCTCCGCTACGACTCCACTTCCGCAAATCCTGTCACGACAACGCGGATTGTGAGTTTCTTTGTCCCCTTCGCCGCGGCCGCGCAGGCAACCTTCACCGAAGCCTTGACGATCACTGCCGTCAATCAGGCGCCTACGATCACCGCGACGACCCCGGTGCCCCTCACCGAGGCGATCGCTGGCGCGGCAGGAGTGAGCACAGCCAGTTCGGTGCTCACCAGAGCCGACGCCGATAGCCCCCTTCCCACCTACGACCCAGCTTTCTTGCTTGCCAATGGCTGGATTCTGGCTACCGGCGGAGCGACCTACAGCAAGCTTGGCACCTACGGCACCGCCACGCTGACGATCGCCACCAACACGGTCGCGTACATTCTCAATAACGCTCTCACCGCCACACAGTTGCTGACCACCGGCCAGGTCGTCACCGACACCTTTCTGATCCAGGTCCGCGACACCTCCAATGCCACAGCGCAGGGGGCTGTGGTGTTCACGATCAATGGCAGAAACGACCCCCCGACGCTGACGGCAGCCGCGGCCACCGCGGCCCTTGTGGAATCTGGCGTGGGCGTTGTCGGCTCTGGAAGCTCTACCGTCCTGTTCACCAAGAGCGACATCGAAGGGGCTGCCACGTATGACGCCGCATGGCTCGCCGCCAACGCCTGGTCGACCACCAACGCCGGGCTCACCTACACCAAAAACGGCCGCTACGGCACCGCGACGCTGACGGTCGCCACCAACATTCTCAGTTACGCCCTCAATAACTCGCTCGCTGCTACCCAACTCCTCAAGACCGGCCAGACTGTCACTGAGTCGATCCTCGTCCAGGTGACCGACAGCGGCAACGCCAAGGCGCAGGCTGCTGCGGTCTTCTCGATCGCCGGCTCCAACGACGGCCCCTCCCTTACCGGTGCGGCTACCGTCTACCCCCAGGGCGACAACAACCAGCTCTACACCCTCTCGCCGGCGAGCTTGATCGCCGGATACACCGATCCAGAAGCAGATCCGCTGGTCGTGTCAGGCCTCACCGCGACGTCGCTCGATGGCACTGTGGTGTTTGCCGTCACTGCCGATGCGACTGGCAATTATCTCCTTAATCCAGCCGGCTACATCGGAACTGCCGTCCTCAGCTACACCGTTTCCGATGTTCCGGCAGTTGGTGTCGCCGGCTCGATTGCCGCTACCAACAACGTCAACTTTCTCTTCATCTCCCCGCCGACAGTCATCGTCACCGGGCCGAACCCCCCCGACATCATCGAAGATGGTGGGATCAACAACACCACCGTGGGCGTCCCGACCGCGGTCGCACAGATCACCAAGTCTGACCTCCAGACCACGGCGACCTACAACACCCCGTGGATGCTTGCCAATGGCTGGGTCGCCAGTGCGACCGGTTTCACGCATGCTGGCACCTATGGGTCGGCGGTGCTCGACGTGGCCCTCGACACGCTCACCTACACCCTCAATAACGCGCTCCCCGCCACCGAGCGCCTCGGGGACGGCGATCTGGTCAGCGATCTCTTCAATATCCAGGTCACCGATGGAACCAACGTCACCAATGCATCGGCCGCGTTCCCGATCCTCGGGAGCAACGATGCCCCACGGCTGACCGGCACCGTGGCCAGCTTTGCCAATGGTGTCGAGGATGTGACATACACCTTCTCGATTGCCGGTCTGACCCAGGGCTACACCGATCCCGAGGCAGGAGCGATCAGCGCGCAGAACTTTGGCACCTCCTCCGGCACCTTCCTCGACCTCGGCAATGGCTTTGTGGCCCTCACGCCGGGAGCCAATTACAACGGCCCGATCACATTTTCCTACGATGTCGTCGATACGCAGGGAGCCGCCTATCCCACTGTGATCACGATCGTCTTCACCGCCGCGGCCGACGCCCCGGTCCCCAAGCGATTTGCTATCACCGTGAACGACCTGACCTTCCTCAACTCGCAAGCCAGCGTTCCGATCGTCACTGTTGTCCGTTACCTCACCAACGGCACCGGTATCTACGGTTACACCGATCCCAACACGAAACTCGTCGTCGAATTGGGCCAACTCGGCACCTTCGATCTTCTCACCTCGCCGTGGGCAGCATTCCTGCCGCAAGTCGTGACGCCAGCTGCCACGACCCCCGCCGGGCCTTCCGAGCCGTACGGCTTGCGGAATGTGCAGGGGCTTTTCAATAACATTAGCGGCCCGAAAGCAGCCGCTTGGGGAGCGGCCTTCACGCCGTTTGCCCGCAGTAGCAATGCCAACTATGGCAACTACATGACTGGCCCTGCGAGCCTTGCCGCGCAGTACGCCAATCCCTTTGCAACGGTCAATGATTCCACGCCGCGCATGATTTCCCAAACGGTCGATTCCTACGCGGCTCTTGAGCGGGTGGAGTTAGCCGCTCCGGGGACGATCACCGACCATAACATCTATCAGGTGACTGACGTCACGACCGGCTTGCCAACCGTCGGCGGCTTTGATGCCGATGGCCTCCCCCTCGCCGGCGGCCTCTACTTCGTCGATGACTTCATCCGGAATCTCAATACGCTCGCTGGCGATCCGACACTCACCGGTTGGAGCGTCATCTTCGGCCAGTTCCTCGATCACGGCCTCGACTTTATCGGCAAGGGGGGCAACACGACCGCTGGAGTGAGCAGCAAGGTCTACATCCCTCTGGACCCCACCGATCCGCTCTATGACCCCGCCAACGGCGTCACCCGGCTCTCGATCTCGCGGGCTACAGTCAATAACCCCCTAGCTGCCGGACGAGACGGCATGTTCCGGACTGCCGACGACATCATCAGCCCGGGTTACGACAACATCTACGGCACCGCCGACGACGTCAACGGCCCGACAAACCCTGATTACATCAACCACGTTTCCCCGTACATCGATCAGAGCCAGACCTACGGCTCGGAAGACAACACGACGAATCTTCTCCGCCAATGGGTGGTCGATCCGGTCAGCGGCAGATTTGTCGCGGGTATGTATCTCTTCGACGGTGCGACACTCGCCGCTCCCTATGACCGGCCCAACCCCGATGGCACTGTCACCTCCACCTCGAATACGCTCCCGACGCTCAATGAACTGCGGAAGCACATCATCACTACCGGCCGGGCCGACATCAGCTGGAACGATGTTGGAAACCTCCGCGCCCGCGATGCCGCCGGCCAGATTCTCGACCTCGATCCAGCCACGGCTGGTATCCAGCCCAAGTTGACCGATCACACCCTCATTGCCGATATGCTCCCAAGGCTCGATGCCGCGCATGTCTTGATCGATCCCCTCGCCGGTGTTCCTAATCACGTCGATCTGCTCGCCGGATTTGCCGGTATCCAGCGCCCTGCCACCGGCAGCGTGCCCACTGCTAAGTATGTCAGTGATTACATCAACGTCGTCACCGGCACCCCCACCGCCACCGGCCTGCTCCCTGCCAATGGCGCGATTCTGGCGGAAATCCTCCTCCGTTCGGTGGGCGATCATTACGTCGCCGGCGACGGCCGAGTGAATGAGAACTTCGCTCTGACCTCGATCCATCACGTCTGGCATGAGAACCACAACTGGCAGATCGACAACACGATCCTCAGTATCGCCACCTCGCAAGCTGCTGATCCCACCAAGACCTTCGCCCATTCTTTCCAGGTGGCGATCAACGGTGCCAACGGATTGCCACGCACCGACGCCTTGGGCAACTACGTGGATGCCACTGGCAAGATCTCCTGGAACCTGGAGAAGATGTTCCAGGTAGGCGTGTTCGTAAACCAAAATGAGTATCAACACGTCGCCATCGACCAGTACGCCCGCGGCCACTCGCCAAACGTCCCGCTGTTTGTGATGTACGACAGTGGGGTGAATGCCGACGTCACCCTTGACTATAGCCAGGTGGCGTTCCGCTTTGGCCACTCTGAGCTCCGCGAAGTGATCGATGCCCTCGATCCCAACGGCAGCCTGACTGCCGCCGTCACCCACTACTCGCTGGAGCAGGCGTTCCTCAATCCCGCCGGCTTTGCCACAGTCGGCCCCGCCGCGATCGCACACGGCATGAGCCGGCAGGCTGCCAGCGAGCTCGACGAATTTATCACCCCTGCCTTGCAGCAGAAGCTGCTCGGTCAACCGCAGGACTTGGCGGCGATCAACATTGCCCGGGCCCGCGACCTTGGCATGCCGACGCTCAACGACCTGCGGACGGCGCTCTCGGGCGGCATGGCTGCGGAGATCGCAAATCTTCAGGGCAAATTGCTCGCTGCCCAGGCCACGCACGCCGGAGTGGAGGATCCGAATCTCCGTCGCGCACTCGACAAGACGATCGCCCTCAGTGCTGGCCTCCAGCCCTACACCAGCTGGACTGACTTTGCCAAGAACATTCAGAACGCTGATTCCATCAACAACTTTATCGCCGCCTACTCCTTCAATGGCGATATCACCAAGGCCGATGCGGTGGTCAAGATGGCCAAGGGTGCGATCTACACCGGCCTCTCGACGGCCGAGCAGGCCGCCATCGCCTCCCTGGGCTGGACCCCCGCCAATGCCGCTATCAACGCGTTGATGTTCATGGGCACCGGAACCACGGCCGACAAGGGCTTCAATAAGATTGATGCTTGGAACGGCGGCCTCGCCGAGAAGCATGTCTTCCTCGGTGAGCTTGGTTCGACGTTCGACACCATCTTCTGCGACCAGATGACGCGGCTTATCAACGGCGACCGCGACTACTATTTCTGGCGTCTGCAGTTGGGTCTGCCGATCTTCACCGAGCTCAGCACTGCCACAACCACCGAGCAGTTCAAGGATGTGATCGAGAGGAATACCGGTGCCAAACATCTCAACGGCAACGTCATGTTCATGGCCGATAGTTATGTGGAAGTGGGCGAGAACCCCAACTCAATCGCCAGTGGAGCCGATCGCGACCATAAGTACGGTGATCTCGTCCAGGCCCAGAAGATCGGTGTCTTTTCTGACTTCGGCTTCTCCGAGATCCTCAACGGCGCTATCGTTAACCAAGGCGGCCTTAATTACATCATGGATAGCAGGCCCGATTTCGGCCTGAACCCCGACGGCACCGCGGCTTGGGGCTTCAATTCCCACGAGGTTGTCGCCGGCACGCTGTATCCCGACTACATCGATCTCGGCGACGGTGACGACACCGGCTACGGCGATCTCGGCGATGACATCCTCCTTGGCAACGCCGGTGCCGATCACATCTACGGTGAGGGTGGCAACGACACCATCTACGGCGGAAGTCTTCCCGACTTCCTCGATGGTGGCCCCGGGAACGACATCATCCATGCCGGTGATGACGCGGACGTCAGCATTGGATCGGATGGCAACGACATTATCTTCGGTGAAGCAGGCGTCGATGAACTCGATGGCGGCGCGGGCGACGATTACTTGGATGGTGGCACCGACGTGGACACGCTCTTCGCCGGTGTTGGGCAGGATATTCTCTATGGCGGAGAGGGTCTGGACACGAACTACGGTGAGTGGGGCGATGATCGGATGTTTGGTGGGGCAGGCCCCGATCAATTGTTCGGTGGCTACGGCGACGACATCTTGAACGGCGGCACCGGCGGCCAGAGTCAAAACCTCAACGTCGATGAGGCCCTTGGCGAGTTTGGCTACAACCTCGTCTCCTTCAGCGATCTCAACGTGCCGCTCAACAAGGTGGCGGACCTCCACTTCCAAAACGTCAACATGGCTGTCAGCACGCCCTTCGGACAGCTGTGGGTGAACATCAACGGCGTCGAGGGAAGTGCACTGCCTGATCAGATCGTCGGCGATGCCGGCAACAACTGGCTGATCGGTGGTGGTGACAACGACGTTATCTTTGGCGATGCAGGTGATGACGTCATCGTTCTTGACTCGATGCGTCTCGATACGCTGATCGGCACCTATAACGCTGCCGGTGTTCTCCAAGCCAATGGAGTCCTCGACGCGGTGCCCGCCGGTGACGGCAAGCACTTCCTCGACCTCCTCAAGTCGGTGCCGACGTTTACCCTCGGCCAAATCGCCGTGCTCGGCGGTGCCGGCGGCATTGTCTACAACACTCCGACTGCCGGGGCAGGCGACACCGTCTGCTACGCCGGTGGCCGGTGGAATTTCACGATTACTGCGGTCATGAATCCGACTGTTCCCACGCAGCAGATCGGTATCCGGGTGGTCGACAACACCGGAGTGGAGACCTCCGCGGTGGGCGACTTGATCATCGGAGCGGAGAACATCCTCTTCGGCTTTAACTTCACCGCCGCCAACGCTGCCTCTACCAGCGGCTATCTACCGTTGACTCCGACGGCGATTACCGCCCTCTTGGGAAACGCCTACCCAGTGGCTTCGATCGCTGGTGCAACTCTCAGCACCTCGGTGGCTACGCTCGCTGGCTACGCCTCGGGCACCAGTGCGGCTCCTCTCGACACGACCGTCGGCGTGACTCTCCCTGCCAACACCTTGAGCTTCACGATTCCCGCAGCCGCTGCAGCGACCCGCATCCTCGGTGCCACGTGGCAGTCGTATAACCCGACGACGCTGGTGTGGACCAACATCCCAGGCAGTACGGGCCTCACTTTCCGGCCGAGTGCTGCCAATGGCCTCGCGCAGGGAACCACGGTCCGCGCTGTGGCGGACTTCCTCACCGCCACCAACCAGATGCGGTATCTCTATTCCAATGCTTCTGCACCGCTGGGACTCGAGGTGGTGGGAACGGCCGCCGCTGACACTCTTCTCGGCACGGCCTTCCAAGACGTGATCTACGCTGGTGCCGGCAACGACTCCCTCGATGGTCTCGCTGGGGCTGACTACATGGAAGGGGGTGCCGGTAACGACACCTACGCAGTCGATAACATCGGCGACGTGGTGGTGGAAGCTGCTGCTGGCGGGACTGACACGGTGTCGAGTGCGATCACCTATACGCTCGGTGCCAATGTCGAGAACCTGACCCTCGCTGGAGTTGCAGCCATCAACGGCACCGGAAACGCGCTGGCCAACGTGCTGATCGCCAATACAGCCGTCAACACCCTGACCGGTGGTGCTCTGGCAGACACCTTCCGCTACCTCACCGTCGGCACGGGGAGTTTGTCGACGTCTACCGCGCTTGACACCATCACCGACTTCGTGATCGGGACCGATATTTTTGATTCGACGACAGCCCGGACCGCGGGCCAAATCCGCAGGGTGTTGAACGTGGCGGGGGCCTACTCGGCCACGACTCTGGCGGCCCAGTTCACCACGGCCAACTTCGCTGCCAACTCGGCCGCTCTGGTGACCTTCGCGGGCACAGCGAACGCGTTCTATCTGGTCATCAACGATGCCACTGCCGGATACACAGCCGGCACCGACTTCGTGATCCGCGTCAACTACACCGGAACGCTCGCTAACTTTGCGATTGCCTGATCGTTTCCGGCGTGATGCGTGGGCCGGGGCCCGTCCGTACCTTGACGGCGGGCCTGCAAAACGGTTTGCTGGGGGCTTTCCAAGACGCTTCGGCTTTTGCCGGCGGCTCACCTGCCGGCCCTTCCCCACTGGCGGGGCCGGGCGTGACTTGGATTCCAAAGAGCCTCAAGGCTTCCGCATATGTTTGATCCTGTCCGCGGCAAGCCTGATTTTCCGGCCAACGAAGCGGCCATCGGCCGGTTTTGGACAGAGGCCGGAATCGCGCAGAAGTCGCTTGAGCAGCGCCGCGGCGGCGAGCGTTTTGTCTTTTTCGAGGGCCCGCCGACAGCCAACGGGATGCCGCATCCCGGGCACTGCCTGACGCGGACCATCAAAGACCTCTATCCCCGCTACCGGACGATGCGCGGCCAGTTCTGCCAGCGGAAAGGGGGCTGGGACACGCACGGCCTGCCGGTCGAGGTGGAGGTCTGCAAGAGCCTCGGCATCCACTCCAAGGCCCAGATCGAGGAGTATGGCGTCGAGCCCTTCATCCACCGCTGCCAGGAGTCGGTGTGGCGGTATATGAAGGAATGGGAATCGATCACCGAGCGAATCGGTTTTTGGATCGACCTCTCCGAAGCCTACGTCACCTACCACCGCTCCTACGTGGAGAGCGTCTGGTGGGCGCTTGCCAATCTCTTCGACCGCGGCCTGCTCTATCAGGGGCACAAGATCGTCTGGTGGTGGCCCCAGGGGGGGACCGCGCTGTCCAGCGGTGAAGTTGGTCAGGGCTACCGGGAAGTGGCCGATCCGAGCGTCTACGTCGGCTTCCCGCTCCTTGACGACTCTGGCAGGCCGACCAACCGTAGCCTCGTCGCCTGGACGACGACGCCTTGGACGCTCCCTTCCAACCAGTTTGCCGCCGTTCGCTCCGATCTCGACTACGTCGTCCTCCGCGAGGCCACTGCCGACGGCGGGGAAGTGGAGGGGGCCGTGGAGTACATCGTCGCCGAGCCTCTTGCCGCGGGGCTGGGAGAGAAACTGAAGAAATCGTTCGCAACCGTCGAGAGGCTCACGGGGGGCGACCTGGTGGGAAGAAGCTACCTTCCCCCCTTCGACACCTACCGGCCAACTGGCGCCCCGCAGCAGTCGCCGCTGGTTGGCGGTGGCCAGTCCGCTGCCGCCTGGCGCGTGGTCGCTGCCGACTTCGTGACCACCGACAGCGGCACCGGCATCGTCCACATCGCCCCCGCCTTTGGTGAGGTTGACTACGGCGTGCTCATGGCCGAGCAGCCGCGCTTCGAATCTGCTGGGCCACTGCTCCTCAACTGCGTCGCCCCCGATGGCACGTTCACCGATGCCTTCCCTGTGGGGAGCGGACGATTCGTGAAGGACTGCGATCGGGACATCATCCGCGATCTCCGCGGCCGCGGGCTCCTTGTCCATCAGGAGCAGGTGGTCCACGACTACCCCTTCTGCTGGCGGGCCGAGAGCGATCCGCTCATCCAGTATCCGCGGGCGAGTTGGTTTATCCGCACCAGCCAATTCCGCGAGGCGATGCTCGCCAACAACGCCCGCATCGACTGGCTCCCGGAGCACATCAAAGAGGGGCGCTTTGGCAATTTCCTGGAATCGAACGTCGACTGGGCGCTCTCCCGCGAACGCTACTGGGGGACACCCCTGCCGATCTGGGTCTGCGAATCGACTGGGCAAGCCGAGGCTCTCCCCTCCTACGACAGCCTCCTGGCGAAGCCTGGAATAGCCGGCACCGACGTCTTCGACCGCGCCCGGGCGGCGAAGCCCGACCTCTCCGAGGATCTCCGCGTCCACAAGCCCTACATTGACGCTGTCACCTACGACTCGCCGTTTGCCCCCGGCGCGCGGATGCGACGCGTTTCGGAGGTCATCGACTGCTGGTTTGACTCTGGCGCCATGCCGTTTGCGCAGTGGGGCTGGCCCCACGCCGGCCAGGAGAACTTCGCCGCGCAGTTTCCCGCCGACTTTATCTCGGAGGCGATCGACCAGACCCGCGGTTGGTTCTACAGCCAGTTGGCAATCAGCACGCTCCTCTTCGGTGGCGAGGGCCCCGGGCTCCTGCCCGGCAACGCCACCGCACCACCGGCTGCGTATCCGCATCCCTTCCGCACCTGCATCGTGCTTGGCCACATGCTCGGCGAAGATGGCCAGAAGATGAGCAAGAGCAAGCGGAACTACAAAGAGCCGGGGGCGATCTTTGACACCCTCGGGGCCGACGCGCTCCGCTGGTTTTTCCTCGCCGCCCAACCCCCCTGGACGACGATCCGCTACAGCGAGCGGGCGATCCGGGAGAGCGTGCCGGAATTTCTGCTCAGGCTTTGGAACGTCTATTCGTTCTTCGTGATCTATGCCAATCTTGATGGCTTCGATCCGGCCAG
>QWOP01000029.1 GCA_003669605.1 Planctomycetota bacterium
GACTGTTTGGGGTCAGCAGACTGTTTGGGGTCAGCAGCCATGGACGCACTCCGGGGGCTCCGGGCGCTTTGAGGCACTCCGGGCGGGGCGGGGGACACCCGCAGCGTATGGGTTCCCTGCGGGGCAGGGCAAGCGATCTCAAAAGTGCGAAGTGAAAGCCTTTTACTCCCCCGCCAAAAGCCCCTCCACAACCTCGCCGACGTCGTCGTAGGTAAACGGCCGCTTCAGCCGCCGGCTGGCGTCGTCCTCGTCGAAACGCTGCGCAAGCCGGCCGTCGGCCCCGTAGACATACACCGCCGGCACACTCACCAGATCGAGTTTCTTGGAGAACTCGTCGGCTTCCTCCGTGGCCAGCAGGTTGACGATTCCATCGGCTCCCACCCCGTCGAGGAACTTCTGCACCGGCGGAAGGACATCCTCCGGGGCATCGATCCCGTCGTAGTCGAGCGAGATCGAGATGCAGACCACCTTCTTGCCATGGAGCTTCTGCAGGGCGATCAGCCGGGGAAACTCCTTCACGCACGGCGGACAGGAGGTGCTCCAGCAGTCGACCACCACCACTCTCCCGGCATGGGAGGCGATCTCTGCCTCAAGCCCGGCGTGATCGACCAGACGGACGGTTGCCTTGCCAGGCACCGCGGTGGCTGCCGGAGGGGCGGCCAGTGCCGCGGCCGCGGTCAGGCAGGTTCCCACGGTGGCAGCCAGCCGCCACAATCCCCGAGCAGCACCCAGCCGCCCGGCCCTCACCATCTGCGATCGCCGCTCCACCATCATGCCCTCCTCCCGTTTTGTCCACCTCCGCCACAAGCCCCCCGACACGTTGCCCGCGCCTCGGGAACTGGTGGTGGCTTGCGCACCGCTGCGCAGCCATGTCAATCTCTCCCACATCGTACGCACCTGCGGCTGTTTCGGTATCCGCCGAGTGATCGCCTGCGGGGCTGTCCGGCTCGATGACAAGATTGCCCGCGATGGAGCCGATTCGGTGGAGCTTGAGGTCCACCGCAGCCTCGGCCCTGTCCTCGATCGACTGAAGCGTGATGGCTGGCAGTTGGTGGGACTCGAGCAGACCACCGGATCGGAATCGCTGTTCTCATTCCCCTTCGTCTCCCGAACCGTGCTGGTGATCGGCAACGAACGCCTCGGCCTGGAGGAGGAATTCCTCGATCGGCTCGACCGCGTCGCGGAGATCCCCATGGCCGGCATCCCCCACAGCCTCAATGCCGCCACCTCGACCGCCATTGCCGTCTACGAATACTGCCGGCAATTCCCCGTTGGTGGTCCCGCTCCACCATGACGCTCATCATCGGCACCGACGAGGCGGGGTACGGTCCGAATCTCGGGCCGCTGGTCGTCGCCGCCACCGCCTGGCGGATTCCCGCCGGCACGGCAGGCGCCGCTGCCGCAGAGCTTCTCGCTCAAGCCCTCGACGAAGCCCGGGCCGCTGCCGGGATCGCCGGCCCGCTGTGGGCCGACTCCAAGCAGATCTACAAGCCCGGTGACGGTCTGGCCGTGCTCGAGCGGGGCGTGCTAGCCGCGCTCGAAGCGTCTGGGCGCGACCCAGAGCCCAATGCCTCCGGCCCGCCGACGAGGATCACCGACGCGACCGTCCTGCTCGATCGGCTGGGTGCCACGGAGCCTGCCGCCACCCCCCCAGAGTGGCCGGCCATGCTCGCCACACCGCTGCCCGGTGCGGCCGCGGCTGCGGGAATCGCCACCACCGCCGCCGCCGTCAGCGCGGCACTGGCCCGCCACCATATCCAACTCCTCGCCGTCCGCTGCCGCGTGGTCCACCCGGCAGAGTTCAACCGGCTGCTCGATGCGGGGCTCAACAAATCAGACATCCTCTCCCGGACCACCCTCGACCTGGCTGCCACGCTCTGGAACGCAGGGCGCGAGGCAGCAGCGGAGGTGTGGTGCGACCGGCACGGCGGCCGCAAGTCGTATGCGGGATTGGTCGGACGCCACTTCGGGGCTGCACTTGTGCAGACGATCGGGGAAACCCCCACCCTCTCGGCATACCTTCTGCCGGCGGACCGCTGCCGCGTCGAATTCGCCGTCGGCGGTGAAGCACGGTTGCCAGTGGCGCTGGCGAGCATGACGGCCAAATACATCCGTGAATTGTCGGTCGCCGCTTTCAATTCCCACTGGTCAGCGCTGCAGACGAACCTCCGTCCTACGGCGGGCTATCCGCTCGATGCCCGCCGCTGGCGGGAGGAAGCCGACGCGGCCGTGCGCCGGGCGGGGATCGATGAGGCCACGCTGTGGCGGCGGGCCTGATGGGATGCGCTCGCAAGTACGCTTCGCGATCCATACCCTGCCTGTGCCTTGCCCGGCCCGCCCCCCATCCCCACAATCGATCGCTCTGGTTCTGTCACACCCGGATTGCCAACCATGCCCACACTCACCACGCACCTCACCATCATCCGCCACGCCTGGGCGGAGGACGCCGGCCCCGGGGTCGATGACCAGGCCCGCGCGCTGTTGAAGGCGGGACGGAAGCGGTTTGCCAAAGTCGTCCGCCGACTGGAGAAGGTGGGGATGGGGTTTGACATCATTGCCACCAGTCCTCTGCTCCGCACCCGGGAGACAGCCGAGATCCTCGCCGAGCAGCTCCCAGGGCGGCCGCAGGTGGTGGTGGTCGATGCGCTCGCACCGGGGTCTGACTGGCACAGTCTGGTGGAGTGGACGATCAACCAAGACGCCGCCCGGGTAGCGTGGGTCGGCCACGCCCCGTGCGTCGGCAGGCTGGTGGCGCTGACAATCGGTGACGGCTCGGCGGCGATCCGGATGGCAAAGGGGGCCGTGGCCTCGATCCGGCTCGACGACGGCATCGGACAGCCCGGTGAATTGGAGTGGCTGGCAACCGCCCCCTTGCTCGACTGCTGAATCGAGGCTGACTCTTGCCGGCTCCGAAGACCGTGCTGCGGCGTTGGATGCGTCGGCCATGGACCTTGAAAAAGTCGCCCTTGTTTTCGCCTGGTGCCGCCCTAGAAAAAGCGCCACGATGGGATTTTTCCACAGTCGTTCGGGGCCGCTGTTCGGGCTGTGCCGTTCCCCCAGCATGGATAGAATGGCTGGCCCGCCAGCCCCAGCCACCCCTTTTCGCTTCAATTTTAAAGGACCGGCCCATGCATTCCACCGGCCCGCGTTTCCGACTCCTGTGCGCTCTTTCCCTTGCCGCCATGGGGCTGGCGACGGGCTGCTCCAAAGCGAAACTCTCGCCAGAGACCGAGGTCGTCGAGGTGGAGCGGATCGAGGCCGCCCCGCCGCCGCCGAGCGGATCTGCGGCGCCGCAGTCTGCCGTGGAACGGGGTGTTGCCGAGGCTGCCGCCGCGAAGCAGGCTGCCGACTCGGCCAAGGCCGCCGCCGATCAGACGATCTTTGAGGCCGGGGCTGGGACGGCAGCGGAGCCTGTCTCCCCGCCTGTCGGCGAATGAACGAGCCGCCACGATGCACATCACGGAGTCACCCCGCCCATGAAGGATCGCTCCCGCTGGCTGCCGGCCGCGCAGGCCCGGGCCCCGCTCTATGCCGGAGTCGATCTGGGAGGCACGAACATCAAAGTTGGCCTCGTTGACGACGCCGGCAGGACGCTCGCCTTCCACACCGAGCCAACGCTCGTCGAACGCGGACCGGAGGATGTCTGCCGGCGGATGGGACAGGCCGTGCAGACCGTCGCCAGCTTGGCGGGAGTGCCTGTGGAACGGATCGCGCGGGCTGGTCTGGGGACCCCCGGCCCCCAGGATCTGGCGGGCGGCTGGATCATCCACGCCGGGAACTTCCCCGGCTTCGAAGGCTTCAACGTCCGCGACGCGGTCTCCCGCCACAGCGGCCTGCCGGTGACGTTTGCCAACGACGCCACCGCCGCGGGCTACGGTGAGTATTGGATCGGATCGGGAAAGGGGCTCACGAGCCTCGTGCTCCTGACGCTCGGCACGGGGGTCGGCGGCGGCATCGTCATCGGCGAGGCGACGGTCGACGGCGCCCACAGCCATGCCTCGGAGTGCGGCCATATCATCGTCGATCCGTCCGCCGGGGCGCGGAAGTGCCCCTGCGGGCAAACGGGCCATCTTGAGGCCTATGCAAGCGCCACGTCGCTGGTGTTGATGGCCCGCGAGGCGGTCGCCGCCGGCCAGGCACCCGCGCTTGCCAGGGCTCTGGCCGGCGGTGTGGAATTGACGCCGATCCTCATCGGTGGATTGGCTCGCGAGGGGGATGTGCCGGCAATGGACCTGATCCTCGAATCGGCGCGCTGGCTGGGGATCGGCATCGTCTCCCTCCTCCACACCCTCGACCCGGCCTGCGTCGTCTTGGGTGGCGCCATGAGTTTTGGCGGCGAGGACGACATCGTCGGCTGGCGGTTCATCGTCCGCATCCGTCAGGAGATTCAGGCCCGCGCCTTCGCGATCCTCGCCGAACAGACACCGATCCGCTTCGCCATGCTGGGGGGCGACGCCGGCTATATCGGTGCCGCAGGGCTCGCCCGGCTGGAACACCGCCGCCTCTCGGGGGCGACGCTGCCAGCACCGCAATCGCTCTGAAGTGCCAATCCTCTTCACCGGCCGAAGCGGCCTCTTCACCAGCCGAAGCGGCCTCTTCACCGGCCGCAGCGGCCTCTTCACTCGCCGAAGCGGACTTTCCGGGGCGAAACGGGGGACTCCCGGGCCCCCGCAGTGGCTTTCCACTACAATCCGCCCATGAGCATAGACTGCAAGCACATCCGCAATTTTTCGATCATCGCCCACATCGACCACGGCAAGAGCACGCTCGCCGACCGGCTCCTGGAGTGGACCGGCACCGTGGAGAAGCGTCAGCTCAAAGAGCAGATGCTGGACGACATGGAACTGGAGCGGGAGCGGGGGATCACGATCAAAGCCCGCGCCGTGCGGATGGCATACACCCTCGGCGGCGAACTCTATGAGTTGAATCTCATCGACACCCCCGGCCATGTCGACTTCCACTACGAGGTCTCGCGGAGTTTGGCCTGCTGCGAGGGGGCGGTGCTGCTGGTCGACGCCTTCCAGGGGGTCGAGGCCCAGACGGTGGCCAACGCGTACGCCGCCCTCAACCTCAACTTGGCAATCGTGCCGGTGATCAATAAGGTTGACCTCGTCCATGCCCGCGTCGACGCGGTGCTCTCCGAGATGGAGCAAAGCCTGTCGATCGATGCCGCCGATGTCATTCTCGCCAGTGCCAAGAGCGGCATCGGGATCGACGAACTGCTGGCGGCAATCATCGAGCGGGTTCCCCCTCCGGCGGGAAACCCCGACGCCGTCCTCCGGGCGATGATCTTCGACAGCCACTACGACAGTTACCGCGGCGCTATTACCTACGTCCGGCTCGTCGACGGCACGGTGCGGAAGGGGCAGAAGATCCGCTTCCTGGAGACAGGCAGCACCCACGAGGTGCTCGAACTGGGCCAGTTTGTCCCCCAGCGCCGGGCGTGCGAAGAGCTCTCCGCCGGGCAGGTGGGCTATCTGGTCTGCAACATTAAAGACGTCAAGCAGGTCCACATTGGCGACACCGTCACCATCCCCGGCGACGACGCCGCCAAGCCGATGCCGGGCTACAAAGCGCCGCAGCGGATGGTTTACTGTGGCCTCTATCCCAGCGAGGGGGAGAACTTCGAGGAGCTCCGCGATTCGCTGGAGAAGTTAGCGATCAACGATCCTTCGTTCGAATTTTCACCAGAGTCGAGTGAGGCCCTCGGTTTCGGCTTCCGCTGCGGATTCCTTGGCCTCCTCCACATGGAGATCATCCAGCAGCGTCTGGAGAAGGAAGCCGATCTCGATCTTGTGCAGACGGCCCCCAACGTCACCTACCAGGTCCTGAAGAGCGACGGCGAAACGATCGAGATCACCAATCCCCAGGACGTCCCGGAGACGGGGCAGATCGAGGAATTCCGCCAGCCGATCGTGCGGACCAACTTCCTCACCCCCGTCGAGCACATCGGACCGATCATGCAGTTGTGCACGGACCGGCGTGGCACGTATCTCAAGACCGAATATCTCTCGCCGACCCGCGCCATGCTCACCTTCGACCTGCCGCTGGCCGAGGTGATCTACGACCTCCACGATAAGCTCAAGAGTGTGACGCGCGGCTACGGGACGATGGACTACGAAGTCATCGGGTATTTCCCCGCCGATCTTGTCCGCCTCGACATCCTCGTCGGCGGCAAGAACGTCGATGCGCTGTCGATCATCTGCGACCGCCGCGACGCCGACCGCCGCGGCCGGGCGATCGTCAAGAAACTCCGCACCGAGATCGATCGGCACATGTTCGAGATCGCCCTCCAGGCCGCCATCGGCACCAAAGTCATCGCCCGCGAGACGATCTCCGCCATGCGGAAGAACGTGACGGCGAAGTGCTACGGCGGCGACATCTCCCGCAAGAAGAAACTGTGGGCGAAGCAGAAGGAGGGGAAGAAGCGGATGAAGAGCATCGGCAGCGTCGACATCCCCCAGAAGGCCTTCATGGCCGTGCTCGATCAGGGGGGCGAACGGTAATCCCAGGGCCCTCCTCGAGCCCTCATTCCCCGGAGGTTCCCCGCTATGGTCCGTTCCTGGCCTGTCTTCAATGGCATCCCGGCCTTGGTCTCTCTGAGCATGCTGGCCATGCTGGCCACCGGAAGCATGTCACAGGCCTGGCAAGAGCCGGATCACGACCAGGATTACGTCCTCTCCGCCACGAGCACCGCGCGGGCCGAAGGCGTCGCCGCTGGCTCGACGCAGATGCTCGTTCACTCAAGCACCGCTGCCTTTCCGGGCACGGTGCGCCGCGTCTGGATTCACCTCCCCGCCGAGGCGATCCTGAAGCGCTCGGGAGACCGCGGCCTCGCCGTGATGGTCTTCCAGGACGGCCATGCCTACGTCGACGAACAGGGGCAGTTTCGCGCCCCAATCGTCCTCGACAATTTGATGCACACCGGAAAAATCCCGCCGCTGGTTGGGATCTTCATCGATCCTGGCCACACCGCCGCCGACCTGCCGGGGGAGAAGCCGGGCTGGCAGCCGGCGGCCAACAACCGCAGCGTTGAATACGACACTCTCTCCCCGAAATACGCCGAGTTTCTCCAGCAGGAGATCCTCCCCCTGGCGGCCGCCGACGAGAGGCTCAAGCGCTCGGGAGTCCGCCTCAGCGACGACCCGGCGATGCGGGGAATCTGCGGAATCTCATCGGGGGGAATCTGTGCCTTCACCGTCGCCTTTGAGCGGCCTGATCTCTTCCGCCGGGTGCTCTCCCATGTCGGCAGTTTCACCGACATCCGTGGTGGCGACCACTATCCATCGCTCATCCGGCAGACAAAGGAAAACCCGAAGCCGATCCGCGTCTTCCTCCAGGCAGGCGCGCACGACCTTGACAACCGCCACGGCCACTGGTGGCTCTCAAACCTCCAGATGGAGAAAGCCCTCGCCTATTCAGGCTACGACCACACCCTCGTCGGCGGCGTCGGTGGCCACAATGGCAAGCATGGCGGCGCCATCCTCCCGGAGAGCCTGGAGTGGCTCATGCGTGGCTGGAACGGGGAAGAGTGACTCGCTCCCGCCGAAACCGGCGCCGCTGCTCCAGCCAGGCAAGCGCCCCCAGGACGAGCGACAGCCCACCGCCAGAGGACGCCGGATCGATTTCAGGAACGCTTAAGCCTTCCACGGCACCGACATTTCGCAGCCCGCCGGTCGTGCGGGCAAACCCAAAGACATCCTCGATGATTTCGCTGCCGTCGATCGGGTTGAGGAGTCTGTTGACGCCGTTGGCATCCGGTACGACACCGACAAGCACGCCGTTGGTGAGGGGATAACTGGCCTGCGGAAACGGCAGCGTCTCCTCAATCAGCGGGTTCGACAAAATCTCCAACACCACGAACCCCGACGATCCGGTCAACAAAGACTGTTGGCCGAAAAGCGACGGGAGGTCGGCGGTGATCGTGCTGGCGGTGGCGTTGATCGTGCCGCCGGGCCCGGCGAGGAACCGATTGTCGTCGATGCTGTCATTGCTGCCGCCATTCAGGGGGCCGGCCAGGAAGGCAACGCTGTTGACAAAGTTCACCGTCCCGGTCGCGATCCGCTGACTTCCCAAGCCCGCGGAAAACTCCCCGGGGATTGGATCACCGCGCGGTGGGGATGAACTGCAATCCCTGGCCTGTCACCGGAAACTCCCCGACGCTCTTGGAGGGAGTCGGTTGGTTTGACAGCGGCAGTTCCTCGACCGTCTGTACGACCGTCTGCGAGAGCGCGCCCTCCTCGGGCCCTCCCTCATAGGTCCGTGTCACCGTGGCCGTCTTCTTCTCAAACTCCAACTGATAGAGCCGCATCATCGTCAGATAAAAGTGGCTGAAGTCATCGAGCCCGTCGTCCATGACCCATACGTAGGTATCGCTGTAGTTGCCACAGTACCGGGCCGCCCGAGGCACATCGCGCTTCCGACCGACGTGGAACCAGCCGCGGGGGATGGCCTCGCAGAGATCCTCGCCACCGAGGGCCTCCTGCAGTTGCTCTAACGCGGTACCTTCATATTGCAGATCCGAGTTGAGCAACACCTGAAACACGCAGCGCATGAGCGCCAGTTTCTGGGCGTTTTGCAGGGGCGAGAGGGACCATTGCTCCGACACCGTTCGGCCTGCGGAGAAGAGGCCGAAGGGAAAGATGTCGGTGATGTCGCCGGTGCCGGCACCATTGTCGCTCACCTGGACGACGCCGCCGCTGATGACCACCGGGTTGGGGACAGCGGCCGGGTTGCGGACCATCAGCGCCAGGTTGTCGAGCATGTGCTTGAAGCGCAGGTCTGACATCGAACGCTGCGTGAAGGTCGTGCTCCGCTTGAGTTGGTTGTGAGTGCATCCCGGCCCGGCGGCGGCAGCCAAACAGGCAATCAGCACCAACGTCGTCTTCATGCCATGGTCACCCGGTAAAACCCCCGACTGCGATCCGAAGGGAATCGGCACCGGGGGGCAGCACACGGAGATCGTGGCCGCCCTCAAAGCCCGCTGCGGTGGATATCGAGTTTTTCGACTGGGAGACTTCAGCGGATTGTGCTGATTGCAGTGTGCCTGCGGGGCAATCGTGTCGCGGCAGGGCTTTGTCCGGGGGACGGATGGCACTCTGCCCGGACTGGGCAAGAATGACGGCATGACCAGACCACCGATCCCTCCGCCACCGCCGGGCTCTGGGGGCTGGTCTCGGTGTTGCTTGTGATACTCGTTCAATTGCCCCGGGAAGTCCTCCCCCCCGGAAACTGCCACACCTGCCGGCAATTGATGCCGTCCCTGGCTCACGCCATCCGGCCAAGGATGCGGTCGAGTGCATCGCTCGTCTGGTAGATCAGCGCTTCCGGGTAGTGCCGCCAGGGATGGAAATATTCGAAGGTCACGAAGCCGCGGTAGCCGGTGGCATCGAGGGTCTCGACCACAGCTGGCCAGTCGGTCGTGCCGTCGAGCAACGGCCGGAACGTTTCCAGCGAGTAGTCGGTTCCCTTCTTGGTGTATTCCTTGAAATGGACGTTCCTGATCCGCTTCCCCAGGATCGGAATCCAGTGCTCCGGGAACTGAAACATCGCGATGTTGCCGGTGTCGAAGTGGACGTTGACCCGCTCGCTGCCAAAGCTGTCGACGAAATCGACCATCTCTTGGGGCGTCATCAGGAAGCCGTTGAAGAAAATATTCTCGATGTTGAGGGTGATGCCCCGCGCTTCCGCCTGCAAGGCGAGCTTCCCCACGGCCTCTTTCGCCCGCGCCGCGCAGACGTCATTGGGCACCGGTTCGTGGTCGTCGCGCCACGGGATGTGGACTGCCCCCGGCACAATGAGGACGTTCTCCACCCCCATCTCGTGGGCGGCTGCGCCGATCATCCCGGCCAGTTCCAGACCGCGGTTCCGCTTGGCGACGTCGTTGCTCGACAGTGGATAGGGCCAGAAGAGAAAGGAACACAATCCGCTGATTTCGATCCCGATCCGATCGGCGAGCCTGCGGATGGCGACCAGATCGGCCGTCGTAGCTTTTGGCGAGAGGTCGTTCTCCAGGTCGTAGTTGAGCTCGATGCCGTCGAAGCCGGCGTCCTTGGCCAGCTGCATGCACTCTGCCAGCGTCATCCGCTGCGGATAGGGAAAGGCCCAGAGGTTGATCGACTTCCGGAAGTCGTAGCGTTTGGGCGAGGCCCGGCGAGGGTCTGCACGACGCGCTGGCTCAGCAGGTGATGCGATCTCGGCCGCCCGGATCGGGACGCCAGCAGCGGAGGTGGACACGGCGGCCGCTGAAAGCCCCGCCCGGAGGGCATCGCGGCGGCTGAGGGCGCGCGTCTGGGCCAGGGGAAGCGAAAAAGCGGGATGCGGTTCCATCGGGGGCCTCGACAGCGGGGATGGGAGCCGGGACATTGGGGCCAGAGCACCATCCGCCCCGCCAGCCAGTGTGCCGGTGGGGGGCTCGCTTGAACACCCCTGGGGAACCGCGGAGCACGCCTCCGCATCCGTGCCATGCACCACACTCTCGGTCTCAACCGCCGCCATCTCCTGGCGGGGCTTGCCTTCGCCGCCACCGCCCGTGCCGCCACTGGGCAGGCTCCCGACGCCAACACGCTCTTCAACGACAGCGTCAGCCTCCTCTTCGCCGCCAAGCCGAAGGAATCGGCGGAGTCGTTTGATGCCTTGGTGAAGCTCCGCCCCCAGATCGAGCCGGAGCTCTGGCAGCGTGGCCTGGCCCTCTACTATGCCGACCGCTTCGCCGACGGCGTGGCGCAGTTTGAACGCCACAAGGAGGTCAACCCTGCCGACGTCGAAAACGTCACCTGGCACTTCGCCTGCCTGGCACGGGAAAAGGATGTCGATACGGCGCGGAAGCAGCTTCTCGCAGTCGGCAACGATGCCCGCGTGCCGATGAAGGAGGTCCTCGATCTCTATCGGGGCCAGGGGAGCGTCGAGAAGGTTTTGGCTGCCGCCGATGGTGGCTCCGAGAGCGCCCGCCGCAACCAGCGCTGCTACGCCCACCTCTACCTAGGACTCCTCGCCGAGGCAGAAGGGGATGCGGTGGAGGCGCAGCAGCAGATGGTGCTCGCCGCCGGCAAATACTCCATGGACCACTTCATGGGGAAGATCGCCCGGCTGCACTGCACCGTGCGCGGCTGGAAGGTGCCGCAGTAAGCAGCGGCAATCGGCACTCCTGTCGCTCCCAGCCAGCGCCTTTTTGAGTCTGTCGCTTCACGCCTCTGTTCGGCGGGCATGCCATTCGAGCAATCCCGCCTGGAGGACGCCGGCGAGCACCGACGCCACGGCCACGCCGCTCAACACTCCCCACACTCCATAACTCTGGCCCGGTTCCTGCCCGAGTGCCAGCCACCAGCACAGCGGGACCATCACCACCGCGTAGGAGCCGACGTGGATCGCCGTCGGCGGCCAGACCACCTCCCGGGCCCGCAGCGCCATCGACGCCACCCCCTGCAGACCGTCGAAGAGGGTCACGACTGCACCGGCCGCCAGCAACCGTGCCAGGAGCGGCGCCAGCCGTGCCCCGTCCGGCTGCCCCTCGGCGTTGAGTCCGGTGACGGCCAGCCAATCGCGTTCCACCCACACCACCGCCGCCAGCACCAGCCCCACGACCAAACTGGCAGCGATCCCCAGCCGCGAGGCATCCGCCACTCCCTGCCGGTCGCCACGGCCGAACCGCTCGGCAACGCGGACGCTCGTCGCCGAACCAAGGCCGAGGTAGATCATGAACACGGCGCTCATCATCTGGACCGTCAGCCCCCACAGCGCTCCAGCGTCAAGGCTGACAAGCGTGGCGATCACGTAGGTGAGGTTGAAACTCCCCCACTCGGCGATGTTCGCCAAACCGGCTCCTAAGCCGACGCCGTTCTGACGGGCAAACTCCCCCGGCTCTGCCCGCCCCGACGGCCGCAGGCCAGGAGTCAGCCAGGCCACCGCCAGGAGCGCCCCAACCGCCATCCCGCACCGCGATGCAGTGGTCGCCCAGGCCACCCCTTCGGCACCGTACGCGGGCACTAGCGCCAGATCGAAATACAGATTCGCCACCACCGCCGTGAGGCCAATCACCGTCACCACCAGCGGACGACGCAGCGCTTCGAGGTAACAGGCACAGGCGCTGAAGAGCATATGTCCAGGCAGGCCGAGGGCGAGGATCCGCGTGCAGCGGGCCGTGGCGACGGCGAGCGACTCGTCGAACCCCAAACCGGCCATCAACGGACCGGCGACAAGGATGCAGGCCAGGCAGGAGAGCAGGCCATACGCCGCCGCCACGACCAAACCACGGCGGATGATCCGTCCACTGTCGTCGCTCCGCCCGGCGCCCGCCAATTCGGCGGTCAGCACCTGGACTCCAATCATTAATCCGATGCCAAACCCCATCGCCACGCCCACCGGCAAAAAGGCATTGAGAATGTGGGGCAGTTGCCCGGGGGCGTGGCGGGCCAGGACCACCGCGTCGGTGAGCCCCATGAGCATGAAACTCATCCGCGACAGCGCCACCGGCACAGCCAAACGTGCCAAGTCGACGATGTCGCGCCGGTTGAGGTAGGAAGGTGATCGCATGGCAGGACCGGCGGAGGCCACCGCCCGCGCGGCTGGCACCTCTGGGGTGAGGGCTGGCAGACCTACTTGCCGATCTTGTGGATCTTCGTGTTGCTCCGGACGTAGAGAGCACCGGAAGCGGCTGCCGGGCTGCAGAGGATCTCGTCGCCGAGGTCGAGCGTTGCCACCACTTTTCCCTCCTCTTCGCCAAGCTCCACCACCTGCACCAGCCCCGCCTCATTCACCGCCCACAGATGCCTGCCGTCGGTCACGGGGGTGCCGCTGTAGGGGCCCTGGAGCCGCAGTTGCCAGCGACGCTTGCCGTCGGCGCGGTCACCGGCGGTGAGGACGCCGGCGCCATTGATGCAATAGATGGCGTTGCCTGCCACTGCACAACTGGCCGTCGAGGGGGAGAGTTGGTTGTTCCGCCAAGCCTGCTTCGGCTCCTTGGCTGGATCGGCCGGATCGAGCGTCAAAGCGGTGATGCCACTGGAGGGAATGTAGAGCACACCGTCAGCAAGGGCGCTCGACGACACCGTGTCGGCCCCTTCGGCGTACTGCCAGACGGTGGAGCCGTCGGAGACGCGGATCGCGTCGATACCGCTTTTCGATTGCAAGGCCACAAGCCCTGGCGCGAGGACGACCGGCGACGTCCAATTGGCTCCCTTTGGCCGGTCGAGGCGCCAGCGGTTGGCGCCCGTGGCGGAGTCGAGCCCGAGGGAATACGACTCGCTGTCGTTCTCCACCGGAACAATCACGGTCCCCCCCGTGACCAGCAGCGAGCTGGCCATTCCCAGACTGTTGCTGACATTGGGATAGTCGTAGGTGATCCCGCGGAGCCACTGGAGGTTGCCATCGAGATCGAAGCACACCAGATCGTTTGACGAGAAGATCGCATACACCCGCGTGCCGTCGCTGCAGGGAGTGGGGGCGGCAACGCTGGTCTTCGAATGGCACATCGTCCGTCCCGTCGCCCACACCTGACGATCCCAGAGGATCTCCCCCGTCGCCGTCGAGAGGCATATCAGATGGAGCCGGTCCTGGGTGGGGCCGTCGCTGGTGGTCACAAACGCCCGCTCGCCGACGACGAGCACCCCGGAGAGCCCACGGCCCGGAAGGTTGGTCGACCAGCGGACATCGGCCGCGGAAAGCTCAACCGGCAACGAGCCCTGCTCCACCCGGCTCGCCCCGCCCAGTCCGCGGAATTCAAGCCAGTCTTCGCCCCTCACAGGCACGAGCGACACGCCGAGCGGAAACAGGACCAGGGCCAGCGTGAGACTGCTCACCAGGGACTGAAGGCGGGGCATGAAAAGCATCTCCGGGCTGAGGGACTTTCGTGGCGGGGACAGAGGAGCGGTGACAACTCGGAACGTTTCTTCACTGGGAGCGTTCCTGGGTCGCCACGCCATCTGCCGGGAGGATTGCGGTCCCCACCTCGTCGCAGAGGCGGAGTTGGAACTCCCACTCGGTCGTCCAGGGTTTGCGCTGCTCGTCCTGGCAGAGTTTGATGAGGATCTGGTTGGGGCCCTTCTTCAGCACCACGGGCATCCGGTACTGATCAATCTCCGTGCCCCGGTGGTATTCGTCGCGGCCGAAGACCGGCTGCCCATTGACCCACACCTTCCAGGCGTTGCCCGTGCCGATGCGGATCTCAGCCGGCCCCGCCAGGGGAGATTCAAACTCCGTTGCTGCATAGGCAAGCACCTCTTTGATTCCCTCCTTGCTCCCCCCTTCGGCTGGCTTGGCGTCAGCGGGGGGAGGGGGCGGCGGATAGGTGATGTTGAGATTCACCATCCCGTACTCGTCGGTGGTCTCGATCGCCTGCCAGGAGACCTTCCCCTCCTTGCCGTCGTACGTCGCCTTGAGGTCGAAGAACTTCTCCGGGGGGAGGACGGCCGCAAACCCTTCCTTGCCGGTGTTATCAAACGGCCCGGCCACCTGCCAGCGGGTAAGGAAACCGAAATGGCGGGCAAGATCGACCGCACCGCCAAGCTCCCGAATCGCCGCGGCCAGCGTCTGGATCTGCCCGACAGTCCGCGATGCGGCGAAAGCCTGTTGGTAGGCAACCAACGCCTCGTCCTTCTTTCCCTCCGCTTGCAGCACACCTGCCCGGGCGATCACCTTCGCCACCGCATCGCGCCGCAGCTCCACACTCGGGTCTTCGATCATCCCGTCGAGGAGCTGCTCGGCGCGGGCCGGATCGGCCCCCTGCACGAGGTCGAACGCCAGCCGCCGTCCGCGCGGATCGTGCCGGGTCTCAGCGAGGAACGCCACCAGGGCATCGACCGGCAGCCGGCCGGAAGCCTTGGAAACGATCCCATCGATCGCCGCCCGCAGCCAGTTGGCAGCCAGCGGATTCGCCCCGTCCATCGCCGCCAGGATCTCGGGCAAGGCGCTGGCATCGGCGGCAGCGAGCACCTTCCAGGCTCGGGCAGCGGCGGCGTTCCCCTGCCCTTCGTGGTCGACTTGGCGGATCGCCGGCAGGGCATCGCTTACCGGCGAGGCTAGCGCCGACTGCACCATCAGACCGGCCAGACTGCCGACAAGCAGCATGGCACGGCCGCGCACGCGGGCAAGGAGCGGACCCTGGAAAGTCATGCGGACACTCCGAAGGGATGAGGGGTGGGAAACCGAACCGGGATCAGGTTTTGGCGAGGGCGTCGCTGGCCACCGCATAGCACTGGCGGATGTCGTCGAGGGGGTTCTGGGGGTTCTCCTCATATTCCAGCGACAAGGCACCGTTCTTTGGGAAGCCCGTCTGCACCAGCGCCGTCATCACGGCCGGCACGTCGAGGTGGCCCTTGCCGAGAATGACGCCGGTGGTCTGGTCCTGCATCTCCTTGAAATCCTTGAGGTGGATGCCATAGAGCCGACCCTTGAGGAGACGGATCACTTCGACCGGCTTCTCGCCGGAACGGATGTAATGGCCCAGATCGGCACAGGCGCCGATTCGCTCGTCGTGCCCTTCAATCGCCTTGAGCACATCCACGACCTTGTTGTAGCGGTGCTTGGGACCGTGGTTGTGGATGGCGATGCGGACGTCAAACTCCTTGACCAGTTCGTCGAGGCTCTGGAAAGCTTCCGGGGACGGATCGGCGGAGATGCAGGGGATCCCCGCCGCCTTGGCGAACTCAAACACCTTGCGGTTGGCATCCGCGTCGCCGCCGAAACCGTTGACGCCGTGGGCACTCGCCGTCAGCCCCAGATCAGCCAGCTTCTTCTTCATGGCGGCGATCGCGGCTGAGTCGGAGTTGACCGGGTACATGTCGCCGTAGAACTCGACGAACCGGAAGCCGATGTCGCGGGCATGCTTCATCGCCTCGTCGACCTTGTAGCCGCGGAGTGAGTAGAGCTGGATGCCGAGGTTCAGATCCGCGGCAGCGGCCTCGCGGGCCCACGACGCCAAGGGGGAGGCAGCGGCACAGGCGGCGGCGGTGGCGAGGAATCCACGACGGGAGAGCGCGGGGCTGGGCATGCTCGGTCCTTTGCTGGTGGGGCCTGATGGTGGTCGGAAGTGGTGACGCCGCGGAGGGGCACCGGGCCGATAGCATACCAGCCCCCCCTGGTGGGTTCACGGCGCTGCCAGTCGGTGGACAGAGTCATTGCCCCGCGATTCCACTGGAAAAACCCCTGTTTTCTCCACAGCCCCCCCTGGCGACCGCCTCGAGCAACGTGCGCAACGTGCTCCGACAAACTCTCCACAGCCCTCCTCTCCCGGCGGCAGGTTGCCGGGGGCGTCAGTGGCCAGGGCCGACGGACAGAGCCCGCCAGCCGGCGGCGTGGGCGGCGGCAATATCGAGCCGGGGATCGTCCCCCACTAGGAGCAGTTCGCCGGGGCCACGACCGAGACGCTCCTCGATGGCGCTAAAGAACTGCGGTGCCGGCTTCCGCCAGCCGATCTCCGAAGAGGCAAAGACGTGCGACGCCCACGAGAGCGGCTCGATCCGGCCGGCGATCGCCAGCAGCCGCTCGTCGAAATTGCTCGCCAGTGCCAGTTCGCAACCAGCGTCCAGCGCCGCGCGCGCAAGCCTCGTGCCCCACGGCAGCGGCCGCCAGGATGTCGGCTCGGCGAAGTGTGCCCAGAGGTCCTGAAAGACTCCCTCCCGGACTTCTTCCGGGGCGTCAGCGGCGAAGACCTCATGGACGATGCCTCGCCACCGCTCCCGTTCCCTTTGCCGGCCGGTGGCGAAGGGGGGCAGGGATGCCCCGTCGATCAACTCCTGCCGCCGCCAGGCGTCGGCGAACCGGCTCCGGAGGGCGTCTGGACTGCATTCTATTCCCTGCCTGGCCGCGGCCCGCTGGTACGCCAGCGGGACCGGCGGCCATGGCTCGACGAGCGTGCCGACGACATCGCACACCACCACCCGCACGCCGGGAGGCGGAAAGGGGACGGAGGTCTCGATCCCAGGGGCGATGGGCTGGTCTTCGTGCACAGGATGCGTTCGCTCTACGGGCAGATCGGTGGCGTCGACACAAGCGGTGGAGCGAGTCGACGCCAACACGTCAGCGGCCGGGAACGAACCGGGAAAACAGTCCCAGATCGAGTCCAAACACGAACATCATCAGCGACAGGATGAGAATCAGCCCCAGGTACGAAAGCGCGATCACCACGCTTTCGCTCGGCGGCTTCCCTCGGATCCACTCGTACACCAGAAACACCATATGCCCGCCGTCGAGCACGGGGATGGGGAGGAAATTCACCACCGCCAGATTTGCGCTGAGCATCGTGAGAAAGAGAAGCAACCGGCTGAATCCCTCCTCGGCGGATCGGCCGGCCTGCTTGGCAATTTCGATCGGCCCCCCCAGGAGGCGCGGGCTGATCTGATTGCTCGTCAGTTTGTGGAGGAAGCCGTAGACCATCGAGAGATCATCCTTGACCTTCGACGCGCCGCGCTTCATGGCACCGGCAAACGACGCCGCCCGCACGATCCGGTAGACCGGTTCGAAAATGAGCCCGCGGTCGACGGCAAACTCACCGGACACATCGGCCGGCTCGAGGTCGACCGTCCGCTCCTCGCCGGTGGGCGACCCGACCCGCAACCGCACCCTGGTGCCGGAGGGGGCCGTCTGCAGCGACGCCACCACCGAGGGCCAGTCGGAGACTTCCGCGCCGATCTCCATGCCGGGGTCTTCCGGGGCTTGGTCGTCGCCCGCGGCATCTTTCTCGAAGACCCACACCTTCTTGATCCGCTCGCCAGGAGCGATGCCAGCCCGGGCCGCGGGGCCATCCGCATCGACCGCCACGACGGTGGCCTCGACAGGGATGGCGATCCCCAGGGATGCCACCGACACCGGCGTGGCCCGCATCCGCGTCTCCTCGATCCAGGTCACCTCGCGGGGAGTGACGGTCAATTCCTCGTCGACCCCAGCCCGCTCGACGCCCAGGCGCACCGGCTGCCCGGTCCGGCCGCGGAGCCGGAGGTCGAGAGTCAGCGGATCGCCGAGCGGTTCGCCGTCGAGCGACTGCAACCGGTCGCCAACCTTGAGCCCTGCGATCGCAGCCGGCGAGCCCTCCTGCACCGCCTTCACCGCCAGGCCCGTCATCACCATCCCCAGTGACCGCCGGGGCTGCCCGGGGAGCACCACATCGATCCGCTCGCCGTCGCGAGCGCCCTTCCGCTCCACGCCCAGCACCACCGGCCGGGCGGGATCGCTGGCCAGCACGGCAGCCAGTTGGTCATACCGGGAGATCGGTTGGCCATCGACCGAGAGGATCGTGTCGCCGGCAGCAAGGGGGGGCTGAGCCCGCCCGGCGGCACCAGGCAACTCTCCGGCCAGCCCGTCGGGAACTGTCAGCGAATACGGGCTGGTGATTCCCACCGTGGGAGCGCCCAAGTCGGTGTCTGGCTGCAGCGTCACCGTCCGGGTGCTGTCGTCGGACGGTCGGTGGATCGTGAAATCGACCCCCTTCGAGAGGTCGCCCAGGGCCACCCCCTTTTGCAGGTCGGAGAAGATCGGGTCTTGCCGGTTACCGATGGCGGTGATCTCGTCCCCGGTGCGGATTCCGGCCCGCCATGCAGCCCCGCCAGGGCGCACCCCCGAGACTGCGCAGGTCAGTTCGCGAACGCCCAGACCAAACGCCCACGATGCCATCAGCACCGCGAAGAGGACGTTCATGATCACGCCGGCGGAGATGATCGCCATCCGCTTCGGCACCGACTGGGCAGGATAACTCCGTGGATCCCAGGCCGGGTGCGGATCGGAGGTGGGCTCGGCGGGGAGATCCCCCGACGCCCGGGCGCGGTGCGACTCGGCGGTGGCGGCGCCAGGATTGTCATCTTGTCCAAGCATCTTCACGTAGCCCCCCAGCGGCAGGGCACCGATGCCGTATTCCGTCTCCCCCCACTTGAAGCTGCAGAGCTTCCAGCCGCCGACGTCGAATCCGAGGAAAAACTTCTCACATTTCACCCCGCACGCCTTGGCGACGAGGAAATGCCCCAGCTCATGGACGAAGATCACAAACCCCAGGCCGAAGATCGCCTGCAGTGTCTGCACAGGATGGGCGGCGACCCATGCGACGAACCGCTGCCCCGGCCAGGCGGCAAGCAGGCCCACCGATTGGATCATTGCCACGGTCACACACGCGCCCACTTGACGACCTCCTGTCTGGCCCAGACATCGAGTCGACGGATGTCGTCGAGCGACGGATCGGCTTGGTACGCATGCTCATCGAGCACGCGGGAACACATATCAGCGATGTCGGTGAAGCGGATCTCGCCGGCCAGAAAGCCGCGGACCGCCTCTTCATTGGCGGCGTTGAGCACCGCGCCGCAGCTGCCACCGCGGGCCGCAGCCTCGTGGCCCAGCCGCAGGGCCGGGAACCGGACCGGGTCGGGGGGCTCAAAGTCGAGCCGCAGCCCCTGGGTGAAATCGAGCCGGCGGGCCGGGCCATCGTGACGGGCCGGGTAGGAGAGGGCGTATTGGATGGGAAGCTTCATGTCGGGCGGCCCCATCTGCGCCATCACCGATCCGTCGATGAATTCCACCAGCGAATGGACCACCGACTGCGGGTGGACGACGACAGCGAGCTTCTCCGCCGGGCAGCCGAACAGCCAGCGGGCCTCGATCAGTTCCAAAGCCTTGTTCATCATGGTCGCCGAATCGATCGTGATCTTCGGCCCCATCGACCAGGTGGGGTGCCGCAGCGCCTCCTCGCGAGTCACGGTCTGGAGAGATTCGCGGGAGCGAGTGCGGAAGGGGCCGCCACTGGCGGTGAGGATGATCCGCACCACCTCGTCGCTCGTCCCGCTCCGCAGCGCCTGATGGATGGCGGAGTGTTCGCTGTCCACCGGCAGGAGGGTGGCACCGCGTGCCGCCGCCAGCCGCATCACCAGCGGCCCGGCCATGACGAGCGTTTCCTTGTTGGCCAGGGCTACCGTTTTCCCCGCCTCAAGCGCCGCCAGGGTACTCCGCAGCCCAGCCGCGCCGACAATCGCCGACACCACGCGGTCGATGGCGGGATCGGCGACGAGTTCGTCGAGGGCTTCGGGACCGACAGCCAGCCTGGTGCCCACCGGGAGGGCGCCGGTGCCAATCGTGGCGGCAGCGGCGGGATCGGTGACCACCACCCAGGCCGGACGGCACTGGTGGGCCTGTTCCAGGATCGCAGCGACGCTTGAATGGGCCGCCAGGAGGTGCGGACGAAACCTGCCTGCCGACCCTGCAAGGACCTCCAGCGTGCTGGTGCCGATGCTGCCAGTGGAGCCGAGCACCGCCACATTGAGGCCACTGGCCGGCTCCGCCGCCGCCGTGGCGGGGACAAATGCCGGCAGCGCGCGTGATGTTGCCGGCGGTCGGGAGGGTGCTGCCATGAAAGTCGATGACGGGAAATCGGAGTTCAGGAAGGCGAATCTTAGGTTTTCACGGCCCGCACTTCCATAACGAAGTCGCCGTGAAACGGAGGTTTGTCTGCCCGGAGCCATCGGTTTAGGATGCCTGGGTCCCCTGTTTCACCGGCCCTCTGCCCACTTTGGACATCCATGCCGAAAAAGCACGAGCTCCCCAAGCGTTCCGCGGACCGCAGGCCTTTGTGGGGGGGCCCAAACCTCGCTTGGTCGCTGCTGGCAATCGCCGTCGTCGGCCTGTTTGCGATGAGCATGTTCGCCATCACGCCCGAACTGGAACTGTCTTACAGCAATTTGGAGCAGCTCATCCGGGCGTCCGGTCGCCCGGTCGCTGCCCCCGAGTCAGCGACCGCTACCAACCGTCCGGCGGAACCAGAGCGCTGGGTGGAGGTGGTTGAACCGGGCCTGCTCGAGCCTGGGGCCGGCGGCCAGCGACCGACCCGCTACGGCAGCATCGATGACGTTGTCATCGGCGCTTACAGCGTGTCGGGATCGGTGCGGCGCCTCGATGCGGCTGAAGCCATCGGGGGGGAGGCGGAGCCCGGCAGCCCGCCGAAGGGGACTGCTGCCGAGCGGCGTCGCTTCCGCACCGCCAAACTCCCCAGCGAGAACTCCGAGGGGCAACTGTCGCGCCTCTTGGCGGAATATGGGGTCCCGTACCGCTACGAGGAGGCTCCTGGCCCCTGGAAGAGCTGGCTGCCGATGCTGTTCCTCACCGGACTGTTCGGGCTGTTGTTCTTCACGATGATGAAACGGCTGGGGGGGGCTGGCAGCCCGATGGCCTTCGGCCGCAGCCGTGGCAAGCAGTATGCCCAGGAGGACCTGGGAATCACGTTCGACGACGTTGCCGGAATCGACGAGGCCGTCGACGAACTCCGCGAGGTGGTTGAATTCCTCCGCCATCCCGAACGCTATCAGGTGCTCGGCGGACACATCCCGAAGGGGGTGCTGCTGGTTGGGCCACCGGGCACCGGCAAGACGCTGCTGGCCAAGGCGATCGCCGGCGAGGCGGGCGTCCCCTTTTTCGGCCTCTCCGGCAGCGACTTTGTGGAGATGTTCGTCGGCGTGGGCGCGGCGCGGGTCCGCGACATGTTCCAGCAGGCTGAGGCCAAAGCCCCCTGCATCATCTTCATCGACGAACTCGACGCCCTGGGGAAGACCCGCGGCACGAGCGTCGTCGGGGGCCACGACGAGCGCGAGCAGACGCTCAACGCCCTCCTGGTGGAGATGGACGGTTTCGGTAGCAACAGCGGCGTGATCGTAATCGCCGCCACCAACCGTCCCGAGACGCTCGATCCGGCGCTCCTCCGGCCGGGGCGCTTCGACCGCCACGTCCTCGTCGATCGTCCCGATGTCCGCGGCCGCGAGGAGATCCTGAAAGTGCATGTGGCCGAAGTGAAGATCAATCCCTCGGTCAACCTCGAGCAGGTGGCGCGGATCACCTCTGGTTTCTGCGGCGCCGATTTGGCCAACCTCGTCAATGAGGCCGCCTTGCTCGCCGCGCGCAACAGCAAGACGTCGGTCGGCATGGAGGAGTTTAACGAGGGGGTGGAACGGGTGACCGCCGGCTTGGAGAAGAAGAAGCGGGTGATCCACGAGGATGAGAAGCGGCGCGTGGCCGTCCATGAGGCCGCCCACGCACTGGTCGCCTACTCGCTCCCCAACACCGATCCGGTCCACAAAGTGTCGATTATCCCTCGCGGTCTGGCCGCCCTGGGCTACACGATGCAGCGCCCCGAGGACGACCGGTATCTGCTCACGCAGAGCGAACTGGAAAGCCGTATCGAGGTGCTTCTGGCGGGGACGATCGCTGAGGAGATGGTCTATGCCGACGTCTCCACAGGTGCCCAAAACGATCTTGAGCGGGCCAGCGGGATCGCCCGCGGCATGGTGATGGACTACGGCATGAGCCGGCTGGGGAGAGTGAATTACCGGGAGAGCAACCGCTCACCATTTCTCGCCGCCGGGGGCGGGGCTGATCTTCCTGCCGCCCGCAGCCACAGTGAGGAGACAGCCCGCGAGATCGATCAGGAGGTGCGGCGGATCATCGATCAGGCGATCGAACGGGTGCGGAGAATTCTCGAGTCCCGCCGCGCCGCTCTGGAGTCGATCACTAAGCGACTGATCGTGGCCGAGGTCATCGACGGCATCGAACTGCGTGATCTGGTGGAAGCCTCGACAGGGACCCCGCAATTGGTGCCCGGCACCGAGGTCGAACGCCGCTCACCGCGTCTGGAGACGACCGAGCCCGCCCCCGGGGCGGCGGCCGATTCTCTCCACGGCTGATACTTCCCCTCTCCTTCCCCTCTCCGTAACCTCTCCGTAACCTCTCCGTAACCTCTCCGTAACCTCTCCGTAACCTCCAGGCGCGGTCCCTGCACCGCGCTCAAAGCGGCGTCACAATCGTCACGCCCGTCGTCTTCTTCCCTCTCAACCGCGTCCCTCCATTCTCGCAGGCTCACCGACCGATGAGAGTCTGGCGGGGGCGGCACGTCGGCCGGCCCCAGACCGGATCGGCACCGGGGAGCGGCCCAGTCGGCCGCGAACACGGGTCATGTGGAAGAGCGTGTTCCTCGCGATGGGCATCTTCGCCTGCGTCGTGGGTGCGGAAATGCTGGTGATCGACTCGGCGCTGGTGCTGCCGGTCGATGGCGCAGGTCCGGCCCGCGAGGTGACGGCACCAGATTGGTGCCCGTGGGTGATGATCTCGGCAGGCGCCGTGACGCTGCTCCACTTCGGCACCGGATCGGGCTCCGCTTCCGGAAGCAGCGGCAGTCAGGGGATGGCCCTGGGAAAGCAGCCGTCAGGCAAGTTCCCCCATCTCTAAACGCCGATCGGCGGCCGTCGCTCTCAGCCCTCGTCGTCGTCTCCGTCGTCCTCGACCTCCTTGATCAGCCGGGAGATCGTGTTGGCGTGGACACCGAGCAACTTGGCAGCCCGAGCCTTGTGGCCGCCGGTCATCGTCAGCGCCTGCCGGACCGCCACTTTCCTCAACTGCTCGAGATCGACAAACGGCAACCGACCGTCAGCGGCGCGAGATGCCCCTTGCCGACCGGGGAGTTCCGGTTCCATCTGCAGCACGTAGGCCTGCTCGATGACGTGCGACAGTTGGCGGACGTTGCCCGGCCAAGCGAAGTCGCAGAATTCTGCCACCTGTTCCTCGCTCGGTTCCCAGGCTGCCATCCGGTAGGAAGCGGCGTGCTGGCGGGAGAAGAAAGCGATGAATTCGGGGATGTCCTCGGGGCGCTCGCGGAGGGGAGGGACCCGCAGTTCGATCATGTTGAGCCGGAAATAAAGGTCCTCGCGAAAGGTGCCCTTGGCAACCTCCGCTTGGAGGTCACGGTTGGTGGCCGCAATCACCTGAACGTCGATCGACACCGGCTGCGTGGCCCCCACCGGCAGCACCTCGCGCTGCTGGAGAACCCGGAGGAGTTTGGTCTGGAGGTCCATCGGCATCTCGCCGATCTCGTCCAGAAACACGACCCCCCCCTCGGCAGCCCGGAAAATGCCTAGCGCCCGGCCGTCAGCACCGGTGAAGGCCCCCTTCTCGTGGCCGAACAACTGGCTCTCCGACAGCGCCGTCGACAGGGCACCGCAGTTGACCGGCACGAAAGGCTTGTCGATGCGGGGGCCGCTGCGGTGCAGCAGCCTCGCCAAGATCTCCTTGCCGCAACCGGTCTCGCCGAAGACGAGCACCGTGCAGCCCACTTCGGCGGCTCTCCGGATCGACCGGGCCACGCGGACCATCACATCGTTGGTCCCCAAGACCCATTCCACAGAGTCGGGGGAGACTGCGGCCCCGCGACCCGAACTGGCCGCCCCGCCCCGCACTGGCGGAGGGGAAGCAGGCCCGGGCGCGTAGGAAGCGATCGATGGCCCCGCGGCGAGGGCCGTTTGACCGAGTTTCATTTCCATAGGATCGCTCAGCACGGCGACGAGTGAACGTCGACCGGTCCTTCCGCCACGGAACCCTGCCGCTTCCGTGGGCAAAACATCCTTACCTGTATTCGACATCCGGTCCAATACGAAAGCAAGTTTCCCAAAATATCCTGCGACAATCAGCGTTTTCACCGCGGATGTCGCCGACACATGGGGCGGCCCTCCGCCCATGCCCCGCCAGAGAGGGGTGCGAGGGCGGCTTTCTGGTCAGCGGCCGCCGGCCTGGGACCCAAAAAACATCAGGTGCTGCCAGGGGAGCCGGTCGAACTCCCGCACCACCCCGAAGCCAGCCGGCTCCAGTTCCCCCCGCACCTGGGCTTTGGTCATCTTGTGGAGCGGCTTGATGGGGACCGCCGCATCCTCACCGCGGAACTCGACCAGTGCCAGTCGGCCGTCCGCAGCCAGGCTCTCCCTGATCCGGGCCAGCATCGCCTCGGGATGGGAGAATTCGTGGTACACGTCCACGCACAGCACCAGATCGATCTCACCGGCCGGCAACCGCGGATCGATGGGGGAGCCGAGAATGAGGCGGATGTTGTGGAGGCCCTCCTCGGCCGCCCGACGGGAGAGCATCCGCAGCATCTGCGGCTGGATGTCGACCGCATACACGAGCCCCTCAGGACCGACCATCCGGGCCAATTCAAGGGTGTAGAAGCCGTTTCCGGCTCCCATGTCAGACACCTTCTGCCCCGGCTGGACTCCCAGGGCCTCAAGCATCATCCGGCAGTCCTCCTCCCGTTGGCGGCTCTCCCGGACCAACCACGGGGCACCGGTGTAGTGCATCGTCTGGGCGATCTCACGCCCCCTGTGGATCGGCGGGGCCGGAGGGATGGCAATCGTGCGGTCGACTTTCATATCGATCGGCAGCGGCTTGATGCGCGGTGGCTTGACGCGCGGTGGGGGGGTGCCCTGCTCTGCATCAAAGTCGCCATCCCCAGCGGCATCCTCTTCCATGACCCGATCGTTGCCGTCTTCGGAGTCCGGGGCATCCTCGAAGGCGGCATCGTCCGTGGCAGGCTCATCAAACGGAGACGCTGCAGCCCGGCCAGGCGCCGTGGCTGTGTCTTGAGCCGGCGCGACAGTGACCGTCGCGATCGTCAGCATCAGCCATGCCAGCCCAGTGCCCCAGAGGCTCTTGAAGAGGGGACTGACGCGGCGCGGCAATCCCCGACTGGGGGATCCGATCCGGGGAGAGAGGAGTGTGGAGGGGAATGCCATGGCGGACACCAGTATACGGCCGCCGCTTCAGGCGGCCCACGTCGCCGGACGCTGCCATTGGTCGGCAACGCGGATCAGCCCTGTGGAATCGGCTTGGCAACTGACGATCGTGATCCCGCTCCGTTCGGCAAACGCCACCAAGCGGCCGCCGTCGACGAGGATCGTCCGGCCGGCCTCGATCGCCAGCACACCCCCCCCCGCCGCCTTGAGGGACTCCAGCGTCCCGATGCCGATCGTCGGCATGTCAAACCGCAGGTCCTGCCGCGGTTTTGCCACTTTGACCACCACCAAGCCCCCTTTGGCGCACAACCTGCCGGCACGGCGGATGCACTCGTCGGTGCCCTCGATCGCCTCCAGCGCGATCGGTGCCCGATTCCTCACGACCACCGTCTGACCGATGTCGTGGGCCCCGAGCTCTTTGGCCAGACGCCAACCGAAGACCACATCCTCCCGCTGCACAGCCGACAGCCGCCGACCAGCGAGCACACCCGGCGCCGCCAATAACTCCGGGGCGAAGTCGGTCGCCGGGCAGATCCGTATCCCCTGGCCATCGAAGGCGGCAGCGATCGCCCCCAAGAGCGAGTCGTCGCGGTTATCCCGTCGCCGGCTGATGAAGTGCGGCCAGAAGGTCTTGAGCGCCATCCAATCGGGGAGGTGGCGGATCCATGCTCCGCGGGCGAAGAGCCGGGTCTTGTGCACCTTCCCGGCCATCGTCACCCGGACGACCCCATGCCGCCGGAAGAAGGAGATCGCCCCCCCAAGTTCCGCAAGACCGACGGTGCCATAGATGTCGGCGAGGGGCAGGAGATCGGCATCGGCGTGGCCGCGGACGGCAAGGACCGCGGTCCGCCCGCCACTGCGGCGGACCGCCTCAGCCACCATCAGCGGATAGCGCCCCCAGCCGGCGACGATGCCGATCGTCTCACCAGCGAGACCGGCGGCGGAGGATGTCAAAATCGAGTTGGAGGGAGTCGGGGGGGTCATACAGAAAAACTCCTCACGCGGCCCGCGTGGCCGACTCGGTGCCCGCCTGCGGTGACTCCAGACACGCCACCCGAGCAGCGAGATCCTTGAGTGTCTTCCGCATCTCGGGGAGCTTGCTGATCGTCGCCAGTTGCAACTTCCGATCGCGGAGGGCGATGGCTGGTTCGCCCAGCACCGTGATCCCTGGGGGAATGTCGCTTGAGACGCCTGACCGGGCCCCAAGCACCGCGTGGTCGCCGATGTGGACATGGTCACGGACGCCCACCTGACCGGCCATGACGACGAAATCACCGCTGGTGGTACTGCCGGCCACACCCACCTGCGAGCAGACCAGATTGTGCCGGCCGAGCCGGCAGTTGTGGGCGATCATCACCAAGTTATCGAGCTTGGTGCCGTCGCCGATCGCCGTGGCACCGTACGTCCCCCGGTCGATGGTGGTGTTGGCACCGATCTCGACGTCGTCGCCCAGTTCCACCCAGCCGAGTTGTGCCGAGAGCAGATGGCCCGCCGGGCCCGACTTGTAGCCGAAGCCGTAGGCGCCGAGCACGGCGCCTGCATGGATCAGGCAGCGGGCGCCGACTCGGGTGCCGTCGTAGAGCACCACGTTTGGAAACACGACCGAACCGGGACCGATGCGACAGCCGGCGCCGATCCGGGCGCCTGAGTGGATCACACACCCGGTGGCGATCTCCGATTCAGCACCGATGGTCGCCAGCGGGTGCACATCGACGCCGGGGGAAACTCGCGCGGAGGGATCGACGACGGCGTGGGGACTGATGCCGCAGGCCACAGGGGCGCGGGCGGGGCGGAAGTGGCTGATGGCAGCGGCAAAGGCGGCGTGGACATCCGCAGCTTCGATCGACGGGCGGTCGAGCGGCCCGGTGCCCAGCGGCACAATCACCGCTCCAGCCCGGCTCTTCGCCAGCAGGTGCAGTTTCTCCTTTGCGTCAAGCAGCGTGATGTCGTGAGGGCCGGCGGTCTCAAGGGTGGCAGCGCCTGTGATCGCCTGCGCGTTGGTTCCGGCGGAGACCGGGCCGGCGGCCAGCAGGCAGGCAAGGGCGTCGAGCGAGATCGGCATGGCAGCGGGTCCCTCGGGTCCCCGCCCCGTGGGGCACCAAAAAACAGGGCGGAGGGGGCGGGAAGATAGGGACTTTCGTCCCCGGGCTGCAAGATCGATTCCGTCGGCCGACAGCGCTCTGACACCCCCCCCTCAGGCCGGGTCGAGCGGCGCGGCCCGATCGGCAACAGTCAGGCCGCAGGCAGAGATGAAGAAGGCTCCTGGTGGTAGGGAGACAAAGGGGGAAAGACCCCGCGTGGCTCCCAGGCCGTCAGGTGATGTTCGGCGACTCGGTGCCGTGATCATCCTTGGAGATGTCGGCGTCCTCGAGCCGGCGGGGGGGCCAGAAGGCCACCAAAAGCACCGCCGCGGCCACCAACGCCATGAACGTCGGCACCAGGAACAACTTCTGGTACTCGACGCCGGCGTCTGTGGTGAGGTTTTGCTGGAGCGGGATGAAGATCCATTTCGCCGCCAGATCACCGAGGCCGAGGACGAGGAGATTGAAGAGGCTCTGGGCGCTGGAGCGGACGTCCTTGGGGAAAGCGGCGTCGATAAAGATGTAGAGCGTGGCGAAGAAGAAGGCGTAGCAGATGCCATGCAGCACCTGGACGGCGATGATCACCGCCATGTTGTGGGGAAAGAAGGCGAAGACGCCAAACCGGGCGGCGTGGCCGAGGATGCCGAGGATCATCGTCGTCTTCCAGCCAAACTTGGCGAGCACACCCCCGAGGACGGCCATCGTGGCGATCTCCGCCACCTGGCCGATGCTCATCACCGGCATGATCCACTCTGGCTTGATCCCCACAGTCTTGCTGCCGAGGAAGTCGCCTGCCATCACGAAGTAGCCGTTGTGGATCACCGCATCGATGAAGGTCACGATGAAGAGGACGAGGAGATATGGGCGGGCAAGGAACCGGGCCGCCTTCAACCAGGCAAATCCCCCTTCGCCAGGCGCGGCCGGCTTCGGTGGCGTGTGCGGCAGGAAGAGCGAGTAGGCAGCCAGTGCCAGGGAGATCACCCCCGAGATCAGAAAGATATTGCGACTGGCGGCGACGGCGTCGGCGCCAGTCTTCCCCTGGAGGATGAAATAGAGCGGCCAGGCGACGAGGATCCAGCCGATCGTCCCGCCCATGCGGACGATGCCAAATTCCTTCTGCGCGTCTTTCATATGCGCGAAGGCGAGCGAATTGGTCACCGAGATCGTCGGCACATAGAAGAGCGAGTGAACGAGCATCAGGCCGAAGAACGTGGGGAAGTCCTTGACGAAGTACATGCCGAGGATCGCGAGGCCACCGATGAGATGGCTGAAGGCGAGGAACTTCTCGGCCGCGAAGGTGCGGTCAGCGAATTGGCTCGAGAAGAAGATGCCGACGATCGAGGCGATCGCGAAAGCGCTCCCCACCCACGCCTGCTGGGTGGTGGAGAAGTTGAGGCCGTCCTTCCCCATGTAGCCCCAGATGAGTGGCAGCCAGGCGCCCCAAATGGCGAACTCCAGCACCATCATCAGCCAGAGGCGGAACGTTGGGGCTTTGGAAGAACCGACGCCGTCCCCACCGGCGTGGCCATTGTTTGCTTTTTGCATGGGGGGAAGGATACCCTCCCGCCGCCCCGGAAGGCAGCCCTCGCCCAGCAGGCACGACTGTCGGGAAGGGGAAACCGGGCATCCGGGCCGCAGAACCGTTTACCCCAGACACGGTTTCCGCCAGCGGAATGGCTCCCAGCCGCTGGGATCGGGCCGGTTGGGCCAGACGATGAATTTCAGAGCCAGTCGCCCACGGTCTGTTCGAGCCGGGCTTCGGTCGCCATGCCACGGATCTTCTCCATGGCCCGCGACTGGATCTGCCTGATCCGCTCCTTGCAGACCCCCATCTCCGTGCCGAGCTCGCGGAACGTCCGCGGGGCGCGGCCGTCAAATCCAAAGCGAGCGATGACAATCTGCTGCTCACGCGGCTCAAGTTCTTGGAGGAACTTGGCGAACAGTTCCTTGAGGATCTCGACCTGCAGCGGCGAACAGCCCGGCGTCGGCTCGGAAGCGGGCACCGAGCGGAGCGACTCGTCGGCCGGCGTGAAGCGGCGACGGAGTTGCCGGCCGCGGTGGGAGATACGGTACAGGTGCCGCTGGATGGCGTAGGTGGCGTAGGTACTGAAACGATTGCCGAGGGCGAAGCTGAACTTCTCCACGGCCCGCAACAGGGCGACGTTTCCCTCCGCCACCCATTCGTCGAAGGGGTCATCGCCGGTGACGAATTTCTTGGCGATCGAAACTACCAACCGGAGGTTGGCGGTGACAAGGATCGTCCGCTGTTGCTCTGACGCCTCAAGCAGCGACTCAACCGCATCCATTTGACGGGCTGAAGCCCGTCGCTCGTCGAGGCGGCCGCGCTCGGTGGCGGCCCGGAAACGCAACCAGTTCATCCGCCGAAAGTGGAACTGCTCCTCTTCCTTGGAAAGCAGCCGCGAGTGGTAGAGCCCGGCGAGGTAGGCGTCGAGCCGGCCGGCGGGCACTTGTGCCTGGCGTGCCAAAGCGGCCGGCGGCGAGGGGGGCGTCGAGGCCAACGATTCAGCGTCGGCGTCGAGGAACTGCCGGCAGGGAATGAAGTCGATCGGGCGGGCGAAAAACGCCCGACGCCGCTCGCGCATCGCCCCCCGACGCTCCTCAGCGCCTGGCTCGACCGCCCGTGGCTCGACTGCCCGTGGAGCGGCTTTGGCAACAGGCGCGAGATCGGCAGGGTTTTTCGGACGGCGACGGGTCTTGGCCGGGGCGATCACGGCGGTGCCTCCTCGGGACAGCTTGGTCCATGGGAGAAGCAACCGCAGCGGCTGGGTGGGTGTAACGGGCCGCGGAAAAAAGGAGCCGTGTCCCCGGCCCCCCGGCGGGCCTCCGGCCAGCTGAAAGTGCGGACAAGGTCAGTCGGGAACCGACACAGACTCACCGCCGGCCCGCGTGCAGAGGCTCTGGTAGAGGCCGACGTCGATCGAGTCGTCGAAGCGGCGGACGGAGGCGTCACCCAAGAGAAAGTTGACGCCGGTGGGATGGTTGCTCGTGAAGTCGTCGAAGTGGTGGTGGGGGTCGTTGGGGGCGTGGTCGGCGACACCGACGAGGCGGATTCTTGCCGCTTTGGCTCCGGGCACGACGCCGGTCCAAGTGCTGCCACCAAGCCGGGAGTGGCGCTCGCCGACAACCAGCGTCTTGCTCGTGCCGTCGAGCATGTCCTTCAGGCCGAGGCGACTTGAGCGAAAGAACATCCCGTTGCCGGCGGCCGGGGCATCGTCGACCTCGATCGTTCCAAAAACACCGACATAGTTCGACTTCCCCACGTCGCACAGTGGAACGAGGGTAGCGCCGTCAACTTTCTCACCGAAGTGGTGCTCCTCCTCCTCATCGACGCCGTCGTCGGCCGCGATCGTGAAGCAGCCATCCCCCTCGGTGGGGCCGCGGGTGTCGGAGGCGCAGGCGAGGGTGGGGACGAAGGCCCGGCGGACGTCGGCATGGAATGCCGAATTGGCCGGATCGAACACGGGCCGACGGCGGTCTATCCGATCGTAGAGAGTCGATTCCTCCATCTGCGGAAGCAGTCCGCTCGCCCAGCCCCAGCCGGGAAGGTCATCGGCCGTCCACCCCGTGACTTCAGCAGCGGGGCGATCAACGCCGCTCCAGCCAGAAGGGAAGCGCCGGGCGTGGTCGTGAAAGTGGTGCAGCGCCAAGCCGACCTGCTTGAGATTGTTGCGGCAGCCGGTGGCGCGGGCACTCTCGCGGGCCGACTGGACGGCTGGGAGCAGCAGACCAACGAGGGTCCCGATGATCGCGATCACGACGAGCAACTCGACGAGCGTGAAGCCAACTCTGCCGGGGGCAGAGTGGCGCTTGCTGGGATCAAACATCGGGTCGTGAAACATGGGGTCGATTTCCGTGGGGTGCCCCCCCGGGCTACCGTTCCTCGTCTCCTCGAAAGCCTCGTCTCCCGAAAGCCTCTTCTCCCGAAAGATAGGGAGGCTCTCAGGCTGGGTCAATGAAGGCAGAGAAACTCTATGAGACTCTCTCCAAATAGTACTGGAGATAACACAAAACCTCCCTCAGGCGTTCCCTGCCGGCAGGTCGTCAACCTCTCTCACTCCCCTGGGAGGGGGCCGTCGACCCCCTCCAGCCCCGCCGTAGCCAGCATCTGGAGCATCCCCTCGACCCGCCGGGAGTCCATCGGATCGACCCGCCGGCCGGCCGGGGCCACACAATGGCTCGAGAGCAACCGGGAATCGATGGCCGCCAGACCGCGGAAGCGGCGGACCGTGGCCGGGTGCCGGCTCCGTACCTGCGCGGCCAAGGCGATCAGTTCTTCCTCCGAGTGGGCGACCCGGGGCGGGCCACCGTCTCCTGGGACCACCTCCCCCCACGGTGCCCGCACCCAGCCTATTCTGCCCCCATCTCTTCCTCCCCCCAGCCCCGTTCGCTGCGTGTCGAGGAGCGGGCGCAGAAAGCGGTGGAGGAATCCCAGCAGGAGGACTCCGCAGTGGATCCCGTCGGCGTCGGGATCGGTGAGGATCAAGAGCCGCTCGAAGCGGAGGGAGTCGGTGCGGAAGTCCTCCCCGGGACCGACACCGAGGGCCGCCGCCAAGGCGCTAAACAGCGGTTGCTCCGCGACGCGCCGGGGGGTGGCCCGCAGAGAATTGAGTGGTTTCCCCTGCATCGGCAGGACTGCCTGGAACCGGCCATCGCGGACGCGGGCCACTGCCAAAGCGGCCGATTCCCCCTCGACAACGAACAGTTCGGCACCGGAATCAGGGCCGTGGACCTGGCAGTCGAGGAGTTCGATCGGACCACGATGAAAGGAATGCGACACTGTTGATGGTCCATCGATGGCCGAGAAATGCGGCGGATTTTGAAAAAGAGGAGGGGGAACGGCCCCGCCGGGAGGGTAGACTTGTCGGTTCGCTCCCGGGGGAATTGGAACGACCGATGCCCGAGTCCGCCAGCCATCGCCGCGTCCATGCACCCTTTGCCAGCCGCCGGCGCGTGGCGGCGGTCCTGCTGATCCTGCCAGGATTCCTCTGCCTGCCTGGGGGGTCGGTGGCCCTCTGTGCCGAGGAGCCAGCCCCAGTTTCCGCCGGCCGCCTTCTTTTTGAGCTCGACGTCGAGCCGATCCTCACCTCCCGGGGCTGCAACTCCGGCGGCTGCCATGGCAAGTCGGGGGGCCAAAACGGCTTTGCCTTGTCGCTGCTGGGATTCGACCCGGCATTTGATTACCAGTCGATCGTCTCCGCCGCCCGCGGCCGACGGCTCTCCCCCGCCGCGCCCAGGGAGAGTCTGCTCCTGCAAAAGGGAATGGCAGCGGTGCCACACGGCGGCGGACGGAAGCTCGAACCGGACAGCCGGGATATCGAGACCCTCGTCCGCTGGATCGAGGGGGGGATGCGGCAGGCCGGCCCCGACGACCCGCGGCTGGAACGGATCGCGGTGGAGCCCGCGCCCCGTCCACTTTCTCCGGGAGAGGCCGTCGACCTTTGCGTCACCGCGCACTACAGCGACGGCCAGACCCGCGACGTCACCGACACCGCCGCCTACCACTCAAGCGAACCGGTGATCCTGGCGATCTCGCCCACTGGCCGGCTGCAGGCTGGCAGGCATGCCGGCGAGGGTACCGTGATGGCCCGCTACATGGGGCGGATCGCCACCTGGAGCACCGCCATCGCCAGACCGGGGGCCAGCGATCCATCGGCCTACGCAAGCCTGCCCCACCCCACCCCGCTCGACGAGCCGGTGTGGCGGAAGCTCGCACAGATGAACATTCTCCCCAGCGAAGCGGCAGCCGAAAGCACACTCCTCCGCCGCGCCCATCTCGACATCATCGGCCGCCTTCCCACTCCCGACGAGACGCGGGCCTATCTGGCCGACACTGCTCCGGGGAAGCGCGCGCGGCTCGTGGAAGCGCTCCTGGGACGTTCGGAGTATGCCGACTTCTGGGCCAACAAGTGGGCCGACCTGCTCCGCCCCAATCCCTACCGCGTCGGCATCAAGGCCACGCTCTCGCTCGATGGCTTCCTCCGCGACGCCTTCCGGGAGAACCTCCCCGCCGACGAGTTCGTCCGCCGGCTGCTGACCGCCACCGGTAGCACCTGGCACAACGGCGGCACCACGATCTTTCGCGACCGGAGGAGCCCCGACGAGATCGTGACTCTCGCCAGCCAACTCTTCATGGGAGTGAGGCTTGAGTGTGCCAAGTGCCACCAGCATCCCTTCGAGGTCTACGGCCAAAAGGACTTCTATTCCCTGGCGGCGTTCTTCGGCCGCGTGGCCTACCGCGGCACCGGCCTGTCGCCGCCGATCTCCGGGGGGGAGGAGACGATCACGGTGGGGGAGTCGGGGGAGGTCCGCCATCCCCTCTCGGGCGCGGTCCTCGCGCCAAAGCCGCTGTTTGCCGATCCGGTCGAGGTGCCTCAAGGGGAGGATCCGCGTGCGGCGCTGGTCGACTGGCTCACCGCGCCCGACAACCCCTTCTTCCACCGGGCAATGGTCAACCGGCTCTGGGGGGAAGTGTTTGGGATCGGCATCGTCGACCCCGTCGACGACTTCCGGGCCACCAATCCTCCCAGTAATCCTCCCCTCCTCGATGCCTTGGTGGCTGAGTTCCGCGCTGCCGGCTGCGATCAGAAGCACCTCCTTTCCACGATCCTCCGCTCGGCGGTCTGGGAGCGGTCGAGCATCCCCAATCGGACCAACGCCGGCGACTTCCGCAACTTCTCCCGCCACTACCGGCAACGGCTCCGGGCTGAAGTCTTGGCCGACGCCATCGACGACGTCACCGAGGTGCCCACCGTCTACTCCGGCCTGCCGGAGGAATCGCGTGCGGTGCATCTCTGGACGCACCGCACTTCGTCGACGTTCCTCGACGTCTTCGGCCGCCCCGATCCCAACCAAGACCCTCCCTGCCAACGCGATCCCGATGCCACCGTCGTGCAGACCCTGCATCTGATGAATAGCGCGGCGATCGAGGGAAAGATCGCCGACGATTCTGGGCGTGCCGCCCGGCTGGCCGCCTCGGAACTGACCACCGAGCAGATCATCGAGGAGTTGTATCTGGTCTGCTACTGCCGGTTCCCCACTTCGGCCGAACGCGAGGCACTGCTCGGTGAATTCAAGCGGGAGGGGCACTCCCGCCGACAGTGCACGGAGGACATCCTCTGGTCGCTGGTGAACACACCAGAGTTTATCTACAAGGACTGATCGCCCAAGCCGGCTCCCTGCCGTTGGCAGGAGGCGGTGACGCTCAACAAGGAATGATCGACATGCCTCGAGAAACGTCCCCCTGGTGGACGCAGCCGATGAGCCGGCGCCACGGTCTGCGCCTGGGAGTCGGCGGACTCGCCGGCGGCAGCTTCACCGAACTGCTCCGCATGGTCGATCAGACCGCGGCCGCCGAGACTGTCGCGGGTGAGCGGCGCAAGCCCTGCAATTGCATCCTCATCTGGATGGATGGCGGCCCCACCCACTTCGAGACCTTCGATCCCAAGCCCGACGCCCCGGCCGAGATCCGGGGCGAATTCTCGCCGATCTCGACGAGCGTCGCCGGCATCCAGTTTTCCGAACACATGGCGGAACTGGCGAAGATCGCCCACAAGTTCGCCGTCATCCGTTCGGTGTGCCACAACCAAGGTAACCACGGTGCCGGCAACCACTACATGATGACCGGTGCCCCGCCGCGGATCCCGGTGGGCTGCGGAGCGTTTGTGAGTTTCCATCCCAGCATGGGCTCGGTGGCGTGGCACGAGCGGCAGGCGCCCCACGGACTGCCCGGTTATTTCGCGCTGGCTGGCATGACGCGTTCCGGGGGCCCGAATTACCTCGGCGCGAAGTACGCCCCCTTTGTCGTCTCCGACGACCCCAACTCCGCCAACTTCCGGATCCGCGATCTCGCCGTGCCGAGGAGCGTTGAGGGGCCCCGGTTCGCCGATCGCAGGGCGCTGCGCCTGGTCACCGACCGCCTCCCCCGCTTCGATGATCCGGCAGCCGCCGACCCGGTTCGCGCCGTCGACGACTACTACGAACAGGGCTACCGTCTGGTAACAACTCCGGAGGCCCAAAAGGCCTTTGACATCGGCAGCGAGCCGGACAGCATCCGTGACGCCTACGGCCGCAATTCCTTCGGCCAGCAGGCGCTGCTGGCAAGGCGGTTGGTGGAGGCGGGCGTGCCGTTGGTGACAATCAACGACGGCGGTTGGGACCACCACAGCGGGCTGTTCGACGCCCTCCGCACCCGGCTACCGAACTGGGACCGGACAGTGGCCGCCCTGATCAACGATCTCGACCAGCGTGGTCTGCTTGAGAACACGATGGTCATCGCGCTGGGTGAATTCGGCCGGACGCCGAAGCTCTCCACGCTCCCCGGCCAGGCGAAGGCTGGTCGGGACCACTGGGCCAGCGCGATGTCGATCCTCTTCGCCGGCGGTGGCGCCCCCGGAGGGCAGGTGATCGGAGCCACCGACAGGCTGGGCCACTCGGCCTGCGAGCGGGTGTTGTCGCCGGAGAACTTCGTCTCCACCGTCTACACCAAGCTCGGCATCGATCCAGCCATGAGTTTCACCACCCCCGCCGGGCGGCCGTCGTTTCTGGTCAGCGATCCCACGCCCATCCGGGAGTTGATGAGTTGAGCGCCGGCTCCAACCGCTCTTCCGCAGGCAGACTGGCGGCGCTGGTGGCGCTTCTGAGCGCCGTCACAGTCCACGCGGCCCCTCCGGAAGCGACCAGGCTTTTCCCGGCGGGAGGCAAGCGGGCCACAACGGTGACGGTGAAGGTCGCCGGCTCGTTTCCCGTCTGGCCGGCAGGGGTCTGGTTGGAGCGGGCCGGCACAGCCTGGCAACCCGCCGCGGAGTCGGGCTCGTTTCAGGTGACCATCAACGCCGATGCGCCGCTCGGCCCGCACCTCGTCCGCTTTCATTCGGCCGACGGGGCCAGCGCCGTCCGTCGCTTCGTTGTCGGCCACATCGCGGAGAGCGAAGAGCAGGAGCCCAACGACAAGCCCGCCACCGCTGGGGTGCTTGCCACCCTGCCGATGGTGGTCAACGGCACGCTGGGAAAATCGGGGGACGTCGATGGCTTCCGTGTTCGCCTGGCCGCCGGCGAAACGCTCGTCGCCCAGGCCGACGCCCAGCAGACCCTCCGCACCTCCGCCGATCTCACGCTGGAGGTGGCCGACCAGCGGCGTTCCATCCTTGCCCGCAATCTCGATGCCGCAGGACTCGACCCGCGGATCGTGTTCCGCGCCCCGGTCGACGGCGACTACACGGTACGGGTCTATGGCTTCCCCGAGACCCCCGATTCCACGATCGCGCTGGCCGGCGGCGAGGGCTACGTCTACCGGCTGACTGTCGCCAAGGGAGGATTTCTCGTCGCCGCCCTCCCTGCGGCCATCACCCGGGGAGTCGACGCCACACTCACTCCGCGCGGCTGGAACCTGCCGCCGACACTCCTTTCCATTGCCTCTGCCGCGACGCTCCCCGCCGCCACCGGGGCTCAAGGGCGGGTGACGGTGGCCATCGACGGCATCGGCGGACAGTTGGCCGTGCCAGTGGTGGAGAGAGCGGTGGAGTCGGATGTCGCGGGGCTTTTCCCTCCGGGCCCAGTGACGTTCAGTGGCCACTTCGACGAGCCGCGGCAGCGGGCAGTGCACCGCTTCAACGCCACCAAAGACAGCCGGTGGACGATCCTCTGCGAAGGGCTCGCCGCTGGTTTCTCAACCGATCCCCTGCTTGCCATCGAGGATGCCGATGGCAAGCGGCTGGCCTCCACCGACGAGCCGGCAGCCAACCTCGCCTGGCAGGCGCCATCTGACGGCCTGTTCGCGGCGGTCGTCACCGACCGGCGTGGTCTGGCTGGGCCCGCCCACTCCTACCGGTTGCGGATCAGCCCGCAGGCAGCCGATGTGCTGGTGAGTTGCGACCTCGATCGGATCACAGGGCCGGCAGGCAAGCCGGTGGAGATCAGTGTCACCATCGACCGGCGCCACGGATTCAGCGAGCGACTGGGGATCGAACTTCTCGATCCGCCGGCAGGCGTCAGCGCGGCAGAAGCCCTCTCGCCGGCGGACGGGGACGCCGCCAAGAAACTGACACTTCTTCTCACGGCGGCGGGCCCGTTCTCTGGTGAACTGCGGATCGTGGCCCGCTCCCTGGCTGCCGGTCGGGAGCAGGCCCCAGCCCTGCCGGTGCGCTGTGGGCCGGAGGGGTTGCCGGGGGTGTGGTTGGGGATCACGCCGGCAGTTCCCTAAGCGGCAGTTCCTTCATCGGCAAACCCTTTATCAGCAAACCAGGCGCGCGCAGCCAAGGCCCCGCGTCGGATCGGCGGCTGCCAGAGTACTGTCAGGAAGAGATGCGCCGCGGCACCTGCCGCAATCCACTCGCCGCCGACTCCGCGCCACGGTCGCCTGCCTCGTGGTATTCGGCATCCTGGTTGACGGCCCACACGTCGTAGCGAAGAGTCCCTTCGAGAATGTTCCGCGCCGTGAGCATCGCGGTCATCATCGCGTGGTCTTGGTTGTTGTACTTGTGCATCCCGTTGCGACCGACCAAGTGCAGGCCGGGGCAGTGTTCCGCGAGGGCCAGGCGAATCGTGTCGACGTGCGTTGCATACGCATCGTCATACACCGGATAAGCCTTCGGCTGACGGACGACGTGGCCATCGAGGACGTCGTCCTGGCGGGACAATCCCAGTTGCACCATCTCCCGCGTCGCCAAGGCGATCAACTCGGCGTCGGACGAGGACCACAGTCCATCCCCCTCGTTGCAAAAATATTCCAGTCCATAACAGGCGAGCTCTGGATCAGGCACCAGTTCCGGCGACCAACTGCGAAAATTTTGCACCCGCCCCACCTTCACACCCGGCTCGTGGATGTAGATCCAGTTGTCGTCAAAGGTGAGCGTCGGCCGGACGACCAGCGCGACGGTGAGGAAATCCCGGTAACGGAGTCGCGCGGCGGCGGCGACAGCGGCAGCCGGCAGCGACGGCCGGATCGCCGGCACCAGATTGTGAAGCGCAGCCGAGGAGATCACATGGCATCCGTCGACCGTGGCTTCGGCACCGGTCGCGTCGCTGTAGCGCACCCGCCAGCCACCCGCACCGGGCAGTTGTTCAAGCCCCGTGACGTGGCACCCCATCCGTACCTCGCCCCCCTGCTCTTGTGTGCGGCGGGCGGCGGCCTCCCACATCATTCCCGGCCCCTTCCGCGGATAGCGGAAAGTCGCGGTCAGCGTCTTGATCTGCTTGGAACGGTCGGCCGGCTCCCTGGCGGGGAAGAGTGCATGCCAGATCGCCGTCGACAGTGACAGCCCCTTGATCCGCTGCGCCGCCCAATCGGCGGAGATCTCCTGGCAACTCATCCCCCACACCTTCTCGGTGTAGGTGCGGAAGAAGATCCCGAACAGGCGGCGGCCAAACTTGTTGACCACCCAATCTTCAAACGATCGGGGATCGGGCACCGGAAACAGCCTGGCGTACAGATAGCTGGCCACGCAGCGTGCCGACTCCACCAGCCCGAGGTTCCGCAGCGCCTCCGCTGCCTTGAGGGGGTAGGCGTAGAACTTGCCGCCGTAGAGGATCCGCGACTTCCGTGGACGAACGAGCATGTCGGCGCCGAGGAGGTCGGTCCACATCTCCTCGACTTCGCGGCTCTTGGAGAAGAATCGATGACCGCCGATGTCGAAGCGGAATCCGTGGTACTCCACCGTCCGCGAAATACCCCCCACGAGTAAGGGGTCTGATTCGAGCACGATCACCGGGCGGCCGGCAGCCGACAGCAGACAGGCAGCCGTGAGGCCGGCGGGGCCGGCACCGATGATCACGATTGGAGTAGATAGGGGTTTCACGGGGGGAGTGGTTGTATCAGATGCGTCGTGTCTGGTGCCAAATAGCGGCCGCTGCCCCCCCCTTTGGTGCCCGAGGCTGGTCTGGAAATTGGTCGCTGCCGGCAGCGCACACGGGTGTAGAGTGGTATTCGAGTTGCTCGCTTCCCATTCGCATCCGGGATCGATTGATGCCCAACCACCGCGGCCCCGCCGTCGCCTGCACCCCCTGCGACGAGATGGCGAAGGCAGTCCGCCAGCCAGGAGAGGCTCTCCGCCAAGACGCAGCGGCGGTTTCAAGCCATCTATCAGCCCCCTTGGCACTGTCGGTGATCATGCCGACGGTTTCGTGGACGGGCGTCTTTGAGACCTGTGCCAAACGGGTGCTGGAAGTCATCGCACGGAGTGGATCGCCAGTCGAACTGGTGGTGGTCTACGACGGGCAGCCCCCTCCGCCTCCCGCTTTCCTCGACTCTCCAGAGGTGCGGCTGGTGTCGACAGGAAGGCAGTCTGGACCAGCGGTGGCCCGCAATGCCGCTGCCACGAGTGCCCGAGGTGACATTCTCCTCTTCGTCGATGCCGACGTCGAATTGGCCCCTGACGCACTTGGCAAGGTGATGGATTGGTTCGCTGACAACCCGGACGCTGCCGGGGTGTTCGGCGCCTACGACGACGAGCCCTCGAGCCCGGGGATCGTCAGCCAGTTCCGCAACCTCCTCCACCACCACACCCACGTCGCCCATCCCGGTAGGACAGGCACATTCTGGTCGGGCTGCGGTGCCATCCGCACCGCAGCATTCCTCGATGTCGCCGGGTTTGACGAGGATTTTCGCTGCCCCAGCGTCGAGGACATCGATCTGGGAATGCGTGTCACGGCCAACGGCGGCCGGATCTCACTTGATCCCTCCATCCGCTGCAAGCATCTCAAGGCTTGGACACTGCGTTCGATGGTGGTCAACGACATCTTCCAGCGGGCGATCCCCTGGACGCACCTCATCATGGCGGCGCATCAGATGCCCGCCACGCTCAACGTCGACCGGCGCGGCCAATTGAGCGGCGTGTTCTCGGTGGCGGCGATCGCGGCTCTGTGCACCGCGATCGTGGTGCCGGGGCTTGCCTGGCTGGCGGTCCCCTGCCTGCTGGGGGTCTGGGCGCTGAACGCCGACTTCCACCGCCTCTGCCTGCGGAAGCGTGGCCCGCTGTTTGCGGTGGCGGCCTTCGGGCTCCATCTCCTCTACTTTGTCTACGCCTCGATCACGTTCGGTCTGGTGGTCCTCCACGACGCCCTCTTCGGTCGCTGGCAGGCCCGTTCCATTCGCCGCAAAACAGCCCCCTGACGGCTGCTGGCCACAGGTTTCCATCCTGCAAAGAGGGCTTTCATGATGCGTTGCGGCCCACTCAAAGATCTTCTGACCGCAATCGCGATTCTGGGTGGCACTGCCCTGGCCCAGGAGGCCGCCCCGCCGCAGCAGGCCCCGACTCCGGGGCAGGCCGCGGCCGAGCGGCCGGAGGCCGCCACACGCGAGCAGCGCCATGAACTGCTGCGGACGATGCTCAGCAACGTCCGGCTCGTCGGCCGGTTTACCATCGAGGGGGCGGAGGACAAGGAACCGATCCGCGACGAATATGTGATCAGCGGGATCACGAAAATCGGTACCGGTGAACTGTGGGCGGTTGCCGCCCAGATCCGCTACGGCACGGTCGATCTCACGGTGCCCGTGCCGGTGGAGGTGAAGTGGGCCGGCGACACGCCGGTGATCACGCTCGACAACGTCACGATCCCCGGGCTGGGAACATTCTCGTCGCGAGTGGTCCTCGACCGTGGCAGGTATGCCGGCACCTGGCAGCACGATGCCGTCGGCGGCCACATGTTTGGAAAGATCGTGCCGGTGGAAGTGCCAGAAAAGGAAAAGGTGCCAGCCACCAAATCTGGCGAAGACAGGTAAACGCCCGCTGCCCAACTTGCCCACATTTGGTGGCTGGCACCTTTTTCTTTCCAGCCGCTCTGACCTGCTGCCGCCAAGGCCAAGGCGACGGGCTGGATCGCGTCATGGGCGACCGTCGCCGCCGCGATGCGTAAGGCGGGCGTGCGGGTTCCGCCTGTCCTCGTGGGCAACTTCGCCGCTGACGTTGGCGAGTGACGGTGCCGTCGCCTGCGCTGGCTCCTTCTTCTTCGGCCCCACTCTTGTACCTCGTCGCCTTGCGCTTTCTGCACTGTGTCTTGCGCGA
>QWOP01000081.1 GCA_003669605.1 Planctomycetota bacterium
AATCCCCTCGCTGGTGTTGGGCTGCGAAGGACCGATTCCTGGACTGCAGGACGGGCTTCCCTTGCTCTACAGTTCGCACATTTCGTGGAGCACGGCGGTGTCGCCGACCTGGACGGAAACGCGTCCGGCGCTGGCTTTCGACCAACTATTCCGCACCGAGCCCAACCGGGGCGACCGCCGAGTCGTTGATGCCGTGCTTGAAGACGCCCGGTCGCTGCGTCAGCGGCTCTCCGTCTCGGACCGACAGCGGTTCGAGGAGTACCTGGGCAGCGTTCACGAGATCGAGGGACGCATCAAGCGGGCCGGCCAGGAGCGCGAGGCCGGCGGCTGGATCCCGAGCCTGGCCGCCCCCGATCGCCCGCGACCCGCCGATGGCATTCCCGCTGAGATCCCGGACTACTGGAAACTCATGAACGACATCGTGCTTCTGGCCTTCCGCACCGACACCACCCGGATCGCAACCCTCAAGTATTGCAACGATGGCTCCGCCGAAACGCACACTCACTGCGGCGCCAAGGATCAGCATCACCAGATGAGCCACACGCAGCCGCCGGAACTCATTCCACTCAACCAGTTCTTCATGGCCCAGCTTGCTTACCTCTGCGAGCGAATGTCAGAGGTCAAGGAAGGGGACCGCACACTACTCGACAATACTGCTATCGCCCACTGCTCGAGCATGCTGCACGGCAGTCACGACGCCAATCAATTGCCGATCGTCTTGCTTGGTGGGGCGGGCGGCAAGCTCCGCGGCGGCCGCGTGCTCGATTACCTCGATGCTCCCAACCGGCGGATGTGCAGCCTGTTCCTCAGTCTGATGGAGTGGGGTGGTTTGGAAGTCGACCGCTTCGGTGATTCGACCGAGCGGTTGACGGGCATTTAGACCGGCTGCGGTCGATGCATTCGCCGAGCCCATCGATGATCTGCTGGGGCTTCGACAGCTCTCGACGGGGTATGGCAGATCACTTTCTCAGAGGATTGTGCGGCAGGACCAAACCCGCGCCATCTCCCACTAGAGTGGCAGGCGATGATCCCACCGGCTCCTCCCGATCGCCCCCCACAAACTCCAGCCACCCAAAGCGTTCCGGGGCATGGAACGTCGACTGCAGCGTGGGCGACAGCGCCAGCCCTGCAGCGTGTGCCTTGTCGTGGCGGTAGAGATTGATCCGCACGCGTGCTCCCTGCGTCGGCAGCGATCTGCCCAGCGCCGCCAGCGGGATCCTCGCTTCCACGCGCCACACACGCTGCTCCGAGTCGATCCGCACCGCTGACAAGGCGCCCGACGACCACTGGAAATCCTTCCGGCCCTCGTCGAGAAAGAGGTCGAGAAATTCGCCGCTTGGGGCCCACTCAAATTCGGCGTACGTCCGCGGGCGAGTCGGATCGGTGCCGATGAAGAGTTCGACGACGTCCTTTTCCCAGAGGCCGATGCGTTCCGCCTCCTGCCGGGGCTCGAAGACGTTGAGCTCGGTAAAAGGACACTCGTAGGCCAGGTAGAGAAACTCGTCGCTCCACAGCATCCGCACCGTCGTGCTCAAAGAAGCCAGCGCGACAGCGTCGCGCGATCCGTATTCGAGGCGTGCCGGTGAAGCCATCGTCCACTCCGGCTCGGCGAGCACGCCGTCAGGCGCGAAATCGCGTTCGATCCGCAGCGCAGCGATCGTCGGCAGCGGCCACGAGCGTGCTAGAAGCCGGCGGGCGTTGTCGAAATAGATCTTCCGCAGCACTTCGGGAGGAAGCTCGATGGAACGAATCGTCCAGTTTCCCTGGATCGGCGTCATGTGCGGCCAATCGCGGTCGGCCGTCTCCAGCCACCGCCAGTGCTTTTCATAGAACACCGCGGCGTCGTCGTTGGTGGGCCGTTCGGCGTCGCCGCCGGAGCCGAGAATAAGCTTGTCGTAGACCATGAAATCGGTGGCAAACAGGATCCTGTCCTGGTGCTTTACAAACAGCCGCCGGACAGCTTCGGGGTCGTGCCGGCCCAGTTCCGGGACGCGGGCGGCGAGATCAGCGAGGAAATTGGGGTGGGCGTCGAGCTGCGCCTCCACCCAGTCGAGATCCTCAGAGTTGTTGGCGAAATGGACACCGACGAACGTTGTCTCGGGGTGGCGGGCCACAACCCGCTCAAGTGCCTCAAGCAAATCGAGCCGCGGCGGGTGGATGGCCGGATCGCCAAACCACCAGGTGCGGTGATCGCGGAGTTCGACCCAGCGCTCGTTGGTGTCGTCATACGGCAGCCAGAACGCCCGCGGATCGGCGACATGGATTGAGACCGGCATGCCGAGCTCCCCGCAGCGCTTCCACACCGGGTCGAGGCGCGCGTCGTCGATCTGCAGGAGCTTTCCGGAAGCGTCTTTGAGGAACAGCCCCAGTCGCTTGAATTCCTTCAGTCCGCTGGCGCCCTGCCGGTGCCCCTCTTCCACCTGGCGCACTGCCCTCACGCTCCAATCGGCTTCGTCCCAGCCCGAGTAATCGAGGAGCATGTGCTGGAGAAACCGGCCCGGGTACTGGCGATTGGCGATTTCGCGGGCCCGCTCGAATTCCGATGGCCGTTCCTCGGTGCGGGTGACGGTGCCGGCGCCGAGCATGACGCCCAGACCAACGCCCGCCCGATCGAGGATTTCCACCGCGCGATCGAGCCGTTCGGGCAGCGGTTCGACGTGGAGGTGCAAGTCGACAATCCGTCGCTCCGCACGCCACACCTCTGGCGACAACGCCTCGGCGAGCGGCAACGGCCGTGGTACTTCCTCGGCGGCCAGACGCGCCGTACAGGCGAAGACAAACAGCCACCCCCACCCAATTGGCAATCGCCGGCGGGCGTGTCGCGGCGGTAGCGCTGTCCTGCCTGCCCGCAAACGGTTCCCGGCACTGGTGCGAACGACAGCTCGGCTCATGGAAGCGTCCTCGGGACGATAACGACGTCGTAAAAGGGATTCCTGCCCCTTTTCCACCGAGGACATCCTCGGTTTTCTCCACTGCCAAGCTCTCGCGATCGCCTCGCGCAACTTCGTTCCAGCAGTCTATCCACTGCCTGCCAGGAGCCTCCGCGCAGGCATACTCCTCCAGCGTTCCCGGCACGACCGGGTTTCCTCCACTTGATGGCCGAAGTTGGCGACGGCTTGGAAACCCGATAGAATCTCTCCAATGGCCAAATAAAAGTCGGTGAGGGATCGTTTCTGGAGTATGGTTGCGGAGGGTTTGAGTCCCTGGTTCCACGCTTCGACTTTGGCTGGGATCTGTTCCTCGGAAACTTTCCGGCCACCGGCATCGTCGTCACCGTCGCCTTGTCCCCGTAGCGTCCTGATGAGCATCGGCCACAACAACGCTTCGGTGCAGACTGGCGGCTCCGCTCCCCAACCCCAAAGCGGCCATTCGCCATCAGCAGACTCTCCCCGCGAGGGCTTCTCGGCTGATCTTTCGCAGATGGATGTGGCCGGATTCTGCGCCGACATCGAACGGCTCAGGGCCGCCACACTGGCCCGCATCGGCCAGGCCGACCTCCACCACCTGCGGCGGATCGAGGCCTATGGCAGGAGCGCCACGCTCGTCGGATACGCCACCGCCTGGATGATCCCCAACCCGGTGACGGCCTTCCTGTTGAGCCTCGGGCAATTCACCCGCTGGTTGCTCGCCCACCACATCATTCACCGCGGATACGACCGCGTCCCCGGCATTCCCGCTCACTACACCAGCCGCACCTTCGCCCGCGGCTGGCGGCGGTTTGTCGACTGGTTTGACTGGCTGCTCCCCGAAGCCTGGGACTACGAGCACAACATCCTCCACCACTACCACACCGGCGAGGATTCTGACCCCGATCTCGCTGAACGGCACGTCGAATTCCTCCGCCGCTCGCGGATGCCAGTGGCCTTCAAATATATCCTGGTGGCGATCGTGGCCTGCACCTGGAAGATCATCTACTACGCCCCCAACTCCCTCAGCGTCCTCGATCCCAACAGCCGGAAACGCCTCCGCCAGGATTCGATCGAGTACCTCACGCTCCTCAACATTGTCGATCTGCGGAGCCCCGCTGTGCGGCGACTGTGGCTGCACTGCTACTTCCCCTACACCCTCTGGCACTTCGTCGCCGTGCCGTTGTTGTTTCTGCCGCTCGGCTCGACAGCGGCGTTCTTCGTGCTGCTCAACAAACTGCTCGCCGAAGCGATCACCAACGCCCATGCATTCCTGGTCATCGGCCCCAACCACACCGCCGACGATCTCTACCGCTTCCGTTTCCACTACGGCGACAAGGGGGAGTTCTACGTCACGCAGGTGATGGGCTCGGCCAACTACCACTGCGGCACGGAATTCGTCGACTACATGAGCATCTGGCTGAATTATCAGATTGAGCACCACCTCTTCCCCGACCTGCCGATGCTGCAATACCGGCTCATCCAGCCAGAGGTGAAGGCCCTCTGCCTCAAGCATCACATCCCATACCGGCAGGAGAGCGTCTTCCGGCGGTTTTCCAGACTGCTGGATATCTTGGTGGGACGCACGAGCATGCGGCAACTGGAGGCCTTTCCAGACACCCGGCCGGCTTCCAGCAGCCCACAAACCGGCGAATCCTCTTCGGACGCCCCCAAATCGGCTATCCTGTCTGGTCTCGATCCATTGGGCCTCGGAGGGCTTTCGGGACTGATCTCACCTCCTTCCGCCAGGACTTCTGGGGCTGGATGAGGCGGGACTGCCTGCCCGTCAGGGCTTGGCCGGAAGGGTTTGGAACGCGGTAACGCGAGTGGTGTGCGGTGTGGTGTGTGAGAGGGGCAGCGAGGAGCGCTTGATGATTTCGTTTCGGTTCAAGCATGTTTGTCTGGAGTCGTTCGGCCTCAACTTCCCCACCACGCAACTTACGTCCACGGAAATCGAGGAGCGACTCGCCCCGGCTTACCAGCGGCTGCGGATCCCCTTCGGCACCCTGGAACGGGTCAGTGGGGTGACTACTCGCGGAATGTGGCCGCCGACGGTGACGCCGAGTTCCGTGGCCACCGTGGCTGCCCGCGAGGCGCTCGACCTCTCCGGCTTCCGTCCCGATCAGATCGGCGCCCTCTTCAATTGCTCGGTGTCACGGGATTACTTCGAGCCCGCTACCGCTTGCCTCGTGCACCACAACCTCGGCATCCCCGAGGAATCGCTGGTCCTCGACATCACCAACGCCTGCATCGGCTTCAGCGACGGCCTGATCATGCTCGCCCACCTCATCGAGGCCGGGACGGTGAAGGCGGGGATCCTTTGCTCCGGCGAGACCATCTCAAAGGTGGTCCACGCGACGTTCGATCAATTGCTCGGTGACCAGGAGATCACCCGCGAGAAGATGCTGCAGATGCTCCCCACATTGACACTCGGCTGTGGTGCCGTGGCAGTGGTGATGTGCCACGACAGCATCAGCACAACGGGCCACCGTTTCGTCGGTGGAGTAGCCCGTTCGGCCTCACAGCACCATCAATTATGCATCGGAAACGGCGACTTCAGTTTTCATCAGGGGAATGAAATCACCCCGATCATGACTTCCGACGCAGCCCAGTTGATGATCGCCGCCGCAAAGCTCGGCGGGCGGGCATTCCCCGATGTCACCGCATTGCTCGGATGGTCGAAAGACCACATCGACCACGTCTTCTGCCATCAGGTCGGCCGGCAGGTGAATGAAGCCTTCTACCGCGAAATGGGGCTCGACTACGAAAAGGAGTTTTCGATCTACAAGCGGTACGGCAACATGGTCTCGGCGGCACTCCCGGCCGCTCTGGCGATCGGTGCCAAGGAAAAGAACATCCAGCCGGGGGAGAAGGTGCTGCTGACCGCTTTCGGCAGTGGTCTCAATACGCGTTTCCTCGGGTTTGAGTGGTAGGAGCTAGCGCCGACCATGCTCCCAGTTCCGCCCCACGACCGCCAGCCACCTGCGCAGCCGCTGTCGCCGGCCGCTGATCTCGGCAGGCTCTACCCCTTCCGCTCCCGTTTCGTCACCGTGGGCCGGGGAACAGGCACCGGGCGGGACGCGGCGGTGGGCCACCGGATGCACTATGTCGATGAGGGCAGCGGCCCGGTGGTTCTTTGCCTGCACGGCAACCCGACTTGGGGCTTCTTGTTCCGCACTCTGATTCTCGCCCTGCGGCAAGACTTCCGGGTGATCGTCCCCGACCAGCTCGGCTGTGGTCTCTCCGCACATCCCACCACCGTCCATTTCCGGGCCACCGACCGCATCGTCCACCTCCAAGAACTGCTCGATCAACTCGGCATCGAGCGATTTTCCCTGGTGATGCACGACTGGGGCGGCCCGATCGGCACCGGACTCGCGGTCCGGCGTGCCGCCGACGTGGAGAAGTTGGTGTACTTCAACACCACTCTCGCCGAGACCCCGCTCCTGCCTGGGATGATCCGCCGGGCAGCAGCGCCGGTGATCGGCCGGCTACTGACCCAGCAATCGATGTATTTCCTCCGCTTGCTGACCAGTTTCGGCGTCGTCACTCCGCTTCCCAAAGCAGTCAAGCAGGCCTACCACCATCCCTACCGCACCCGCGGCAGTCGCACCGCTGTTTGGGACTTCGTCCGCGACATCCCCTTCACCCCCAGCCATCCCAGCCACGCGATGATGCGCGACATGGTGGCCCGACTGCCCACCCTTGCCGACAAGCCGGTGAAGATCATCTGGGGCATGAAGGACCCCTGCTTTCACAAGGAGATCCTCCGCCACGTCGCTTCCTACTTTCCCCAGGCCGACGTCGTTCGCATCGCCAACGCATCCCATCTGGTGCTTGAGGACGCCCCGCAGCGCTGCGCCGCCGAGGTCAGCGAATTCCTGCTGGCAAATGGGCCACTGCCAGCCGCCCCGCAGGCGGACGGGACCGCGGCCACGCCGCGGGTGGAGATGATCCCTGAGCGTCGTTGTCAGGATCTTGTCACGGGCGACTCCCGGCTGCCATCGGGAGGGCTTTATGCGGCGCTCCAGGCGGCAGCCATCCAAGCCCCCTGGGTGTCGGCGGTCACCAGAGCCTCGTTTTCCCTCTGGCGGGGCACTCCCCGTTACGAGGCCATCGACTTCGCTTCGCTCACCGCCAGGATCCAGGGTTACGAACACGGCCTGGCCTCGGCGGGGCTGCGCGCGGCCGAACGGGTGATCATGTTTGTGGCCCCCGGAGCCGACTTCCTGGCGCTGAGTTACGCCGTCATGGGGCGGGGCGCCGTGCCGGTGTTCATCGATCCGGGGATGGGGATCGACGCGGTGCTGGCCTGCATCCGTGAAGCCGAGCCGACCGGCTTCATCGGCATGCCCAAGGCCCACCTGCTGCGACTGAAGGCAGCAGATTTGTTTCGCTCGTTGCGGTTCTGCGTGGTCGCCAGCCGCTTCCCCCTCTTCGGCGCCACGCGGCTACGCGACCTGCTGCGGCCGGCGGGCGAGCCGCCGATGCCGATCCCGCGGCAGGCGGACGACACGGCACTGGTAGCCTTCACCTCCGGAGCCACCGGCCGGCCGAAGGGGGTGGTGTTCACCAATCGCATGCTCACCGAGCAACTGGCGGTCTTCCGTTCCCAGTTCGGGTTCCGTAGCGGCGAACAGGATCTGCCGCTGCTGCCGGTCTTCAGCCTGTTTACCGCGGCCCTCGGCGTGGGGAGCATCTTTCCCCCCTTCAACCCCAGCCGGCCGCTGGCGCTGGTCCCGGCACGGATCATCCGAGTGATGCAGGATCTCGGCAACGAAACGTCGTTCGGATCGCCCACGCTGTGGTCAAAACTGGCGGAACACTGCCGCCTGACCGGCGCCTCGCTGCCCAAACTGCGGCGGGTCTTCATGGCCGGAGCCCCCGTCTCGCAGGCCACGATCGATCTGGTGGCCGCAGCCTGCCCGCAGGCGGAGAGTTTCACTCCCTATGGAGCGACCGAGGCCCTGCCGGTGACAATCGCCGCCTCGGCTGACCGCCGGCAGCAGACGAGCGTCGCGGCACTCTCCGGGGAACAGGGTACCCCGGTGGGTCGGGCCATTGAAGGCGTGGTTCTCCGCATCGTCACTCCCGTGGAGAGCCCGGGCATCGATCCCCATTTGTCCCGGCTCCACGATTGTCCGCCGCGGGTGATCGGCGAAATCGTCGTCAGCGGGGCGACGGTGAGCCGCGAGTATCTGTGCCGCCCAGAGGCGACCGCGGCCGGTAAGGTGTGCGAGGGCGACACGGTGTGGCACCGGATGGGAGACATGGGATATCTCGACGACAGCGGCCAACTCTATTTCTGCGGTCGACAGGCGCACATGGTGGTCACTCCGCAACAGACCTTCTACAGCGTGCCGGTGGAACTGGTCTTCAATCGCCATCCCCAGGTGAGCCGCTCGGCCCTCGTCGGCATCAACGGTGTCCCGGCGCTGGTGGTCGAGACGCAGGCGAAGCACCGCTCCTTGGGATCCGATGCCCGCCAGCAGCTCGCCTGCGAGTTGCGTCAGATGGGGGCCGCCGAACCAATCACGGCTCAGATCAGTCGCTTCTATTTCCATCCCGCGTTTCCTGTCGACGCCAGGCACAACGCCAAGATCTTCCGCGACCGTCTCGCGGTCTGGGCCGCCACGCAGACGGCGATCGTGGTCGATGACGGCAACGCGGACGCCACGGGGATCGCATGAAGGCGCTGGTCACCGGCGGCGGTGGTTTCGTCGGTGCGGCGCTGTGCCTGCGCCTGAGAACTCTGGGCCACGACGTGACGGCGCTTGGCCGCAGCAGCTATCCGGCATTGGTGGCAGAAGGAATCCGCACCGCCACCCACGACCTCTCGCAGACCGCTCAGCAACCCGCATTGGTTCAGCTCCTCGATGGGGTTGACTGCGTGTTCCACACCGCAGCCCACGTAAAGATGTGGGGGCCCAAGAAGGCGTTCGTGGAGGGCAACGTCACCGCGACGGACAACGTGATCGCGGCCTGCCGGCGGGCGGGCGTGTCGAAACTCGTGTTCACCAGTTCGCCGAGCGTCGTCGCCACCAGCCACGGCCTCCGTGGGGTCGATGAATCGCAACCCTACCCCCGGCACTTCGCGGCCTTCTACGCGGAAACAAAGGCCGCGGCGGAGCGGGACGTGCTCCAGGCCCACTGTGCTGGGCTTTGCACCATTGCCCTGCGGCCGCATCTGATCTTCGGGCCGGGCGACACCAATCTCGTGCCGACGATCCTCGGGCGCGCTTCTGCCGGCAGACTCGTGCAGGTCGGCGACGGCAAAAACCTCGTCGACTTGACGTTTATCGACGACTGTGTCGAGGCCCATCTACTGGCCGCCGCGGCCCTGGAGGCTCGCCCTGCCGCGGGCGGGCGGGCGTACTTCATCAGCCAGGGCACCCCGGTGCCGCTCTGGGAATGGATCGGCCGGGTCCTTGCCCTGCACGGCATCGCTCCGGTGCAAAGACGCCTCTCGGCGACCACCGCCCGCCTGCTGGCCACCGCTGCAGAGGCGACCTGGCGAACTCTCGGCCTTTCGTCCGATCCCCCTCTTACCCGGTTCCTCGCGGAGGAAATGGCGTCCGACCACTACTTCAGCATCGCCGCCGCCCGCCGCGAACTCGGCTATAGCCCGCGGTATTCGGTGTGGGAAGCGACGGAGCGGTCCTTCGGCACCCCCTGACCGCCAGCCGCCGCGGCCGGCCTGCCCCCCAGAGCACTGCCTCGGCCGCGATCGATCGCCTCGGGCGCCAGGAGAGCAGCGCTGGACGGCCCGGGCAGCAGGGCCGATAATCCAGCCCTTCCTGGGTATTGAGCCAAGAGGCCATCGGTTCGGCATCCTCGCGTGCTGCCACGATTCCGTGTGCACTGGCCGCAGGGTATCACGACGCACACGAGGAGCCGGAGTATGAGCGAGACCCCCGATTCGCGGAAAGAACCGAAGGAGGTTTCATCCCCCCCTCTCGTCTCCCCCTCCCAAGTCACGGTTGCTGGTGACAGTTCCCAGACGATCAACATCTCGGGGCCCTCTCCGGAGACGGTGTCGATCGGCAAGTCAGCGGCCCAAACGGCTTCTGCCAGCCCCGCTGGTGCCCCCCCCCTGCCGCCGTCAGCCCTCGGCGACAGTGGCGCCACCCTCGCCCTGCCACCATCAGCTGCTTTCGACAGTGGCGCCACACTCCCGCTCCACGGGAATGGCGACAGCGGCGCCACGCTCCCCCTGCCACCATCAGCTGCTTTCGACAGCGGCGCCACGCTCCCCCTCCATGGGAATGGCGACAGTGGGGCCACCCTCCCTCTTCCGTCGGCCGGGATGGCCAGCAACGCCACGCTCGAGAGCCCCTCTGTCGGCCCGACGATTGATCCGGTCACCGGACGCGAGATTCCGTATGTCAGTGGCTACGACATTCTTGGCGAACTCGGCCGCGGGGGAATGGGAGTCGTCTACAAGGCGCGGCAGCGGAAACTCAACCGTCTGGTGGCGCTGAAGATGGTCCTTGCCGGTGGCCATGCCGGCCCCGAGCAGCTGGCCCGCTTCCAGATCGAGGCGCAGGCCGTTGCCGCTTTGCAGCACCCCAACATCGTGCAGATCTACGAGGTCGGCGAAAGTGATTCGCTCCCCCATTTTTCTCTGGAATACGTCGATGGGGCGCCGCTGGATAAGGCGCTCGCCGGCAAGCCGCAGGTGCCCAAGGACGCCGCCCGTCTTCTCGAAACGCTCTCCCATGCGATGCACTTCGCCCACCAGCACGGCATCGTCCACCGCGATCTGAAGCCGGCCAACATCCTCGTCTCATCCGAGGGGGTGCCGAAGATCACCGACTTCGGCCTGGCCAAACAACTCGAGGGCGACTCGAGCCAGACCAAAGAGGGCGCCCTGATGGGCACCCCGAGCTACATGGCGCCCGAACAGGCGCGAGGCGAATTCAAGGACCTCGGCCCCGCAGCAGACGTCTACTCGCTGGGGGCCATGCTCTACGAGATGCTCGTCGGCCGGCCTCCATTCCTGGGTGCGACTCCCTTCGAGACCATTTTTCAGGTCATCAAAGAGGAGCCCGTCCCGCCATCGAGGCTGATCCCCAAACTGCCCCAGGACATCGAGACGATCTGTCTGAAGTGCCTGCAGAAAGAGCCTTCCAAGCGCTACGCCACCGCCGAACTCCTCGCCGAGGATTGCCGCCGCTTCGTCAGCGGGGAGCCGATCCTCTCCCGCCCGATTTCGCCTGTCGAACGGCTGTGGCGCTGGTGCCGGCGAAACCCGCGGGTGGCAGGGCTGATCGCCACGGTCGCCAGCCTGCTGGTGGT
>QWOP01000012.1 GCA_003669605.1 Planctomycetota bacterium
CGGGGGTGGGGTGAGGATGACGATCTGGACGATCTGCTAGCATCCGCTGCGAACCGAAGTTGAGGCTCTGGCGAGATCGATGCCGCCGTGCTGAGCCGCCGCTGTCAGGGGGGAAGTGATGCCTGAAATCCGCCGGGAATTTGAAAACCACTTGCCGCGGAGGGTGGTGACGGGCCGGGGGTCGAGCAGCCACGTCGCGGCCATCTGCCGGGCCAACGGGTGGCGGCGGGTGGTGCTAGTCAGCGATGCGGGGGTGGCCGCTGCCGGGCTCCTGGCGCGGGTCGCTGGCCCCCTCCAGGAGGCCGGACTGCTTGGGGAGACGTGCGCGGAGGTGCCGGCCGAGCCACCGATCGTGGATGTCGACCGTCTGGCCCAGCGAATCCGGGCGAGTGGCGCTGACGTGGTGATTGGACTTGGTGGTGGGAGCGTGATGGACGCCGCCAAGGTTGCGGGACTGTGTGCGGGACGGGGCGGACAGGTGGCCGACTATGTCGGCGTCGGGCGGGCGGGAGGACGGGGACTGCCATCGATCCTCATTCCCACCACTGCTGGCACGGGGTCTGAGGCGACGTTTGTGGCGATCCTCACCGATACCCTCTCCGGTACCAAGGTGGGCGTTGTCGATCCCGCGATCCTGGCCGATGTGGCCGTCGTCGATGCGGCGCTGAGCGATGGCCTTCCTCCCGCAGTGACCGCCGCTGCCGGGATGGATGCGCTGGTCCATGCGATCGAGGCGTTTATCGCCCGGGTGGCGACTCCGCTAGCCCGTGGACTGGCGCTTGAAGCGGCGCGGCTGATCGGGCCGGCGCTCCCCCGCGTCTGTCGAGATCCAGCCGACACAGCGGCCCGTGATAAAATGGCGATCGGTTCGCATCTGGCGGGAATGGCGTTTGCCAATTCATCGTGCTGCGCCGTCCATGCCCTAGCCTTGCCACTCGGCGGAAGATTTCACCTTCCGCACGGCGTGATCACCGGTTGCTTCGCAGGAGAGGTGATGCGGCACAATGCCGGCATCAGCGCCGCCGATTTCGCTGCCCTGGCTGCGGCCCTGGGTTGGGGGGACATCTCCGCAGCAGGGTTTGCCGACAGGCTCGACGCCACCGCCGCAGACATCGGCTTGGTGGCGCTGCTTGAAGGGGTGCCTGTGCCCGCCGACGCGATTCCTTCCATGGCACGCGACGCGGTGCAGATCCGCCGCCTCATGGACCCCAATCCGCGGCCAGTGAGCGAGGCGGATGCCGAACGGATCTATCGGTCTGTTCTCTATAGACAGGGCCGCACCGAGGGCCGTTTCGTGGTGGCTGGAAGCGGTGGGTGAGGATCAGAGCGGTCGCGGGTGCCCTTTTTTCTCTGTGACACCCCCTTTGAGCCCACTTGAGCCCCCTGCACTGAAGAGGACGCGATCATCATGAAGACGGTTCCTGCATTCTGGTTTGAGCCCCAGCCGTGGATCGATGGCTGCTGGCATCGGGGAACCGAACCTTGCGCCGTCCGCAATCCCGCCACCGGGGAGATCCTCGCCACAGTAGCGAGGGCCGACGCGGCACTGACGGCGCGGGCCATCGACAGTGCGGCGGTGGCGCTGGCGGCGTGGAAAGAGTGTCCGGCGGCAGAAAGGGGGGAGATCCTCAAACGGACTGCCGGATTATTGATTTCCCGCCGAGACGCATTTGCCCGCCTGCTGACTGCAGAGCAGGGAAAACCCTGGGCCCAGGCCGCGGGCGAGGTCGACTACGCCGCCAGTTTTTTTCAGTGGTTCGGTGAGGAGGCCAGACGGGTGCAGGGGAGAATCGTTCCCCATCCCCAGGCGGGCCGCGAATTCCTCGTCGAGCACCGGCCGGCCGGAGTCGCTGGCCTCATCACCCCCTGGAATTTCCCCCTTGCGCAAGGGGCGAAGAAGGTGGCTGCGGCACTCGCCGCCGGGTGCACTGCCGTTTGGAAACCTGCGGAGGTGACGCCGCTGGTGGCATTGGCACTGGCGCCGCTGCTGGCGGAGGCGGGTCTCCCTGCGGGCGTCCTCCAAATCCTCCCCGGTCAGGGGAGTGTCATCGGACCTGTTCTCGCTTCGCATCCGGCGGTGGCTGTACTCAGCCTTACCGGCTCGACCGCCACCGGCAGTGGGTTGATGGCGGCAGCAGCCGCGGGCATCAAGCGGGTGTCGCTGGAACTCGGCGGCAACGCTCCGTTCATCATCCTCCCTGACGCCGATCTTGAGTTGGCCGCCAACGATCTGGTGCGCTTGAAGACCTTCGTCTCTGGGCAGGTGTGCGTGACAGCCAATCGGGTGTTCGTGCATCAGTCGGTCGAAGGCTTGGTGATTGAGAAAGTGGCTGCGCGGCTGGAGGCGTTGCGGGTGGGGAATGGTCTGGCCGACGGCATCGATGCCGGGCCACTGATCCATAGAGGTGCCTGTGATGGGGTCGGCGCCCTGGTCGCCGAAGCGGTTGCCGACGGTGCGCGGGTGGTGGTTGCCAACCACAGTTACCTGTCTGATTCCGCCCTCGACACCAACGCCTTTTTCCCGCCAACGCTTCTCAGCGGCGTCCATGATTCGATGCGCTTAGCCCGCGAGGAGATTTTCGGTCCGGTGATCCCACTGCTCTCCTACCGGACGGTTGCCGATGCGGTGGAACGGGCCAACGCCACTCCCTACGGACTTGCCGCGTATGTGTATGGTGCCGATCTGGCCCGCTGCCGGGCGGTGGCGTCAAGACTCGAGGTGGGGATTGTGGGAGTCAATGAGTGGCGGCCGCTGAAGGCCGAGATTCCCTTCGGAGGGGTCAAGCACAGCGGCATCGGTGCCGAGGGGGGAGAGGAGGGGATCCGCGAGTTTCTCGAGACACGGGTGGTGTCGATGCCGAAAGCGGGGATTGAAGGATGACCAGCCCTTTGCGCTCGGAACAGTGGTGGAACGATCCCAGTAATCCCGGCATGACCGCGCTCTATCTGGAGCGATTCCTCAACTCGGGGCTGACATCAGGAGAGCTCCAGGGGGGGCGGCCGGTGATCGGCATCGCTCAGTCAGCAAGCGACCTCACTCCCTGCAACCGGGTCCACCTCCAGTCGGTGGCACGGCTGTGCGACGGCGTCCGCGATGCCGGGGGATTGCCGCTGGTGTTCCCCATGCATCCGCTTCAGGAGTCGGCTCGGCGACCGACGGCGGCCCTCGACCGCAATCTCGCCTACCTCGGGCTCGTCGAGATTCTCCACGGGTATCCGCTCGACGGCGTGATCTTCACGACTGGGTGCGACAAGACGACACCGGCGGCGCTGATGGCCGCGGTCACCTGCAACCTCCCGGCGCTGGTCTTCAACGGCGGACCGATGCTCAATAGTTACCTCGACGGCGAGGTGGCAGGCGCCGGCACGATCATCTGGGAGGCACGACGGCGGCTGGCAGCCGGAGTGATCGATGAAAAGAAGTTTATGGATCTGCTTGCTGCTTCGGCGCCGAGCGTTGGGCATTGCAATGTGATGGGGACGGCGCTGTCGATGAACTGTCTGGCTGAGGCGCTCGGCATGGCGCTGCCTGGCACGGCCCAGATTCCTGCTCCCTACCGCGAGCGAGGGCAGGCGGCGCACGCCGCGGGGATGCGGATCGTGAGGATGGTGGAGGAAGATCTGCGGCCCAGCGCCATTGTGACCCGCGCGGCCCTCCTCAATTGCATCCGCGTCAATACGGCACTGGGCGGCAGCACCAACTGCCCGCCCCACATCGTCGCCGTGGCTCGTCACGCCGGCGTTGAACTCGACATCCGTGACTGGGAATCGAGCGGCCACGATCTGCCGTTGCTCGTTGACCTTCAGCCCGCTGGACAGCACCTCGGCGAGGATTTTCATCGGGCCGGCGGTCTGCCGACGGTGATGGCAGAATTGCTCCGGCACGGACTTCTCGACGGCACACTGCTGACGGTCACCGGCAGAAGTGTGGCGGAGAACGTGGCCGCTGCGCCCCCCCCGGACGGGCGCGTGATCCGCGCCGTTGCCACTCCACTCCGCGAGCATGCCGGCTTCCTCGTCCTCTCCGGCAACCTTTTCCAAGCGGCTCTGCTGAAGAGCAGCGTGATCAGTGACAGCTTCCGCCGCCGCTATCTCTCGCAGCCCGGTGCCGAGGATACGTTTGAGTGCCGGGCAGTGGTCTTCGACGGCCCGGAGGACTATCACGCCCGGATCGACGACCCCGCCCTCGGCATTGACGAAACATCGCTGCTGGTGATTCGTGGCTGCGGCACACTCGGCTTTCCGGGGAGCGGCGAGGTGGTGAACATGCTTCCCCCGCAGGCACTCGTCCGCCGCGGCATCTCGGAACTGCCGACGCTCGGTGACGGCCGTCAAAGCGGCACCGCAGCGAGCCCCTCGATTCTCAACGCGTCGCCCGAAGCTTACGCCGGCGGTGGTTTGGCCCGGTTGCGAAGCGGTGACAGGGTGCGTGTTGATCTGCCGGCGCGGCGCGTCGATGCCCTGGTACCGGAGGAGGAGTGGGCCTCCCGCGACACCGCAGCGTGGGACCGCGTGCCGCCAGGGGCGACCCCCTGGCAGCAACTCTACCGCGATCATGTCGGCCAACTGGACACCGGCGGCTGTCTTGAGTTTGCCTGTGCCTTTCGCGACGTCTGTCGCAGCGTGCCCCGTCACAGTCACTAACCACGTCTTCCTCCCTCCGGAGTCCCCCTCACCATGGCACGTCCTCGCCGCGCTCTTTTTTTCGCCATCGCTGGGCTCGCCCTACTCGCGACCTCTGTTGCAGCGAGCGCTGCGGAACTGCCGCGGAGCACGCCAGAAGCGCAAGGCGTGTCGTCTGCCGACCTGCTGGCCTTCATCGAGGCCCTCGACGCCTGCGGCGATGCCGCGGTGGCCGATGGTATCCATAGTGTGATGCTCGTGCGACACGGAGCGGTCGTCGCCGAAGGGTGGTGGGCGCCGTACACGCCGCAGCTGCGTCATCAGCTCTACTCGCTCTCCAAGAGTTTTACTTCGACCGCCGTGGGAATCGCTGCGGCGGAGGGCAAACTGCAGATCAACGATCCGGTGCTCAGCTTCTTTCCGGCGGAAGCGCCGGCGGAGCCATCGGCGAACCTGAAGGCGATGCGCGTTGCCGATCTGCTCCGGATGGCGACCGGTCATCAAGGGGAACCGCCGCAGGCGCGAAGTGAATCGTGGGTCCGGCAGTTCCTCGCCCATCCGGTGCCTTTCAAGCCCGGTACGCATTTTCTCTACAACACGCCGGCGACATTTATGCAGTCGGCCGTCGTCCAGAAGGCGACGGGGGAAAAACTTCTCGACTATCTCCAGCCGAGGCTCTTTGAGCCGCTCGGTATCGAGGGACCGACGTGGGAGGAGAGCCCGGAGGGGTTTTCAACCGGTGGATACGGTTTGAGCGTTTGCACTGACGACATCGCCAAGTTTGGGCAGATGCTCTTGCAGAAGGGGGAGTGGGAGGGAAAGCAGATTGTTCCTGCGGCCTGGGTCGAGGAGGCGTCGGCCCGGCAGGTGGCCAATGGCAGCAATCCCGAGAGCGACTGGGATCAGGGGTACGGCTATCAGTTCTGGCGCTGTCGGCATGGTGCCTTCCGGGGGGACGGGGCTTTTGGTCAGTACTGCGTCGTGCTCCCAGAGGAGGATGCAGTGCTGGCGATCACCTCGGGCACGCGCGACATGCAGCGCGTGCTCGACATCGCCTGGAAGAAGCTCCTGCCGGCGTTCCGCTCTGTGCCGCTGGCCGCGGATGACGTGGCGGCAGCGAAACTCGCTGCTCAGTGTGCGTCGCTCCAGGTGCCGCTCCCGCCGGCGGGGACCGCGCCGCAGAGTTTTGCCGGACGACCGTACCAATTCGGAGAGAATGGCGCGAAACTCGCTTCGGTGGCAGTTGAGCCGGGGGATGATGGCGACACGGTCGTGTTTATCGCCGATGGCAAGGAGCATCGCATTCCTTGTGGTCGGGGCACGTGGCGCCGCTGCGACGTGGCTTGGGGGGGGATGCCGGCGCGGCCGGCGGCTGTTGCCGGCGGTTGGGAGGGAGACTCGTTCACGTTGCGGATCTGTTTTGTCGAGACCCCATTTGTGACAACCGTGCGACTGCTCTTCGCCGGGGAAATCGTCCGCGTCAATTCTGAGGCGAACGTCGGCTTCGGTCCGGTGAAGCAGCCGGAGATGGTGGGAAAGGCGGCGGCGATCAATTGACCGTCGCGGCGCGGAGCGACTGAATCTGCCGGGTCGGCATCAGTCGGCAGAGTTGCTGGCCATATCGAGGAGCGCTGCCGCAGCCGTCCGCGTCTGCACGCCGAGTTTGGCGAAGATGTTCTCGAGGTGCTTGCGAACAGTCAGCGCACTGATGGAGAGGCGTGTGGCGATGTCGGCATTTCTGAGGCCCCCATGCACGAGTTCGAGGACCTGTGTTTCACGGGGGGTAAGTTTCTGCACCCGGGTTTCGTACGTTGCTCCGAATCCCCCCCGTCCCACCAGGAGCCCGGTAAGCACGCGACCGAAGAGCGATGCGGGCTCGACGACATTGGCGGGAAAGTGGTCGCCGTAACTGCCGGCGTGGATCACGACGAGCGTGCCGGGCTGGGTGATCATAAAGAGTGACACCATGTCGCGGTTCCCGTGAACCTTGTCAACAAGTTGGTAGTGGGGACGCTCGTGCCACACCGCATCGTCCTCCAAGGCGCTTCGCAGGTAGGCCCCCGGACCCTGTTGGAGAAAAGCGATTGTGCTCGGGTGCGTCGATGTCGGATCTTCGGTGGCCCAGAGGCTGGCAAAGAGACGCATGAGCCAGTGATCGTCCCGGAGCCGACCGTCGACCGGCGACCAGATGTCGACCACTCCGGTCGCTTCCGTGCGGCGCATGAGGGAGTGGTAGTCGCTGGGTATCACGGCTGCCCAAGCCCGCAGCGCAGCGGCCGCCACATCGTCGTCGGTGGCGCCCATTGCCACATCGGCGAGGGCTTGGAGCACGGTTTGATCCATCGAGACTCCTTCCTGCATCGCTCGGGCGGGGGGCAGCGACACCCACCGGCCGCGGCCAGGTGTCAGCGTAACTGCCGAGGGGAATTGACGACCACTATGATATTCGTCGCATGGTGGCGGAAGGGGCTTCTCGTATGCTCCGCTCTTTGGAAACACCGTTCTCAGCGGCATGTTCCCGTGCTGCTGCAGGGGATGCTCCCTCCTCTTGCCTTTGGATACCAGCATGTCCATGACGTTGAAACAGCGGCTCGCCTTCGACGCAGTTGCCGCCTCCCTTCCCTGCGGTCTCGACGCCTCCAAGGTGTCGGTGGCGCACGGCGTGTCGTACGTGAAGAGCCCGGTCAAGGCCCATGACTATGCTGCCGGTGTGATGGCGGCCTTCGGCTCGGTCGTCGAGCATATCGGTACCGTCAGAGGACTCCCCGCGCAATCGATGAAGCTCGACCGTCGACGCTGCGGGCTGCTCCTCAACAGCCTGCAGTTGCTCTTCCAGAATGGCTACAGCACGATCATGGACACCTGGGGCGTGAACCCTGACAACGGCACCTACCGGACGAAGGATGGCCGGCACGTGACGATGATCGGCCTCCATCCGCATCTCCGCGACCTGCTGCTCGTGGCGCTCAACTGCGTAAACACGGCCCAGGGGTTCCAAGCCGCCGTCGAAAAGAAGACGGCGCAGGAGCACGAGGACGAGGCGATCGCGAAGAATCTTCCGCTGGGCATCGTCCGCACGCCCGAGGAGTGGGCCGCGCATCGGGTCGGGGCCGAAGTCCTCAAGCGTCCGCTCATCGACTTCGAGGGATCGGGGAGCGAGAAGAAGCGGCTCCTCGGAAAAGCACGACACCGACCGCTCGAGGGAGTGCGGGTGGTGGAGCTTACGCACGTGGTGGCCGGGCCGAACTGCGGCCGATTTCTCGCCGAGCAGGGGGCCGACGTGATCAAGGTGCAGCCGCCGATGGGCGACTGGGTGCTGCCGATCTGGCTGGATGCCAGCTGGGGCAAGAAAAACATCCTCCTCGACATCAAGGGGCGGCGTGGTCAGGCCCGCTTCCACGAACTCCTTGCCACGGCGGACGTCCTCATCGACGGCCAGCGGCCGGGTGTCCTCAACCGCATGGGGCTGGACGACGCGGGCTTGAGGGCCATCAATCCCAACCTCGTACGGGCTTCCCTCTCCTGCTTCCCGCTTGGCACGGCCTGGGGCGAGCGACCGGGCTTCGAACAGATCGCGCAGGCCGTGAGCGGCACGATGCACGTGCATTCCGCCGGCATGGAGGCTCCGACTGTCGTGCCGGCGCTGATCAACGACTACATCACCGGCTATTTGGTGGCAATCGGCGTGGTGGCCGCGCTTGCCGAGCGGGAAGAGCGGGGCGGCTACTACCACGTTGCCTCGTCACTCTCCCGCTGCTCGTCGCTCACGCCGCTGTTTGTCGAGCCGCTTGACGCCGAACCCTATGAGCCGGTGCGGATCAAGGATCTCATCGAGCACAGCATCGATCAGCCGTCGCCGGCTGGCACCTTTACGCGGATCGCCCCGGCGGTGGAGTTCAGCCACACGCCGTCGATGGTCCACCGGCATCCGACGCTGATGAATTCGATGCCCGACACGACCGGCTGGGATGACGTTCCCACGACGGCCCCGGTGGTGCCGCATACGCCATCGAAGCTCGCTGCTGAGGGGGCGATCTATGGTCTCGTGGAATGCTTCGGCATCGAGGATCGTTCCGACGGCGGCGGCATCATGAGCCTCGCGTCGAAGTCGCTCTTCGAGTACGTCAGGGCCCACCGCGAGGGGTGATGCCAAGGCAGTTGCCCGCCCTTCCGACGCGCCTCAGCCCGCGGGGGCCATGGAGAGCCCCGCGGGCGTACAGTCAGAACACCACCGTGCCACGCATCATCCACAAATCGGTGTGGTCGTTGCCGACAGCCACCCCGGAAAGCGGGTTCCAGATGTGCTGGTAGCTGGGGATGAGACGCACCGCCGGCGTGATCGCGTAATCGTAGAACACCTCCATCCCCTGCTCGTTTTTCACGTTGAGGGCGCCGCCGGTGTATGTGCGCACCTGGTTTTGCAGGTCGGGGCTGATGCCATTCATGTACCAGCCAACCCCCGCACTATCGTAGGCCCGCGACTCGGCGAGGCCGCGGGCGAAGAGGGCCACGCTGCCGTCGCCGGTAATCGTGTTGGTCTGCTTTGGCGCCCAACCAGCCCGGCCGAAGACGCCGACGCCGCGGAGCGGCACGCCGCTCTTGAGTTTGGTGGCCATCTCCTTGCTGTCGTCTGCCACATACAGATACTGCGAGGCGTTGGCGATCAGAAAGCAACTGCTCGAAGAGTTGTTGATCGGCAGTCCGGCCGAGTTGGGGCTCCCGAGGAGATAGCCCACTGCCTGCGGAATCTGGGCAGGAGCGATCGCTCCATAGGGATTGGTCAGGTCGAGCTGGTATTGGTTTGACCAGTTGAAGGCGGGGCTGAACTGGCCAGGCAGGCCGGCGATGTCGTACGAGGCGACCGCAGTCAGGTACAGGTTCACCCGATCGAAAGCGTTGGTTGCCAGGTTCTGCGAGCGGCTGTTAGGGTCGAGAACGCCGCCAGCAAAGGCCAGCCGCTTACTCGGGGCCCAGACGCCGAGCACGGCCCAGGCGGTGGGGTTGTAGAAGTTGGTCGTGATCGGGTTCTTGTTGAAGGCGAAATTGGCGAAATAAAACTTATAACTATCGCCGAAGAGAGTCTGGTCGGGGATGAAGATATCGCTGATCTTGCCGACCATGAAGCTCGTCTGCTCGCTCAATCCCTGCACGAGGAAGTATTCCGACGGCAGCATCGTCGAAGAGGCGAGCGGATCGGGTTCGAGGAGCCCGGTGTAGACCGGGACGCTGGCGCCAGAGTTAAACGTCTGCTCCGGGGTGCCGCCGTAGCGGGCCTGCGTCGTGAAATGAATCAGGCCACCGTCCCACAAGCCGGCGCGGCCAGTGTCGAGATTGACCGACATCTGGGTGTTCTGAACAAACCAATCGCCCGGTTCGAGGCCCCCCGAGGTCAGGTCCTGATAGGCGCTCGTCGTGTAAACGTCGAAGAAGAGGCCGCGGCGGGCCAGATCGGTGCGCCGTCCGCCCCAGTCGCCGGTGAGCTGGGTGCGATCCCAAAAGCCGCCAGTGACCGTGCCGGGCAGACCGAAGACGGGGCCGTTGTTGAAGAAGGGGAGAAGGACTGGCGCCGCATTGGCGAGCGACAGATGGTCGGTCGGCACCGGCCCCCAGTCGTCGGAGGAACGAAGCGAACGAGACGGTGCTGCGGCTGGGGCGGCGGCCTGCTCGGCGTCGTTGAGCAATCCAAATCCGTCGAAATTTCCCCCCTGACCGAAGGCGGTGGTGCTGCCGGCCGGGAGCGATGCCAGACCGGCGAGCAGTCCGGCCAGACAAGCACGGCCGAGCGTCGCATTGGCTCGACGTGTGCCTGCCAGGAGCAGAAAGATGAATCGGAGCCAGAATGCGTTTGCCATCCTCATCGACAACAGCCCTCAATTCCCTCTGCATCACTGCGATCGCTGCAAACGATTCATTCGGCGGGGGTGTGGCGGGGAATTGAAGGAAACACCTTGGGAGCGACATTCTTGAATAATTTGGAGGTCGCTGTATGACGTTTATCGCACGGCCGGCTGCGGGCCGGTTGGGGGCCCCCTGACCGCCTCTCGCCCAGCCGAGGCAATTCAATCCGGTCTCTGCCAGCAGGTGTCTCCTTTTTACAGCCACTCTGAGGTCTTGTGAACGATGCGCATCGCGATCAGTGGCGCCCAAAGCATGGGGAAATCGACGTTTGCAAAGGACTTTCACCGAGCGCACCCTGATTTCCATTTCGAAGACGAGCCGTACCGCGAGTTAGCGGGCCGTGGGGAGCGGATCCATTTTGCCGAGCGTGCCAGCCAACGCTGCAACACGCTGATGACGCAGCACGCCATTGATCGCATCAACGAGGCGCGGGACAGGAAACCCGACGGGAATACTGTCTGTGACCGCAGTTGCCTCGATTTCATCCCCTACTCACAGTACGCCTTGGCCATGGGCAGCCGGGAAGGCTTACCCAAGAGCGACAGGCTGACAACCGTTGAGGTTCGTCCTGAGCTGCAGGAGAAAAATGACTTCGAGTATCCAAGCGACATCACCGCAGCGTTTATCGAAGAACTCTGGAGGATGATTCTCCAGAGCAAAGCGCTCGAAAGCTACGACCTGATCGTGTTTCTCCCTCTCACCGGCGACCCGGAAATCGATCCACCCATGGAGGACGATGGGATTCGATCGGTGGAATCGTGTTACCGGAGCTGGATTGATCGTGCATTTAAGACGCTGTACCGCGAGGAGCTCATGCGGCGGACCAGTGTAAAGTGCCGAATTGTCGAAATCACTGGGAGCAGATCTCAGCGACTGAGTGCTTTAGAGAGTCTGGTAAACGCTGCTCCCACCCTCCGTGCTGGACTGCGTCGATCTCCTGGCGGAGATTCCCGACGTCGTCGGTGATCACCAACACCCGTGGCGGCCGGCTGCCATTGTCGCGAGCAAAAAAGCCTTCCGGGCACGGCTTGGCAGGGGACCGTCGAGCGATTGATCGCAGCCAGTCCCGGCCGGTTCGCGAGCCTCCGATTGCGAAAGTGCCGTTGGCCGGGCTATTCTCTCGACTCGATCCAACGACGCTTCAGCCAACGGCTCTTTCTTCCCCATCGAGGGCTCCCCGACCCTGTCCAATACTCCTGAAGAAACCAACGCCTGGCTGCTGGAAATACGTGATCTGCAGAATCATGCCACGGCGCTGCGAGGCGAGCTTGAAGCAGCCACATCGGCCACAGCAGGCGCTGTGCAGCGGGCGATAGCCGATGCCAGTGCCGAGGCGAGCCAACTGCGGGCCATTGCCGTGGCACTCCGCGAGGAAATGGAGAATGCCCGCGCGGATACCCAGCACGCGGTCGCCCGCGCCATTGCCGACTCCCACGGGGAAATCGGCCAACTGAAGCAGACGATCGGGATTCTGCGCGACGAATTGGAGAAGGAACGGGCCGAGAGGGACGGGCTTGTCCGCAAGGCCCATCTGGAAAGCCAGGACGAAATCAAGCAGTTGCGGGCTACGGTGGCGTCGCTGCGCGATGCACTGGACCACGAAACCGTCTCCCGCGAGCAATCCCTCAACGCGTCGCGTTTCGCAGATCGTTCAGAAATCACTCACCTCCAACAGACAATCCAGGAACTTCGCCAACGGCTTGAGGCTCAAGTTCATCGGGCAGATTGAACGCGCAAGGGGTGAATCGATTGCCGAACAAGAGGGTCCGCGAAGTGGGCTGCGAGAAGGCAAGCGTGAGATCAATAAGGATGCATCAATGACAGCAGAAAATGATTCCTCATCGCCAAGCGAGATGAGCCCCGGGCGTGGCAGCCCCCGCGAACGCGCGGGGAAGCCGCGGAGCAATGTGGTGCCTCGGGCCCGGCGGATCAGGCTCATCGAACTGCTGCTTGAAGTCTCGCGCCGGATGGCAGCCTATGACACGCTGGATGAGGTCTTGCACGCGCTGATCGACATGACCACCCTGGAAATTGGCGCCGAACGGGGCTCGCTATTCTTAAACGACCCCACAACAAATGAACTCTATTCACGAGTGGCCCTGGGCAACATCAAGCGGGAGATTCGCCTCCTGAACACCAGCGGCATCGCTGGCCACGCCTTTACCAGCGGCGAGTCGATGATCATCCTTGATCCCTACTCCGATCCGCGGTTCAACAAGGGAATCGACGAGCAGACCGGCTTTTTAACGCGCAACATCCTCTGCGTGCCGATCAAGACCGTCAAAGGCGAGATCATCGGCGTGGTGCAGGCGCTCAACAAAAAGCAGGGAGAGTTCGACGAGAACGACCTGGAAATCCTTGAAGCCATGGCGACCCAGGGCACCGTCGCCTTGCAGGGCGCGCAGTTCATCGAACGGATGAAGGCGGTCCGCGCTCAGGAGATGGAATTTGTCGAGATCGTGTCCGAGGTCACCGCCGACATCAAACTCGGGTCGCTCTTGCAGCGGGTCATGGGTGAAGCCACGCGCCTGCTGAGCGCCGACCGATCGACCCTTTTCCTCAACGACGAGAAGACCCAGGAACTCTGGTCTGAGGTGGGGCAGGGGCTGGAGTCGATGCAAATCCGCCTCCCCAACCACCTGGGGATTGCCGGTGCGGTATTCACCACCGGCAAATCGATCAACATGCCCTATGCGTATGCCGACTTGCGGTTCAACCCGTCGTTCGACAAGCGAACGGGCTACTTCACCCGCTCCATTCTTTGCGTGCCGATTATCAACAAGCACGGCAAGGTGATCGGCGTCACCCAGGTGCTCAATAAGCGGGGTGGCCCGTTTACTGCGGAGGACGAATCGCGCCTCCGGGCCTTCACAGCGCAGATCTCGATTGCGCTTGAAAATGCCAAGCTGTTCGCCGACGTGCAAAACATGAAGAACTACTGCGAGGCGATGCTGGAATCGATGTCCAATGGTGTTGTCACCATGGATGTCGACGGCAAGGTCGTCACCTGCAATGCGGCTGGCCTGCGCATCCTGCGGGCCACGTCGTCGCAATTACTGCACAAGCCGGTGGCCGAGTTCTTCAACGGCGACAACGCCTGGGTGCTTGAGAAACTCGCCAGCGTCGCCGAAAGCGGTCAGCCGGAAGTGCTCATGGACGCTGAACTCGTCTTTCAGGATGAGACGATATCGAGCAATGTCACTGTGCTGCCGCTCTCTTCTGCCGATCAGAAGCGGATCGGATCGATGATCATGATCGAGGACATCTCCAGTGAGAAACGTCTGAAATCGACAATGTCACGCTACATGGATCCGGGGATCGCCGACAAGATGGTGGCCGCCGGGGCGGAATTGCTCGGCGGTCAGGCTGTGGAAGCCACGGTATTGTTCTCCGATATCCGCGGATTCACGACGCACACCGAAAAGCTCGGCGCTCAGGGCACGGTGGCCATGCTCAACGAATACTTCACGTTGATGGTGGACTGCATCCAACACGAAGGCGGGATGCTCGACAAATTCATCGGCGACGCCATCATGGCAGGCTTTGGCATTCCAGTCGCACACGCCGACGATGTGGACCGCGCCGTGCGGGCCTCGATTGCAATGATCTGCGAACTGCGGCGCTGGAACGTGCACCGCGTGGACGAGGGCAAGGCGGCGATCGACATTGGTATCGGGCTCAATACAGACACGGTCGTGTCAGGCAACATCGGTTCGAAGAAGCGGATGGACTACACCATGATCGGCGACGGGGTGAACCTCGCCGCACGGCTGGAGTCAGCCTGCAAGCAGTACGGCGCTCAGATTCTCATCAGCGAATACACCTACAAGAAATTGCGCGGCACCTATCGGGCACGGGAGATCGACTTGGTTGTGGTCAAGGGGAAGACCCAGCCGGTGGGCGTCTACGAAATCCTCGATCACCATACCGAGGAGACCTACCCGCATCTGATCGATGCCATGGGGTATTTCCGCGACGGGCTCAACAAGTATCGCTCAAGGGCGTTTGGTCCCGCGCGGGCATTGTTTGAAAAAGTCCAGGCGCTCAACCCCCATGACAAGGCCGCGAAACTCTACCTGGAACGCTGCCGGACGTTGCTGGAGACACCGCCCCCTGCGGAATGGTGCGGGGTGTGGGTGATGGAGGAGAAGTAAGCGCGAGAATAGTCAGGGTGAGGTGCGGCGGCGAACGGCGAAGAACAGCCCCACTCCGATCAGGGGGATGGCGGAAGAGCGTGGAGGCCTGGGAACGCGCAGGCAGCATCGTTGCACCTTCGTGGTTTTCGGGGAGATGGAACGTCAGTCGATCTCGAGGCGGAGATTGCCGTCGTCAGCGGCGATGACTTTCATAAGCGGCGGCCGATTGGCTTTGGGCTCGGCCGCATCGCCGAGATCGCTGCGGTCGACGATCTCGCCGCCATTTCGCGTCAGGAGTTTTGTGACGGTCGCCTTGTCCACGGAATCGGGAATCGTCTGTACTGATCCATCGGCGAACGCCACGAGTGCCGCCTTCGAGTCCCCGACCGGATGGGTCGCACCAATCCCCGCTGGCTTGCCGATCCCGGGGAAGCCGTCATCGAGAATGATGTCTTCCGGCTTGGTCCAGGGGATCTTTCGGGTGGGATCGAGCGTGGCGAACATGACCGTGTTTGACGTCCCATCGGTGACACCTGCCATCGGCACCATCTTTCCCGTCTTCAGGCAGGCAGGGAAGTCATCGGCAGACTTCATCGTCACCACGTCAGGTGGGAAGAGAGCGCTCTGGCCGACAATTGCCGCGTAGTCGGCGAAGTTGTCGGGCGGCGCCACGCGGGCCGGATCGCGGAACACCTTCGGCATCTTTTCGGCGACCGCCAGGTTCTTGGGAGAATCCCAGGGTTGGGAGAAGTCGTACTGCCTGTACAAGGTGTTCTCTTCCAGGTACGGCAGGAGGAGGACGCGCCACGAGTGCCACGGCTTGCCGTCGGGGCCGATCACAACCGCTGGCGGGAAGGTGTTGTGGGTGTCGTGGAAGTTGTGGGCGGCGATGGCGAGGAACTTGAGGTTGTTGCTCGATGCCGCGCGGCGGGCGGCATCGCGGGCTCTGGCGACCGGGTTGAGCGCTTTCAAACCGTTGCCGGTCGGCTTGGCCTTGGCGATGAGGAGATCAGGGAGGCTGCGAATTGCCTTGGTGGGGACGGTGTCAGTGGGCCACTCACCAACCAGGCCCGCGAACGGACGGCCGAGGAACGCCGGGCCCTCCTTGACGGCTGGGAGCGCGCCGGGGCCAAACGCCGCGACGGCGACGTTTCCTTCGAGAATCTCCTCGATGTTGACGCGGACGAGGGTGTCGAGAGGTCCGCCCTTCTTCGATGCCACGACGAGCACCGCACTTCCCTCGGCAGGGATCGAGAGCAACGCCTCCTTGGCAAGCTCGATGCGGGCTTCACGCTTCTCCGCATCGACGGCGACAATGCGGTGCGTCGGCTCCGGCCCCAAGAGCGGGTAGCTCATGACAACCCGGTCTTCCGCTCTGGCGGCAAGAGCGAAAGCCAAGGACAGAGACAGAAACAGGAAACCCCTGCGTGCTGTGGCGAATGAGATGCGCATCGAAAAGCCCCTCCAGAGGATCAGCGATCGGCCGTGGTTTTAGTCTGACAGAATGCCGGTTCGTGGCCAATTGGTGGCGGTGAGTGTGATCGCGCCACCCGGAAGGCGAGTCGGCACCGGGACTCACTTCTCCCAAACAAAGATCTCTGAAACCCCGCTGCGTGACTGGCCGCGGTGGGTGAAGACGACGCGGACTTTCGCAGTCGTCTCGGGCTCAAAACGGACCTCGTTGAGGGCGTTGCCAAGCGGTTGCTCCGGTGCATGCCGCTCGTTGCCGACCGCTTGCCATTCCCCATCTCGTTGAACCTCAACCTGAAATTTCTCTGGCGGCTGCACGCCGCCGCGGTCGTCGTAGAAAGCCAATTCCAGCCGTGAGAAGGTCTGCGGCACGCCGAAATCGACCTCCAGCCAGTCGGTGGCGTGCGGCGATTCGTAGGCTGTCCAGCGGCTGTTGGGGTTTGCCTGGTAGGAGACGATCCCGTCGATTGCCCGCTCGACCCGGTCGTAACGCGACGTGTGTGAGGCACTCGCCTGAGGGTATTGGGCAGCGCCTTTGCCGCCGGGATTGAAGGCCAGGTTACCGGCTGGCGGCGGGGCGGGGTCCAGCGGCAGGATTGTGTCTCCCCAGAGTTCGATTTCGGAAAGCCCCACCCGGGCGTGGTCGCGGGGATGAAGTGTGATGCGCAGTTTCGTGATCTCGCGGGGAGCGAAGCGGACGTGATTGGCCATGTGCCCAGTCATCTCTTCAGAGGCGCCCTCCGGCAGTGGCGACGCGATTGGCAGTGGCGACGCGATTGGCAGTGGCGACGCAATCGGCAGTGGCTCCCACGCGGTGCCCGTCCAGGTTTCGATTCCCACTGACTTTGGCGCGCGGACGTCCGACGGAGCCTCATCGCGCCCCGGCACGGCAGCGTCGGCGGTGCCGGCCAGGAGCGCGGGCTCGTCGTCGAGCACAAAGAGCTTCAGCGTGTCGACCAGGCGCGGGAGCCCAAGATCGAGAACCAGTGACTCTTGGATACCTGGCTCGGCGCTCTCCCAGCGGTTCGGCGGCGAGCGGAGATACCAGGCGACGCCGTCGGCGAGGGCCCCGGGGGCAGTGCCGGGGCGGATCGACTGGGGCACGATCCGGGGAAAATAGGTGCCGTCGTTGTTGACGGCGACGTTCACCCGCGTCGGCTCGATTCCCGGCCTCAGGCCATCGTCGACGAACTCTGCCGCCACCAGCGTGGCACAGAAGAGTGGCAGCGTTGCAGTCAGCCGCTCCACCCGCCGCGACGACGCGAGCACTTGGCCGTCGGCCAAGAGGTGGAGGCCGGGACCGAGTCCGTACTTTGATCCGTCGCGATCCCACACCACCGCCACTTCGTGGCCCCGGTAGATCACCCGGTCGAGGCGAAGGTAATCCCACTCTGGTGGAAACAGGGGGCGGATTTCGAGCGTATCGTCGTCGCGGGGAATGAGGCCAACGAGCCCCGTGATCACCAGATCGGCGTAGCCCGAATGGAAATAGTGCTCGCTGTGGTTGTAGGCATCGTGGCCTTGAAAACTCCCGCTGTCGGGGTGGCAGGCCTCGGCCAGATACGGCCGCCCCTCCTTGGAGTGTGTTCGGGCGTAGGTCTTGAGGAGATCGATGTAATCCTCGGCCGACACCACCTCTTGAAGGCCAGGGCTGACGTTCCCGAAGCCGGGCGAACGAAACTGAAGGACATTCGCCAGGCTTTTGAGCGTCTGCGTCGTGGCGTAGGGCCAACTTTGGCCGCTCCACCAGCAGCAGCTCGGCTGGAGCAGAAAGAGCGGATCGTGGCGTTCGACCGTAGAGGGGCCGAAGTCGGCTCGGAAGAACTCGGGGTCGATCAAATACTTCCAGGCCTGCTCGTAGCCTTTTCCCCGCGACGGCATGTCAAACTGCCAGGGGACGTAGCCGATCAGTTCGCGGCCGTGCGGGCTGCCAGCAAAGCGCCCCGTGTCATAGATCCGGCTCCCGGCGGCAACGGTAGCGCCGTCGAGCGATTCATCGTCGCGGAAGGCGGCGAGGAAGAATCCACGTCGCTGGTCCCACAGAGCCGATTCCATTTTCTCGCGGAGCGCCTCGGCGGCCGCGCGGTGCTTGGTGGCCAGAGCGGCGTTTCCGATGAGATCCTCCATCCGCGCAAGCGCCTGAAGATCGGCCCACTGGTAGGCGATGAAACTCGGCCGGTAACTCGGTGCCCCGCGGAGGATGTCTTTCGTCTGGCGACTGGCGATGTTGAACTCCATGCCGTCGTCGTGGCCCACTTGCCAGGAGAGCCCGGTCGACTCGACGAAGTGCCGGTCGCGCCAGGCTTGTGCGTTGGCTTCCAGGCCGGGGAGGATATCGCCGGGAAAGACATCAGCAGTCGTGGCGGTCGAGGTGTTGGCCGCCCCGAGATGGAGCCGTGCCGGGTGAACCAGATGGATCCCCCAGACCGCGTCCGCGAGCCAGGTGGAGTAGGTGCGCGGCTGGGCGCCGGGGGTGTCTACCCAGTATCTGGCGTAGTCGCGGGCCATCCGCGGCGAACGCAGCCAGCGGGCCTCGTAAAGTTGGTGGCCTGCGGGGCAGGAGATCGCTCCGTAGGCCCCCGACCAGAATGGCCGGTCGAGGAATTCAGTGAATGAATAGCCGCTGTTGGGCGCGCCGTAAGTGAGGTGTTTGGTGAGCAGTTCCCAGCGGTACCACCATGTGGTTTGGATAGATTTATCGGGGCAGTCGAGGAGCGGGACGTTGTCGAGAAACCATCTCCAATCGCGGTTGTCCCAGAAGGTCTCCCTTTCCATCAGCTGCGCCTGGGAACGAGCGGCCGTTTCGCTCCATCCGGACGGACTTTCGGCCCGGATTGGGAGGGAGAAAGTGATCAGGATGAGAAGGGCACCGATCGCTGTGGGGATCAGCCCGATGGCAAACGCCGCTCCGGGGGGCGGGCCTGCCTCGATTCCCGCGGCAGCGGTGCCACGCGCGGGGAGATGGTCGTCGTCGGTAAGCGGAGCCGGCCCGCGGCCGCCCGAGCGGATGTCGGGCAGGAGGATCGCGCCGAGCGGTTGGAGAAGGCCGGCGGCGAGGAACGCCGTCGGAGCGTCGAGCCAGGCGCTCACCGGCCCGGCAAACCAGGAACCGTAACTGGTGGCCAGGTTCATCAGGGCCATCGAGGCAGTGAACTGCGTCGCGGCCACCGCCGGAGTCGAGACCCGCATGAAAAGCGCAAAGAGTGACACCGACATAAAAGCCAGGCAGGCTTCTTGGATTCCGAACCAGAGGTAGATCGTGATCTCGTTTTCCCACCAAGCAGGCCTGGCTGCGAGGAGAATCCAGGAGGAAGCGAGGACCGAGTTGGCGGCGACGGCGGTGGTTTTCGGACCGATGTATGCGGCCAGAAATCCCGCCACGATCGCCGCCAGGAGGCCAAGAAGATTGCCCCATCCCCCGCTGACTTCGGCGAACCGGGCCTCCGACCAACCGAGGTGTTTCAACATGAAGACGGTCATCGTCACGTAGAGCAGCGCCGGAAGGACCTTCATCAGCACCGCACCGAGGCCGGTCCGCAGCGCTGCCGGACGGACCATGGCGACGGCCAAATGTCCCAGGAGTGCCAGCGGAGCGAGGCCAGCGGGCGCTGCGGAAGCCCCCTGATCGCGACTGCCGCCGAAGCCGGGCAGGAAGCGGTCGCCGGGGCGTTCGCGGAGCGCCAGCACAACGCCGAACATCACTCCCTGGATGGCAGCCATCGTGAGAATCGCAGTCGGGAGGCCCAACCGAGCCATTACCAGGCCGAGTCCGGCGCCCCCGAGCATCGTGCCGACGTAGGACGAGCCATACATCATGCCGCTTGCCCGTTCGCGCTGGTTTCCTTCCAGCATGTCGACGGCGAGGGCGTCGATCGACACATCCTGAAGAGCGACGAAGATGTTGTGGACAAGGACGAGCCAGCCGAGGAGGACGGTGTCGTTGCCTGCCACGAGCAGCAGGAGCGCTGTGACAATCATCATTGCCTGGGCGAGAAGCAGCCAGGGGCGGCGGCGGCCGAGTGAATGAAAGAGCCCGGAGTCGACGACCGGTCCCCAGGCCCACTTCAAGCTCCAGGGGAGGACGGCCAAGGCGATGATCGTGCCCACCGCCTGCTCGCCGCCGCCGTGTGTGGCCACCCACGCGGCCAGTGCCACGGTCACGAAGCCGTAGGGGATTCCTTGGGCGACGTAAATAGTGCAGCAAAACGCGAGGCGCAGCAGTGGCCGGGTGGCAAGTGTGGCGGGGGTTCCCATGCAGGGAGCGTATCGCTGCCAACCGCCGGCTGGCAACTGCCTGTCTCTTGGGCCGGGGAGCCTGTCCGCTGGGCATACCGCCCCCGCCTGAGGGCCAGAGGTGCGATTCAGCGGCCTCTCTCTGGGGCCGTTGGCTGCGGGCGACGGATCTCAGTCCGTCGCTGCTCGAGCATCGGCAGCATCTGCGGGGCATGGAGGCGAGCGAGTTCGATCGCCCGGCGAAGAGTCTTGTCGGCATCATCCGGTCTGTCGGCGCTTGCCTGCGCATCGGCCAGGCTCATGAGGACGTCGACGTTTTTGAAGCCGGTTTCCTCGGCAGCCAACTGAGCCGCTGCGACCGCTTCTTCCGCCGCTCCCCGCCCGCGGAGAGAATGACTGAGTCCTTGGAAGGCTCCAGCGTGCCGGGGTGAGACTGCGATCGCTTCGCGGAAATGTTTTTCGGCAGCGGCCTGATCATTCGATCGGAGGAGAGCGAGTCCCCAGCGGTAATGGATTTCGGCGGTGTGCGGAAAGAGTCTGTCGGCCTGCGCATAGGCTGCCAGTGCCTCGTCGATCCGTCCGCCGAGGAATGCTGTCCAGCCGATCATGTTGTGACCATAGGCGGTGTCTGGGTCACACTCCTCGACCCGTTTCCAGTGTTCCACAGCCTTGTCGTGTTGCCCAACCAACTCATAGGCGGTGCCTAGTTTGGCGTGAACATGGGCGGCGGTTGGCACGACGTCGAGAAGCGCCTTCAGGGTGCGGACGGCCTGGTCGTTGCGCCCCTCATTCATCTGCCGCATCCCCTCCAGGTATCCATTCTCGATGCCGGCCATTCGCGAGATGCAGGCGTTCAAAGCGAGTTCGAGGGCGGCATCCCCAGCCGTCGCTCGTCGGCCATCGCGGTAGGCACCGACGGCCGCCAAGTATCGGTGGTTGTCCTGGAGGCGTGAGCCTTCGGCCAGCCAGAGAGCCACCAGTTGCACTGTCAGTTCGTCGGCACGGGCCCGGCTCGGCTCGTCGCCGAGGGCCAGAAGACCATCCCTCTCCACCTCCAAGCTCGCAGCCGGATGGACCGCGATCCGGTGATCGTGCGGTCTGACGGGGAATTCAAACTGCTCCCCTTGGCCGTGGAATTTGACCGCCACGCGGCTGGTGCGGGGCATGTGGCAGTCGACGCAGGCGTTGACGACGTTCAACGGAAGACGGGGCTGGGCTGTGCAGTCGCCTGAAGTGTGGCAGGTGATACAGGCGTTGGCCACGGCCGCGGCATCCTCAGCCTGGTGTGGTGAATGACACGTCGTGCATGTCAGGGACTCACTCGCCTGGTAGCAGCGACTTTGTCGGAGGTACTTCGGCTGGTCGGTGACGTGGTCTTTCTCAATTCCCGTGGCGATGAGTGTGCGGAAGTGCTCTTCGAGCGGTTGCCCCGGCTGGTAGCCGAACAGCGGGCCGCGGTGGTGGATGACATTCGAGTGGCATTGCCCGCAGACATCGATCTGGCGGTCGCGGGGAAGGGTGGCAGGCCGGATGATCGCCTGGGCTTCCATGGCATCGGGATGCGCGCTATGCCAGGCGACATGCTCGGCTCCCGGCCCATGACAGCGTTCGCAGGTGACGCCAGGAAGAATGCTCTGTCGGCGGTATTCGTTCTCTGTGCCGAGGACATGTTGAAAGAAGGTGGTATGGCATTCGAGGCAGCGGGGGGTTGCGGTGCGGAGGATCGCGTCGCCGACGTCGGTGTAGTCCTGTTTGGCCCAAGCCCCCGTGGGGTGGAGCCAGCCCAACGGCAACTCGAAGAGTTCGTCTCCCTGCCAGGTGAAGAACACCTCGTCGCCCTTGCCCCCCGATCCATAGACCAGCGCAATGGGAAACGTCGGGCTCTCTTTTGGCGTGCTGTTTGTTTTCGTGGGCGGGTCGGTTGCTCCTGGGCGGGGAGGGTTTGAGGCGCCGCGGAGCACGGTTTCACTGAACACCTCTCCCGATCGGAGCAGTTGGTATTGGTCGCGCCAGTAGGGCGAACTGAGGACCTCGGGCTCTTCGGCGAATCCCGGTGGCATGCGGTCAGCCGTCGGCTCGACGGCGGCGAGGAAGTGACGGGTGGAATGAAACTCCGCGCAGCGTGCATCGTGGCAGCGGGCACAGGCATCGATTCCCACGTAGCCGGGGTTTGGGTTGACCAAATCCGCGGCCACGTTGAACGTTGCCCGGGCGGGCTCTGGCCCACCAGCCGATTGCAGTGACGGCGTCGGGGACCGGCTGCAGCCAACGAGCAGGAGCGACTCGACGGTTCCCAGGAGAATCGCGATGCCGATTCGGTGGATGAGCGAAAGTGTCTGCAACGTGCAACTGGATCGGGGGCGGGAAGGAGCGAGAGTGCCGAACTGGGGTTCAGTGTGGAGTCAGCAAGTCTAGAGGTCATTGGCAATGGAACTGGCGGCTGGTCGCGGCATGCTGACGGAATTGAATGCCTGGCTGCCTTTCGCCGCCGCCCCAATCCCCCCAGGGGGAGTCTATTTGCCCCCCGCAGCGATGGAGAGGCCTCGGGATCGCCGCCGGGGGTGGTACGATGATCACTCGGCGCGAGAGACGGTTTTGGGGGAGGGCCCGACGCCGGAGTCTGTCGTTCATCCTCCCCGCGAAAGCATTGGTTCCTGGACGATGACCACCGATCACACCCCGATGAAGACCCCGCCTTCGCCAGAGGCCGTGCCGCGGCGGCGGCGGAGTTGGCTGCCGATGCTCTTTTGGCTGTTGGTGGCCGGTGGCGTTGGTGGGGCGGTGTGGCACGACCCAGGCCTCGTCGACAAAGCCCGGGCTTTTGTCAGCCCACCGGCGCCGGCAGTCAAGGGACTTGCGGCGCGGGTGGTCCCCGTGACCGCCGTCGAGGCCCGCCAGGCCGACATGGACCTGTTTCTCAACGGCCTCGGATCTGTGAATGCCTTCAACACCGTCACGGTCCGCAGCCGCGTCGAAGGGGAACTGCTCCGCGTTGCCTTCACGGAGGGACAGGCCGTTGAACAGGGGGATTTGCTGGCGGAGATCGATCCCCGGTCTTTCGAGGTGGAGCTGACCCAGGCCGAGGCCCAGTTGGCCAGGGACGAGGCGGCCCTGAAGGCAACGGAACTCGACCTCGAACGCTACGAGTCGCTCGCGGACCTCAAGCAAATCACCGGCCAGCAGATCGATGCCCAGCGGGCGATCGTTCGCCAGGCAGAGGCCGCCGTTCGCATTACGGAGGCACTCCGTGAAAATGCCCAGTTGCGATTGACCTACTGCCGGATCGAGGCCCCCATCGGCGGCCGTATCGGCCTCAGGCTGGTCGATGCCGGCAACATGGTGCGGGCCAATGATTCCGCCGGGCTAGCGCTGATTGCCCAGATCCATCCCATTGCCGTCACGTTCACCATTCCCCAGGACGAGATCGTCCGGGTGCAGCGGGCGCTGGCGGAGACCGGCACGCTGCCCGTCGAGGCTTTCAACCGCGATTTCCAGACCCGGCTGGCGACCGGCACGCTGTCGGCAATCGATAACCAGGTCGATCCAGCAACCGGTACGGTGAAGCTCAAGGCGGTGTTCCCCAACGATGACGACGCGCTGTTCCCCAACCAGTTCGTCAACGCCCGGTTGCTCGTGGAGACGCTGCACGATACGACGCTGGTGCCCTTGGCCGCGCTGCAGCGCGGGCCGGACTCGGCCTTCCTGTACGTCGTTCAGGCCGATTCCACTGTGGCGCTGCGGACGGTGCAGCCGGGACAGGTGCAGGGGGATCAGGTGGCGATCACCAGCGGTCTGGAGCCGGGTGAACTGGTGGTTACCGATGGCATCGACAAGTTGACCAACAAGGCGAAGGTGGCTGTCCGTGGCCTCAAACCCCCCGCGGCCGCCGAGGGCAAACCGGCCGTCGAAGGGCGAACGGCAGGGCCCTGACGATGAATCTCTCCCGGCCTTTCATCCTCCGGCCGGTGGCCACGAGCCTCCTCATGGTGGCGATGGTGCTCGCCGGAGCCGTGGCCTACCGCCAACTGCCGGTGTCGGCGCTGCCGCAGGTCGACTACCCCACGATCCAAGTGCTCACGTTCTATCCCGGCGCCAGCCCGGACGTGATGGCTTCGAGCGTCACCTCCCCCTTGGAGCGGCAGTTTGGTCAGGTGCCCGGCCTGACGCAGATGACGTCGACGAGTTCCGACGGCTGCTCGGTGATCACGCTGCGATTCGATCTAGCGCTGGACATCGACATCGCCACCCAGCAGGTCCAGGCGGCGATCAATTCGGCCGGAGCTTTTCTCCCCCGCGACCTCCCCAATCCGCCGGTCTACACCAAGACAAATCCTGCCGACAGTCCCATTCTCACCCTGGCTCTGACCAGCGACACGCTGCCGCTGACGAAGATTCAGGATTTGGCAGACACCCGATTGGCCCAGAAGATCTCCCAACTCTCCGGGGTGGGGATGGTGAGCATCTCTGGTGGGCAGAAGCCGGCGATCCGCATCCAGGCCAATCCCACGGCGCTGTCTGCCCTGGGACTGAATCTCGAAGATCTGCGGATGACGCTGGTGCAGGCGAGCGTCAACCAAGCCAAGGGGAGTTTTGACGGCCGCCGTCAGGCGTTCACGATCGCTGCCAACGATCAATTGCTGACCAGCGAGCAGTTCCGCGGCCTGATCATCGGGTATCGCAACGGCTCTGCGATCCACCTCACCGACGTTGCCGACGTCATCGACGGTGCTGAAAATGTCCGTCAGGCGGCGTGGATGAACGACATTCCCGCCGTGATCGTCAACATCCAACGGCAGCCGGGAGCCAACATCATCGATGTCGTCGACTCGGTGAAAGCCCTCCTCCCCCAGTTGCAGTCGACGCTGCCGGCGGCGGTGGCGGTGCAAGTCCTCACCGATCGAACGCTCACCATCCGGGCGAGCATCGAGGGGGTGCAGCACGAACTGTTGCTCACCATCGCCCTGGTGGTGTTCATCATCTTTCTCTTCCTGCGGAATGTGACCGCCACGATCATCCCCGGCGTGGCCGTACCGCTGTCGCTGGTGGGCACGTTCGCCGTGATGTACGGCCTGGGGTACAGCCTCAACAACCTGACGCTCATGGCGCTGACGATCTCCACTGGATTCGTCGTCGACGATGCGATCGTGATGATCGAAAACATCGTCCGCTACGTGGAGGAGGGGGAGTCGCCGTTGGAGGCGGCTCTGCGGGGCTCGGCCGAGATCGGGTTCACGATCGTCAGCCTCTCGGTATCGCTGATCGCCGTGCTGATCCCGCTGCTTTTTATGGGGGATATCGTCGGCCGGCTGTTCCGGGAATTCGCAGTCACACTCTCGGTGACGATCGTGGTCTCGGCGATCGTCTCGTTGACGCTGACGCCGATGATGTGTGCGGTGCTCCTCTCGCATAAAGGCCTCTCGCAGCAGGGATGGTTTCACCGCACCAGCGAACGGCTTTTTGAAGCCTGCACGGCCGGGTACGCGGCCAGTCTGCGGTGGGTGCTCCGCCACCAGGTGGCGACAATGGTCACATTCCTGGCCACACTGCTGGCCACCTGGCAGCTGTACCAAATCGTGCCCAAGGGATTCTTCCCCGTGCAGGACACCGGGGTGATTCTGGGGATCTCCGAAGCGCCGCAGAGCATCTCTTTCGACGCCATGCGCGAACGGCAGCAAGTGCTTAACCGAGCGATTCTCGAGGATCAGGCGGTGGAGAGCCTGTCGAGCTTTATCGGCATCGACGGCACCAACACCACCGCCAACAGCGGCCGCATCCAGATCAATCTTCGGCCGCTGGAAGAGCGGCAGATCGCGGCCGTCGATGTCATTCGCCGCCTGCAGCCGCGGCTGGCGGCGATCGAGGGGATCGCCCTGTTCATGCAGCCGGTGCAGGACCTCTCGGTGGAGACCCGCGTCAGTCGGACGCAGTACCAATACACCCTGGAGTCGCCCGATCCGGCTGAGCTCGCGCTGTGGGCGCCGCGGTTTCTCTCCCGCCTCCGAGAATTGCCCGGGCTGGCTGATGTTGCCAGTGACCAGCAGTCTGACGGTCGTCAGGCTCGTTTGGTGATCGACCGCGACAGCGCCTCCCGGCTGGGAATCACTCCCCAGATGATCGATGACGCCCTCTACGACGCCTTTGGCCAGCGGCAGATCTCGATGCTCTTCACGCAGCTCAATCAGTATCGCGTCGTGCTGGAGGTGGCGCCGGAATTCCGCGATTCTCCGCAGGATATGGCGCAGATGTATGTCCGGGGGATGGTGGAGCCGGGGGGGGCCGCCCGCGGCGGCGGAAGCCGAGTGCCGCTGGGGGCCGTGACCAGACTGGAGGAACACAGCACTCCTTTGACAGTCAATCATCAGGGGCAGTTCCCGGTGGTGACGATGTCGTTCAATCTGGCGCCAGGGGTCTCGCTCGGGGAGGCGGTGGACGCGGTGGAGCGGGTCCGGGACGACATCGAGCTGCCAACCGGCGTTCAGACTGCCTTCCAGGGGACGGCGGCCGCCTTTCGCTCGTCGCTTTCCAATCAGGGGCTGCTCATCCTGGCGGCCATTATCACGGTGTACATCGTGCTCGGCGTCCTCTACGAGAGCACGATCCATCCGATCACGATCCTCTCCACCCTCCCCAGCGCCGGCGTGGGGGCGCTGGTGGCTCTGCTCATCTACCGGATCGACCTCAGCGTGATCGCGCTGATCGGCATCATTCTGCTGATCGGGATTGTCAAGAAAAACGCCATCATGATGATCGATTTCGCCGTCGCCGCGGAGCGGGGGGGCATCGACGGACGGCGGATGGCGCCGCGCCAAGCGATTCAGGAGGCCTGTCTGCTCCGTTTCCGCCCGATCATGATGACGACCTGTGCAGCGCTGTTGGGGGCGGTGCCACTGGCGATGGGGAGCGGAGTGGGCTCGGAACTCCGCCGGCCGCTGGGGATCACGATCATCGGTGGCCTGCTCGTCAGCCAACTCCTCACGCTCTACACCACGCCGGTGATCTATCTGTGGTTTGACGCCATCGGCCGCTGGTTTCGCGGGCCGGCTCCAGTCGGGGCCGCGGGCCATGAGGAGAGCAAAGAAGCGGCCGAATTCGCCGCAGCCGAGGAGGAGATCGGACCATGAATCCCTCCGCTTGGTTTATCCACCGTCCGGTGGGCACGGCTCTGCTGGCTGTGGCGATGACGCTCGTCGGTGCGATCTGTTACTTCCTGCTCCCGGTGTCGCCGCTGCCACAGGTGGAGTATCCGACGATCAATATCGGCGCCGGCCTGCCTGGGGCCAGTCCAGAGACGATGGCCTCGGCGGTGGCCACGCCGCTGGAGCGGCAGTTCGGATTGATCGCGGGCGTCACCGAGATGACTTCGTCGAGCACGCTCGGGCAGACGAGCGTCACGCTTCAGTTCGATCTCGATCGCAATATCGATGCCGCCACCCGCGATGTTCAGGCCGCGATCAACGCCGCCCGCGGCCGGCTGCCGTCGAATCTTCCCGGCAACCCCACCCCCCGTAAGGTCAATCCGGCCGATGCGCCGGTGCTGATCATGGCGATGACGTCGGTGCTCCATGACAAGCCCCGGCTCCAGGACGTCGCCAGCACGCTCATCCAGCAAAAGCTCTCGCAGGTCCCGGGGGTCGGGCAGGTGGTGGTCAGCGGGGGCTCGGCGCCGGCTGTCCGCGTCAGTGTCAACCCGCTGGTGCTCGAGCGCTACGACCTCGGCCTGGACGACATCCGCACCTGCCTCCAATCGGCCAATGCCAACCGCCCGAAGGGGACGATTGACGACGGGGCGACGAGCTGGTCGATCAGCACCACCGACCAACTCTTCCGGGCCGAGGAATACAGGAAGCTGATCGTGGCCATCCGCCGCGGGGCGCCGGTTCGCTTAGGCGATGTGGCCACGGTCCTCGATTCCGTCGAGGACATCCGCGTGGCGGGCGTCTACAACGCCAAGCCGACAATCATGCTCATCGTCTACCGGCAGCCCAACGCCAACATCATCCAGGCTGTCGACAACGTGCTGGCGATCCTCCCGCAGATCCGGGCGCAGATCCCGGCCGGGATCACGCTCGATGTGGCGATGGACCGGACGGCCACGATCCGCGCGAGCATCGCCGATGTGCAGCACACGCTCCTGCTTTCGATGGGGCTGGTGGTCGCGGTGGTGTTCGTGTTCCTCCGTGATCTGCGGGCCACGCTGATCCCCGCCGTGGTGGTGCCAGTGTCGCTGGTGAGCACTTTTTCTGTGATGTACGTCCTTGGCTACAGCCTCGACAACCTTTCGTTGATGGCGCTGACCATCGCCACGGGATTTGTCGTCGATGATGCGATCGTCGTCCTGGAGAATATTGCCCGTCATCGTGAGCAGGGGATGCGCCCCTTCGAAGCAGCCCTGCTGGGGGCCAGGGAGATCGGCTTTACGGTCCTCTCCATCAGCGTCTCGCTGGTGGCGGTCTTCATCCCCATCCTCCTCATGGGCGGAGTTGTGGGGCGGCTGTTCCGCGAATTCGCCGTCACCCTCTCGGTGGCGATTGGCGTCTCGATGGTCGTGTCGCTGTCGTTGACGCCGATGATGTGCGCCTGGCTGCTCAAGCCAGTGGAGCACGCGCGGCGGAGCCTGTTGAACCGGATGACGGAGCGGTTGCTCGATGGCATCACCTCCGGCTACGCCGCTCTCCTCGAAGTCGTCATGCAGCACCCGCGGATCACGATGGTGGTCAACCTGTGCACCTGCGTGCTGTCGGTGTGGATGTACATCGTGGTCCCCAAGGGATTCTTTCCGCAGCAGGACACCGGTCGGATCACCGGCACGCTTGACGCCGATCAGGATACGTCGTTCCAGACGATGAGCCAGTTGCTGACGAAGTTCTCGCAGGCGGTCGTCGAGGATCCCGCGGTGGCTGGGATCACCGGATCGACCGGCGGCGCGGCCGGTGGCAGTCCGAATGCGGCGCGGATGTTTGTCAGCCTCAAGCCCAAGGAAGAGCGGGAGGGGATGTCGGCGGATCAGGTGGTCGGCCGGCTGCGCGGGAAACTGGCGCCGCTGACGGGGGCGACGATGATCATGCAGCCGGTGCAGGATCTCCGCATCGGCGGGCGGCCGAGCAGTTCGCAGTATCAGTTCACGCTTCGCGGCGACAATCTCGCCGATCTCAATGAATGGGGGCCGAAGTTGGTGCGGGAGATGCGCTCGATGCCGGAGTTGGCCGACATTCGTTCCGATCAGCAAAACCGCGGCCTGCAGGCCGGGCTGACGATCGATCGCGATGCCGCAGCCCGGTTTGGGATCACGCCCCAGCAGATCGACGACGCCCTCTACGACGCCTTCGGACAACGTCAGGTGTCGCTGATGTACAAGCCCCTGGGACAATACCGGGTGGTGATGGGGATGGAGCCGGAGTTTCTCCAAGGCCCCGATGCCCTTAAAAGCCTCCATGTGCCGGGGCAAAACGGGCTCCAAGTGCCGCTGGAGTCGCTCTGCACACATACCACGAGCAATGCGCCGCTGATGGTCAACCACACGGCCCAATTTCCCTCAGCGACGGTGTCGTTCAATCTCGCGGCGGGGGTCTCGCTTGGGCAGGCGGTGGAGGCGGTGGAACGGAAGGCGGCCGAACTGGGGATGCCGTCCACGGTGCGGGGGAGTTTTTCCGGCACCGCGCAGGTGTTCCGCGAAGCGCTCTCCAACCAACCGCTCCTTATTCTGGCGGCCGTGATCACCGTCTACATCGTGTTGGGGATGCTCTACGAGAGCCTCATCCACCCGTTGACGATCATCTCCACCCTCCCCAGCGCCGGACTGGGAGCGCTGTTGGCATTGCAGTGGACCGGCAGCCAACTCGACGTGATGTCGATGATCGGCATCATTCTCCTGATCGGGATCGTGAAGAAGAACGCCATCATGATGATTGACTTTGCCCTTGAGGCCGAGCGGACCCGTGGGCTGCTGCCGCGTCAAGCGATCACCGAAGCCTGTATCCTCCGCTTCCGGCCGATCACGATGACGACGCTGGCAGCGCTGTTTGGCGGCCTGCCGCTGGCCCTGGGGACGGGGCCTGGTGCCGAGCTCCGCTGGCCGTTGGGGATCGCCATTGTCGGTGGCCTGATCGTCAGCCAGATGCTGACGCTCTTCACCACCCCGGTCGTCTATCTGTATCTCGACAGCCTCGTTCACTGGCTCGGACGGCGCCGGATCACCGCGCCCGCCACCGTCACGTCGTCTGCGGTTCCATCCTCCGCCTGACCGCCACCGCTTCGATATCAGGCCTTCTCAAGGATGAGGAGCGAGCGGGGGAAGACGGTCCAGGTCGTTGCCGGCGCGGCGTCTGTTGCGTTGCGGTAGGGATCGGTCGTCGTCACGGTCATCCCGGCACGGTTGTAGTTGGCCAGGACCAGATGGAAGCCGCGGTTCGCCAGCGCCGAGGCGACGACGCCCTCGGGAAGCGGAGCGGTAAACAGGCCGCTCTCCCCGATTTCAAGCCACGCCCAGGTTCCCTCTTCGACAAGGGGCAGATAGCGTGCCAGCCATTCTCCCCAGCGGATCCTGGTCGCCGGGCTGCCCGGTACCTCGTCCCAGGCGGAGTAGGTGTGGAGTTTCGTCTTGTCGGCGTCGAACTGTGCCTTGGCGTCGCGGCAGCGCTTCAGCCAGAAGTCGTCGTTGTAGGCCACGCCCGGAATGAAACCGCGCTGGCCGGTGAAGATCCGGCCGCCGAAGGTGACCGGGAACTGGAGGTAGGGGATCGACTGGAGGAACGGTTCGTCGATCGACTCCAGACTCGTGAAGCCCATGTCGAGGCAGGGAACGACATACGGTGGATGGTGCTTGACCGTCTCCCGAAGGCCGTCGGCGTTTGCCACCCCCTCGCCAACCCACAGGTAGTCGTAGGTGACGAGGTCGGTGAGCGGTTTGTCGGCACCATCAACATGGAGTTTGACGATCCCTCCCCGTCGCTTGACGTCGGCATGGATCAGTGCCAAAAGATCGGCGAAGGCGCCATCCTCCTGCGGTGTCTCACCGAAGGCGGGGATCTCGTCGGCAGCGAGCGGCATCTGCCGTTTCCGCTCGTGCCGGTTCATCAGGTAGCCGCCGTCGATGTAGATCCCATCTCCTCCCCACTCCTCGATGACGTGGGCGATCTTCCGCATCACGAAGGCCCGCCAACCGGGGCTCGCCGGCGAGCAGCGGGCCATCTTCCAGTAGCCGACGACGAGGACGTCGCCGGGCCGGTTCCAGGCCGGGTCGTAGTCGGGGTCGGTTGTCTGCAGGAAGCAGGTGGAGACGTAGGTCAGGACCTTGATCCCGCGCGCCCGTGCCATCGCCAGGAAGCGGATGTAGCCGTCACGATTGACTGGCGAATACTTATCTCCCCCAAACAGCCGCAGGGAATCGTTCCAGTCGTCGAACACCTGGATCACCTGCACGCCGAGGGCCTGCAGGCGATCGAGTTCGGCCTCGTCTTCCTCGCCCGGGTTCCAGGGCTCCGTAGCGGGGTATTCGCCGAGGTTGTAGCAGCACTGGGCGGGGAGATAGTTGGTGACGAGGTGCTTCCGGAGGCTGGTGCCGATGCGGGCGTTGCCGAAAGCGACGTTCTCCAACCGGCGGCGGTGGTCATCGGCGGTGTAGTCGGCCAGCAACCGTGCTGGTCGTGGAAGCGCCGACTGCGGCGTGGCAATCGCCGGCACAGCGGCGGGGCTGGCCTCCGGCAGAAGCCCGATGCCGCCCACCAACGAACCGGCTTGGAGAAATCGACGGCGGTCCATGGTGACTCCCGGTGAGGAATCCCCATCGTAGCGGTTCCGCGGACCCCAAACCGCTCCAGGGGGATGGGGACGGAGTCCCGACTGCGATCGCCGGCCGCGGATTAGCGTGGGCTCCGGGGCCGGCTCCCTGGCGGAGCGGAATCAGTGGAGGATTCTGTCGGTGGGATCGTGCCGGCCGCCGCCGCGATCTCCGGCGGGATCGGGGCTAGCAACGCCGGCATGGGGGCGGATTTCAGCAGCGGTGCCACCGCCGGCCGCGGTGCTGCTGGGAAGCTTCCCCAATTGCCCGTCACGGGAATCGCCGTCGCGGCCATGGGGAGAGAGAAGATCAGCATGTTGTTTGTCGAGCCGTCGATCCGGTTGTTGAGGTAAAAACGCTTCGCCACTGGGTCGAAGAGGCCGACGGTGTCTTTCTTGTTGCCATCCCAATCGCCTACCAGCGGCACCCAGCTGGAAGGGAGCGCAGGCGTCTTAAAGGTCGTCATGTCGGTGATCGAGCCGTCGATCCGGTTGTTGAGATAGAAGGTGTGGCCGACGGGGTCATAGAGGCCGACGCTGTCCTTGCCGTCGCCGTTCCAATCGCCGGCCACCGGCCGCCAGCTGGCTGGCAGCGCCAACGTGATAAACGCCTTGGCAGCCTCGCTGCCGTCGAGCGCGTAGAACCGGAAGGTGTGTGTAGTTGGTTCGTAGAGCCCGACCTCGTCGCCGCCTTGGCCGTCCCAGTTCCCCGCCAAGGGGAGCCAGGTAGAGCGGGCTCCGGGGATCGTCACCACTTGGTCGACGACACCATCGGCGTCGTTGTCGATGCGGAATGCGCCGGCGGCGGCGTCGTAGACCGCCGGGGAGGAGAGGCCGTCGCCGTCGAAATCACCAGTCAGCGGCCGGAGGAAGGGGGCGGTGGCGCCTGAGAGCGGGGCGATCCGCGTGATGGCGGTGCTCGTGCCGTCGGCATGGTGGTTGAGCGTCCAGGCCTTGGTGGCCGAGTCGAAGGAACCGACCGTGCTGAAGAAGGGGGGATACTTTTCCACCAGTTTGCCGGGGGTCAGCGTCCGGCCTGCCAGCGCCGGCGAATTCGCGGTGTAGCGGAGGGCGCGGAAGGTGAGATTGGCCTGTACTCCGGGCACGCCACTGATATTGACAAGGGCCGGTGTCGCTCCCTGGGTGAGCGGGCCGCCTGGCACATCGGGATTGATGTACTGCCAGACGATTTTCCCGGCGCTGGTGACTTCGAAGATCCGTCCTTTCGACCCTTCGTCGATCAGTGTGTCGCCGTTGGCGAGCCGCTGGGCACCAGAGATGATCGGCGAAAAGAAGCCCTTGGTGGGGCCGCCGTAACTCCAGGCCACCGTGGCGAGTCCGTAGGTGAGGGGCTTCAGTTCCATCACCTGCGACCAACTGCTGCCGTCCGGACGTCCCCAGCCGTTGTTAAACACAAGGAGATTGCCGGCGCCGGGCAGTCCGTCGTCGATCCACTGGATGTTGTGCTGAAACTCGAGCGTTTGGCTGCCGGCGCCGCCGGCATTCCAGGTTTGCGGGTTGCCATAGCGCCAGAGGAGATCGCCCCCCTTGCCGAAAGTGCCACCGGAGTGGGAGGCCGCCTGGGCGGTCGTCGTGCTGTGGTCGATCATCCACACTTCACTGAACTCCCGCGACGACACCAGGATCTGGTTGGTGACGGGGTTAAAATCGATGGCGTTGAAGTGCGCCCAGTCGGCGAGGTTGGCATCGGCACCGAGGCCTCTAGGGATGAAGTTGAGGTTGATCAGCTGCGGATTCTTGACGATCTCGGACGCCTTCACGTAACTCGGCTTGCCGGCGTCATACGACTGGATGACATGGTCTTTCATGTGCCATTCCCAGACAATCTGGCCGCCGCTGCCCGCGACAAGATCGGGCTTGATCTCCAGAATCGCCTCCGGCCAGAGTTCCTTGTTGACCGCCGGATTGAGAAGCGCCGGATCGCGTCCCATGGCGACGGCCTGGGCGGACGAGAGCCGCTCCCAGGCGATCGCCAGGACGTTGCCGTTGGGGAGGAGGATCGAGTCGTGGTGGAGTTGGTACTGGGCGTTGGCCAGCGTGTACGACCAGGTGAGCTGGTTGTTCCAGTCGATGAGTTCAATCTTCCCGGTGGCTCCGTTGTTGCCGAAGCTCCGCTGCGGCGGGGCGAGCATCGTATTGCGGAGGATCGAGCCGTCGTCCTGGAGATAGACGCTCGTGGCACCGCCGCTGCCAGTCCAGGTATGCACTTCCTGGCCGTTGTTATCGACGAGATGGGTGGTGGGGGAGAAGCTGTCGTTGAAGAGCGTGTAACCAACCTGAGCGGCAGGATCGTTGACGAACAGACCGACGGTATGCGCCAGGGCCAGCCGCGATTCCAGAGCCTCCACATCGGCAATCTGCGCCCCCCGGGGCCGTCGCTTGCGGGCAGCGCTGCCGGCCCAGCGGGAGGCAGCGGTCGTGAGGGAGGCCAACAGCGAACGACGGCGGGCGGGGAAGGGCATGGCGAAGATCGCTCCGGGAAAGAAGGATGCACGGCGCCCGCCTCGGGGGGGCAAGCGCGGTGGGAGGACTTGGAAATGAGGCAGACGCGCAGCCTTCTGGGGGCCATGCGCAGGCTGGGAATTCAGGGTAATTTGGGGCGACTAGTGGATCCAGTGTTTGGTAGCACCCCGCCAGAGAGCGATGAAAACCCTCTTTTCCCGCAGGAAAACCCCCGTTCAGCGACTCCAGACGCCGGAATGCCAGCCGGAAATCAGGCCAGAATGTCGCTGATTACCCGTCCACTCGTATCGGTGAGCCGGAAGTCGCGGCCGGCGTGGCGGTAGGTGAGGCGCTCGTGATCGAGGCCCAAAAGATGGAGGAGCGTGGCGTGGAAGTCGGGCATCGTCACCTTCCCCTCTTCCACGTAGTAGCCGAACTCGTCGGTCCGCCCGTGATGGATTCCCCCCTTCACGCCGCCGCCGGCCAGCCAGACGCTGAAGGCGTGGGGGTGGTGATCGCGACCGTCGGGGCCTTGGGCTGCCGGTGTCCGCCCAAACTCGGTGCCAAAGACCACCAGCGTGTCGTCGAACAGCCCCCGGGCCTTGAGGTCGTCAAGAAGGGCGGCGATCGGCTGATCGACCTTCTTGGCGTTGGTGGTGTGGTTGTTTCGCAGGTCGCCGTGGGCGTCCCAGTAATTCCGCGGATAACTGAAATTCACCTGCACGAACCGGACCCCAGCCTCCAGGCAGCGTCTGGCGAGGAGACACTGCCTGGCGTACTCGTCGGTCGGATCGGCGCCGACCCCGTAACGGGCCAGCGTGCCGGCAGTTTCCCGGGTGATGTCGAAGACCGTCGGCGCCTCGGCCTGCATCCGGTACGCCATCTCGAAGGACGCGATCCGCGCTTCGAGCCGCTGGTCGCTGGCTGCCTGAAGTGCGTGTCGGCTATTGCGGCGGGCGAGGAGGTCGAGTTGCAGTCGCTGGAGGTTCGGCGGCTCGGCGGCGGCGAGGTTTGAGAGGCTTGCGGTCTTGAAGTCGGTGCTGCCATCGCCGATCCGCGTCCCCTGAAAACTCGCCGGCAGGAAGGCTGACCCGTAGTTCTGCGTCCCGCCGTGGTACAGCGACGGCGAGAGACTGACAAACCCAGGGATGTTTTCGTTCTCCGTCCCCAGGCCGTAGAGCGTCCAGGCGCCGAAACTCGGGCGGGCGAAGACGCCGCTGCCGGTGTTCATCGACAGCAGGGCCGGCCCATGCGACACCTGATCGCCGCCGTGCATCGAACGGATCACGCACAGGTCGTCGGCGTGACTGCCGATCAAGGGAAACAGATCGCTCACCTCGAGCCCCGACTGGCCATACCGGCGGAATTCCCAGGGGGAGGCGAGGAGATTCCCGGTGGGGGCAAACTCGAACTTCGGCTTTGGCAGCGGCAGTGGCTGGCCGTTCAGCGCCGCGAGTCTCGGCTTGGGATCGAACGAGTCGACGTGCGACACCCCGCCGTGCATAAACAAAAACACCACCCGCTTTGCCCGGGGAAGAAAGTGCGGGGCCCGGGGGCTGAGCGCGGAGCTGGCGGCGAGTGGCCCCGGCGGGGGGGCATCGGCAACGGCCCGCTCGCCGGCCAAGAGGCCGAGGAGGGCCGTGTGGCCAAATCCACAGGCACTCTTTCTGAGCCATTGGCGGCGGTGGAGATGGTCCATGATCGAGCCCCGTGGTCAGTCGAGGTAGGCAAACTCATTGGAGCACAGCAGCGCCTGGCACCAACTCTGCCAGGCCTCCTCGCGGCGCGTCTCGGCGGGGCGGTCCTGCCCGGCGGTCGAGGAAATCGCCGCACTGAGATGGGCGTCGAGGTAGGCCAGCGACTCGGCGATCTCCTCGGGCGTCGCCCGGCGGCCGAGGGCCCGAGCGTGGGCCCGGTCGATCCGGGCCGCATCGTCGAGCCCTGGATCGTTCAACAGCGACCGGGCAAAGACGAGGGCCTGCCCGCGGACGAACGGACTGTTGACGAGGAACAGCGCCTGCGAGGCAACGGTGGTCTCGTTGCGGACAGCAGTTACGCCGTTGGGATCGGCGGCGTCGAAGAGGGCGAGGACATCGGGGAGCATGTTCCGCACTGCCGGGAGGTAGATGCTCCGCTTCGTAAACGTCGTGTAGACAGGATCGTCGACGGCGAGCCGGTTGGGCTTGATCAGCGCGCCGATGTCCTCTGCCTTTTCCAGCAGCACTTTCGCACTCTCGTCGCTACCGGGCGTGCGGTCGAGCCCGCCGGCGGCGGCCAGCACCGCGTCGCGCAACTGCTCGGCCGTGAGCCGACGGCTCGGAGATGATGCCAGCCAGCGGCCTTCGGGATCGGACTGGTGAGCACTCGGAGAGGGAGTCGCTGATCGGCAGTAGGTGGCGGAGTCGAGAATCAACCGGTGGAGCGCCTTGACGCTCCACCCCGATTCCATAAACCGGGTGGCGAGATAGTCGAGGAGCTCCGGATGGGAGGGGAGTTCGCCACGGGTGCCGAAATTGTCACTGGTGGCCACCAGTCCGCGGCCGAAGTGTTGCTGCCAGATCCGGTTGGCCATGACCCGCGCCGTGAGCGGGTTTTTTTCATGGGCGATCCAGCGGGCCAATTCGAGCCGGCCGCTGCCGCCCGAGGGGGCGAATGGTGGTTCTGTTTTCGCTTCGGCGGCCGCACTGGAGCTCCCTCCCTCCGCCGCCCCGACGGCGAGCGCAGTGAAAACGCCGGGGATGCCGCGGGGGACGATGCCGCCGAGCTGAAAACGGTTGCCGCGGAGATGGACACGGAGATTGCGGGGGAGGGCTTCCTTCGGCGCCATCACCGAAATCGGTTCCTGGCCGGCGCCCGTCGGAACCAAAAATTCCCACCACATCGAGGCGTTGCGGGCCTCGTTCTGAAACGGTTCGGTGCTGCGGAAGATGCCGGCGAGGGCGTAGTAGTCGGTGGTCCGGATGCAATCGAACTTGTGGTCGTGGCAGCGGGCACAGGCGATTGTCAGGCCGAGGAAGGCCCGGCCGGTAACGTCGATTTGATCGTCGACAATATCGAGACGCGACTGCTCCTTATCGGTTTCAGCCAGCGCCTTGGGGCCGATCATCAGGTAGCCGGTGGCGATGGTGCGGGCTGCGTCGGTGGCGGCGTCGCCGCTGGAGGGCAGAAGGTCGCCGGCGAGTTGCTCGACGAGAAACTGGTCGTGGGGAAGGTCGCGGTTGCAGGCGTCGATGACCCAGTTGCGGTAGCGCCAGGCCTGCGTCATCACGGCATTGGCGTCGTTGGCCGTGGTTTCGGCGAAGCGGACAACGTCGAGCCACTGGCGGGCTTGATGCTCGCCGTAGTGCGGCGAGGCGAGGAGCCGGTTGACCGCCGCGCTCCACGCCTGCGGTGATTGCTCAGCGAGGAACGCGGCCGTCTCCTCTGGGCTCGGTGGCAGGCCGGTGAGATCAAACGTCACGCGCCGCAATAGCGCCGCGCGGCCGGCCGGAGGGGCGGGCTCGATGCCGAGTTCGTCGAGCCGGCTGTGCACGAATCGGTCGATGGCGGTCGGCGCGGGATTGGAATCGTGCACTACCGGCAGCGGTGGATCGCGTGGGGGCTGGTAAGCCCAGTGGGCCCGCTCGGCGGGGGAGTAGAGCGCGGTGGAAGTCGCGCGGTGCGGCCCGCCGAGATTGAGGGCGTACTTGTCGCTGAGCCAGGCTTCGAGGCCTTGGCGGGCATGGTCATCGAGCGCGGCGTCGAACACCAGCGCCTCGCCGACGTCGCCGCGCACCGAGCCGGACCACGACACCGCCTTCCCCAGAAAGGCGCCGATGTCGGCGCGGTGGCGGAGGGCAGGGACAGTGTCGCGCCCCTCGACGACCGCGACGGGGACGCCGTCGATAAAGACGCGCGTCGCGGTGCGCATCGCTCCCGGCTCCTTGACGGCGACAAGCAGCGTCGGCCGGCCGTAGTGTGGGCGGAACGAGCCGGGCCCGAGTGAGGCGTCGTGGTTCCAGCCGCCGGCGACATGGAGGGCGTGATCCTCGGCCCGGTTGATCTGCAAAATGGCAGCCAGAGGGAGCCCCGGATCGGTTCCAGGATTCGCCGGATCGCCGATTCCGAGGATGCCGTCGTGTGGGTTGCCGACATCGTGAAGCTCGAGGTTGACCACCGCCACTAGCGTATAGGGGGCGTCGCCATCAATCGGCACCGGCAGGCTCGGCGACGAGGCGTAGCCGGTGTCGTTGGTAAAGCGGACCGCAGGGCGGCGGTGGAGCGCACTTGCGCGGACAAACCTCCCGGCCGTGCCGGTGCCATCGGTGCGGATCCCCTTGGTGGCACTGGCATCGCGGCCGTGACGGCTCGAGTCGGGCCACACCGGCACTTCCGCGCCGTCCTCAAGGAAGAGCGAGTCAGCCCGCAGCCACCATTGCAGATGGTCGGCCAGCGGGGCAGCATCGGGCGCAACCGGCTGGGCGAAAAGAGGCTCGTGAAGGGGGGCACCCGGCCGACTGCCGGGAGCGGCGTCCTCTGCCGGCCAGACGGCCCCAGCAGCCACCCAGTTGATGAGGTCCTCGATTTGCTGCCCTTCGAGTCGGCCGTCCGGGGGCATCTGGAGGCCGTCGGCATGGCTGACTGCCCGGATCAGAAGGCTCTCCAGTGGACGGCCTTGCTCGATGGCGGGGCCCGAGTCTCCTCCCTGCAAAAGGGCCATTCGGCTATCGAGCCGCAGGCCCCCCTGGGCCTTGTCGCCAGCATGGCAGGAGTGGCAGCGTTTCACGAGCAATGGCCGGACGAACCGCTCGAAGTGGTCGTCCGCCGCGGTGGGCGACAGAGCACATGCCGCGGCAGGGAAGAGGACTGCCACCACCGCGCAGAGCCTGGAGGCGATTGACACGAGCAAACGCGGAGCCTGCGCCGGCGTTGACATAACTTCGTCCCCAGGGATCGACCGCTGTTTCAAGTGTGCGTTGCCCCGGGAGGGCAAGTCAACCGCCGCGGCCGGTTGTCGCCAGGCCCCTGGGCTGCGGTGAAGCGACGTTGACGGGCTGTTAGGAAAAAGGTGCCAGCCACCAAATCTGGGTAGTCATCGGCCAGAAGAAGCTCTCAGGCGGCCAAAAGGATGGGCCACTTTCGCTACCACAAGCCCCTGACCGGAGATGGAAAAAATGGGCGCTGTTTCTTTGGCACCCTTTTCTTGCGCGCGGGGAACGTAAGCAACAAATTGAGATTTCCCAATTCACCTTCAGGATGTACACCACGCTCGTCCACGACTGATCCAAGTGAAGAAGGGAGTCTGAGATGAGGATGAGAATCAAGCAGAAGATGGGGCTGTTCCTCGCGGTATCGACGATGGCGACGTGGCTAGTGATGGCGACCGCGGCGCAGGCTGGTCCGCCCCCGCTCAGTACCAATCCGGGGAATCTGGCGATCTTTCCGGCGAAGGGACAAAGCCCCGAGCAGCAGAGGCTCGATGAGTCCGCTGCCTACGATTGGGCCACACAGCAAACCGGCTGGGATCCGTATCAGGCGAAGGCCTTGCTCGACCAGCAGGGTCATGCGGCGGCGGATGCCGCCGGCGCTGCGCGGGGCGGGGCCGTGAAAGGTGCTGCAGGTGGGGCGCTGGTGGGAGTCGCTGTCGGCGCCATCGCGGGCGATGCCGGCAAGGGGGCAGCCATCGGCGCTACCTCGTTGGGCCTCACCGGCGGGATGCGCTCACGGCGGGCTGTGAAGGCCGCCGGAAACACCTCCACAACGGCCGTGGCTGGCTACCAGCAGGCGTACGCGGTGTGGAGCCGAAACTTCATGGCAGCCATGGAAGCCAAGGGCTACACGGTGCGGTGAAGCAGCAGCATTGACAACAGTGAGCGATTATGCGGGCGGCTGACGCCGACTGCTTTCTTCCAATACAGACACGACAGCGAAGGGAGTTGATAGATGGCAATGACGATGATGAGGTGCGTGGGGCTGGCTCTGGCGGCGAATCTGGTGCTGCTTGGCAGTGCGTGGGCCGATCAGGCCGATCAGGCATGGATCTGTGCGGTCTCGTCGGCCGTGGCTGTCGATGAGGATGGCACAGTGGGGCCTCCCGA